>CANQRU010000044.1 GCA_947626395.1 uncultured Lachnospiraceae bacterium | reverse complement strand
TTTCCTGACTGTCCATGCTCGTCCCGCCTTTCAAACCGCTCCCGTGATAAATCTTTCAACAGATTTACAGCTTACAGTCGTTCATAAGTTGTCATAACTTGTACTAATATATGGTAAGAAGACGCTCCGTCAAGCCCGAATGCCAATAGGCAAGGGCAACAACTTGTTTACTATTTTTATCCGTTTTTGAATGATGAGCATCTTTCTCACGCCGTTTTCAACGATAACTATTTTTACGATGATTTTCCCGCTTTTTCCGTCAGCGCCTGATACATCTTCATCAGCTCCGCCACGCATCGGCTCTCGGTCATGCCTTTGACGGCAAAGCCGTACGACTGCATAACGGCGCAGTCATTCTCCTGATGGGCTTTCCGCGGCTCCGGCGGCATGGCGATTTCGTCGTAGAGGTCGGCAAAGCTGCTGTCCGGGTAGAGCGTGCAGGCGTCGAGGATGGCCTGTTACTCCATGCCGCCGTCCGTTAGCGCCACTGTCACCGGGGGGAGCGAAGGATTTATCTTCAAATCTGTTTTTGCTGAAATTGTTTATAGTTCCTCTTCAAAGAAATCGCTGTCTATTCTTTTCACTTCATAAACATGTTCCACAGAAACGCCCACATTATGTTTAAGCATCAGCTTTGTCAAATCTGACCCGTCGACCAAGACCACTTTTGCGCCTAACAGGTTTTCTACAAACTGGTGCGCGGCGCTTGAAAACCTTGCGGTCGTAATAAATAATCCCTTTTGCGCTTGCTGTCCCTGCAGCGCTCCAACAAATTTCTGTATTTCCGGTTTTCCCACGGTCTGATTTAATGCCCATTGCTTGGCCTGAATATAAATATGACTGAAGCCCAGCTGATCTTCCTTGATGATTCCGTCTATTCCTCCGTCGTTGGACTGCTGGGTCACCATTCCAGCGTCGTCAATCCCATTTCCATAGCCCATTCGCAGCAGTAATTGAACGACCAGTTTTTCAAATTCTGCCGGGGTCAGTTTCATCACCTCGTCCATCAATTGACTGGCCAGAGTGGCATTGATCTGTTGAAAAGCCACCTCCAGCACTTCCAATGGCGATTCCTCGATCTGTGTTTCGACAACTTCTGCCGCGCTTTCAGAAGTCCCGCCGTGAAATGCCCGAAACTCTTCCGACCGGTCAAGATACTTTAAATCTATTTTCTCTCCCGATTCTAAAGCTTTCTTTCCTTCCTCTGTGATACAGTACTTCCCGCGCAACGGGGTTTTGATCAGACCCGCCTTGTTGAGGTAGGTCCTTGCCCAGGCAACACGGTTGTCGAATGTGCGCTGCTTTCCGCTGGGAAGCATTTCCTCCCGGTCGGCTTCCGAAAGCTGCATTGCGATTGCAACCTTTTCCCTCACGTCTTTCGACGTATGCAGTTCTCCGTCTTGAACAGCACGCAGAAAACACTCAAAAAACTCAAAAAACTTCGGAATCGCCATTGTCAATTCCTCCTCCTGTATAATCCGACAGTTTTCCCCTTGGACGACGCCACCAGACAAAGAAAATTTTTGATACATTGTGGCCATGCGCCCATTCAGTTCATTTAAAACTAACATTCATTATACAAGAGGCTTCCATCTTTCGCAAGATTTCGTGAAAATTAAAGAAAGAAGGAAACCAACGAAAAAGGCAAACTGCTTTTTCATGGGGCTTCTTGTTATATCATCCCGAAGTGTTCCAGCGCCGCCTTGATCGCCGCCTCTTTCTACGACGGGCATTGTGGCTGACGGGAATTCTCTGACTTCGGCTTATTGTAATTCTCCCGTTCGATAATGCCGTATTTCCGCTTCACTTGTGCGATATAAAGATGGCTGACCTTAAATCCGCTACTCTTCAGAACGTATGCCCCAATCTGTTCTTAGGATGCCATCCATTTTTTGTCCTGCACCAATTCATCCACATCTGCGTTGACATGCACAACCAGTTTTCTCAGAACTAACTGACATACCGTCTCTATATGCCCAGACCACGCGAACATTTCCACGCACTGCACTTTCCTCAACTCATACCCCTCCCCGCACAAATACCTCAGATCCCGCGCCAGCGTCGCCGAGTCGCAGCTCACGTACACCACCCGGCGCGGCGCCATTTTCACGATCGTGTCCAGGCAGGCGGCGTCGCAGCCCTTCCGCGGCGGGTCCACCACGACCACGTCCGCGGCGATGTGGTTCTCGGCGTACATCCGCGGCAGCACCTCCTCCGCGCGGCCCTCGAAGAATTCCACGTTGGTCAGGCCGTTCAGCCGGACGTTCTCGCGGGCGTCAGCCACCGCCTGGGGCACCGCCTCCACGCCATAGACGCGCCCCGCCTTCTGCGCGAGGAACAGGGAAATGGTTCCGATTCCGCAGTAGAGGTCCCATACGGTCTCCGTGCCGGTCAGACCCGCGTATTCAAGCGCCGTGCCGTACAATTTCTCCGTCTGCACCGGGTTCACCTGGTAGAAAGACTGAGGGGAAATGCGGTATTTCACATTGCCGATATAGTCGGTGATATAGCCGGGGCCGAAGAGATTCACGATCTCCCGCCCCAGGATCACATTGGTGTCGTCCGTGTTGATACAATAGGAAATGCTCGTCATGCCGGGCATTTCGCGCAGGGCGGCGGTCAGCCTGTCCGCCGCCGGAAGCTTCCGGCCGTTGATCACCAGGCAGACCATCAGCTCGCCGGTGCGGAAACCTTTGCGGATCAGCGCGTGGCGCACCAGGCCGCGACGCGTCTCCTCGTCGTAGGGGGCGATATGGTTCTCCCGCATATATTGTTTGATGACCGAGAGGGTCTGCCGGTTCTCCTCCACGCCCAGCAGACAGTCGTCGTGTCCGATGATCGCGTGGGTCCGGCCTGCGTAGAAGCCGGTCACGATCTCGCCGTTTTTGTCGAGGCCGAAGGGAATCTGGGCCTTGTTGCGGTAGCGCCAAGGGCTGTCCATGCCTATAATCGGATAAAAAGGAATCGTCTTCTCGACGGCATTCTCTTCTACAGCAATGCCTGCGCCGCCCTCATCGGGCACAGCTGTGCTTTCCTTACCGCGCATAGCCGCATCTGAATCTGCATCGTCGCTCATGTTCACATCTTTACTGCTGCACATGAAAGAATCTTTCTTGAGACTCATGGCCGCATCACTCGTGGCCACACTTTCCCCACCGCAAGCATCTGCACAACCTTCACTCACAACAAACCCGTCCGTGTCATCTGTCCCCGCATCCGGCTCCTCCACTCTCCGCAGATTCTCAAACCCCCCGATCCGCCGCAGGTTTTCGAACACCTTCTTCTCCTTGAACCTCAACCCTTCCTCATAACTCATCGCCTGCAGTTGGCACCCGCCGCACTGCCGGGCTACCGGACACGCCGGCGTGATCCGCTTCGGGGACGGCGCGATCACCCGCTCCAGCCGGGCGAAGCCGTAGGATTTCTTCGTCTTCATCGCCTTCGCCTCGACTACGTCGCCGATGACTGTGTCCTTGATAAACCAGATATATCCGTCCGTCCTGCCGATGCCGGAGCCTTCCTCCGACAGATCCTCGATCGTCACCGTGAAGCGGTCATTTTTCTTCCAGACAATTTTGTCGTCCATATTTTGCTCCTCGTCTTCTATACTTCTGTTGTTCTTCCCTCTATATTTCGCTTTTCGTAAGGATATTTAGATTTCTTTCATCAATTAAACAAAATCTGGTCACATTTTCCTGCTATTATAGAATCATTCCAGAGAACAATTCATACGGTCGGCACGCTGACACCCATGAGCCGTTTTACACGGCGGGCCGCCCGGCGGAGACTCGGAAATGGGGCCGGTTTTGGATGGCGCATACCAGAGCGGCCTCGACTAACAACTCAAGCCACGCTGCTTTTTACATAGACATACCTTTAACCTCTCATTAGAAACAAAATGAGCTGCCGCCCGCTTAATTCGAACGGACAGCTCATTTTGTTTCTCACTCCGACGTCTTTCGCAGATTCGTCTCCAAAAACCGGTTATACCCCAGCCAGCCCTTATTGTCGCCGCCGGCCCGGAGCGCCTCGATCATCGTCTCCAGCTTGGCGTCCATATTGTCGGCGAAGCTCAGGGCCAGCGCCTCCAGAAGCGCCGGCTTCTTCGGCGAGCCGAATTCCAGTTCCCCGTGATGGGCCAGGATGCAGTGCAGAAGCTCGGTCCGCAGCTTCTCCGGGAAGCCCGGGATCGTAAGGCTCCTCTCACGCACCATCTCCGCGCCGATGACGATGTGTCCCAGAAGCTGCCCCTCGTCCGTGTAATCATTCTCCGGCAGGACGGACAGCTCGCGGATCTTCCCGACGTCGTGGAACATGGCCGCGCAGACCAGCAGGTCCCGGTTCAGTTCCGGATAATGCGCCGCCAGGTACGCGCAGGTGTCCGTCACGCTCAGCGTGTGCTCAAGGAGCCCTCCCACGAAGCCGTGATGGACGCTCTTGGCCGCGCTGTGGAATTTAAATGCTTTCGAAAACTCCGGATCGTCAATGAAATACGACGCCGCCAGCCGGTTCAGATACGGATTCTTAAGGGAGCGCGCGTGTTCCTGCAGCTGCGCGTACATTTTCCCGATATCCTTGCCGCTGACCGGCAGATAATCCTCCGGGACGTATTCGTTCTCGTCGGCCTTGCGGATCCGCCTGACGTTCAGCTGGTGGCTGCCCTGGAACATCGTCACGTCCGCGTCGACCCGGACGTAGTCCATCGCCTCGAAGCTGTTCACTCCCGGCGATCCCAGATCCCAGATCTTGGAATCGATGGTTCCCGTCTTATCCTGCAGTACCAGATTGCCATAGTCCTTGCCGGCTTTGGTCTGGGCGATCTGCTTGCTCTTGCACAGATACACTTCGGATATCCGCATGCCCTCTCTCAGCGTCTCGATATACTTCATGTCTCTTCCTGCCTTCCTGAATCCCCTTTGCTGTCCGGCGAACGCCGCGGCCCGAGGCGTCCAGCAGCTCACACCACTCTGTTGCCCCGCATTTACTCTGCTCCCAGGGCGTCCGGCGGCTCACGCCGCACCCGCACGTCCACAGCCGCCGGAAGCCAGGCACATCACCTGGCTCCCACGTTCACCTGATATTCCAGTTCAATATATTCATCAGCGCCTTTGCGCTGAACCACAACCGTCGCCTGATCTCCCGCTTTCAGCGCGGCCATCTGCGCCTGGAACTCGCTGATCTTCTCCACGTCCGTCTCGCCGATGCGCACGATGATGTCGCCGCTCTGGATGCCCGCGTCGTAGGCCGGCCCCTCGATGCTGCACTCCAGCACATAGATTCCGGCCGGCATGCCGCTTTCCTGCATCGCCTCGCTGACCTCCTGCGGCTGGATACCCAGATACGGGATCGGAATTCCGTTGGACATCTTCTCCAGCATGGACTTGTATTCGGAAATGCCCCTGACCACCGCGATGCCGCTGCCGCTTTCATAGTCGTCCGTCGCCCAGCCGATCAGCTCGCCCGTCGTATTGATCAGAAATGTCCCTGACGCCGCGTCCGCTGTCACGTCCGCGTACAGAAGCCGCGTGACGCCGTCCGGCACCTGCACGTTACGGACAATATGGGAAATGAATCCGTACGCGCAGGAATGCACCGCCCCCGTAGGAGCCCCTACCGCCATGACCACGTCGCCCTGTTTCGTCAAAAATGAATTTCCCAGCGTTAAGGCGGAGACCTTCGTCTTCGTCGTCTCTTCCAGATCGCTGAGTCCCACGCTGACTACCGCCATACCGGTAAGGCTGTCTGTCTGCCGCACCGTGCAGTCGGCCTCGCTGCCGTCCGCGAATGTGACGCGCAGCGTGTCCGCATCCTCCAGGGCCGCCGCCGGGATCAGGATCATCAGTTCCTGCTCCGTCGCGGCAAATATCGCTCCGGCGTACAGACCGGTATTCTCGATCGGATTGTCGAACCAGTCCAACTCCTGCCGCACCGAATGGATCGTCACAATCCCATTGTCCGCCGCGGCCGCTACGCTGCGCAGGGCGGTGTACATGGAATTCAGGTCGTCCACCGTGTAATTGTATTCCTCTATGGCCGATTCAAAAATCTCCTCGATCGGCTTCGTCGTCTCTTCTGCCTTGGTCTCCGTCTCTTCCTCTGTCGTCAGCTCTTCCGTTGTCTCAGAAGACGCCGTCGGCTCTGGTACGGCATCCGCAGAACCTGACGGAGTCCCTGTCTCATCAGAACCCGGCGTATTTCCCCCGTCCGCGGTTCCCGGCGCAGCCCCGGAACCGGCAGAGCCCGGCGCGGTTCCTGACGCAGCCCCGGCGTCAGCGGCCCCCGGCGCGGTTCCGCCATCCGCAGGACCCGGCAATGTCCCCGCAGGCGCAGGCATGGTCTCCGTATCCGTGGGGATCGTCACAGTCGGCGCCGTAGGCGCCGCGGTAGTCGGCACAAGGTAACGCTCCGCGATCGGTCCGGCCACGGCAAAGCTTATCCCCGCGGCGATCCCGGCGATGGCCGCAAGAATCACGTAGGCAAATACGCGGAATGCCATCTGCCTCTTCGTCCTTGGCGGCTTTGCCACTTTTTCTCGAATAAACGGGCGTTTCCTCTCCGGTTCCCGGTCGGAACCATTTTTATCCGACATACCTGCTCTCCTTTCAGAGAATCTGTCTCTATTATAATTTCTGATGAGAATTTATGCAAGCAAAACCGTGGTTCGCGGCGGTTTTTTGCGATATTTTTCAGAATTTTTAAGAAAAAGGGAAGGCAAAAAAGGGCTTCATGTGGTATACTCTACATAAGAAAAGAACCGTGCGCTGCAAAAGAAACATTAATTCTTTAACATCGCACTGCAGGAATGGTAAACTCTGAGGACATATCATGAACGAAAAAGTACTAAAAACCCTCGAATACGATAAGATCGCCGCCCTGCTGGCGGACTACGCCAGTTCCCCCTTAGGCCGCGCCCAGTGCCAGGCCCTGGTGCCTCTCACCGACATCGACGAGATCACCCAGGCCCAGAAGGAGACCTCCGACGCGCTGACGCGGGTCCGCCTGAAAGGCAGCATTTCATTTACCGGCTTAAAGGACGTGGGCGCATCGCTCAAGCGGCTGGAGATCGGCAGCTCCCTCTCGGTCACGGAACTTCTCTCCGTCAGCGCCATGCTGACGATCGCGGACCGGGCCAGGGCTTACGGCCGCCGCGAGGAGAGCGACGAGTTCCCGGACGATTCCCTGGACGGAATGTTCCGCTCGCTGGAGCCGCTGACCACCCTGAACAATGAGATCAAACGCTGCATCATTTCCGAAGAGGAGATCAGCGACGACGCCAGTCCCGGCCTGCGCCGGGTGCGCCGCTCCATGCGGTCTATTTCCGAGAAGGTCCATAACCAGTTAAACGCGCTCCTGAATTCCAACCGCACTTACCTGCAGGACGCGGTCATCACGATGCGGGACGGCCGCTACTGTCTGCCGGTGAAGGCGGAACACAAATCCCAGGTCTCCGGCATGATCCACGACCAGTCGTCCACCGGCTCCACCGTTTTCATCGAGCCCATGGCCGTGGTGCAGCTGAACAACCAGATGCGGGAGCTGGAGATCCAGGAGAAGAAGGAGATCGAGGCGGTGCTGGCGGATCTGAGCAACCAGACTGCGCCCCATATCGAAGAGATCCGCGTCAACCAGCAGGTCCTGGCGCGGCTGGATTTCATTTTCGCCAAGGCGGCTCTGTCCCGGCATTACAAGGGCAGCGAGCCGAAGTTCAACGAGGACGGCTGGCTGAACATCAAGGACGGACGCCATCCGCTCCTGGACCCGGCGAAGGTGGTTCCGATCAATATCCATCTGGGCCGCGAGTTCGACCTGCTGGTGATCACCGGCCCGAATACCGGCGGCAAGACCGTGTCGCTGAAGACCGTGGGCCTGTTCACGCTGATGGGCCAGGCGGGCCTGCATATCCCGGCTTTCGACGGCTCGGAGCTGGCGGTCTTTGAGGAAGTGTTCGCGGACATCGGCGACGAGCAGAGTATCGAGCAAAGCTTAAGCACTTTCTCCGCCCATATGACGAATATCGTGTCGATCCTTGACAAAGCGGATTCCAATTCCCTGTGTCTCTTCGACGAACTGGGCGCGGGCACGGATCCGACGGAAGGCGCGGCGCTGGCCATTTCCATCCTGACCTTCCTCCACAATATGAAATGCCGGACCATGGCCACCACCCATTACAGCGAGCTGAAGGTCTACGCGCTGACCACGCCGGGCGTGGAGAACGCCTGCTGCGAATTCAGCGTGGAGAATCTCCAGCCCACCTACCGCCTTCTGATCGGCATCCCCGGCAAGAGCAACGCCTTCGCGATCTCGAAGAAGCTGGGCCTGCCGGACTTTATCATCGAGGACGCCAGGACGCATCTGGAGACCAATGACGAAGCCTTCGAGGATATGCTGGCGCACCTGGAAGAAAGCCGCGTCCTGATCGAGAAGGAGCGGGCCGAGGCGGAAGCCTACAAGGAGGAAGCCGCCCGCCTGCGGGAGCGCCTCTCCCAGAAGGAAGAGCGCCTGGACGAGCGGAAAGAGAAACTCCTGCGGCAGGCCAACGAGGAAGCCCAGCGCATCCTGCGGGAAGCCAAGGAGACCGCCGACGCGACCATCAAGAACATCAATAAACTGGCCGCCTCTTCCGGCGTCGGCAAGGAACTGGAAGCCGAGCGGGCGAAGCTGCGCGACCAGATGAATAAAGTGGATGAGAAGCTGGCCGTTAAGGTGAAAGGCCCGAAGAAGACCATTTCCCCGCGGGCGATCCGCGTCGGCGACGCCGTCAAGGTGCTGTCGCTGAACCTGACCGGCACCGTCAGCACGCTGCCCAACGCCAAAGGCGATCTTTTCGTCCAGATGGGCATCCTGCGGTCGCAGGTGAATATAAAGGATCTGGAAATGATCGACGAAGCCACGATCACCGGCCCGGACGGGGCAGGCGGAAGCGGCGCGATCCGCACAGGCGCCGGCAGACGGAGCGGTTCTGCTTCTTCCGGCGCGGGTTCCGGCAGCGGCTCAGGCTCCGGCGCAGCCGGCGGCCGAAGCGGCGGTTCCGGTTTCTCCGGCTCCGCATCCGGCGGCCGCGATTCCCACAACACCGGCGCCGGAAGCATCAAGATGTCCAAATCCTTCTCCGTCTCGCCGGAGATCAACCTGATCGGCAAGACCACGGATGAGGCCATTCCGCTTCTAGACAAATATTTAGACGACGCCTATCTGGCCCATCTGCCCCAGGTGCGCATCGTCCACGGCCGGGGCACCGGAGCCCTCCGAAACGCCGTCCACAAGCGGTTAAAGCGGCTGAATTATGTCCAGGAGTTCCGCCTGGGCGAGTTCGGCGAAGGCGATACCGGCGTGACTATCGTTATTTTTAAGTAAAGTAAGCAGCCTTTACGAAGCCTGTTTCTGAGACTGAACCAGCTTCCGTATGCGGCCCGCCGGGAACCAGGCCGGTTCACGGCCGCTGTTCCCGGCAGAACCGGCTATAACAATTTCAAAAAGGAGAATCACCATGGCTGAAAAGCAGAGAGTCCTGATCGTCGACGACGACGCCAACATCGCGGAACTCATTTCCCTCTATCTGACCAAGGAATGCTACGAGACGAAGATCGTCCTGGACGGCGAGGAAGCCCTGCGGGTCTTCCCCTCCTTCCGTCCCAACATCGTCCTTCTGGATCTGATGCTTCCCGGCATCGACGGCTATCAGGTCTGCCGGGAGCTGCGGGCCGCCTCCCAGGTGCCCATTATCATGCTCTCCGCCAAAGGAGAGATCTTCGACAAGGTCCTGGGACTGGAGCTGGGCGCCGACGATTACATGATCAAGCCGTTCGATTCCAAAGAGCTGGTGGCCCGCGTCAAAGCCGTGCTGCGCCGCTATCAGACGGCGCCGGCCGCGTCTCCCGCCCCAAGCTCCGGCCAGCAGGGCGAATACGTGGAATATCCGGGGCTGATCGTGAACCTGACCAATTACTCGGTCATTTATCAGGGACAGTCCATCGATATGCCGCCGAAGGAACTGGAGCTGCTGTATTTCCTGGCTTCATCACCGAACCAGGTCTTCACCCGCGAGCAGCTTCTGGATCACATCTGGGGCTACGAATATATCGGCGGCACCCGCACCGTAGACGTACATATCAAGCGCATGCGCGAGAAGATCAAAGACAACGATAACTGGGCCCTGACCACGGTCTGGGGCATCGGCTATAAATTCGAGGTGAAACGGTGAAACGGCGGCATTCCCTCTACTACAAGTTCATACTTGGATACCTGGTATTCGGCATCCTGAGCTTCATCGTGATCGCCACGCTGGCGTCCGACTGGACCGATCGGATCCTTCTGTCCGCCCGGGCCGATAATCTGTACGACGAAGCCAGTCTGCTGGCCGCCCGCTATTCCGGCATTTACCGCGGATCCGCCCAGTCCGAGGATGATACCCAGTCCCTGGTGGACGCCTTATCCGCTTATCTCCACACAGAGATCTGGATCGTGAACACCCGCGGGATCGTTGTGAACGACAGCGTCCACGGCGCCCGTACCTCCATGGTCATTGAAAATTTTGACCCTACTTTCACCGGCAACCGGGGCTACGCCATCGGAAATTATCATAATAACTTTAACGGCGACGTCTTAAGCGTCTGCGCTCCCATCACCGGCAATTACGTCACACACGGCTATGTGCTGATCCATCTGCCGATCAGCGAGATCACCCACCTCCGGGATCAGGTGCTGAATGTTCTTTATGTGACCGCCTGCATCATTTTCGGGCTGTCGCTGATCATTCTGCTGGTCTTCACGATCTCGGTGTATTTTCCGCTGCGCAAGATCACTGCCGCCGCCAGGGAATACGCCGAAGGCCATCTGCAGCACCGCGTCGTCCTGCATACCCAGGACGAAGTCGGGTATCTGGCCGACACCCTGAATTACATGTCTGAGAAGCTGGAGAAAAGCGATGAATACCAGAAGAATTTCATTGCCAACGTCTCCCACGACTTCCGTTCGCCGCTTACCTCCATCAAAGGCTACCTGGAAGCGATCCTGGACGGCACGATCCCCCCGGAGCTTCAGGAAAAATATCTCCATCTGGTCATCTCCGAAACCGACCGCCTGAATAAGCTGACCCAGGGGCTTCTCACGCTGAACTCCCTGGATCTGAAAGGACGCCTTACCCGCACCAATTTCGATATCAACCGGGTCATCAAGGACACGGCGGCCAGCTTCGAAGGCACCTGCAACGCCAAGAATATCATCCTGGATCTGACCTTCTCCGAGACCTCCACCATGGTCTACGCCGATATGGGCGAGATCCAGCAGGTTCTCTACAACCTGATCGACAACGCAATCAAATTCAGCCACCACAATTCCACGATCTTCATCCAGACCTCCATCCGTTACGAAAAGGTCTTCGTCTCCGTGAAGGACACCGGCATCGGCATCCCCAGGGACAGCCAGAAGAAGATCTGGGAGCGTTTCTACAAGACCGACCTGTCCCGCGGCCGGGACAAAAAAGGGACAGGCCTGGGCCTGTCCATTGTAAAAGAAATTATTCAGAATCATGGGGAAACCATCGACGTCATCAGCACCGAGGGCGTCGGCACCGAATTCATCTTCACGCTGCAGCGGTCGGCGGACGCCTGAGGGGCTTCCGGCTGCGTCAGCCGGTTCTTTCCGGCTCCTGCTGCCTGCCGGCCTTAGCCGCTTCAACCGCCATTCCGCAGCATCCTACTTCTGCGCATTCTTCTCCCGATACGCCGCCAGCAGCCGGTTGATCCTCTTTGTCGGATTCAGAAGTTCGCTCAAAGACGCGTCGTGGTTCAGGTTATCAATGATCAGCGCGATGTATTTGCTCATATCCACATTGATGTAATACGGCTTCGACAAAAGCGTCGGCGTCTGGTACACCAGGTTCGTCGTCAGGATCCGGTCGATCAGGCCGTCCTCATAATACTTGTCAAACTGCGCCAGACCGTTGGTAAACAGTCCGAACGTCGCGCATACGAATACCTTCCGGGCCTTCCGCCGCTTCAGCTCCTTCGCGACATCCAGCATACTCTCGCCCGACGAGATCATATCGTCGATGATCAGCACATCCTTGCCTTCCACATCGGAACCCAGGAATTCGTGGGCCACGATCGGATTCCGTCCGTTCACGATCCGCGTATAGTCGCGGCGCTTATAGAACATACCCATATCAAGTCCCAGAACATTGGCGAAATACACGGCTCTGGTCATACCGCCTTCGTCCGGGCTTATGACCATCATATGATCGCTGTCGATCTGAAGATCCGTCTCCACCTTCAGAAGATACTTGATAAACTGATAGATCGGCTGCACGGTCTCGAATCCGATCTGCGGGATCGCGTTCTGCACGCGCGGGTCATGGGCGTCGAACGTGATGATATTCTCCACGCCCATATTCGCCAGCTCTTCAAGCGCCAGCGCGCAGTCCAGGGACTCGCGTCCGGAGCGCTTATGCTGCCTGCCCTCGTACAGGAAGGGCATGATCACGTTGATCCTGCGGGCCTTGCCGGCCGCCGCCGCAATGACCCTCTTCAGATCCTGGAAATGGTCGTCCGGGGACATATGGTTCGTCTGCCCGCACAGTGAATAGGTCAGGCTGTAATTGCAGACGTCCACCATGATATACAGATCGTCTCCGCGGACCGACTCCTCGATCGTTCCCTTCGCCTCCCCGGTGCCGAACCGGGGCGTCCTGCTCTCGATAATATAGGAATCCCTCTGATAACCGGCGAAAGCAATCGTTGACTTATGCTCGCTCTCGCGTTCATGCCTCCATGTAACAAGATAGTCATTGACTTTGTCTCCCAGCTCCCTGATGCTGCGGAGCGGAACCAGACCCAGCGGTCCTACCGGAATCGTCTCAATGGTCTTCTCTTCGTATATCATGTTTTCCTCCAATTAAGCAGTACAACGTGAGCGACGTAATCTTTATACCATTTTTCCATCTGTCTCGTCAAGACGGTGGAACATATTTCTTCATTTTCTTTCGCAGCCTCTCCGCTATCTCCGCGTCCGAAGGTCTCTCCCATACAGCGGTATGATCGTATATCCGCTTGTGATCCTCGACGACACCCGGTCCGAATAGGTATCCCGCAGCATCGAGACGGACAGATTCGTGGAAATGACCGTCCCCCTGCCCCTCACGAGCCGTTCATTGATACAGTAGAACAGCTGGGATGAGACGAAGGAATTATTCAGTTCCGTCCCCAGATCGTCGATGATCAGCAGGTCGCAGTCCAGTACGTACTGGTACATGTCCCGCAGTTCTTCTTCCGAATCGGTGCGGAACTTATTGCTGGAAAAGATATCCACCAGATCATTGGCTGTCAGATAGATCACCGACTGGCCCGCGTCGATCAGCTCCCTCGCGATGCAGTTGGTAAGAAATGTCTTCCCCACGCCGGTTCCGCCGGTGAAGAGAAGGCTCCCTCCCCTCTCCGCGAAATGATCCGCGTAATCCCTGCACCATCCATAGACCTGGCGCATATACTCCGCGACCGTCATCTCCAGCTCCGGGATCACCTCGCTCTTATCATACACATCGAAAGAAAACGCCGCGAAATTCTCCTTCCCTAGCACATCCTCGATGTTGGACTGGGCGTACAGAAGCTTCGTCTGCTCCTTCAGAAAACAGCGGCACTTCTTTCCGTCCGTGTATCCGGTATCCCGGCAGTCCGGGCAGTGATAACGCATCTCCATGTAATCCGGCTCATAGCCGTACTGCCGCAGAAGTTCCTCCCTCTGCCGGCGCAGGGCCTTGAGAACAGCCTTCCGCTCCTGTCCGGCCTGCGGTTCCCCGCTCAGCAGAAGCCGGGCGCAGTCGGCCGCGCAGGAAGCGATCTGCTCTTCCAGATCCTTCATCTGCGGCACATGCTCATAGACGTCCGCCCGCCGTTGGTCCTGGGCGTGCTTGTCCTCATACTGCCTTTCGTTGTAGATCCTCATGATCGCCTGATACTGTGAATTGCTTAACGGCATGGCTCTCCCTTTCTATTCCGGACACGGTCTTCGCTTCCCGGCTCCCACGCTTAACGAAGCCGCCGGAAATAATGACGCCGCGGCGCTTTTTACTGCTTCCCAAGACGCTCTTTCAGCTGCCTCAGTACAATGGCGTCATAATCCGTATCCCTTTGCTCAAAATTATGAAAACGGTTCCGCGATCCGCCGGCCGCCGCGCGTGACGTCCCCCGGCCGCCGCCGGAAACGCCTTCCCTGGCCGTCTGGCCGCCGTTCCTTCCCGCGGGAACCACGGACGCCTGCTGCTCCGGCTGACCGCCTTTATCCGCCGCCTCCGCGCTTCTGGCCCTCTCCCTCGCTTCGTCCAGCTTTCGCACATCATCCATCGTGCGCGCGTCCGCTTTCTTCCACTCCATAAGGATCCGGTCCGCATAGGCGAAGCTTGGCTTATTCGTGGCCGCCAGCGTTCTCGCGCAGGCCTCCAGGATCATATCCTTCGTAAATCCCCACTCCCGAAACCACCGATGGATCATCTCCATCTCCGAACTGCCCGGACGGCGGTCGCTTAAGCCAAACGCCCGCATGACCGCGAACGCCTCGTTCGAATAGGACGCCGTATACTGCTTGGCACGCTCCACCGTATTGATCCCCTTCTCATGCCAGTTAAGTCCCACCGTCTCCAGATAGCGGATGCTGTCATGACCGCCCTGAACACAGTACTCCACCAGATATTCCAGCAGCTCCGCCGGCAGCCGCAGTCCGTCGTACAGATAGGCGAATACCTCGCAGTCCCTGGGCGTGAACACCTTATTAAGATACTTCTGCGCCACATAGAGAAGCTGGGTAAATTCTTCATCCTCAGACAGTTCCCTGACCTGCTCCGGCGTGTAGAAATCCCTCTGCGCCGGGATCCTGGCGTCCGGGATGCCGCTCCCCCTGCTTACGGCGTCCCCGACGGCAGCGCCTCTTCCGGCTGTGTCTCCGGCGGCAGCGGCGCCTCTTCCGGCCGCGTCTCCGGCGGCAGCGGCACTTCTTCCGGCCGCGTCTTCCGCCGCAGCAGCGCCCCTTCCAGCCGCATCTCTGACCGCGGCGCCGCCCTTTCCGGTCACGCCATTTCTTCCGGCCGCAGGACTTCCAACCACGCCTCCGCCAGCAACGCCCACGCCGCCGGCCGCGCTTACGCCGACCGCATCCGTCCCGGAAGCCGCCGTCTCTTCCTCGGCCGTCACCACGGAAACATCCGCCTTATCCGTCTGCCGCCCCCCGCGCCGGCCGCCCACGCGGTTCTCCGGCTCCGCCTGGATTCCCTGCCGGTTCCCGGACGCGGGCTCCATAGCGGCAGTCTCCGCCGTCAGCACGCCCAGTCTCTCCCAATACGCCAGCGCGCGGCGGATATCCGACTCCGTGCAGTTGAGCGCGTCCGCCAGTTCCACTACCGTCACCTGCCGGTCCCCGTGCCGCAGGATATACAGATAGACCTTCACATACTCCCCGTTCGCCTCCGGCATATACCGGTCTATAAATTCATCCGCCACCAGCGTGGCCTTCACTTCAAGGCTGCTTCTCATGGTTATCCCTCACCCCGTTTTTACTCTTCCCATAGCATACCACACATTTTTAAAAAAGAAAATAGGCCCCCTCTTCCCATTCCGCCCCGTGTGGATAATGTGTATATTGTGGATAACCAGTCTACATAATCCTGCGAAACTTGTCATTTTCTGTAGAAATGCAAGCATACTGCGGCATTTTCCAGAATGTGGACATCCTGTTTATGTAAATAAAAACATCCACATAGTTTTCCTCATGTAATCTGTTGAAAACTATGTGGATATTGTGGATAAGTTAAATCCCCAGCAGGTTTTCTCCCACTTTTACTATGTCTCCGGCGCCCATAGTTATCAACAGATCGCCGTTGACACAATTTTCCAAAATAAATTTTTCGATCTCATCGAAGCTTCCCAGATAGTGAGCCGGTGTCCCCAGCGCCTCGATCCTCTCCGCGATATCCCCGGAGCTGATGCCCAGCGTGTCCGTCTCTCTGGCCGCGTAGATATCCGCCAGGATCACCTCGTCCGCCGCCGAAAGCGCCTCCGCGAACTGGTCCAGGAACGCCTTCGTGCGCGTGTAGGTATGGGGCTGGAAGACACACCACAGCTTCTTATGGGGATAATGTTTCGCCGCCGAAAGCGTCGCCGCGATCTCCTGCGGATGATGGGCGTAATCGTCGATGATCGTCAGGCCGCAGACCTCGCCTTTCTTCTCGAACCGCCGGTTGGTGCCGGTAAATCCCGCCAGGCCCCGCCGGATCGCCTCCGAACCGACAGAAAGCGTCCTGCACAGGGCGATCGCCGCAAGGGCGTTATAAATATTGTGCTCTCCCGGAACGCTCAGACGGATCCGCAGACGCGCAACGGCGTTGTCGCCGACCGCACCGGTTTCCGCTTTATTCCCGCCGGAAGAAATTCCGCTGCCTTCCGCACCGCTTTTGCCTGCTTCCATCCCACGGCCGCCTTCTGCATCGTTGTCCGCCGCTTCCGTCCACACCGCGTCGAAGCTCGCCCGGTCATATTCGTCATATTCAATATTCTCCGCCCGGTACTGCGCGTCGTCCGAACGGCCATAAGTGACGACCCGGCACGGAAGTCCTTCCACGATCTCCCCTACCCGGTCGATGTCCGCGCTGATCACGACCACACCGTCCGCCGGAACGATCTGCGCGAACCGCCGGAAGGAAGCGCGGATATCGTCAATATCCTTAAAGAAATCCAGATGATCTTCCTCGATATTCAGAATGATCTCCCGGTTCGGATAGAACGAAAGAAAGCTGTTGGTATACTCGCAGGCTTCCGCCACGAACATCTCCGAACCGCCCAGACGGATATTTCCCCCGATGGAATTCAGGATCCCCCCGACCGTCACCGTCGGATCCGTATCCGCCGCCATCAGGATCTCCGCCACCATGGAAGTCGTCGTCGTCTTGCCATGGGTGCCCGCGATACCGATCGCGTACCGGTAATTCCGCATCATCTGTCCCAGCAGTTCCGCTCTGGTCAGTATCGGCAGTCCCTTCGCACGCGCTTCCGCAAGTTCCGGGTTATCCGGATGGATCGCAGCCGTGTAGACGACCACATCGATCCCATCGGTAATATTCTCCGCCCGCTGCCCGTAGAAAACCGCCGCTCCCTTATGCTCCAGCTTCTCCGTCAGCTCCGAAGGATGCGCGTCCGAGCCGGACACCGTAAACCCCTCGTCCATCAGGATCTCCGCCAGTCCGCTCATGCTGATACCGCCGATTCCGATAAAATGTACATGCTCCGGCTTATTAAAATCCATCTGATACATGATATTCACCTTTTCATTTCGACATTTTTCCTTTTTACTTTTACCGCGTTTTCGCCGCAAAGTCAATGCTTTCCTCTTTATTATAATATAAAATGTACGCCGGTGACAGTCATTTCCCCAAAATAAGGCGGGAAACCATGAAGATCTCCCGCCCTGAAATAATTCTTGCTTTTTGATGGTCTTTACCAGACCTTGGCTCCATCCGGACCTACGAAATGTCCGTCCGGAGTCGCTTCGTTCCTGTACATACGTCCTCTCTGGCCGTCCGAGTTCGGATTGAAGTAATACTCTTTGCCGTCAATCCATTGCCAGCCTGTCATCATCTTGCCCTGTGTGCCGTCGGAAGCCGGATTCATATAGTAGGTGTTGCCATCAACCGGATCCACATACAATCCTATGATTAGATGGCCTGCTGCATCGAAACGGAACCAGTCGAACGCGTCTGCCGCCGCCGTATTGGCGTATGGATTATACACCGCCGCCCAGCGGTTCGTATACGGCTGTCCGTTCTCATCCTTGCAGGTCCAGGTGCCGTCCGCAGCCTTATCCCAGGTTCCTACTTCCACATAAGTCGGAAGCGCCGCACGGATCTCTGCCGTGGGAACAACAGGAAGCGGAGTTGCTGCCGCGCCGGCCGACGGGCCTGCGCCTGTCTTAGCTGCGCCGCCGCCGGAACTGCTGCGGGAGCCGCCGCCACCGCCACCACCGCCGCCGGAGCTGCCGCGGGAACCACCGCCGCCGCCGGACGAACCGCCGGAACTGCTGCCGCTGGTGGATGGACTGGTGGGAACTTCTGCGGTATCCTTATTATCTTCTTCTTCCGGAGCCGGTTCTGTCTCAGGAAGTTCCTCAACGACAGGTTCATGCTCCACTTCTCCGGTAATACCCTTCTCTGCCAGGGCCTCAGGAGACGGCAGAAGCGCCGGAATATCCTCGGTCTCTTCCGTCCAGCAATTGCCGCATGTACGTCTCTGCATACCTACTACTCCAACCTGCGGCTTTTCAATAACAGACCATCTGCTCCAGTTATGAAGAGACGGATCCGGAGGAATGATCTCGCTGTCCTTTGTCAGATTGCACTTTAAGCAATGATAGGATCGGCTTCCGGCCTGACCGCAGGTCGGTTCCTGATCGATCACAAGTTCCGTACTCCACTGATGATCCGCGCTGTTCACATCCACATCCGACTCTGTGACGCCGCATGTCTGGCAGGTATGGATATGCGCAATGCCGCCGCATATTTCAACCGTCTTCTCATCGCCCCACTTATGACCCAAAGCCGGTTTCTCTTCCGTTACCTCTTTCGCACCGCAAACCTTGCAGATCTTCTCCGCATATCCGGGTTCTGTACAGGTTGCCGGGGTATGAGTAGTACTGAATTCATGGGCCGCCTTCGGCAGAGTAGGCTGATTTACCGTTCCGCATATCCAGCACTTATCCGTCGCCCAGCCAGTATTCAAGCATGTCGGTTCAAAAGTATAAGTACGATTCCACGAATGCTCAAGCGGAACATTTACCTCACCCACTACACCGCTTGCCGTTGTTACCTTAACCGTTACCGATGTCAGTTTCCTGGCTTTCGCCGTCGCTACATCAACGACTATCTGATTCCTATTTGTGCTGCCTTTCTGCTCAATAAAGTAGCCAGCGCCTTCCGGCACTATGCTCCAAGTTACCTGCTCCGGAATAGCCTCCGTTGGCAACAAACTATACCCGAGATCATATCTCCATTGCGAACCGGCATGGCCCTTAGCATAACCAGTACCAGTAAGGATCTTGACATTAACATCTGTAACTTTCCTGCCTTCGCCGCCGCTCCAGACTGCGTAAAGCGTTACACTGCCACTCTCCAGTTTTTCAGGCGTCAAATAAGCTCCGCCAACCTCATATACATATCCCGGGAGTAACGCAACTGGCCCATCCTGTGTAAAACTCCAACCCTCAAATTTACGGTCGCCCCACTCGCTTGCATCGCTCAAATTACTTGCATAAGCATAAGCGCCATAACTTCTACTTGAATCTAGTGCTCCATTATTATTCTTCCATCCATCATAGTCCCAATGGATTTTAACCGTTTTAGGTGCATACATCGCATAAAGTGTGCCGACGTTCTTATCAACTTTGTCTACCACTTTTTCCCCGGACGTATCCATAAGCCAGGAATGGTGCTTTGCAGTAATTGCAGCATCCAGCGCTTTCTGACCTTTATCTTTATAATCATTTTCCAGCTTTGCCAGCAGATTAGTACCCTCAAGATCCTTCTTTAAAGCGCCTAATACATCATGTTTATACTCTGAAAGATCACCATTCGAATAACACACACCATCTCCTATCGTATCTCCGCCAGCCAGGTACTTCGGTTCTGCTATCTCCGCCGTGTACCAACCTGCGAACTCCCACTCTTTCCGATTAGAAATCGGCGTCGGCAAGGATGATAGTATTTTACCTGTCTCCTTATCAACCTTAATCTCAATGCTTCCTTCCAGCGTTCCATCGCCCGGATCCAGCCAAACCGTCCTGGCATTCGAAGACGTCGCCTCACTGACTTCTTCCATATCGCCAGCCAGCGGCACCGCGCCTTCCGTCATTTCTACCGTCTCTGCCGTGGAGCCTGTGCTTTTCGGTTCCGCAACAGCCAATACTCCCATGCAGCCCAGAGAAAACAGCAGCAATGCACAAAGCAGGAGCATTGGTTTTTTCTGCAGGAAATTCTTCATCGTAGTCTCTCCTTCCTTTATTTGTTACTGAATTCACATTTTGCTACAGTTTGAAACAATTGACACTTTCGTATTGTACATCATACCATTTGCTTTCCGGGAACGCAAGAGCGATATATTAAACTTCCATAAAATTTTGCGCCCATTTTGCAGTTTTTGGCATTTGGATTATAGCATACGTATATAGCATTTTGCAATAGTATATATAGCGTATATTGTCTTAAATTTTTATAAATTTTGCTTTATCCTTTTGATATCCGGCGGACAGCCCGAAGAGAGGGGGAACATCGCATGAAAAGCAGGACATCCGGCATTATTTCTCAAAATATCAAGAATCTCCGGCTTCTCAACAACATGACCCAGGAAGAACTCTCCGGCCTTCTGGAGCTGGACACCCAGTACTATTCCCAGCTGGAACGCGGCGAGCGGAATTTTACGATCGAGAAGATCATCCGGCTGTGCCAGATCCTTCATGTGGGAATCGAGGACATTATTCCGGTTGAGAACAGTCCGGCGCCGGATACGACCGCGCAGATCGCGCGGATCGACCAGATGATCCGCAGCCTCTCCTCCTCCCAGCTGTCGCTTCTTGAGAAATTTATCACCGAGGTGCTCGCCTACACCAGATAACACGCGGACGGACATGTCCTCTGTGTTTTTTGTCATGTCTCTTCTATAGAAAATGCTTAACTTTTCTGTATGTGCATGGTAAAATCTACTATTATTAATATGAGGAGACTCCCCATGAAAACCACAATCCAGGAAATTTCCCCCGCTTCCGGGGATGGCCGCCTGATCGCGGTCAGCGATATCCATGGCTATGTCCATTATCTGCGTGGCCTGCTTGAGAAGATCCGCTTCTCGCCGCAGGACACCCTCGTCATTATCGGCGACCTGATCGAAAAGGGGCCGGAAAGCCTGGCGACGGTCCGCTTCGTTCTGGATCTGATCGCCCGGGGGTACCGCGTCTCCGTCTCTATGGGCAATGTAGAAATGAGCCGCCTGTCTGATCTGATCGGAACCGGTCCGGAATCGGATGAACGGTTCCTTCATGTGCTCCGGTACGACCGGAACGTCTGGAAGCGCGGTCTGTTTCTTGATATGATGGATGAACTGGGGATTTCCCTGGACAGCGTGATTTCTGACGATACTCCCAACGGCCGGATTTCTGTCCCTGCGCTAAAGCAGGCTCTTCTGACCAGCTATCAGCGCGAGATCGGCTGGCTCTGGAATCTCCCTACGGTCCTGACCGCGGGAAATTTCATTTTCGCCCACGCCGGCGTTCCCACCGACGACCTGGCCCTGCTGCGCGCAGCCGACGCCTGGGAATGCTTAAAGCGCGACGCTTTTCTCCATGAAAATGTCCGCTTCACCCGCTATATCGTCACCGGACACTGGCCCGTGACGCTCTACCGTTCAGATATCGACAGCATGAGTCCGATCTATGACGAAGAAAAGCGCATCGCCGCCATCGACGGCGGATGCGCCTTAAAAGCGGGAGCCCAGCTCAACGCCCTGATCCTTCCTGCGGAAGCACAGGACATGAGCCGGGCCAGATTTGAACACTATGATCCGTTCCCGGTGATCACCGCCGGCCATTCCCAGGAAGGCCGCGCTGCGACCATACATATGCGTTATTTCGACTGCTCCGTAGACGTCCTGGAGGAAATGGACGATCTGGTTCGCCTGCGCCATCTCAGCTCCGGCCGGATCTTCCTGGCCCCCAAATACCTCCTCTACCATCGTCCCGGCAAGCCGACCCAATGCGACGACTATTCCGACGCGCTCCTGAATGTCCGTGCCGGCGACCGGCTGTCTGTCGTCCGGGAGACCTCTATCGGCAGGATCGTCAAGAAAGACGGCGAGCTCGGATGGTATCTGGACGAGGGCTGCGGCGTTTCCCCATGATCCGTTCCTGTACGCATGAAACCGATCTGTCGCTGTAACTGCTGCGGTGTCTTCACCCCTGCTCGCTCTTCTGGAGTTCATACAATTTCTTGTAGATCCCGCCCTTCTCCAGCAGCTCCTGGTGGGTGCCGCTCTCGCGAATCCGCCCGTGGTGCATGACAATAATATTGTCGGCGTGCTGGATCGTGGACAGCCGGTGGGCCACCATGATCGTGGTCCGGCCCGCCATCAGCTTCTCCAGCGCGTCCTGGATCCACTGCTCCGTCTCCGTATCGATATTGGCCGTGGCTTCGTCCAGGATCAGGATCGCCGGATCGTAAGCCAGCGTACGCGCGAAGGACAGAAGCTGCCTCTGCCCCGCTGAGAACGTGGAACCGCGCTCGCTGACCCGCTCGTCGTAGCCGTGAGGCAGTTTTTCAATAAATTTGCTGGCGTTCACCTGCCGCGACGCCTCGCGGATCTCCTTGTTAGTGATCTCCTCATTGCGCAGCCGGATATTGCTCTTGATGTCTCCCGTGAAAATAAATACGTCCTGCTGCACCTGGCCGATCGCCCCGCGGATCTGGTCCCGGGTCATCGTCCGGATATCCACGCCGTCGATCAGGATCTCGCCTTTCTGAATATCATAATACCGCCCGATCAGGTTCAGAATCGACGATTTCCCCGCGCCGGTGGCGCCGACGAAGGCCACCTTCTGCCCCGGCTCGATCGTAAAGCTCACGTCCTTTAAGATATAATCCTCGCCGTTGTAGGCGAACCACACATTTTTAAATTCGATCCGCCCTTTGATCTCCGGAAGCACCACCGGTTCCTGCGGGTCTTCGATCAGCGGCTTCTCGTCAAGCAGCGTGAAGATCTTCTCCGCCGCGGCGATGGCCGACTGCAGCGTCGCCAGCTGGTCCGTCAGTTCCTGGATCGGCTCGAAGAACGTCTGAATGTACTGGATGAAAATATACATGGTACCCAGCGTCAGGACGCCGTTGAATACGCCGATGCTGCCCGCCGCGATCACGATGATCATCGCGATGATCGACGCCATGTAGATCGATGGCCGGAAGATCGCGTTGACCATGATCTCCCGGTAGTTGACCCGGTAAAGCTCCTCGCTGCGCGCGCAGAATTCCTCGTGCTTCTCCTTCTCCCGGTGGAACATCTGGGTAATTTTCATACCGGAAATATTTTCAGACAGAAATGTATTCAGCGCCGTGATCTTCGTCCTGGTCATCTGGAACGTCTTATGGGCGATGTCCCGGAAAATGACCGTCAGCACCGTCACAACCGGCGTCATGATGAAGGAACAGAGCGCCATCCGCCAGTCCAGATACAGCATGATCGCGGCCAGACCGATGATCTTGACCACATTTTTGAAGAGCCGCACCAGGATGTTGGAGTACAGTTCGTTGACCGACTCCACGTCGTTGGTCGCGCGGGTGACGATCTTGCCTACCGGCGTCAGATCGAAGAACCGCATGGACAGGCTCTCGATATGCTCAAACACCTGGTTGCGCATTTCATAAATGATCTTCTGCCCGGTGGTCTGCAGCATCAGGTACTGGACCCGGTTGCAGACAAACAGCGCCGCCAGGACGCCCAGATACTGGGCCGCCGCGATCAGCACGCCGCGGAAGCGCTCGCTGACCATCTCGCCCGGCGCGAAATCGCCGGTAATGTAGAGGTCGATGGCGTTGCCGATCAGGATCGGCTTGTACAGTTCCAGCGCTGTGATGACCAGCACCAGCAGCATGCAGACCGTCATTACGCCCTTGTATGGCTTCATGTAGGAGAGCATGCGCAGGAGGGCGTTGCCTTCGTAGCGGGTGTCGATATCGTCGCTGCGGCCGCCGGAGGTTAATCTGGAGAAAAGTCCTTTTCTGTTCGGTTGATTCTCTTTCGCCAGGTTCTCGGCTGAACTTCTGCCGGCCTTTGGATTCTGCGGACGTGTCTTGTCTGAGTTGCCTCTCATCGAGCCTCGCCCCCTTCCTCCTGCAGCTGTTTCTCAAGCTGCTGCTTATCGTAGATACTGCGGTAAATTCCATTCAGTTCCATCAACTCTTCATGGGTTCCGTACTCCGCCCTGCGCCCGTCGTCCAACACCAGAATATGGTCCGCGTTCTGGATCGTCGAGATCCGGTGGGCGATGATCAGCGTCGTCCTTCCGGCCCGGTTCACGCGCAGATTGTGAAGGATCTGCTCCTCCGTATCCGTATCCACCGCCGAAAGCGCGTCGTCCATGACCAGAATCGGCGCGTCCTTAAGAAGCGCCCTGGCGATCGAACTGCGCTGCTTCTGCCCGCCGGAGATCGTCACGCCGCGCTCGCCCACAACCGTCTGATAGCCGTCCGGGAATTCCATAATGTTATCGTGGATACAGGCCTCCTTCGCGGCCTGTACCACCGCCTCATGGATATCCGTACGGCTCTTGTCACGGATCCCAAACGAGATATTATTTTCCAACGTATCGGAAAACAGGAAATTATCCTGCGGCACAAACGCGATATTCTCCCGCAGCACCGCCAGCGGGATCTCCGTCAGCGGATGTCCGTCGATGCGGATCCTGTCCGGCTCCGTGTCGTAGAGGCGCAGCAGAAGGCTCGCCAGCGTCGTCTTGCCGCTGCCTGTCCGCCCGATAACAGCCAGCGTCTCACCCGCTTCCACATGAAGATCGATATCATGAAGGACCTCCGCCCCCTTCTGTCCCGGGTACGCGAAGCTCAGCCCCTCGATCTCAATCTCGCCGTTCAGCGTCTTAATCGACCGGTCCACATCCGGCCCGTCCACGATGTCCGGCCTCTCATTGAAGATCACCATGATCCTCTTCATGGACGCCAGTCCCTGGGAAATATAGGTAATGCAGTCGCCGGCCGCGAACATGGGCCAGATCAGCATGGATATGTACTGGTTGAACGCCACGAACTGACCCAGCGTGATCTCTCCCGCGATCGCCAGATACCCGCCGTAAAGCAGCGTCAGCAGCCCGCTGGCGCCGATGACCAGCTCCAGCAGCGGCATGAACAGCGCCTGCAGCCGCACGACTCCCAGGTTCTTCTCCTGATTATACCGGTTCATGCGCGCAAATGCCGCCAGTTCCTTCTTCTCCTGCACGAACGCCTTGATCACCCGGATTCCGGAGACCGCCTCCTGCACCTGATCGGTCAGATCCGAAAATGCCTGCTGTTTCTCCAGGAATTTCCGGTGCATCAGTTTACCGTAATATACGTCGCCGAACATGATCAGAAGCAGCGGGATCACCGCCACCACGGTCAGCTTCAGATCCACATACAGGATCATCTGCGCCAGTACCAGAACCAGCATGACCGTCGCGTCGAACGCCGTGATGATCGTAAAGCCCAGAAACATCCTTATCGACTGCAGGTCATTCGTAAAATGCGCCATCAGGTCGCCGGTCTTATTTTCATTATAATAGCGCATCGACAATGTCTCCAGATGTCCGAACATATCGTCGCGCAGCTCCCGCTCGATCGACCGGGCCGGTCCCAGGATAAAATACCTCCAGCAGAAGCGCCCCACGGCGATCAGCACGCCGAACAGCAGGATCTTGCCGATCAGCATCCAGATCTCCGGCATCGTGATCGTATGGGTCTCCAGGCCGTCCGTGATCTGCCCCGTAAACCGCGGAATATAGACGTTCAGCAGATCGACCAGCAATAGCGCTATGATCCCGATCAGATACTGCGGAATATAACGCCGAATATAACGGCCGGCGAATTTCATCTCTCTCATAAAATCTCCATTCCGCCGCCTTTTTTGTCGGCGGCACAAACAAATATAAAACGCGTGCAGGCCTTATAATAATGACCTGCACGCGTTCTTTCTGAGCGTGCGGGGATTCGAACCCCGGACAACTTGATTAAAAGTCAAGTGCTCTGCCGCCTGAGCTACACGCCCGTTCCATACTGTCTGACCGATATCTATGAACTGCCGCAGGCAGGCCTGCGCATTTCGTGTCTGCTGTTCGGTCTCTGATAGTAAGATATGCCTTGGACCGGAATCGAACCAGTGACACGAGGATTTTCAGTCCTCTGCTCTACCAACTGAGCTACCAAG
>CANQRU010000043.1 GCA_947626395.1 uncultured Lachnospiraceae bacterium | reverse complement strand
CCCAGAAATATTGAAAATTCCTGGGATTTTCAGGTTATTTAGACTCTAATCTTGTGATGAAACTGTAAAACTCAGGTCAGTTCATGAACGGTCTCCTCAAATGTGGGGAAGGTGTCCAGATGCTTCAAAAAATCCTCTTCCGCGTTCAATAAACCGCTGACAAGTTCGTTGATTAATGTTATAATATCCATGAGTATTGGTACTCCTTTCGGTTTTTGTTTTTTTGGTCGAAATCATTATACCTCAAGGAACCAATACTCTTTTCATTTATTTTTTATCAACTGACTATTTCTTTACTCCAACGCGTAAGTCAGCAAAAAACAGTATACAAAATCTGCCGCTGCATGTTATGATAGCGCTGGTTATTTTCAATTATGAAATACACAGCAGAAAGGACAACCGATCCATGAAGAAAAGACACATCATCCTGCTGACGGTCACTGCTTTATCCTGCCTGGTCGGTCTGAACGCATGCGCCGAACACAACGCCGACGGACAATCGGATAGTTCCGCCGCCCCGAATGAAATACTGGCCGGTTCCACCGTTACTCAGACCGGAACATCTGAAACGCAAACCACCACCCAGGAAACGGAGACTTCAGAATCCATGATCCAACCAGTTCAGCAAACCGACGACAAATACGCTTCTCTCTTCGACGGCATCACGCTCGCCAAAAGCTACAAAGGCCTCGACGACGCCAACCCGCTGATGACCCAGCGCTTCGGCGCGGACCCCTTCGCGATGGTCTACGGGGACCGGGTGTATTTCTATATGACGGCAGACTCGTTCGAATATAATGTCAACAAGGAGATCGTGGAAAATACCTACGGCACGATCCGCAGCATCAACGTGATCTCCACCGCCGACATGATCAATTTCACCGACCACGGCTCGATCCGCGCCGCGGGGCCGGCAGGCGCCGCCAAATGGGCCCACAATTCCTGGGCTCCTGCCGCCGCGTGGAAGGAGATCGACGGCAAGGTTAAATTCTTCCTCTATTTCGCCGACGCCGGCGGCGGTATAGGCGTGCTCACCGCCGACAGCCCCACCGGTCCGTTTACAGATCCCCTTGGCAAAGGTCTGATCACCCGGCAGACCCCCAACTGCGCGGACGTGCTCTGGCTCTTCGACCCCGCCGTGCTGGTGGACGACGACGGAACGGCTTATCTGTATTTCGGCGGCGGCGTCCCCGAAGGAAAGGCGGCCGATCCCGGAACCGGCCGTGTCGTGCAGCTCAGCGACGATATGATCAGCCTGGCGGGCGACCCCATTGCCATCGACGCCCCGTATCTCTTTGAAGATTCCGGCATCCACAAATATGACGGCAAATATTATTACACCTACTGCTCCAACTGGCAGGTGGACGCGGAAGGCACCGCCCGCTACGGCTTCCACAACGCCGAGATCGTCAGCCTCGAAAGCGACAGCCCCATGGGGCCGTTCACGCTGAAAGAGACGATCCTGGAAAATCCCGGCAAATATTTCGGCCTGTACGGAAATAATCACCACTGCGTGTTCCAGTTCAAGGACAGATGGTACATCACCTACCACGCCAGAACGCTTGAAAAGTCCATGGGCGTCGAGCACGGCTACCGCTCCACCCATGTCAACCAGTTTACCATGGGCGAGGACGGCACGATCGGAAAAATCCACCAGTCGCTCCGCGGCATCCTGCAGCTGTCGTATGTGGATCCCTACGAAACAAACCGGGCTGCGTGCATGGCCGTCGCGGCCGGCATCGACTGCGTCCCCGCCAATGAAGAAGCCAAAGAATGCGGCTCCGGCGACATGGCTCTGGGCGGCATCGATCCCGGCGATTTCATCCTGGTAAAGGGCGTGGATTTCGGCAGGGAAACGCCGGTCTCTTTCACCGCCCGCGTCAGGACTCAAAACGGCAAGAACGGCTCCGGCGTGATCCAGCTTCGCGCCGACGGGCCGGACGGCCCGGTCTTGGGATACCTGCCCATCGAAGAAGCCACGGAAGATTTTACGGAATATACCGCCGAACTGACGCAGGGCGTTACCGGCGTCCATGATCTCTGCCTGATCTTTTCCGGCGAAGGGTATGAGGTCGACAGCTGGCAGTTTATGAAGCAGTAGGAAGCCGCCTTGCGGTTTCCATCCGTTTCCGTTTATTTCTGTTCCATCGTCCATTTACATTCAACCGGCTGCCGGTGATGCCCTTACACATCACCGGCAGCCCGTCTAAGTAGGATTTATGATGCTGTCTCATTCATCCTGACTATCGTCAGAATGATCACCCGACGGCAGTATTGCGTTCTTCGGAATATCCGGCGTCTCGCTTTCCGTGCGGCTGTTATTCTTCTCGGAATCCGGTCTGCTCTCCGCCTTCTCTCCGTCGAACAGTTTCTCGTCCGCGGGGACGGCATCAGCAGGACTTGCCGGCAGATAGCCGACTACAAACGCCGTCTTAAGGGAAACACCATTCAATGAGCTTCCACTCTGAGCATCTGTCTTCACCACACTCACTGAATCCACATAGACTACGGTTCCGCTCATACTCCAAATCGCTATACTCGGATTTCCATCCGAAACAAATGTCCATTCTACTGTGGCTTTGAACTGGTCATCGCCCGCAAATTCTATTTGCTGCCAGTTTAAGTCTTTCACATTGCACCCCAACCTACCGCTAAATTCACCATCAGAACTCAGCGTTACCGTCACAGTCACCTCATCACTGCTTTGATAACCAACACAGTTTTCGGATATGGAAAACCCATACTCCTTCTTGTCATCCGTACTAAGTATAGTAGCGATATGCTGCCCAGCTTCTTCCTGCTCCACTTTGATATTCAGGAGGTTCACTTCCCCGTTCTCCCCAAGCATTGACACCTGTATCAACATT
This sequence comes from uncultured Lachnospiraceae bacterium, assembly GCA_947626395.1. Taxonomy (GTDB): domain Bacteria; phylum Bacillota; class Clostridia; order Lachnospirales; family Lachnospiraceae; genus UBA3402. Next base: position 24,763 of record CANQRU010000043.1, on the reverse strand, counting down.
TTGTCTTCTGCAGGTGTTAAAGTCATCGTTTTTACCTTCGCTGCATCAGTACTCTCTTCACTCTCCGGGGCTCCAGTATTCATGATTTTGACACCCGTCTCTGTATCAAATGTCAAAGTTACGATTGTCTTTCTTCCGGTTTGGAATGCTGCATTGTATTCACTGAATGTTGTCTCAAAAGTACCTTGTTCTCCACCCCATGTACTTTTAAAGGTATAAAGCGCTTCCACCGACTCTTCTCCGCCTTCTTCCTTGTTCACAATTTCTACCGTAATGCTCAATAATCTCAAAGGAAGCTGGCTCTCATCAGCCGCCTGGATGGAGATTTTATCTTCCTTCGGCACGCACTCCCACTCTACGGTTTCGCTGCTTCCATTCGAAGTATAATTAACGTCGCCTGACATCATCTTTACTGTTGCTTCCTTATCAAAGACTGCTGTCACCCTCACGGTTTCGCCTACTGCAAATCCTTCAACCAATTCAGACAAAAGTTTGCTATATGTATTGTCATTATCTCCACCCCAGGTCTTTGTAAAGGTGAAAAGGGCCTCCTTTTGTTCTTCATCTGCATTTTTCTGCTCCACCTTCACACTGAGAAGCTTCGCCTCCGCATTTCCATTCAGGTTTGCTATCTGGATGTCCAGCTTATCCAATGTCGGGACCGTTATAAATACGATCTCTTTCTGGGGCGTATCATTCTGAATACCGTCCTTATTTCCTTCGTCTTCCATGCTCTGGATCTTCGCCTGTACCGCCACATCGAACGTAAGCGTCACTGTCGTTTCTTTTTTCGAAGCAAAGTTCTCGTTGTAAGCGCTAAAGGTCGTGTTGAATGTGGAGTTATTGCCTCCCCAGGTTCCCTTAAATATGAACAGCGCATCCGCCGGCTCATCGCCGCCTTCGCCTTTATTCACGATCTCCGCCTTAATACTCAGCAGTTTCAGCGGAAGTTGGCTTGCGTCAGCCGCCTGAATGGATATGCCGTCCCCTGTCGGCGTGATCTCCCACTCCACCGTCTCGCTGCTTCCGTCGGTATTATAATCATCGCAGCCGTTGGCCATCATCTTGACCTTCGCCATCTGATCGAAGACCGCCGTCACCTTTACGGTGTCGCCCACCGCAAAGCCTGCAGCCAATTCGGACAGAGTCACATTGTAGGTAGAACCATCGCTGCCATAAGTCTTCTCAAAGGTGTAGAGCGCCTCCACCGGCGGTTCTTCCACTCCTTCCTGCTCCACCTTAATCCCCAGCAGCTTCACTTCCGTATTCCCGGCCATGTCTGTCAGCTGGATGCTCATGTAGTCATCAGGCGGCGTGAATGTCAGTACGGTCTCCGTCCCCTTTTCCTCACCAACTATTGGATCAGCGGAACCATGATAATAAATCTGCGCTCCGACTTCTTTATCAAACGTCAGCGTTACCGTCGTTTCTTTCCCGGCTTCATATGCCGGATTATAGGTTGTAAAGGCAGTATCAAACCCGGTCCACGCGCTTGTGAACGTATGGAGCACATTGGCCGGATCAACCGGCTCCGTCGGCTCATCGCCGCCTTCGCCCTCGCTTCCGCCGCCTTCACTGCCGCTTCCGCCGCCTTCTCCCTTTTTCACGATCTCCGCCTTAATACTCAGCAGATGCAGCGGGATCTGGCCGGCGTCGGCCGCCTGAATGGATATACCGTCGTCTGTCGGCGTGATCTCCCACTCCACCGTCTCGCTGTTTCCGTCGGTGAAATACTCCGTACAGCCGTTGGCCATCAGCTTGACTTTCGCCTTCTGGTCGAAGACCGCCGTCACCTTCACGGTATCGCCCACCGCAAAGCCTGCAGCCAATTCGGACAGAGCCACATTGTAGGTAGAATCATTGCTTCCCCAGGTATCCTCAAAGGTATAAAGCGCCTCGATCTCCTTGATCTCCTGCTCGATCTTCACGCTCAGCAGCTTCACCATGGAACCGCCGTTCATATCGGCGATGCCGATGGAAAGGCTGTCGTCCTTCGGAAGGATCGTCGCCGTATAGGTCGCGGAAACCGGCGCGTTGTCAAACTCCGACGGTTCTCTCGTGAAATCCGGCGAATGATAATCCACATAACTCTTTACCGCCCGGTCGAAGGTCAGCGTCACTGTCGTCGGGTAGCCGGCCTTATAGTCTTCCTTAAAGGCGCTGAACGTCGTGTCAAATCCTGTCCATGTGGTCCTGAACACCTTGATCGCGCCGCTGGCTCCGTCGAACGCGCCGGTCTCGCCGTACACAAGCGTAAATGTGGAGAACAGGTCGCTTTCAAATGTCACCGTCAGCGGATTGCTGTCCTTATCCTCCAGGAAGGTATACTCGATCTTCCCGTTCGCATTTTCATGACCGCGCACCACGCCGAACTCCAGATCCGCCGCCTCGGATTCCAGATCCGCCGGCACCGGCACCTTGATCGAAAGAGGCGCGTTCGTTTCCGTCACATCCGTGCTCCGGCCGCTGCCGGTCACCTTATGCAGCTCGACATTAATTACGGACGCGATCCTCACCTCCGGCGCTTCGGCGCCGTCTCCGCCCTGCTCCGAGGCAAATACATTCTTCACCTCGGTCTCCTGCGCCGCGGTCAGGGAAGATGGCTCAACATCAAGCACCAGCTTTGTTCCCTCGTTGATCTCTTCTTCCGTAAGCACGCTCTGCGCCGCGCTCTCCTTCGTATCGGCCAGCTGGGCCACCGTGCTGTCGCCGCTGACTTCCACACAGTCATCATAATTCTTCTTGCCGGTGATCTCGACTTTGATATCCGTGATCGCCACATAGCCCGCGCCGGACGGAAGCTCGCCTACGCGGATCGTGATCTTGTCTTCCAGCGAGACCGCCGTTCTTGTAAATGTAGTACCGGTGGTCCAGTTGGACGTGGACCAGTCGCCGTTGAATACCACGTCGCCGGGCGCGCTCTTGTCAAATGTGACCGTCACGCTTACCTGATCGCCGTTCTCATAACCGGCGTTCCATTTGGAAAGCGTCGTCTCAAAGCCGCTCCAGGAATCGGAAAGTACCTTGATCGGCTCTTTTGCCATACTTCCGCTGCCGGTCACAACGCTGATCCGCGATACGGTCACCGCGTCGCCTCCGGCCGACAGCTGGATATTCAGGATCTCCTGCGGCACCAGATAGCCGCTTAACGCCAACGCGATATCATCGTAAGAATATCCGGCCTTCCCGCTCTTCACATAGGACGCGGGAACAGAGAACTGCCTGCCGTCTGTCATTGTAAACTGCAGAGACGGTGCTTCCGCGCCGGACGGCGCGTAATCAACGACCACCAGCGAGCCCTCTTTCAGCAGCTTCTTGACAGCCGTTACATTTTCTTCACTGATATTGCCCCAGTTCCAGGCTTCCGGCATCTCGACCGTTTCAGTAAACCGGTTAACGCCGGATCCGCCCGCGTCCACCTTCTCAAATACCTCATCCCACACGCTCTTATTCGGCGATTCGTAAGCCGGGCCTGCCACCCGCGAACTGCCGCCGTCGCTGCTTCCGCTGTCGCCGCTGCCTCCGGTCGGCGTGTTCTGTACCGGCGTATCGCTGATCCAGATATCCAGGATCCGTCCTTCGTTATAGACGGACATCTGGACCGTATCGACCTTTACATCCCAGCTGATGCCCAGCATTTTCCTGAACTCGCTCATCCGCATGCCGTAAATGTGCTCGGACGTGGGCCTGTCGGAAAGTGCCAGAGCACTGCCGTCCTTCCACTCCCCGTTCACGGAGGCGCCCCAGTTCATGACCGTCCAGCCGCCGTGGCTGCCGTCCGTGCAGGTATATTTGACGCAAATGTATTTGTCATCCGGCAGATCAAGCAGGTACTCGATATCGTCGCAGACCCAGGGCTTATTCACTTCGCCGTTCTCAAACAGATGCTCGCCTCTCGGGATCTGGCTGCCTACATGAAGGGTCAGGTCAATGATCTGGCCTTCGCTCCAGCAGCCCAGCCCCAGAGAGGTTACATTGGAGGTATCGGTAATACCGAACATTTTGCGCAGGAATTTCACGCTGAAGGTCTTCGTCACGACCTTCGTGGAGTCCCCGCCGTCGGCCGAGTAGGACGGTCCGTCGGTCCACTGGCCGTCGATGGTCGCGTTCCAGGCCAGTACGCCCCAACTCTCATGCTCCGGCAGGCAGTCGTAGGTCAGTGTCAGGTAATCCGTATCCGCGCAGTAATTGATCCACGCGTCAGTCTCCGTATAGCCCTCGTTGCGGCCGCCGGTGAACAAATGGTAGTCGCCGGGCTGGGTGTATTTGCGGGTAGTCAGACCGGCGCCTCCGCCGCCGACGCCCTTGCGGGTGATCTCGACGCTGACGGACACAACGCCTACACTGTAGCTGGCCCACATATCGGAGATCTGAATATTCAGATAATCGTTATCCGGAATAATGGTCTTCGTGAGAGTCGTTCCGTCCCCGCTCTCGGTAGTCCACCCGCCGTTCTGGTTGAAACCGATCTGGCTGGTTACTTTCTTATTGTAAACGACTGTAACCTTAACCTCGTCCCCTGCGGAATAATCCGGGTTATAGTCGGAGAATTTCGTCTCAAATCCCTGCCACAGACCGGTGAAACGGTGAAGGTAACTGCCCGCGTCCTGCTCGCCCTTCTTCACAAGCTCCGCGGAAAGACCGGTCAGCGTCACCGCGCCGGCTCCCTTCATATCCGTGATCTGGATATTGATATAATCGCTGTCGGGGATCAGCGTGATATTGCGTTTCTTTCCCTCGCCGCCGAAAGCGCTCCAGGTTCCGTCGATGTACATACCGAACTGGCTGCCGACCGGTTTATCGAAGGAAGCGGAAATGCGCACCTCATCGCCGGGCTCGTAGTCCGCAATGAAATCCTTTAAGCTTGCCTCGTAGCCCACCCAGGTCTGGGTGAACTCATGGATCGGCTCGCCGGTTTCCTCCGGCTCTTCTGCCGCGTTCTGCGCCTGCTGCGCTGTCTGCGTACCAGCTGCCGTCTGATTCTGCCGCGCGCCGGCGGTCTGTCCCTGTGTGCCCGCGACGGAATTTCCCGTCCCCTGCACTCCCCCGTTGCCGTCGACAGGGGTTATCTGGACGCCTGAGTTCTCCGCTGCAGCTGATTCATCTTCCGCTGCCGATCCGCCCGCCGCGGTCTCGCTGACAGCCCTTGTCTCTGCCATCAGATCGGTTGCGGATACGACGCAGACGCCGGTAGAGGTTACCGCGAGAACGCCGCACATCAATATGCTTAACGATCTTTTTGCCAACATACTGTTCCATAACCCTGACATTTTCGACATGATCTTCATCCTCCTTCTGAGCCTGATCTATGATTCCGTTTTCTGCGCAGGTTCCTTCTCCGATCCTGCCTCCGGCTTCTTCTCCGGTCTCCGCCTGCCGGCGCACAGTACCGCGAAAGCCGCTATCGCCAGTATGGCGATCACGCCGGATATGACCGGAAGCGCGTATTTCCACGCGGGTACTTTCTGGGATACTGCAGCGCCAGTCGCGCTGTTCTCCTCGCCCGCTCCGGCCCCTGCCACTCCTTCCACATCCGCCGCGCCTTTCGTTTCCGCAGCACTTCCGTCGCTGTTCTCCGCAGCTCCGTCCGCTTCCGCCGCAGCCGCTTCTTCCGCGGCCTTCGACGCCGCTTCCGCTTCCCGCTTGGCGGCCGCCGCGGCGCGTCTTGCTTCCAGCTCCTCCTGTTCCTTACGGGCCGCCTCGTCCGCTTCCGCCTTCGCGGCCTCAAGCCAGCCTTCGTCGCCTTCCAGCGCCTCAAACGCCGGCGCATCCAACCCTGCGGCTACAGCCCGGATCTCATCGTAGCAGACCCAGCCCCGGATCTCCAGGCTGTCTCCCAGCGCCTCAGATCCGGGAATCGTATTGACCCAGAGGCTCAGGCTGGTGATCTCCTTCGCATCCGCCGGTTTCAGCGCCCCTCTGCCTCCCTTATCGGTGAACTCCGAAAACGGGATCGTGGCGATCATAGGACCGTCCGCCGCCGCGTAATCCGGGTATTCCTGCAGGTAAGCCTCATAGGAGCCGCCGACGGCCGTATTGATCTGGAACACGGTCTTCTGCATGTTCAGATCCGGCATGACCCAGAACTGAAGCGCGTCGCAGTCCGACCAGTCGCTGTCCAGGAAGATCTCGCATCCGGCCCAGCCGCTGCGGTTATTCTTGTAGTCGAACCGCAGGGCGTAGCCCTCGGTCGATTCAAATTCATCGGTGATCGATACATTTGCCTCGCAGCTGTCGTTCTGATAGGTATACCAGCTGGCCTTAAGCAGTTCGTCCAGTCCGCCGTAGACCTCGAAATCATCCACCACATGGGGATCGTCGGACCGGGTCTTGATGTTCAGCATGATCGGAATCTCCTGCTGGGACTCGCCGTCCACTATGAGCTCGACAGACGCGTCCGCCGCGATGCCGAAGCTCTCCAGGCTTTCGCCGTCCAGATGGCCGACCGCCTGGGAACCGTCCTGACTGCCCTCGACCGTCACTTCTTTGCCGTTGCCCTTCACGATAAATTCGATCTTCTCCGCCTGGCCGTTCATCCGGGCCGTCAGATCCCCTTCCTCCACCAGCCTTGCATTAGCCGCCGGTTCCAGAATGTAACCGCTGGCCTTTTCAGAAACGGTGATCTCCGGCTTTTTGATCTCCCCGGCCTTGATCTGCTTCATGACGGAGAGCTGATCCGCGGCGAAAATACTTTTCTCATTGTTATACATGATCAGGAACGGATCCAGCAGTTCGTGGCCGAACAGCGTGCCGTCGTCTCTCTTATCAATGATAAACGGCGTGTAATAGCCGCCGGTCCGGGAATAGTTGGACCACAGCATGACGAAACAGCAGTCATACGCCTTATCCGTCACGATATCCAGGATCTCGCTGTACCACTCCGGTCTCCGGTTGCCCGCCTCCGGGATACCGCCGCCGGAAGCGAAGGACATGCCGGTCTCCGTCAGGGCGAACAGCTTGCCGTGCGCCTTGGCGAAATCATCCGTCACCTTCATGGCCTTCCGGAGCGCCTGCTGGAATCCGTAGCCCTCCTCGTCCGGCACCGGATTCGAATCGTAGGTATCAAAACCGATCATATCCACATAGGCGTCGCCGGGATAGCGCTCGCCGTAAGCGTCCACATTTTCCGCCTCGGAACCGGGCGCGTATACATAAATTACATTATGGAGTTTTCTCTCGTCACGCAGATACTCCACCGAATAACGGTAGACATTCTTATAGGCCTCCGGGTCGCAGAAATCGCTGCCCCACCAGAACCAGCTTCCGGTATTCTCATGGAAGAGACGCAGAAGGACCGGTCCGTCCACCTGCTTTATGTAGTCGGCAATGGCGTCCAGATGGGCCAGGAACGCGTCGTGATAACGTCCTCCCGGCATGAGCTGGTTCATGCAGTCGCCGATGGTGCTGTAGGAATCCGCGCCGCTGAAATCATAGCGGTCATAGCTTAAAGCCGCCGACATGTCCTTCTTCGCCGCCCCGGCGAAATTGGGCATATGGGAGGACAGCGTGATCACCGCTCCCTGCGCGATGGCTTCATTGGACAGAAGCGCCGCCGCCTTGATATTGCCGGCGTTGGTGTCGGGAAGCGGCTGGGCTTCCGGATGGCGCTCATTGTATTTGGAAGCGTAGCCGGAGAACAGTCCGCCGATATCAAGGCCTATGATGGAGGAAATGGATCCGGTCACGTCCTTTGTATCCGATTCTGTATATTCCTCGGCGCCCGCCTTGAGGATCGTATCCTCCATGTGGCCGAACAGAGCCGCGTCCGATTCACCCACAGCCTTTAAGTACTGATAGAGCGCAATGGTCTCCGCGTCCGCCGCCGGGTCCGTAAGCTGAACGCTGCCGGCATATTCGATCGTGCTGCCGTTTACCGTCAGCGCGGCGTCTGTACCGGTAATGACCGTAGCAGTCTCTGCTTTCACAGTGCTTTCCACCAGGAAACGCTCATATTTTTCAGCACGCAGCGTTATATTGTCGATCCAGATATCGCCCTTGTAATCGGTATTGTTGCCGATGATCTGCAGCATCAGCTTCTTCGGATGCTCGCGGCCGGCATAATAGGCGTCGCTGCCCAGGGAAACGTTCACCATCATCAGGCCGTCGCCGGTATCTTCCGGCAGGCTCTGACTGACGATCACGCTCTGGTCACGAAAGACATTGTCAGAAAACGCCTTGACCGTAAAGTCTCCGGTGGTATAAGCCGCCGCGTCATAGTAGAAATCGAAGTCCAGGCCGCCTGCCTGGGAATAGTCGATTCCATCCTCCGACGGGAAGCTGACGCCGATCTGGCTGTAGCCGTTGTCTGCATTGCCGGAGAAATCTACGGTGAGCTTCAGCATCTGCTTCTCTTCGTCCCAGGTAAATTCCGTCTCGCCGGTATAACTGTCCCCCGACCAGCTGTCGTCATACACCCAGTCCTGGGTTCCGTCCGAGAAATCCCACTGCCTCACGATCTGAGGCGCATCGTCCGTCCCGGTACTCCCTCCCGGAGCGGCCCAGGCGGAAATCACCGTCTGGGGGAAGACGGCTGTAAACGCCAGGACTATGGCTGCCGCGGCCGCAAGGCCGCGATATAACGTATATCCTCTGCTGCTTCTGTCTCTGCATTTCCTTTTGCCTTCTGCAACGCGACACACAGCGTTTCTTTTCATGCCATGACGAATCCCGCAGTCCGCAACACGATTCTCCTTACCACTCTGGGTCTTGTAATCTGCAGCATCATTCCCCATGCCATGCCAGATCCTGTAATCCACACTGCAATGAGTTTCGTTTCCGTCCCCTTTCCTCAGACTGCCTCGCCTCACTTCGAACACCTCCCGCGATACTATATTTAAGTTAATAATTAACTTATAATTTAGTTTAATTCTAATTTAATTTAAGGGAAATTTCAATACCAAATTATGATATATTTCAAATTTATCAGATTTAGACAAAAGAACAGGCATGAGATTGTGCAATCTGCACTTGTCTCATGCCTGTTAATAAATTGATCAAAGCAGATAAATTAATCAGAAATTAATTTTTCGTAAATCGAATGGCCTGGAAATCAAAATCGGTACCCGGAAGGAATACAGCCGTAAGATCCCGCACTCCGGAAATCTCCGGAATCGCAAACGATCTCGTTACGATCTCCCCGTCCTTGTTTCCCGCAAATTCCAGATCCACGCTTTCCTGCTCCGGTTTATTCTCCTGCTTCGATCCATTCTCCTGCTCCGGCTTATTCTCCTGCCCCGGCGCGTCTTTCCCTGCCGCAAACGTCAGCCGTATCGTATCGCGCCGGTTTCTCGTGCGGCCGGTTATCTCGACCCTGCCCGCGCCATCCTCAAAATCGACGCCTTCAAAGCAGACGCTGACATTATTGCCGATCCTCTCGATCATTTCCGCTCCGTTTACAAAGCTGTCGCCGTAGACCGCGTCGTTATCCAGAGCCCGGATCAAGGTTCCGAGGCGGCGGGGAGCCGCAAAGCAGAACCCGAGGAAACGCAGTTCTTCCCTGAACACAAACTCCAGATCATGAACGCCCTTAAGCGTCCGGGGAAGCGTGAATGTATTGTATTTGTAGACATTCCACTCATTCTTCGCCTGGAAATGCAGGGTGTCGACCAGTTCGCCGTCGGCGTACAGTTCGACCGGGATCACATTTTCATTGTAGGTGTAGATTCCGATCGTGATCTCATCCGAACCGGTCTTCTTAAAATCGACATGCCGGTAAAGCACCAGTTTCGTTCTCCGCAGAAGCACTCCGCCGCCCATATCGGAATTCAGTTCGTCCGCGTTCGCGGCCAGCGAGGCAAGCACGATGCCTCCATAGGGGCTTATAGCCGCCGGGCCGAAGCCGGCGTTCTCCATCTCGATCTCCGAGATCACCTCCTCGTATTTGCCGCCGTTTCTGCAGTACGCCCTGAGACGGTAGACGCCGTCGCCCAAAGGAGTCAGATCCGCGCCGTCCGGGGTGGGTTCGATCTTCAGAAGATTCGTCTCGACACCCGTAATGGTGACCGCCTTGAATCCGATATCGCCGGGAGCCGACGCCGCGCCGGCCGGGTAGATCCGGATCCGCGCGGAAGCCTTCGGGCATTCCGGCGTAAGCTTTCCGGCCGACACAGTGAGATCGATCTTTCTGACATATAAGTCTTCACGGCGGTCATCACGTTCGACCTGCTGGAGGCAGGAAATGCCTTCCGAAGCGATGGTCTTTCCTTCGGACGCACAGCCATCTTTCTCCGACGCACCGGCAGTTTCCTCCGCAGCTTCCGCAGCCGTGACCGGGATCCTGACGATCTCATCCGGAAGCCCCGGAGAACATACCGTAACCACGCCTTCGCCGCTTTCAAATGTCGTTCCCAGGATCACGACCAGCCGCCCGCCGAAAAGCCTGCGGGAATTGGTCTTATATTCCTCGTAATCCGTACTGTCGCCGTTATCCATGCCCATCAGACGAAGCGGCCCCGCGACGCTCACATTCACCCGGTTTCTCGCGTTGTCGCACGCATTTCCTTCTCCGTCGACAGCCGTGATCTCCAGATAAAGCAGATCCGTGCCGTTTGCCGTAACCGTCCCGCGGTCAGGCTGAACCGAAAGCCGCGCGGTGTCCCCCGGCGTGCGGCGAACGTCTTCGCAGACCGCCTCTCCGGCTGCGTTATATCCCACCGCTTTCAGCTCGCCCGCCTCATACGCCGCCTGCCAGCGCCCCGAAAGGGTATGGCCGTCCGTATGATTGTAAGCCTCTTTCCCAAGACTGCGGCCATTTACAAACACCTCAACCGCGTCGCAGTTGGAATACGCGAAAATGTCGATCAGCTGCCCCTCGTTCCAGTCCCACGAGGGAAACAAATGGACGAACGGCGCCGCAGACTTATTCCACTCGGCCCTATAGGCGTAGAAGCTGTCCTTGGGGAAGCCCGCTGTATCGATATGCCCGAAGAACGAATTCTTCGTGTGGTACGGCGTAGGCTCTCCGATATAATCCCACCCGGTCCAGATAAACTGCCCAAGGGAATAGGGCCTGTTCCTGTCCTCGCTGATGTTATGCTCGACGTTCGGCGCGCCCCAGCCGGTGCAGCAGTTCATCAGCGACGAACACTGGCTGTCGTCGTAAGTAGTGGCAGAAACCGAAGCCGGGAAATGATAGATTCCCCGCGACTGAATCGTCGACGCGGTCTCCGATCCGTAGATCACCCAGTCCGGATGCTCCTCATGGTGGCGGTCGTAAATGCTTTCCAGATAATTATAACCTACCGCTCCTAAGTGCTTCGCGCAGTTCTGCGCGCCCTGCCAGCGCATATGGTTGGAACCGATCGTCACGGGATGCGCGTTCTTATAGTCGTGGATCCGGACGCAGCGGATCAGCTCTTTCGTCAGCTCCTCGCCCCGCGGGATATCGTTGGTGTCGCCGATCTCGTTGCCGATGCTCCACATGATGATGCTCGCCCGGTTCCGGTCACGCCGGATCCAGCTTGCCACATCGCGCTCATGCCACTCGTTAAAGAAACGCGCGTAATCGAATTCCGTCTTTCGATCCTGCCACATATCAAAGGCTTCGCTGTCTACCAGAAAGCCTATCTCGTCGCACAGATCCATGAATCCCGGCGCCGGCGGGTTGTGGGAAGTCCGGATGGCGTTGACGCCCATTTCCTTCAGCTTCGTAAGCTGACGTCTCGCCGCGTTTCTGTTAAAAGCGGAACCCAGCGCGCCCTGATCGTGGTGCATGCAGACGCCGTTCAGCTTCATGTTCTTACCATTTAAGAAGAAGCCCTTTTCGCTGTCGAAACGGCAGGATTTGAAGCCGACGCGCTCGGCTCTTAAGTCGGCGGGTTCATTTCCGACGAACATTTCCGTCAGAAGAGAATACAGGTATGGATGCTCGGGACTCCAGAGATCAGGGTTCAGGACGTCAAAACCCTGCGTTGCTTTGGCAGTGCCGGCCGGCACTGCGGTTTCCGCAAACGCCACGGCGGTTCCTGCCGCGTCATAAAGGGTATGCTTCACAACGCAGTCCTGCGCCGCGCATATATCCGTGTCGATCTCCATGCGCCAGCTGCCGCCTTCGGGGAGACTGTCACTTTCCGGGCGGTTCACAACATAGGTTCCGTCCTCGACAATGTAATTCTCCCCGGTTTCGCGGAGCCAGACATCCCTGAAGATCCCCGCGCCGGAATACCAGCGGGTATTGATATTCTGATATCTCACGCGAACCTTGATCTCATTTACGCCCTCCCGCAATGCAAGCGGGACATCGAAGGTCGTATAGCCGTATTTCCACTCATAGACCTTATCGCCGTTTAAGTACACCTCGCTGTCCATATAGACGCCTTCAAAGCGCAGGGTATAGATCTTCCCGGCAGTGCCTTCGACGCAGAACGTCTTTTTATACCATCCGTCGGATGTCCGGTAAAGGTCGTCCACATGCCAGATCTGCCAGTCGTGGGGAATGTCTACCGGCTTATAATCACTCTCTTCGGGGAGTTCCCCGAGGGGCATTTCGGCAAAAAGCCAGCCGTCGTTAAATAGTTTTTTCATCTCTTTTTCCTCATAAAAACATATTTGGTAACGTCTTTCATTATACTCCATCCGAAAGCGGCGGCGCAACCGTTTATTGCTAAACCTTACCCAAAAGTTACTGAGAATTGATAAATAGCCAGTCGGAACAATCGCACAGCTTAAACGAGATTTACCCTTTATCCACACGCAACATACAGAAAGAGCGCCGCCGGCGCTCTTTCCGCTTCATAAATATACCGTTCTTTAGTTCTCCCCGCTCTTCCAATCCGGCAGTTCATCCAGCGTGATGACACGCTCGTGATTGTAGACTTTCTCGACCATGTAGTCCTCCGTGTACTTTCCGGACAGCTTATTATACCCGTTCTGAGCCACGAACTCGCCGCTCCAGGTACAGAACCACGCCCAGGGCGCCTGGTCGCGCCAGGCCAGATCAGGATCGAAGAAACATCCGTTCTCCGAAAGCGCCACGATCTTGGCTGTCTCCGGGTAATGGTCCGGATACTCGACGGCCTCCGCAAACTTCCCGCTCTGGGAAGAATACACATAATTGCCGGGATAAATGTCCTCGCCGATAATATCCACATACTCGTCGCCGGGATACCAGTCGGCGGCCTGGCCGTTCCAGACCCAGATCAGGTTGTTCAGGCCGTGAACATTGGTCAGACGGTCATAGAGCAGCTTCCACAGCTCCTTACAAGGTTCCGGACCTGCCGCGCCCCACCAGAACCAACCGCCGGACGCCTCATGAAGCGGCCGGAACAGAACCGGCACGTCCGCGTCCTGGAGGATCTTAAGCTGCTCCGCGATAACATCGATATCGTCCAGGAGCAATGCGTATCCCTCCTCATCGCTGCCGTCCATGATGGCCGCCAGGTCGATATCCGTGCTGTCGGCATAAAACGTCCTATACCATGCGGCTCCGGATTTCGCATATTTTTCCGGCGCGCCCCAGTGCCAGCAGAAGGTGACGATCCCGCCCAACTTATCATACTCGATGGCCTGCTCGATCGATTTCCCGACCGCCCCGTGGCTGGCAAAGGACGGCGAATAGTTCATGAGATCAAGTCCCAGGATCGCCGGCTGCTTGCCGCCGGTTGCGTTCTTAATGGCAATCATCTCGGGACTTGCCGTGCCGTTGTCCGCCTGCTGCCCGGACAGGGTGTACTCGCCGTAAATCGACGTCAGATATTTCATCAGGTTCACCGCGCTTTGCGAAGCGTTCGGATTGATCAGCACCGGCTCCACCTCAAAGGTACTGTCCGGCAGCCGCTCCGCCGAGGCGAACGTCATGCTGTCCAGGGCGATCCAGCCCCAGTTCTTGTGAACGCCGATGCTGTGCTCGCCGGCCTCCAGATAGACCCGGCGCAGCACGGATTCGCCGAAGGTCTCGTCCTTCGTGGTAAATGTACCCACAGTCGTGCCGTCCACCTGGATATCGTTGATCTTCTCTCCGCCCAGGCCCGCGCTTACCACATGGATGTCGAAGCTGCCGCTGTAGGGCACATCCACGGTGAAGGAGCAGCCGTCGTTTTCGTCCTCAAATCCGGTGAGGTAACCTTCACCGGTGTAACCTTCTATCGAATGATCCAGCTTTACTTTGCCGGTTGTTGTCATTTCCGATGCGTCAAACATATAAGAAATTGCCTCCTGTTCCTCCGCCTGCGCAGAGCTCTCTGTTTCCTGCGCGGCCGTCTCTTCCTGCCCGGCCGTTTCCGCTGCAGCATTCGACGCCGCATCCGGCGCGTTCCGGTCTGCCGTCTCTGCCGCAGCGTCCTGCGCTGCATCCGACGCAGCCTGTCCTGTCCTCTCCGCCGCGGCCTCCTGCGCAGTCGTCTCCGCCGCAGCCTGCCCCGTCGTCTCCGTGGGCGTACCGCCGTTGCCGCAGCCGCTTATGCCCGCCGCCAGCAGGCACGCCGCCAAAACGGCACTGATACCGCGTTCCCGCAGATTTACAAGGATACGCCTTCTCCGGTTCTTAAGACTAGCATCATTTTCTCTGCTTTTCACTACTCCTCTCCTCCCTTCTCCGCATCCTTCTTCTGCCTTTCATCCCGGTAATACCATTTCTCCAGATCCTCTTCCGTCTCCGGCTTCGCCATGTATTTACGGAGGAGCTTCTCCATCAGAAATGTCTCCGCCCAGCAGCAGGCCCCTGGCAGCACAAAGATCATCGGCACCGGGATCAGCACGACGCCGAAGAGGCAAAGCACCCACATCGCAGCGAACACCACCGTGTAGGGCAGATGCCGAAATACCATCAGAAGCGCCAGCTTAAAGCATTCCCACATCTTCATGGTAAAGCGGGACATGACCGGCCAGATATAGAGAAATACGCCCAGAACCACCAGGATCAGAAGCGTATAGCCCAGGCTCATGGCCGCAGCCGCCTGGCTGCCGATCGGAAGTCCCAGGATCCGCGCCTCGCCACCCTGCTCGTACATGGCCGTGATATAAGTCCGGTCCAGCGCCAGCACCGCCGCCAGCGCAGCGAAGATCAGCGTCATCAGGATCCCCTGTTTCAGGTTCCGCCTAAATGCGCCGAAGAATTCCCGGGTCACATAGCCTTCGCCATGCCGCACCATTTTCACCATTGTGTAGTACATGGCGATACTGGCCGGCCCGATGGTCACCACCGGGATACAGCACAAAAGCCAGAAAAGCGATACCGCGATCACGTTGCCCGCCACCGTCATAAAACGGAAAAACGGCGTGTCCTGCCCGAAGAGCCTGTCCATATGAATTCATCCTTTCTGCCCCGAATGATGATGCTCCGCATGAAACATATCGCCGGCGCACTGCCTGCCGCACACTATCATAACGCAAAAGTCTGATGCCGGCTGATTTCGTACACTTAAGCATTTTCAGACACGGACCTTAGGCCGTCCGCCTAAGGTCCGCTCCCCGTCTGTCACTGATCTATAAGTCCGGACGGGCCGCCCGTCCGCCCTGACGTGCGGCCCGTCTCCATTTCTGTTCATTTTCCGGCCGGCCACCCCGCTGGCCGGCCGGAGAAACATATAAGCCGGTACGCTTCCTGCCTTCGCCGCCAAACGAAACGGCTCAGAGCAGATCATACCCGCGCTTTTACTCCATATTCGCCGACAGGGCATCGATCGCATCCTGCATCTGCTGCTTGTAGGACTCGATCGCCTGGGAAACGCTCATCTCCTTGTTGACGTAGATCGCGTACCACACGTCGCCCATCGGGTTATTGGATACGGAATTGAAAATATCCGCGTTGGCCTTGTAGCCCTCGGTGTAACCCAGCTCCAGCTGATCCTCATCCACAAATCCGGATTCGAACCAGGCGGGATCGTCACGATAGAAGGTGTCTCCCATATGCCAGTTGTTCAGCTCTTCAAAGATCTCATAGACAGCCGTCGCGTCTTCCACGCCCACCGGGATGAAGTAGCAGTTATGCAGCTCGTTGGGAGTCATGGAACCGTCGCCGCTGGGGCCGATCGGAGCCGGGCAGATACGTACTTCATAGTCAATGTCGCGGCCTACCAGCTCATAGAACTGTACGAAGCCGAACGCGACCTTATTCTGGAACAGAGCCTCATTGTCGTCGTTCCAGTCGGTGGTATACGGTCTTGCGGTGCCGTCCACATTGTACAGACGGTCGATGAAGTTAAATGCTTCGATGGACTTCGGATCGCTTAAGCCCTCAGTGGTGGTTCCTGCGATCATCGCGTTGTTGGCAGCCAAAAAGCCCTGCATGGTCTTGGTCTGCGTGGTGCCGTAGCCATAGACGTCCATGTTGCCGTCGCCGTCAGTATCACGGGTCAGCGTCTGGCAGTATTCAGCAAACTTATCCCAGGTCCACTCGCCTCTCTCGGCCAGCGCTTCCGGAGCCTCCAGGCCCATTTCGTCTACCATATCCGCATTGTACGCCAGATAAACCGCGCCGGTGGGAACCGTCGTGCTGGTGTAGAACAGATAGTTCTCATTGCCCAGAACCGGGAAACGGGTGAATACGTTCTCTTCATTCAGGATATCGGAATCCGCCGGAGCGACATCCTCCAGGTTCATCGCGTAACCGTTGGCTACCGCCGGGATACCGAACTGCGGGTCGGTCAGATAGATATCGCAGTCAGGCGTGCCGTTGGTAACAGAGGTGTTGATGCTGCTGATAACGCCGTCCCATCCAAGGTTCACATAGTCGATCTTAACGTTCCATTTGTCCTCTACGGCGCGTACCGCGTCCAGCTGCATCTGCGCGGTCTCCGCGTTGTCATAGGTACCGCCGGCCGCCGTGATGTCGTCCAGGGTCTGGAATTCACTGTCATAGAAAATGTCCCACCACAGACCGATCTTGATGGTACGTCCGCCCATATCTTTGGCCTCGTAGTTGCTTAACGCACCTGCGACTGCCCCCCCGTCTTCGGCTGCCGCGGTCTCTTCCTCAGCTGCTGCCGCTGTAGTCTCCGCGGCCGCCGTCGTTCCGGCTGCCGCCGCTGTGGTCTCCGTGCCGCCGGCCGCTGCCGTCGTCGCGGTGGATGAGCTGTCGCCGCCTCCGCAGGCTGCCAGGGAAACCACCATGGCTCCGGCCATCAGCACGGACCCGATCCTTCCAAGTGTCCTTTTCTTCATAACTTTGTTACCTCCTTCTTGTTTTTCATACATTTTGATCTGCTTTCACGATGAAAGCTGTATCCGTTTCGGGAAACGGGGCGGAACGGGGACTGCCGCCCTCATTTCCCGTGAAACGCTTGTGAAATATACCGCCGCACCCGCAGCGGCCCGGCCGGAGCGTTCTCCGCCGCCGGCACATACAGCCGCCGGATCAATTATCCGACGATACCGCTCCGCTCCACGCCTTCCACGAACTTCTTCTGCAGCAGGCAGTAGATAACGATCACGGGCACCAGCATCATGATGATGCCGGCGTACAGGTAAAGCTGGGTCACCGAGCTGTCCAGGATCTTCTTGGAATTGGAGATCGTCTCCTGAACCGTGGAGATCCTCATGCTCATCAGGAGCCGGTTGCTGATACCGAACAGCCTTGCGTAGAACGTATCGTTGTACTGCCACACCATGGAGAAGATGCTGACCGTCAGAACCGACGGCATCGCGTTGATCAGCATGATGCGGAAGTAGGTGTACAGCGCCCCGGCGCCGTCCACGAAGGCCGCCTCCTCGATCTCCTTGGGCAGTCCCCGGAAGAACTGGTTGAAGATGTAGATAAAGAGGCCGGACCGCAGGCCGCAGGCGAACAGCGTCATAATGTACATGGGCACCGGCGAAGTCAGAAGGTTCACGCCGTGGCCCGTGGTCAGATGCAGGATGCCCAGGATGTCGAAATTACGGAACTCCGTGTACCAGGGAAGCATCAGCGTGTCCGTAGGCAGCACGATGGTCAGGATCACGCAGGCGAACAGCACATTTTTGAATGGGAAATCAAACCGCGCGAAGCCGTAGCCCGCCATGGAGCAGACGATGACCTGGATAAATGTCAGGCTCGCCACATAGGCCACCGTAGTAAGCAGCGTCCGCGGATACTGCATGACCCGGTAAGTGTCCGCGTAATTTCCCAGGGTGCCTTCCACCGGGAACAGGATGACCACCGGATTGTACAGGTCCTTCTCGGTAAAGAAGGAACTGGACAGCATGGAGATCAACGGCCCCAGGATGATGTAGGCGATACCGACCAGGATGCAGAATTTCAGCAGTCCGAGGAGGATCGCCTGGATCCGCCGGCCGAATTTCTTCATCTGCACCTTATCGACGGAGGAGAAGGAAAATGCCGCCGCCTTCTGCCCGTTCTTCGCGGCGCGCCCGCTTGCGGGAACTGCCGCGGTGTTTCCGGAACTGTTTGTGATTGCCGCAGTTTTCATCTTTCTCCACCTCCCTAGTTATAGTAGAATACCTTGCTGGAAATGATCTTGACGATGACGGCCAGCAGGATACAGACAACGAAGGAACTGATCAGGCTCATGGTCACGCTGACGCTCCAGTTAAAGTTGGTAAACGCCATGTCGTAAGCCTCCTGCACCACCTCGCTGTTCATGAAGGCGTCCACGATGGTGTAGACCACATTGGTGACAATGAGCGGCGATACCATCGGGAAGGTGACGCGCCAGAAGGTCTCGTAGGCTGTCGCTCCCTCGATCTTGGACACCTCATAGAGAGCCCCGGGCACCGACTGCAGGGCCGCGATGAAGATGATGATCTGGATACCGGACGCCTGCACGATATCGAAGATCCGCCCCACCGCCAGAACGATGTAATCCGTCAGCATCGCCGGAACTCCCAGCTCCGTCATCATGTCCAGAAGATACTCCACATTGACGCCGCTTGACACCGCCGCCTCCGAGGAGACCGCCGTCACGCCGCCGTTTACGGCCTGCTGCGCCAGCTCGATGGAAGCCTGGATGGCGCCCGAGTTCATGATGATGGGCAGGAACAGGACCGCGCGCATCAGCGTTCTGCCATGGAACTTGCTGTTTAGCAGGATCGCGATGAACAGGCTGAAGAAAATGATCAGCGGCACATCGATCAGCATGTTGCCGATGGAACTTACCAGCGTCTGGTTAAAGGTGGCGTCCCGCAAAAACGCGTATTTGAAGTTATCCAGTCCCACAAACTCCAGCAGATAACCGCCGGTCTCCTGCATCGTCAGGTTGCTTAAGCTGAAGCGGACCGCCTGGATAAATCCCTTTCCATAGAACCATAGGAATCCGATGAACCATGGAAGGACAAACAAAAATCCGGTGATCGCGCGCTTATCGAGCAAAGACAGTTTTCTCTTTTTCTTTGTCATGACGCACCTCCTGTGATCTTGTAGCTCATGGGCTCCACCGTCACGCCGCCGGCGTCCAGGGCTTCATCCGTCTTATTGACATAGATCATTACGCCGTTATCGTACTCTGCCGCCGCCAGGCCGTTATCCAGAACCTCGTGATGGATCATCTCCGCTCCCTGAACCTTAGAGAGCGCTCCGCTGATCTGTTCGTAGATATCCTGGGCGTCCTCCATCCAGGTGGTGTAGCATACCGAGTACATATCCGCCGACGAGGTATATTTGATGTTGCTGGAATCCTCGTAGGAGAAGGTGAACCTGGGGGCCACGCCGTACTCGATGAAGCTGAGTACCATTTCCTCATCCGCGTCCTGATCCATCAGGTTCAGGGACTGGCCGGAGTAATCGATGCAGCCGTGGATCACCATCTCGTAGAACGGGATCTGCTGATCCACGATATAGAACTTGCTGTACTGGGTCGGAGCGCCGACAATATCGGTCACCTGGCCGAAGGCGTAGGCGTTGCCGCCGTTTGCCATCAGGCTCTTCCCTGTGGCGTTAAGGTCCTTAAGCTGGCCCACGACCACCTGCTCCGCCTCCTGCCGGTCGATGACGTCCGTCCTCTTCTTATCGGAGGCCAGCACATCGCCCAGATCCCGGAGACTGTAGCCGGATACGTCGATATCCGCCGCAGCGTCCCTAAAATGTCCCACATACCAGGGCAAAAACCGCGGCGACATGATGAAGTAGGACAGCTCGTCGTACCAGGTCAGCGTACTGGTCTGACGCATCGTAGCCGGGTTTAAGGCGCCCATGGACACCACATAGCCGGAAAAATATTTGGACGCTTCCAGCACGTCGTTAAAGCGTTTGGATGTGTAGGGCACCTGCTGGAACGCCACGTCCAGGAACAGCTTTCCGCCGTTCTCCTCCAGACGCGTGCTTAAGGCCTCCAGCTCCGATTTGCTTCCCACCGCCTTGATCAGCTTCACCTTATCGGCCGCGTCATGGTAGACGCCCCGGTTGAACCATCCCTGGTAACTCATCCGCACATCGCTGATGCCGGCCTTATAGAGCATATCCAGGATCTGGTCCGCCTGCTCGTAGGTGGTCATCGGATAGATGCCGGTATAGGGCACGCCCATGACATGCTTCTGGATCTCGACGCCTCCCAGAATATC
The DNA here is from genome assembly GCA_947626395.1 of uncultured Lachnospiraceae bacterium. Classification (GTDB taxonomy): domain Bacteria; phylum Bacillota; class Clostridia; order Lachnospirales; family Lachnospiraceae; genus UBA3402. Next base: position 4,336 of record CANQRU010000043.1, on the reverse strand, counting down.
CAGGTAGAACGGCGTCGTCCCGCCGGCCGCCTGCTTCGTAAGCGTTCCTTCCGCGATCAGCTGGCTGCGGTAGGCATTGGCCATGCCCGAATAGTCCGCGTCGTCGCCGTCCAGGAAGGTATAGGTCACGCTCAGCTTCTCGTCGTAAAGCTCATCCTCCACCACAGGCACGTCGGACTGGTTGCCGGAGACGCCAAACATATTTAACAGCTCGATCTCGCGTGTGGAGAATTCCGCGTAAGCGAAGTTATAGCTGTTGGTATTGCCGGAGACGTTGGCGTTGATGATGCCGAGCGCGTCCCCGCCGGTGATCCGGCCAAGGAAGGCGTAATCGCCGTTCTTGATACCGAAGATGGGAAGCCTGGCGTTCTCCGTCAGTTCCGTCACCGTGTAGCTCTGCACCTCCGGGTCGATGCCGTACACGTTCTGGGTGTAGGGCGAGTTCTTCGTCCCGTTGTTGAAATCGATCAGCGCGCCGGAGCCGTCCGGAACCACGATGTAGCCCTCGTCATCCGTTCCGCCCGCGCCGAACATGGGCAGTACCTGGATCCTGGCGATGGAAGCGCCGCCGCCCTCTTTGATCTCGCCCGCGGGGATGGACACTTCCAGGCCGTTGTCTGTCAGCCGGTATTCCATGGGGATCGTAAAGGAGATATTCTCCGCTCCTTCCATACCCTCCATATCCAGCTCATAATCCTCGACCGTATAGCCGCACTGTTCGAAGAACTTATTCAGACGGCTCATACTGATTTTGGAATCCATGGCGGCTTCATTTAACGTGTAGACGCCGTCCTTCAGGGTGAAATAATTTCTGGCAGTCCTGGCGTCCTTCTCATCCAGCTTGCTGAGGATCAGATTCTGCATCCTCTCCTCGCTGATCTGCAGCGGGATAATTCCGGTGGAATTCTCCGGATCCTGCAGCGTGTAGACGTAGCGGATACCGTCCTTCAGCGCCTGTACCTCGAACTGCTCGTACTGGATGCTCATATCGTAGTTATTCATCGTGCTTCTGGACCGGGCGCTTGAATAATACACCAGGTTCAGCGTGGAATTCAGAAGCTGCTTATTGACGCCGGAAGCGATCGGATCCTCGTCGCGGTCGACCGGATTGGAGTAGGTAATATGTCCGTTCTCCTTCTCCATAACGGCGATCTCCGTCGTCTTTAAGTTCGTGTAGAGCTTCAGATTCTCGTTCTCGGCGGCCAGCACCATGCCTTCCACGCCGTCGCCGGTATCGGGCAGGGCCGTAAATTCTCCGCCCTCTTCCACTTCATAAGACTGTACATACTGCTTATACACGTTGTAGTTAAAATACCTGGTCACGATCACTCCGGCGAAGGCCGCTATGGCAGCCACAGCGATCACGATCACAGCTACAGGCAGCCATCTGTTCTTTTTCTTTATCATCGCATTCCCCTCCGATCGCCTAGACTCTCAGCATCAGCTCGTTATAGATGCTGACGAAGAATGAAATCACCTGTCCGACCAGTGAATACAGAAGCGTCGCCAGAAAGATGATGATCAGCATGGCCACAAAGGTGAGGATCATCGTGATCAGAGTCTTGCCTACGGTGAAATTGTGAACCGTCATGATTCCGGTGATCACCAAAAGCGCGAACCACACGATCCCGAAGGCCAGCAGGATGTAGTAGAATGCCTCCTCGTCCGCCACCACGAACCGGGACAGGATGATCCCGATGATAAACGTAAAGATCATCGGCAGCATGGCGTAGCCGGTCACGGTAACGATATCCTTGAATCTCCCCTCGCCGTTCATCAGGCAGGTGATGGACCAGTTGCCCACACAGAACAGGAGGAACAGGACGAACACGGACAATACCTCGGCGAAGCTGTTGATCGCCATGGGATTGACGAAGTTCACCACGAAGCCCGCGTACTGCCGGTTGGCGGAGAAACAGATGCCGAAGAGCAGTACGAACAGGACCGCAAGCGGCACGCTGCCCCGCCCTCTGTGGCGGATCTCATAGAAACCGTCCATGGGATGCGTGATGGTATAGAACGCGTATTTCAGATTTTCCTTAAACATGGCTCAGCCTCCTCTCCCTGCGTCTCTTAAGCACCGTCTTTTTCAGGCCCTTCTTCCAGACCACCAGAAGCACCGCCAGGATAATGACCACGGTCAGGATGTAATTTAAGTTATCCTTCAGGATCTCATTGCGGTAGCGCTTCCAGGCGATGGAATAGTACTGCTTGTTGTTGCCGATCTTAAAGCACCGCATGGCCTCTTTATTGTCGCCGGCCGCCAGGTAGCTCTTGCCGATGCCGGTGTAAGCCAGCTCGAAGTTGGAATCCAGCTTCAGCACTTCCTTCCAGCACTCCACGGCCTGGACCTCGTCGCCGTCGTAGCGCAGGCCCACGGCCTGGTTGATCAGGCTGCCGTAGCGGGTGGGCGCGAACATATCGATCAGGTTCTTGCTGGAATCCAGCACCAGCACCCGCTCGCCGATGGTGTCGATGGCCACCGGGATCGTAAAAGTTCCCTCCTGGCTGCCAAGGCCGCCGAAGATGTAGAGGAGGTTTCCCTCATGGTCGTAGGTAAAGATACGTCCGCGGGAGGAATCCAGGATGGAGTAGATGCCCTGGTTCCTGACCACCACGTCCACGATGCGGGACGCGCCAGAATAGGTGCCGGAAAGGCGCCAGGTCAGATCGCCGGACAATGTGGTCGCCTTCTGGATCACGTCCTCGCCGCTTGGATTTAAGCGGCGGACCGACTGCTCGCCTTCCGAGTCGATGTTGGTGGCGTAGACGAAGCCGTCCTCATCGATCTCCATACCGGTAAACTCGGTGGGAATGAACAGCTGCTGTCTGGCCCTCTGCTCTCTCGTGGAGAACCGCCGCCAGAAGATCTCCCACGGCGAGATCTGCACGTTGATGGTTCCGGTAAATCCGATGAAATCTCCCGCCTCGTCGAAGGCCATGATGCCCTCGAACTGGTTCTGAGCGATGACATAGACGCGGTCCGCGTAGTCCACCGCCACCTTAAGGGGTGTAAACACGTACCCTTCCGCCAGCACATCTGACTGCGGGTTCTCAATGATCTGCACCAGTTTACCGTCTTCGTCCAGTTCCACGACGCGGTTTCTGCCGCTGTCGGCGATGTAGATGTTCCCATTGGAGGATTTATACACGCCCTGGGGCGAGGAGAAATGATCCTCAGTCCCATTGTTATCGAAGGAATCGATGATCTTCACCAGGTTCATCGAGGAGTCCAGCATTACCACCCGGCTGTTGCCGGTATCGGCGATGTAGACGTTGCCTTCCTCGTCGGTGTTCAGATCCTGGGGGCTTAAAAAATCGCCGCATCCGATCTTCGCGCCGGTCAGGGCGCCGTCCGGGATATAAGCCGCCGGCGTGTATTTGATATCCTCATAGTAATCGTAGGTATAAGTCTCATACGGTACGTTCTGCCCGGCCAATGCCGTCTGAACGCTCAGGTCCGAGGCGCACAGGCGAAGGCAAAGGTCGTGACAGACGCCGCTTTCACGATCCGATTTAATCTCTTTCTCATCTTCCGCCCTCCTTAATCCTTCATACCGGATGTGGTCATCGTCTCGATAATGTTGCTCTGGCAGATAATAAAGAACGTGATCGGGATGGCCGCGATGATCAGCTGGACCACCGCGCCGGCTCCCTGCCTCGCGACGCCGCCGCCTACGATCTGGTACAGCGCGTACTGGAGGGGCTTTAACTGCTCGCTTCTTAAGAAGCCGCTTCCGGTGTTGGCCCACAGGGACTGGAACTGGAAGATCGCCAGTGTCAGCCAGGCGGGCTTCACGTTCGGCATGACGATGGTGAAGAAGATCTTAAATTCACCGGCGCCGTCAAGCCTTGCGGATTCGATCAGGGAATCCGGAAGCTGCTCCATGAACTGCTTCATCAGGTAGAGGCCTAAGCCGTACGCGAATGCCGGAAGCACCACCGCTAAGTAGGTGTTATTGATCCCCAGCCAGGAAATGATCATGTAGTTGGGGATGGCCGTCACGTTGTAGGAGAACATCAGGGACAGCACCACCATCTGGAACAGGAATTTCTTCCCGGGAAACTGCCATTTCGCCAGCGGATAGGCCGCCAGGGACGCGCAGAGCACGTGGCCCACGGTGCCGCAGCCGGTGATGATGATCGTGTTCAGGATGTACCTGGTAAACGGAACCCAGGAACTGCTCATCAGCACGTACAGGTCGCCGAAGTTGTCAAAGGACGGGTTGCGCACGAAGATCTGCGGCGGGAAGCGGAACAGCTCATCCAGGGGCTTGAACGCGTTGTTGATGATCATGACAAGCGGCAGCGCCATGAACACGCCGCAGATGCCCAT
>CANQRU010000042.1 GCA_947626395.1 uncultured Lachnospiraceae bacterium | reverse complement strand
AATATAAGCGACAATGCTGTCAGGCCGATTTTACAGCCTATTGAAATCTTAAAAGCGGGAGAGGAGACATCGTCGATGCTCATTCCCATAACAGTGAAAATGATTATTGATGGGAGAAGGCCCGTCATTGTGCCGCATATATAACGAATATAGCGCAGGTTGCTGGAACCCAAATACATACTGACCAGATCGCCCGGGAGCCCCCCAACAATGCGGACAAAGAATGAAACGAACCACTCGTTCTTTTGGGGGAGAGTTCGAAGCAATTCCAGTTTGGGATTTCTTTGCGCCAAATGATCTATCCGTTTCGCTCCGAAACGCTTTCCGATCCAAAAAGGAATCGATGACATAATGATGCCGCCGATCAAATTCACGGCAATAGCAGTGGGGAGAGAAAACAAAGAGCAAACAAGGACGAGGCTTGCCCAGAAAGCAATTCCAATTGTTTTTGGTAAAATGGACGGCCATGAATGTTTGGCACACCGCTTCTTTTCACACTGCTTTTTCATATATGTTCCTGCCGCTTTCCACCATACACAATTACACTAATAGAAACGCAGGACTGCCAGACAGAAAGTCTGGCAGTTCCTTCATTTAACGATTTTTACCCCAAATATCCGATACGGCATCATGCTTCACTTCCTTTGGCGCAGCCTTCGCAGCCGTCACAGCCATGCCAGAGCGTGTCGGCCATCGGTCTCCAGTTTTCGGCGTAGGGCGTTGTTTTATCGCAGAGGTGGTCAACGCTTTCCGGACTCTGGTAGTCGGTGTTGACAGCGCCCGTATCCTTGACCATCTGCCGGAGAAGTTCCGGATTCTCCAGCATGGGGCAGGGCCGCAGCATGTTGTCGTTGAACGGCTGCCCGTTGTGGTAGGCCATGAACAGCGGGCTCTTTAAGGCGTCCAGCAGGGAAACTTCATGGATATTGGCGTTGGAATAGTGAATGAATACGCATGGCTCCACGTCGCCTTTCGCATTGATATGGAGATAATTCCGGCCGCCGGCAACACAGCCGCCCACATATTCGGCGTCGTTCTGGAAGTCGATGCTGAAAATAGATTTTGTCTTGCGGTACTTACGGATGCGCCGGTACATTTTTTCCCTCTGCGCAGGCGTGGGCAGCAGCTCCAGCGCCGCGTCGTTGCCCACCGGCATATAGTGGAAGAACCAGACAAACAGGGCGCCGCTGTCGATCATCAGATCAAAATATTTCTCGCTGCTCACGTCATCCACATTTTTGCAGGTATAACAGGTTGAGATACCAAAGGGCAGCTTATGCTGTTTCAGCAGGGACATGACGCCCTGCACTTTCTGATAGATACCCTGCCCGCGCCGGCCGTCGTTGGCATCCTCGAAACCTTCCAGGGAGATCGCCGGGACAAAATTTTTGACACGGAGCATTTCCTGACAGAATTCCTCGTCGATCAGGGTGCCGTTGGTGAAGGAGAGAAACTCACAGTCAGGGTGCATTTCACAGATTTTGATGAGATCCTTTTTCCGTACCAGAGGCTCGCCTCCGGTATAAATATACATATAGATACCGAGCTGCTTGCCCTGACGGATAATGGAGTCGATGGTTTCAAGGCTCAGATTCAGCCGGTTGCCGTACTCCGCCGCCCAGCATCCGGTGCAGTGAAGGTTGCAGGCGGAGGTGGGGTCTAAAAGGATCGCCCACGGCACATTGCATCCTTCTTTTTCTTTTATTTCCTCCTGTGTCGCGCTCCATTTCAGCGCGGAATTGAACAGGAAGTTTTGGAAGAAAGCGCGACGGACGCCCGGATCAAGATCATACACTTTCAGGATAAGCTGATACCAGTTGTTTTTTTCTTCAATGACATTGCGGATCGCGCTTCGGGCGCTGCTGTATGAATCAGCGGGAAGCGACCGGTCCACCAGAGCCATCAGTTTCGGGATGTTTTCCTCCGGGTTGTTTTCAATATATCCCAGAGCCCGATTGACTGCAAAATTCGCCAGCGTGGTTTTCAAAGAGGTATTCATGTTTCTGTTTTCCTTTCCATTTGTAAATTTTTAATTTAGTACAGTCCCCATTCCGCAAATCTTTCAAAACCGCCGATGGATTCAATATATTTTTGGGCCTCAGCTACGATTTCCGAATAAGGGATTCCGTCGATCTCGCTGTCGCCGATGGCGCAGCACAGTTCCACAGGTTCGCCGGTTTCCTGCGCTTTCAGGAATGCGTAGATATTGACAGAAACATCCGCCTTGGACAGATCTTTTCCGTGGAGGCCGCCGCCGGTGACGGAATCGGCCATATCGGAGCCGAGTTTCCGGTTTGTGGCTCCGGTATCCACGTCCGTGCCGCCCGTCCAGTCCCCCAGGGGATTGATCTGAGCGTGAGGATAAAGGCCGCGGATGGTTTCTGTGCCGGCATGGCTTTGGCAGATGATCAGCCTGTCTCCGTCCAGGATATATTTCCCGTCAAATGGATATTCCGCATAGAGCCTGTGGGCAATCTCTGAAAGCGTTTTCTGTTCTGTAGTCAGCGGCATCCCTTTGAAAATACCGTTGTCCCCGCAGCGGAGTCCTTCTTTCTGATTCTCGGCAAGAAAGGTATCCTGCGGTACAATCTGAATATCGGGAGATACATTGCCGCCGATGCGGTGAACGATACCCGCGATCGCTTCCGGTTCCGGGTTTACGGACGATTCCATGATAATATGACATTGACCGTGGCCGATCAGCACCTCCACCGATATTTTGGGGTCAGGCGCCATGGTATAGGCCAGATCCACAATCGCTCCGGCGATCCTGTCTGCCAGCTTATCCGGGTGGCCAGGGTTTACCTTTTCAATCATTGCATTGCCTCCTTCCTGATTTTAAGCAAAGTATAATGTGAGAAACTGCGAGAGTCATGGGACAGAAGGGAACGCGCGTCCTAATTTTGGACGCGGCACGGATTTTGTTACATTTTTGGACGCGGCGGGCTGTTTGTCCCTTGTGAGAGCCGGAAAGCGCGAGTATGATTTAAGATAATAAACGAATAAACGTATGCGCGACCAGCACTTTGGAGGTGTCATTGGAAATGGAAAACAGTATGTCCAGATTTTTGGTGGGATCCATCGTAAAAAGGGCCTTGAAAGAAATGAAAGAGAACCCGGACCGCGGGATCCGGAATCTTGTGGATATGGCGCTGCAGTTTTCGGACGGAAGATTTCAAAAAGATTTTTTTGCTATGGCCCAGACCATGCTTCAAAACGAAAACAGCGCCTATTATCAGCTGGTACGGGATGTGGTGACCCATTCGGATGCTGAACGGCTTTACACCTTCGGTATGAACCTGGGATATAACGGATGTACCGCTGGCGCGCAGCGCATCCGCGAAAATGAGGAAAACCTGGGGTGCAACATTCCATGGACTGTGCCGATCCAGGTCAATACGGACAATTTTGCAGATAATGAGCCGAAGTATCAGGCGGCGATTTGTTCCGGCGAGAGACTTGGCATTTATTCATGGATGCTTTTCTGCGGCAGTCAGCTGCAATGCGTTTTGCCGCTTGTAAAAGCACATCCGGACAGCGCCTTTTTCCTGTTCTGCGAACCGGAGGGACTGACTTCTGAATTTCTGGATGAGGCAGGCGAATCTTATAACCTTATGTTGGTCATCCGATACGATGAAGAGGCCGGAGATTTATGTTCTCAGGCCCGCGATCTGGGCCTGCTGTATTCCGCGTGGGTCTCTTACGGCGGGAAAGATTTGGAATCCATTGAAAACGGAGATCTGTTTTACAGCATACAGCAATTCTCTCCCGCCTTTACGGTACTCCTGCCGGAACGGAGCTGCCCGGACGTCATTTCGCAGCGTGTCTGTCAGACAGTGCAGCAGGCGCGCAAGGAACAAAGGTATCACACCATGCTTTGGGATCTGTGGGGAGACATCAGCACAGTAGATCAGATCATTTCCGGCGACGCGTGCTGTGTCTTTTTCGATCGGGACGGAAACCTGTGCGCTGGAAGCGGGCCGGCAAAAAGCGGCCATCACAATCTTTTCCAAAACGACTTGAAAGATATTTTCATGAGTGTGTGCCCGAAGAAAGGACGGCTGTCGGTATGAATCTCTGCTGCGCTCCATAAATTCCATGAAAAAGGATACCGGGACGGAGAGCAAATCCGGTCATTTATCCAATGACGCTGCGGAATTCATTTCCCGATAGATCGCCGCCGCTCCGCCTTGAATGATCTGCTTGATTTTCGAGACAAACTCTTCCGGCGGCATACATTGTTTATCCAGCAGCCATCTTTCAATCGCGCAGAGTATGGCGTCTGTGAAAAAATTGATGGTGAACTCGCTGGCGGCGTCATCGTTTAGAAGCTGCGCGATCCTTATTTTGATCAGGGGAAACAGATATTCCCGAAGATGGTCGGACAAAGAGTTTTGGCCTTTGATCAAGAGCGCCTTGCGGTAAAACGCCCTGTCCGCATAAAGATGTTCGCAGGCTCGCTCGATCAGTTCCCAGCGGTCGTCTGAGGGCAGATAGTTAGCGATGTCCCTGGAGAACGAGATAAACTCTGTATCAAAGATCCAGTTAACCAGATCGTATTTGTCCTTGAAATGATAATAGAAGCTCTTTCGATTCATATCGCACCGTTCGCAAATTTGCGCGATCTGAATTTTATCGAAAGGCATTTCCTCCATAAGCTCCCGAAGTGCGGCGGCCAGCGCCCGTTTCGTAATATTGGAATCTGCCATGATGCGTCACCTTTCTGTCGTCACACCAAAACGCCGAGGCGCTCCAGCAATACGCCGACTACTTCCTTCTATACATAAGTATATCGGGAAATTCGGGCTCTTTCAACAAGAACTGACACTCTCTTTTTGGACAAATCAGCCTGTGTGTCCTAAAAAGCAACAAATTTCAATCTGCGTGGAAGATTTTTGCGGGAGACATCCTGCATGAAGGTCTCTTATTTATTAAGGTTTTGTTTAGAATGGTGTAATATAATGATCAATATTATCAATTCAGGGAGGCGCTATGTTTCATATACTTGTGGTGGACGACGACAGAAATACCCGCAGGCTGCTGCGGGCGGTGCTGGAGTCGGACGGATATACGGTGACTACGGCGGAAAACGGCGAGAAGGCTTTTGAGGTGCTGGACCGCGAGCATATCGATCTGATCGTACTGGACATCATGATGCCGGTCATGGACGGCTATCAGTTTACGAAGACCCTGCGGGAGGAGGGAAGCGACCTGCCGGTTCTGATCGTGACGGCAAAGCAGCTGCCGGACGACCGGTACATGGCGTTTCAGGCGGGAACGGATGATTATATCACCAAGCCGATTGATAAGAAAGAGATGCTGCTGCGGATCAAAGCGCTTCTGAGACGGTCGAAGATCGTCAGCGAGCGCAGGATCGAACTCGGAGGCGTAGTGCTGAACTACGATGAATTCACGGTTACGAAAAACGGTCAGACTCAGGTGCTGCCCCAGAAGGAGTTCCTGCTGCTCTATAAGCTGTTATCTTATCCCGGAAGAACCTTCACAAGGATTCAGCTGATGGACGAGATCTGGGGCGCGGACAGTGAAGCGGGCTGGGAGACGATCACCGTACATATTTCCCGTTTGCGGAAACGCTTTGAGGGATGGGAGGAATTTGAGATCCAGTCGGTTCACGGACTGGGCTACAGGGCGGTGAAAAAGGTATGAAAAGGAAAATAAGAACCGGCGGAAGACAGAAATCCAGACTGGCGCTTACTGCTCTGTTTTCTGTCGTGATATTTCTGTATATTTTTATCACTTCGCTGATTGTGGGCGGGATCCTTTTGTATCTGGTAAGACACAATCTGCTCATGCCGGGGGAGGAAATTCCCAGACCGGAGATTATCATTTTTCATATGATACTGTGGAGCACCTGTCTCGGCGTACTTCTGAGCATACTTCTGAGCCGCCTTTCGCTGTACCCGATCAACAAGGTTATAAACGCCATGAATGACCTGGCTCATGGGAATTTCAGGACGCGTCTGACGTTTCATTCCGGACTGCGACATTATCCGACTGCAGAGGAGGTATCGGACAGCTTTAACCATATGGCGGGGGAGCTGGAGAAAACAGAGATGCTGCGGGCTGATTTTGTCAATAATTTTTCCCACGAATTTAAGACCCCGATCGTCTCCATCGCCGGGTTTGCCGATCTTCTCAGGGAGGAAGCACTGACGGAGAAGGAACGGCAGGAGTATATCTGCATTATCGCGGAGGAAGCCCACCGCCTGGCTGATATGGCGACGAACGTGCTGAATCTGACCCGGATCGAGAATCAGACGATCCTCACCGATGTGACGGAGTTTAATCTGTCAGAACAGATCCGCGGCTGTCTCCTTCTTCTTGAGAATAAATGGATGGAGAAAGGGCTTTCTCTTGAAGTGGATTTCGACGAGTATTTCTACAGCGGAAACAGAGAACTGATGAAGCAGGTATGGCTTAACCTGATCGACAACGCTGTGAAATTTGCCGATGAGGGGGGAACGCTGCAGATCGCGGTTACAGAGACGGCGGAGAACCTGATCGTATCAGTCGGCGATACTGGGCAGGAGATACCGAAAGAAAGCATGGGACGTATATTCAATAAATTCTATCAGGCGGACGAATCCCATGCAACGCAGGGCAACGGTATCGGTCTTTCTATCGTGCGCGCGGTTGTAAGCCTGCATGGCGGCGAGGTGATTCCATCCAGCGGCGGGGGGAAGACCGTCTTTACCGTTGTTCTTCCGCGGAGAAAGGACGGCGGCAGGGAATAATGCTTTTTTGTAATATTTCGTTTAGATTGCCGTGCTAAACTAGCAGATGAAAAGGAAGATGAGAGCCGCATCGCACGGCATGGAGGGTATATGAAATCTTTTCTTGAACATGTGAGATATAAGATACAGGCGTTTATGCAGGGGCGGTATGGAATGGACGAGCTGTCGTATTTTCTTTCTATGACAGGGCTGACGCTGTTTTTACTGTCGGTTCTGATCCGGCCGTTATCCATCCTGTACTTCCCGGCGCTGGCGGTGTTGATCTGGTCATGGTTCAGAAGTTTTTCAAAGAATATCTATAAGAGGCGTGAGGAACGGAACGCGTACCTGGAGTTCAGGAGCAGGGCAGAAAGAAACCGCACGGTCATTCGGAGTATGTGGCGGGACCGGAAGACCCACCGCTATTACAAGTGCCCGAACTGCGGAGCCATCGTCAGGATTCCGAAACCCGCAAAGGGCAGGAATATTGAGATCACCTGCCACCGGTGCCGCCACAGTTTCAGAAAGCGTACATGAGGAGAAACGCTATGATTGATGATCCGTATAAGGTGCTTGGCATTCCTTCCGGCGCATCGCCGGAGGAGATCAAAAAGGCATACCGGAAAAAAGCGAAGGAATATCATCCTGATCTGCATCCGAACGATCCGAACGCCGCGCAGAAGATGAACGAGATCAATGAAGCATACGATATGCTCCAGCATCCGGAAAAATATAAGGCGAGGCGCGAGCAGGATGCGATGAGAAGAGAGGCCGGCGGCGGACCGTATAAGAATACGCAAAACAGCGGAAACCAGAATTACGGCGGCTGGACCAGTGATTTCGGCGGGTTTGATTTTGAGGATATTTTTGGATTCGGTTCCGCGCGTTTCAATACGATGCCGTATCCTCAGGCCGGGGATCCGCCTGCGCTTGCGCAGGCGATCCGGGCGGTGCAGGAACGGAGGTTTACGGATGCGGTCAATATCCTTTCCGCTATGACAAGCTCATACCGGAATGACCGCTGGTACTATGTAAGCGCGGCGGCATATAAAGGGAGCGGCGAGCTGTCCCGCGCCCAGGATATGATCGAACGCGCGATTCAGATGAATACGGGAAATCAGATGTATAAACAGTTCCGGCAGGAGATCCTGCAGCAGGCGCGCAGCGAGACCGGGGCCTATAATTCCGGCGGCAGCGCGTCCCCGTACGGATTTTTCTGGAAACTGGTGGTCGGAATGATGATCTTCCGGCTTGTGATGGGCTTTCTGCAGCTTCTGCTGTTTGGGTATCCGTACGGATTCTAAACGGCTTATCCGAATCTATGGAAGGAGATGGAAAAAATGAGCAAAACGATCGGGATCGACCTGGGAACCACAAACAGCTGCGTGGCCGTTGTGGAAGGGGGATGTCCGGTTATTATCCCCAATGAGAGAGGGGGCAGAACCACGCCCAGCGTTGTGGCGTTCACGAAGGAAGGGGAGCGTCTTGTAGGAGAAGCGGCGGTGCACCAGTCCGTCGTCAACAGCGCCCGGACAGTCAGCTCCGTAAAGCGCCATATGGGTACAGACTGGAGATTTTCCGTGGACGGCAAGGCCTATTCCCCGCAGGAGATCAGCTCGATCATCCTGGCTAAGCTGAAAAAGGACGCTGAAAACTATCTGGGAGAACCGGTGAAGGACGCGGTAATTACAGTTCCGGCCTATTTCAATGACATTCAGCGGCAGGCCACGAAGGACGCCGGACGTATCGCCGGGCTGAATGTCCTGCGTATCATCAACGAACCCACCAGCGCGGCCCTGGCATACGGCCTTAACAACGGCACGCCCCAGAAGATCATGGTGTACGATCTGGGCGGCGGTACCTTCGATGTCTCCATCATTGAGATGGGCGAAGGCGTGATCGAGGTTCTGGCGACCAATGGGGACAATCATCTGGGCGGCGACGATTTTGACGAGCGGATCGTGGAGCACCTGGGAGATATCCTGCGGAAGGAATACCATGTCGACGTGCAGAAGGATATGGCAGCGTACCAGCGTGTGCGCGAGGCGGCGGAGAAGGCGAAAAAGGAGCTTTCTTCCGCCCACTCCGCTTATATCATTCTTCCCTACCTTTCGGCCGGCGGCGCGGAGCCGGTGAATTTTGAATATACGCTGACCAGGGAGAAATTTAATGAGCTGACCCGGGATCTGGTGGACCGAACCGAAGTTCCGGTCAGGAATGCGCTGGCGGACGCCGGCATCGCGGCGTCTGAGCTGGGAAAGGTTCTGCTCGTGGGAGGTTCCACCCGGATCCCGGCCGTTCAGGATAAGGTGTTTCAGATGACCGGCATTGTACCATCGAAGAGCATCAACCCGGACGAATGCGTCGCCCAGGGAGCCGCGGCCCAGGCGAATACGCTTTCGGGAGAAGCGCTGGTCCTGTATGGCGGGAACAGCATTCTGCTTCTGGATGTGACGCCCTTAAGCCTTTCGATCGAAACGGTAGGCGGTGTCGCCACCAGGCTGGTGGAACGCAACACGACGCTCCCGGTTCATTATTCCCGGATCTTTTCCACGGCCGCGCCGTATCAGCGCAATGTGGAGATCAACGTGCTGCAGGGAGAGCGCCCTATGGCCAGAGACAATAAATCCATAGGGAAGTTTCGGTTAAACGGGATCAAGCGCGCGCCGGCCGGCGTCCCGCAGATCGAGGTTACCTTCGATATCGACGCAAACGGAATCCTGCGCGTCTCGGCCAGGGATCTGGATACCGGCAGGGAGCAGGCCATTACGATCAATGATAATGAGCGGATGTCCGACGCCGAGATCGAGCAGGCGATCCGCGACGCGCAGCAGTACGCGGCCCGGGACGGGATCCGGCGCAGCCTGTTCGAAGTCAATTCGGACGCGGAAAAGGCGATCGCTGACGCGCAGAAGGCGATGGACAAGGCGAAAAAGACGATGCCGAAGGAGGAAAAGAAGCAGATAAAGTCGGAGATATCCCGGCTCCGGAAGCTTATGGCTGATGAGAAGCCGGATCGAATGACGGAGGGCGACGTTGCGCAGATTCGTGACGCGGTATTTCTGCTGAGGACTTATACAGAGAAATATATCTTATGATTCCATTTTGCCATGGCATTAAATCTGACCGGATACAACATCATGTGCGCGAGCTGCAGACCGTCTCGCCATTCCATTGCTCATCGCCTACCCGTATGCAAAGGAACTGAAAAAAGGTTACAGTCAAGATATTGCCGAATGTTGTTGAGTAAAACAATTGAAATGGCTATTTAGTGGTTGTAAATCGAAAGTAGTTGAGATATACTATATTTCAGCAATGAGAAGAGTATAGAGCGTTTTGAATAATGGGTCGAATTCCGTGTAACTTGAAGCGTGTAAATTTACACAGAGCAAAGTGAGGTCCGGGTTAGATACTCCGTAGATTGTTGTGTGGGAAAGATGGTTTTCAGTGGGAGCATTTTGAGAAAAATTAAGCGATTATGGCAGGGGGGATTTTTATGTGTCAGGTAGCGATAGATATACCAGATGCGGTAATGTATGATATGCATATGACTCAGGAGGAGACGCGCAGATTTGCGAGACGAGCGGTTGCATTGGGGTACTATTCCCAGAATGGCGTTTCCATCGGATACTGTGCTCAGATAGCCGGAATGACAGAAGAAGATTTCATAACTTATCTGGGAGAAAATCATATCTCCATATTTAAATATGATGACAAGGCAGAATTCATGGAGGAATTGAATAATGCGTAGAGTAATCGTCAATTCTACTCCGCTGATTATTCTATGCAAGATTGGGAAACTGGATATCTTGAAGGAATTATATAAAGAGATCATAATTCCACAGGCGGTATTTGCGGAGGTGACAGCAAAAGATGATTCAGCGTGCCGACAGGTTGCCGGGAAAGAATGGATTCATGTCGAATGCGTAGAAGATCAGTCTGAGAAGAAGATGTACAGGGCGAAGCTCCATGAAGGAGAAGTAGAAGTTATGATTCTTGCGCAGGAAGGAAAAAGAGCCGATTTGGTTATCATTGATGATAATGCGGCGAAGAAAACAGCTAAATATCTGGAACTTAGAGTCACCGGGACAATGGGAGTGCTGCTCCGCGCAAAGAAACAGGGAATTCTTGAAACGCTCTCTCCTGTGATTGATGAGATGAAACAAAAAGGATTTTATATCAGCAACGATTTGGAAGAAATGATATTGGAACAGGCAGGCGAAAGGCGAGATGAAGGAAAATGATTTGGAGGAGGAAGCGTTCACAAAACAGATTGGAATGTAAGTCAGAAGGATTAGGTAGTTGACATAATTTATCATAACCTGTTAAATAGCGCCGGAAGCCGGTAAAATCAAGGCTTTCGGCACTATTTTGCTGTATCGGGGAAGTATCGTAACTTATCGTAGAATATCGTCTCTTCATTTGAAAACGGTACGTGTATAGGAATCAATGCGGAGAAAATCTCTTGCGCGGCAGCCCTGTTTTAGATATACTTATTTCATAACACAGACCAATGAGGAGCCACGTTATGAAGCGGAAAGGATTATTCAGCAGAGAAAGGACCAACAGGGGACTGTTCTTCAGGCGGATGCTTGTGTGGTATACGGTGACCACCAGCGTGATCTACCTGTTGTTCGGGGTCGTGATGAGCGCGTCAGTCCAAAGGGACTACCGGGAGCGGATTACCCAGCTCAATGAGCGTGCCATTGTGCAGTCGGTCAATACATGCACTGCCACGCTGCAGAATCTCTATAACTATTATTATCTGAATATCCTGGACGGTGCGGAGCTTACAGAGATTCTGCTGGCGAATCAGTATTCTCAGAAACTGTCTATCCAGTTTAAGAGTCTGAATTCCCTGCTGACTACTTACAGTAACCTGGTGGATTCCTGCTACGTGATCAACCTGCAGGGAGGCTTTGTGTGTTCTACGGCAGATACCTACCGGAGTTTGGAGTCATTTCCGGATCAGGATATTCTGGAACAGTTGGAGATGCTGCAGGATATTCCCAGAGATTATGTGCTTCTGCCGCGGAAGGTGGAGTATGCGGCCATGGGGAAGACTTACGAGCAGAATTATATTTCCCTGATCTTTAAGAAGTACCGGGAAGGATATCTCGTTATCAACCTGAATCACGATCTGTTCACCGGTATGGTCAATCACCGGGATTATGATTCCGATTCCCGCACGATCCTGGTCAATGATCTGGGCATGGTGCTGGCGGACAGCACGGACGCCCTGTTTGCCAGAGATATCTCCGGGGAGCAGTTTATGACGGGGATGAGGGAACAGGAGGCGCAGAGCGGGCAGTTCAATGTATCCCTGTCTGATGGCGATAAGAAGGTATATTACAGCAAGGATCAGCTGTTTGGCATCAGTTATCTGATTCTGGAAACCAATCCGCTGATCGGAAGGAATCAGCTGCTTTTGCGTCTGATCATTTATTCCCTGCTGGCCATGGCGGTCAATCTGGGACTGATCGTGCTTGGGACGAACGTGCTTTACGGGCCGATCAGCCGTCTTCAGAAGATTCTTGGAGTCGAGGGGACGATGGACGGCGGGGAAGACGAGTTTAAGGCCATGGAGCGGGTGATCGGCGCCATGCGCAGCAGATCAGAGGAGAACAGTCGTACGGCCCGGCGCCAGATCCTGCGGGAACTGCTTGAGGACAAAGGAAGCGCGGTTTCCATGGCAGGCGGCGAGTACCAGAAACTCTGTGAAGATCTGAATGGTACCTTTTTTGTATGCGTCCTTCTTTATCCGGACGCGGAGGAGACAGAGAACGACGAGATGTACGTATCTCTTCTGAATATGGAGAAGCTTTTGAGGGAGCGTTTGGATCCGTCCGTGCGGCTGGAGTGTGTGGATTACAGAAGGCGTCTGGTCTGTCTGTTTAACTTTGATGAGGCGAATGAGGGGCAGGAAGACAGTATGGAGGGACTCTTAAAAGCCGGGCGGCTGCGATGATCCGGGAGGCGCTTAAGTCTCTTCAGGATGAGATTTTCGACAGCGTGCAGATCGATCTTTCCTGCAGCATCGGCAGTATCGTGGGCACGCTGGACGATATTTCGGAATCCTACAAGGCGGCTCTGACGGCGGCGTTTTTCCAGGTGAAAAAGGAGAAGAAAGCGATCCTGCGTTATAGTGAACTGGCGGCAGCCCATTCAGAAGAAGGGGAACTGCCCGCGGAAATATACCGGGAGCTTCTGAATGCCGTTAAGAATGGCGATAAGGGGAAAGTTCGTGCGGAGCTTTCGGAAATATTCAGCAGAGTATCACGGCTTCCGTATGATCAGGCGGTGAGAAGTCTGCAGCGTCTGGAGCTGGAGATCGTTCAGCTGGAACTGAAGAACGAGGTCTCCGGAGAGAACGAGAAGGAACTTCTGGTAGAAGGAAGGACGGGAATGCAGCTGTACCGGCTGCAGGAGGCATTCCTTGCCCGGTGCTTCGACGCGGCGGAACAATGTCGTGAGAAAAAGGAGAATAATCCCAACATGCTTCTGATTGTGGAGCAGGTAAAAGCGCTGGTGGAGGACAACCTGACCAGGAAGGATCTCAGTGTGACGTTTATCGCCCAGAAGATGTATCTGTCTACAAACTATGTGAGAAACATTTTTAAGGAAGTGACCGGGGAACCGCTGTCTTCCTATATCATTACCCAGAAGCTGGTCAGGATCTGCGGGATCTTAAAGGAGACCGACTGGTCGGGGCAGCAGATCGCGGATTATATGGGTTTTTCCACGAAAAGCTATTTTTACACCTTTTTCAAAAACTATATGGGAGTGACGCCAAGCCAGTACCGGAAAGATCATGCGGGCAGGGAGAAGGAAGAGGACACGGCCGGAAACGATTAAAAAGTGAAGAGCTGACAGAGACGGGACTTCGGAAGAAGCCCCGTTTTTGACGTTTTTACGTGGTTTTTGGCAATGGTATAAAAATTGTCTGCGAAATCTCCAGGCGGATTTTGAACCGCGGCGGAAGTGGTTTAATTATCGTTTGTCCTGCAGGAAAGTCGTCTGGTGGACTGGAAAACCTTCGAAGCCGGGAGTAGAATCAGAATCACATCAGGTGCGGAAAACGCACGAACAAAAAAGAGGAGGTAAAGAGGTATGGCAAAAGCTGCAGTAAAAGCGGCCGGGCAGAAGAAGCAAGAGAACGCATTGCTCTACGATCTGAAGCATAATAAGTTTCTGCTTCTGATGCTTGTGCCGGGAATCCTGTTCTTCGTGGTGTTTGCCTATATTCCATTAATAGGAATTGTCATCGCGTTTCAGGATTTCAGCGCGGCCAAAGGTATTCTCGGGAGTCCGTTTGTGGGGTTTGAGAACTTCCGGTTCTTTCTGGGATCCAGGGATTCCTTCCGCGTTACATTTAATACCCTGTTCCTGAACGCGCTGTTCATCTCCACCAGCATGATCGTTTCGATCGCCATCGCGCTGATGCTTTCAGAGGTGAACAACAAATGGTTCAAGAAAGGCGCTCAGTCCCTGGTTATCCTTCCGCACTTTATATCATGGGCAGTGATCGGACTTCTGGCTGAGGCGATCCTCTCGTCAGATACCGGCTTTATCAACCGGACGCTGGTCGGTCTGGGACTGCCGCAGATCAGTTTCTATAAAGATGCGGGACTCTGGCCGGGAATCCTGACCTTCCTGAATCTGTGGCAGGGTGCCGGGTTCGGCTCCATCGTATATCTGGCGGCCATCACTGGGATCGATCAGGAGATTTTTGAGGCGGCGCGTATTGATGGAGCGTCGAAGCTTCAGAGTATCCGTTACATCACGCTTCCGCTTCTGAGGACGACGGCGGTACTGCTGCTGATTATGTTAATGGGAAAGATTTTCAACGGCAACTTCAGTATGGTATACGCCCTGGTAGGGAGCAATACCCTGCTGTATCCGACTACCGATATCATCGATACCTATGTATACAGGCAGTTGATGGAACTCGGCGATCTGGGTATGTCCTCGGCGGTTGCGCTTTATCAGTCGGTGCTGGGATTCATCATGGTAAACATTGCGAACCGGATTACCCGCAAGCTCAGTCCGGAATCGGCGATTTTCTAAGGAGGCGGCGAGATGAAAGCAAAGAGCAAAATTTATATCGGAAACCGCATTTTTACAACAGCCTGCTATATCATCCTGACGTTGCTTGCTGTCCTGTGCCTGTTCCCGTTCCTGCTGGTACTCAGCGCTTCTTTTACGGATGAGTATACACTGCTCTGGGAAGGCTATAAGCTGATTCCATCCAAGTTTTCCACCGGAGCTTATCAGCTGGTGTTTAAGACCTCGCAGATCGGAAGCGCGTATCTGGTTACGATCTTCAATACGGCTGCCGGCACGATGGCAAGCCTTCTGGTGACCAGTATGATGTCCTACGCGCTGTCCATCCGGAAGCTGAGGATCCGCAACGGGATCGCATTCTTTGTATACTTTACGATGCTGTTCAGCGGCGGTATGGTAGCGAATTACCTGCTGATCACCAAGTACCTGCATCTGAAGGATAATATCCTGGTATACATTCTGCCTTCCCTGGTCAGTCCGTGGAATATGATGCTTCTCCGCAACTTCTTCGAGACGATACCGGAGTCCCTGGCGGAATCGGCCAAGATCGACGGCGCCAACGATATGCATATTCTGATGAAGATCATCCTTCCGATCGCGAAGCCCGGACTGGTGACCATCGGACTGTACTACGCGCTGAGTTACTGGAATGAATGGTATAAAGCGATGCTCTACATCGATAAGGAGAATCTGATTACCCTGCAGTATCTGATCATGAAGATACTGAGGAATATCAACTTTGCCAATACGGTGGCAGGCAGCATCGGTGTATCTGTCAATGTGCCGACTTATACATCGAGAATGGCGACAGTCATTGTTACCATCGGACCGATCGTATTCCTGTATCCGTTCCTGCAGAAGTATTTCGTCAAGGGACTTACAGTCGGCGGCGTGAAAGGCTGACAACCCAGCCGTTTAACAATTTACAGACTCCAGCCGCGAAGGGCGGTTAATATATCAGGAGTAAATAAAGAGGAGGAAAACGTATGAACAAGAAGATCAGATTTGCAGCATTGGCTATGTCCGCGGTTATGTGTATCGGTACAGTTACCGGCTGCGGAGGAAATGGTGGAAACCAGACCCAGACTACCACTGCGGCCGCGCAGACCGGCCAGCAGACGACAGCAGCCCCTGCCGGCGATTCGGGAAGCGGAGAGACAGCGGCTGCGGCAGTTACAACGCCGGATCCGGTGACCCTTAAGGTGCTGATGAGCGGCGACAAGCCTAACGACTGGGATGCAGTTCTGGAAGAATTCTATAACAGGACGAAGGATACCTTAAACATCACATTTGACTGGACTTGGGTTCCGTCAGCCGACTATAAAGATAAGCTGAATGTGAAGATGACTGCAGGCGAGGATTACGACCTGGTATTTGACGCTCCCTGGATGCATCTGCGCAACCTGTCTCAGGACGGCATTTATGCGGATCTGGCTCCGTATCTGAACAATGATGCTTATCCGGGCTTAAAGAAAGCGTTCCCGGAAGAGGTTATGCAGTACAATATGTACGCAGGGATCAACTGCTGCATTCCGCTGTTCTGGAGCTACAGCCCGCAGAATATCGTTATGTACCGTCAGGACTGGGCGCGGGAGTTCGGCATCGGCGAGGACGGACAGATCACCAGCCACGACGAACTGAAGCAGTATCTGCAGGCAGTTCTTGACAATAAGCCTGGCGTGACCCCGATCGCGCTTAAGAATAACAGAGGCTTCTACCATCTGTTCGACGCGATCACGGTGGATATGAAGAAGGACCACATTTATCAGGGAAATCTGGGACAGGATATCTTCTTCGCGGTTAAATTAAATGATGATGAGACCGAAGTTATCGCAACCGCCCTTCCCGGCGATCCGGCGGAGTACTGGGAACCGTTCGGCGGCGAGGATTTCTGGAAGCAGAAAGTGGAGAACTGCAGGGAGTGGAATGTGTTCTGCGAAACGGATTCCCTGAATCAGGCTGATCCCGGTTCTCTGTTCAAGATCGGCAAGGCTGGAGCACATATCGACACTATTGACGCGGTTCCGACCTTCAACGCTACGCTGAAGGGCAACGACCCGGCTGCGGAGCTGGGGATCTACGTTCATGAGGAAGCGGCGAGAAACATGGAGAAGGGCGTTTATAACGCGACTCTGGTGGGTTCCAACTGCCTTGCGGTTCCGGCGACGTCTAAGAATATTGATCGGACCATGGCGTTCCTCAACTGGATCTTTGAGAGTGCCGAGAACCATGACCTGTTTGAGTACGGCATTGAAGGCAAGCATTGGGAGGCAGTCGGAGACAGGCAGTACAAGTATCCGGACGGCGTCGAAATCGCCACGAACTATAATCCAAACGGCTGGAACCTGACCTGGAACCCGAATTATTACCGGTTCTCCGCGGATTATACGGATTATTCCATTCAGTACGCAGAGTTCTCCACGAACCTTGAGAATTATTCGATCAATAAATTCTCCGGTTTTGTCTTCAACGCGGATCCGGTGAAGACGGAGATCACCCAGTGCGGCGCGATCCTGGGCGAGGTGCTTACACCGTTAAACCACGGTATTCTGGAGAATCCTTACGAGACCCTGCAGAAAGCCGCGGCGGATATGCGCAACAACGATGTGCAGAAAGCAATCGACGAGTATGTGGCGCAGGAGAATGCATACCTGCAGACACTCAATTGATCAGCTGAAATAGAACTGACAGCAGGAAAGCCGTTCATGGTCCGCCGTGAATGGCTTTCCGCCATAAAAAGGATATGGAAAGGCGGTGCGTAAGACGAATGAGAGATGGGAATGGGTTTTCATATTTCCGGGAACTTGAGATGGAAGCGGAAGGATGGACGGGTAGAGAAGGGAAGCAGGTATCTGTGCTTACCGGAGAATGGATCGTCTATGATTTCCCGCATACTGCGGATGTCCGGGCTTATGAATGTCTCCGTCTGCAGCTGGACGGCGCATCGGAAACGCCGATTTGGCTGGAAGCGGAACTGGAACCGCTCCAGAGCGGAAGACCGGAACTGATCCGGAAGGCGGCAGCGTCCGTCTGTGTCCCGCCGGGGTGCAGGCAGGTCTGTATTCCTTACAGCGCGTTTGATCAGAGCGCATTGGTTTCCGCTTATCTGAAATTCATCAGCAGGGTACGCCTGCGGATCCGGGAAGGAAGTGTTCGTCTGCTTCATGCCGCGTTCGCCATGGAGAGGGATTTTTGGGCGCAGGCTGAGAATGCGGCCCAGACGGCCCGGAGCGGAGAGAAACTGGAATGGAACATTCTTCTGGTCAATGCGTCCGACCGCCCGCTTTATGTCACAACCTGCAGAATTTCCGGAGGCAGGGAGAGCCTGGATCCTGTTTTTCCGGAGATGGTCTTTCTGGCTTCGAGGGAAGAGAAGGAGATCGTGGTTCGGTGCCGGATGACGGAGCAGATCCCGCCGGGCGGATACGAAGAACTGCGTATGGCGTGGATCCCGGATGGCGATGGAGGCCGCAGCTGCACCACGACGCTGTATGCCGCCAGAGCGATGAAGCATCCGTTCCTGATCCACACAGAAGACGGGTGGCGTCGGCTTAAGACCGGCCTGCAGGCGGATCCGGTACTTCAGGAACGGTTTCAAAGGGAGTATGCAGAACCTGCTTCTTCCTGGAAGGTTTCCCGGCCGAATCCGGACAAGGCCTGGGTGTATGAATCGGCGGAGCAGGATCTTTTCCTGAAGACAGCTATCGCGTGGAAGGCAACCGGCAGGAGAGAATATTTTGATAAGCTTTTGACCTATGTAAAGGGATTCCTGGATCCGCAGAGTGGGTATCTTTCCACTGAGTTTTCCTATTTTCAGTTTACGGAATCGGAAGAAGAGTTTGCCAAGGGAACATTTCCGGTACGTCACGCCGTCAGCGCCGGCTGGGTGCAGGAAGGCGAGTTCATGACGAAGCTGGCGATTGTCTGCGACCTGCTTTGGGACTGCCCGGAATTTACGGCAGATATGCATGCAGAGCTTGAGAAATGTATGCGCAGCTATATGGAGTTTGAGTCCTGGCGGCTGCTGGACGGGGACGGCAATAATTTCCAGCTGTCGGAAGCTTCGGCGGCGCTGTTTTTTGCGTGTCTGCTTCAGGACCGGCCGGCGATTGAGCGGTTCTTTGGGGGGACAAACGGACTGTATGAACTTCTGGGTTCTGTGCTGTCGGACGACGGAAGTTATTTCGAGGGCGCGTCCAACTATATGCGGCTGGCGGCCGAGATCCTGCTCCATGCCGCTGTGGCCTGTGAGAATTATGGGCTGAACTTAAAAGATGTGTGGGTGGATGCGTCCCATGACCGCTATGTGATCCACGCGCCGTGGGCTGTGCGCAGGGAGTCCGGGGCGCAGGCGAAGCCGTTTCTGGGGATGAGTTTTGAACGCGCGATGCCGACAGAACGGCCGGTCAGGAGGCTTAAGGATTTTGTGGATAATCTGATGCGGCTGGCGACGGACCGCGGCATCCTGTTCTCTGCCAATGACAGCAATGAAAAGGATCTGGTTCCGGTCATGGAACTGGCCTACTACCTTTACCGGGATGAGAGCTATCTTCCCATCGCCCGGCTGGACGGCCACAGAGATATTTTGTTTGGAAAGCATATGCTCGGAGAAGTCTACGTTCCCGGAAAGCGGACAGAGTTTAATACAGGCAATGGTTTCGCGGTTCTTCGGAGCGGCGGCGGACGGACACAGGCAGTGTTAAAGCATGGCCAGCACGGCGGTTATCACGGCCATTATGACAGGCTGAGTCTGGTGTCGGTGATCCATGATAATCGCACTTTCCACAATATGGAATTTTCCTGGTATTCTTACGCCTCGTTTTTGTTCAAGATGTGGGTGCAGACTTCCCTGGCCCATAATATGGTGGTCGTTGACCGCCGCATGCAGGAGCCGTCCGTCTGCAGGTGCATTTATCAGGTGTCGGACGCGGATGGTTTTCAGGCAGTATGCGCCCAGACGGTTTCCCGGTGGTCGGATCCGCCCTATGGCGGACAGACGCCTTATATGGAACGTTTCCCGGAAGAAAAATGCGCGAAGGAAGGGAGGTATATCCTGCTGCCCGCTCAGCCGCGCCCGCAGGGGGAGATCGGGGAATATTCGGAAGAGATTTTTCAGAGGCGGCTCTTGATCCTCATCGATAACTGCTGCTTTGTCTGGGACTATGAAGAGGCGGAGCATGAACATATTTATGAATGCTGCTATCATCCGTTCGGAAGCGTGAAAATGGAGGGCGTGTCGGAAACCGGCTTTACGGAATATATGGATGCGGATCCCTTCGGGGCCGGCCAGTTTATCCGCAGCTGTCACTGGTATGACTCTCAGGGAACCGTGAAGCTTGGATTTCACAATACACAAAGCCGTGTGAATCCCAACGATATCATAGACTTTACGGAACACGTGAATCTCTACGGCGTTTATCCACAGAGCGGAACGGTAATGCTGGGGCGTTATCCTGAACGGAAGGACACCTTCGCGGCCGGGGAGAACTGCGGCATTCGGGAACTGGCCGCAGATCCCTGCAAGAAAACAGCTGCGTTTCACCAGAAGGGGCGATGCGCCCGGTTTGTCACGGCGCTGGAAGTCGGAGACGAGAATATCCGGGAAATCGTCTGCAGCAGCTATGAGCGGGTCATTTTTGAACGGCACGACGGAAGCCGGTGGGAAATATGCGTAAGAGGGATGGACGACCGCAAACGGGAGGACGTTTCGGTAGAATATCACAGGATAGGGAGCGAAGTATGATCGGAAGGACGGATCTGGGAGAGGAATGGATCAGGATGGAGAAGGGGCAGAGCGTGCGGTTTGGCTGTCCTGCCCCGTCTCACGCGAAGGGGTTTACGCCCTGCGGATTTCGGAAACAGAACGACAGCACCGCAGATTGGGTGGGCTGGTACGGCCTTTCCGTGATATTAAAGAGGTGCCGCAGGCCGTGTCAGGAGGTGGAAGCGACGGTTTGGTTCGCGGACGGCGGGAAGCTCTCCGCCCGGGCAAAGACTCTGTCCGCAGGCGGAACGGCGGAGTTGGAACTGCCGTTTTCCATGTTTCCGGTGGAAGCCGCGAAAGAGAACAGGTGGGAATTTGCTGCCGGTGTAGAGATTGTCTGTTCCGACCCGGACGCCCATGTGGAGAAATGCGTCGCCAGACGGAGGAACGGCCTGTGGCTGCATTTTCCGGTTCGGGGGAAATCAGCGCGTCCGGATGATACCGTGGAGTATGAGGGAGAAGTCATAAACTGTACGGACGAGCCGCTGTTAATCACGGCGGAGCAGGCGTTTGAGGGCTGGGAATCGCTGATCGCCAGGATCGAAATGGGCGGAGGGCAGGAGCCGCCCATTCTGCTGCAGCCGGGCGCATCGGCGGATCTGAGGGTATTTCTTACGGTTCATGACAACATGGTTCCCGGCGGCAATGAAGCTGTGCGCATCCGTGTCTGGGGCAGGGGAGCTGCCATGACCGTTCAGGATACGGCGGAACTTCTGACTATGCGGTATCTTCCGCATCCATACCTCTATCATGACCGTGCAGGGTGGGAGAAGGTGAAGGAACATATCGGCTCCTATGAACCGTATCGCGCGGCATTTCAGCAATATCTGGACGCGGCGGATTCCTGGGTCGTGGAAGACCCGATGGAGGGGTATGATTTCTGCTATGAGACAAAAACGGAGAACAGCCTGATGTCCGCGGCCTATGCCTATGCTGTTACAGGGAAAGCGGCTTATGCGGAGAAGCTGGCGGATTTTTACCGGCGTTTTTCTGATCCGGAGAAAGGCTATCCGGCCCGGAAAAAGGGATGCAGCCAGTCTTACGTACAGGAAGGGCATTTTTTCAAACATCTGACTGTCGGTCTTGATATGATCTATGAATCAGAAGAGCTGGATGAGGAGACACGAAGCCGGATGGAGCAGTGTTTCCGCATCTATATGGAGATGCTGGATACCCATGTAAGAAGCGGTGAGATTTCCAACTGGCTTTTGTCGGAGCTTTCCGGAGCCCTGTACGGGGCCATGGTGCTGCAGGACGCGGAGCGGATCCGGCGCTTTGCCTTTGGAAACGGCGGGATCATACCGCAGTTTTGTCATGGCGTTTTCAATGACGGCTGGTGGTTTGAATGCTCGGTCGGCTACAATACATGGGTCGCGTCCATGATGCTACATGCGGCCGACGCCCTCAGACGGTTCGGCTATGATATCGCCAACACCGGTTTTCCTGTTTCTTTCGGCAGTGAGGTCGGATCCGTCTACGCCGGTCAGCCTGCAAGGGTCACGTCCGGAATGTATAACCGGAAATGGGGCGAAAACCGGAGAAATATGGTTCATATCCGCGATATGTTTGATGCGGCGCTTCCGTTTCTGGATTACCGCGGCGTGCTGTTCGGCATTTCGGATTCGGATGAAAAGAAACTGACGGGGGAGCATTTCGGCTCCACCTATGATCTGGCGTACGCGTACTATCATGACGACCGGTATCTGCCGGTGATCGCAGGCCTCCCTCCGGATCCGGTGTTCGGGGATCCGCAGGTGCATCAGAAGGCTTTAAGGCTTTCGGAATCCGACGGAGAGCGCAGACTGGACACGGCGGCCTTCGCGGATAATATCGGACTGGCTCTCCTTCGGAGCAGCAAAGAGAAACGCCCGCCCCGGGAGCAGATCCAGGCGGTGCTTCGGTACGGTTCTCACGGCTATGCCCACGGACATTTCGATATCGGCGAACTTCTGTCCGTTATGCGGTATGGGAGAAGCTTTTTCAATCCGGAACACTGCTGGTGGGGGTATGGACATTTTATGTACAAATTCTACGTTCAGTGCTCTCTGACCAAAAATATGGTGGTGGTGGACGAAAAAATGCAGGTTCCCGCCGATTCCAGACGGATCCTGTGGGACGAACGCCCAGGCTTTGCCGCGGCAGGCATCGCGGTAAAGACGGCGTGGTCCTATCCGCCTTACGGCGGAATGGTCTACTATCAGGACGGACAGACGGCTGATAAGGAGGAACTTCGTCTGCGCTGCCGGCGAAACGGCTGTTTCCTTCCGATCCTGGAAGGCGAGGGAAGCCCGGTCTACGGAGAGATGACCGGATTTACCGAAGAGATCCTTCAGAAACGGATCATGGCCGTGACAGACGATTATATTGTACTCTTTGATTATCTGGAAGGGGAGAAGGAACATCAGTATGACTCCCTGCTGCAGATCAAAGGATTTCTGGGAATTGAGGGAGAGTCCGTGCGGCTGATGGGCCATACGGAGCAGATGAATGACAATCCCATATCCGATGCCCAGTTTATTACGGACTGCAGCTGGTACGAGGTCAACGGATCGAGTCTTGCGAGGTTCTGCACGGAATTTACGGAGGAGCAGGCGGGGGCGAGCCATGTATGCGACCGTTCCAGCTATAATGAGCCGGGACTCCTGAAGATGGACGTCTACACTGCGTGGCCGAAGCGCACCGTGCAGATGGCAGGCCGGGTTGCCGTTCATACCGGCTGGGCGGCCGACGGCAACGGCTATACGATCCCGCTGGCTTACCGGGCAGAGGCGGACGGACGGCTACTGGAGAAAGGAGAATTCGACGGCTGGATCCTGGGACGCGGGGAGATTGACGCGGAGATAAGAGGCGCTTCCGCGATCACGCTGTCCGTCCGGCAGGGCGTTATGCACGATGAGATCGGGCGGGAGGTAAAAACGCCTCAGGGAATCTTCTGGGGAGAGATCCGGCTGGTGCTGGAAGACGGCACGGAGATCGATCTTGGAAAATGTCTGAAGAAGGAAGAATCCCTGCAGATCCGGAAAGCGGTTCCCGAAGAAGCAGGCAGACCGGATGAAGAAACTGCCGGTTTTTCGGAAAACCGCATCCGCATGGAGAACACCGATACCGGCTGCGGCATCGGGCGGGACTATCGGGGCGGCCGCGTCACAATCGTGGGTATGGAATATCCATATGCACTGGGCGCAAGCCCCATTGATCATGAACAGGAGAGCCGGATCATCATCGACATAAGAAACCTTCCTGTGGTTCGGCTGAAAGCCTGCGTGGGTGTGGATGCCTTTCCCGGCGACGAGAGACAGCAGCGGAAGACCTACGCCGTGCGCAGCCATGGGCGGATCGGGCGCTATGTGACGGTGATCGAGCCATACGAGGACCGGGCGGCCGTCGCGCGGGTAACGGCGGACAGCCCCGATCAGGTCCGGGTAGAACTTGCCGACGGCCGGATCCAGACGATCACGCTTCTGGGGATCGAAGGAGAAAGACCGTCGATCCGGATGTCGGAAGACGGCAGATAAAAGAAAGTAAACTGCAGCCGGTTATCGGTAATCGGAAAAGGTTTATGAAGAGGAGAAAAGCATATGGGACAGAATGAAATATGGGCGGATACTGTGATCGAGCGGATCCGCGGGAAGATGGCCTGGGTCAGTGAGAAAAACCGGAATAAAATCCCCTATCGTACGGATGAGAACGGAGATTATGACGACCGGTCGGATCCGGCGAAAGAATGGAATGTCGACGATGGGATTAACTGGTGGACGAACGGCTTCTGGGGTGGTATAATGTGGTTGCTCTATCAGGATACCGGCGATGAGAAATACATGCGGATCGCGCGGCTGTCCGAGGAACGGATGGAGCGATGCTTCCATGATTATTACGGGCTTCATCATGACGTTGGTTTCATGTTTATGCCTACTGCCGCGGCGGATTATCGTCTGACGGGCAATCCGGATTCCAGACGGCAGGCGCTTCATGCGGCCAGCCTGCTGGCCGGCCGGTTTAATCCGGTCGGTCGGTTTCTGCGCGCATGGAACGATGAAGACTATCTGTATGGGCGGAGTAAAGAAATGCTTCCTGCAGAGAAAAGCGCGCCGGAAGGAGAAGAGCCGGGATCGGGGAACGCGCCGCTGCCTGAGAGTAATAAGGGGTGGGCGATCATAGACTGTATGTTCAACATCTCCCTGCTCTATTGGGCCAGCGAGGAGACAAAAGATCCCAGGTTCCGTCAGATGGCCATGATGCATGCGGATACGGTGATGGAGAATTTTGTGCGGCCGGACGGATCGGTCTGCCATATCGTGGAATTTGATCCGGAGACCGGCCGTATGGTGCGAAGCCTGGGCGGACAGGGCTATGGAGAAGGTTCTGCCTGGACAAGGGGACAGGGCTGGGCAGTCTATGGCTTTATGATCAGCTATCGGCATACCGGCGAGCAGAGATATCTGGAGACGGCAAGACGTGCAGCCCGGTATTGTCTGCAGCATATTCCGGAAAACGGCATCATTCCGGTTGATTTCGCACAGCCGGAGGAACCGGCCTATGAGGATTCCTGCGGAGCATGTGTGATCGCGGGAGGTCTTTTAGAGTTGTCAAAATGTGTACCGGAGCCGGAAGGCAGAATCTATGAGGAAGCGGCGGTGAAGATCCTGCGGACGATCGCGGACACGCGGGCGGATTTCGGCCAGGGCTGCGACGCCATTGTGCAGAACTGCAGCGCGGCCTATCATGTGCCGGAGCATCATATCACCATGAGTTACGCGGACTATTTTTTTATCGAAGCGGTATATAAGCTGAAGGGGACCGGCGTCTTTATGTGGTAGAGGGCCGCAGAAACAGAAAAGATCAAATTGAGGAAAGGAGTGTGATCGGTCATGCCAGTCATGGAACTGAAGATTGTGGACCGTTACGGCAATACGAAGGCGTCCGAACGCGGCGAGGACGCGGTGAGCCTTGTCTATATGGCCGAATACGAGGAGGGGGATCGGATCGTTCTGGAATCGTCGGAGAAGGATATCCATATTCGTCTCCAGCTGGACGACGCCCTGGGGCCGGCCCTGTGTTTTCTGAAGACAGACGTCCTAAGCTATACGATCCCCTTCGGGGAGAAGAAGACCAGCTATTCGCCGAAGGCATTTGCGGGGGATAAGCATTATCTTTACGTCCGGCCTGCCGGGGAAACGGAGATCTCCGGCTGCCGGAACCTGGCGGTGAATGTGTACGATCAGCACGAGGATACCGGCTGTTATCCTCACGCCCACGCCAATACGGAGACCAGGGGAGAGGCGGTGTTCGCTGCCCGCAACGCCATCGACGGGGTCTGTGAGAACCGTTCCCACGGGAACTGGCCCTACGAGTCCTGGGGCATCAACCGCAGGGACGACGCGGAGCTGACCGTGGAATTCGGCCGGGAGGTGGAGATTGACCGGATCGTGCTCTACACGCGGGCGGATTTCCCGCACGACAACTGGTGGAAGCAGGTGACGCTTTCCTTCTCAGACGGAACGGATGTGGACTGGCAGATGGAGAAGAGCGTTCTTCCCCATGAGCTGCGGATCGAAAAGAAACGCACGGAGTGGGTCAGGCTGAGCCGCCTGATCAAATCGGAGGATCCGTCGCCATTCCCTGCCCTCAGCCAGATTGAAGTGTATGGGACGGAGACATTTACGGCAGCGTGAATGAAAGAAGGAGGATCATTACCATGAACCAGAAAGAGCGGATGCTGAACGGCCTGCCATATAAGGCGTGGCTGGACGGCCTTACCGAGGAACGGGAAGCGTGCAAAGCGCTGATCTATGAGTTTAACCAGCTGAAACCGGAGGATCGGCCACGGATCCCGGAGCTTCTTAAGAAGCTGTTCGGCAGGACCGGGAAAAGTATCTGGATCGAACCGCCATTTCACTGCGATTACGGATGGAATATCGAGGCCGGCGAGAATTTCAGCGCCAACTACGGGCTGACGATCCTGGACGTGGGCAAGGTGACCTTCGGCGACAATGTGATGCTCGCGCCCAACGTCTCCATTTACACGGCGGGGCACCCGGTTCACCCGGACAGCAGGAATTCCGGCTATGAATACGGGATTCCGATCACCATAGGGAGCAATGTCTGGATCGGCGGAAACGCGGTCATTCTTCCCGGCGTTACGATCGGAAATAACGTGGTGATCGGTGCGGGGAGCGTGGTCACGAAGGACATTCCGGACAATGTGATCGCAGCGGGCAATCCGTGCCGGATCCTTCGGAAGATCACGGAAGAGGACCGGAAGTATTATTATAAGAACCGGGAGTTTGATGTGACGGATTATTGAGGGGAACAAGGGAAATGAGCCTGCAGGTTCGCAAGTCATTTATCACCGATATTTTTGCATACTCTTGAATAAATGCAAATAATAGATGAACGGGGATTTGCGTAAATAATAGATGAGTACGAATGGGGATTTGTGCAGAAAATGATCGCTGCGGGGTAATTGCCATAACTTATCATAACCTGCTAAATAGCGCCGGAAGCCGGTAAAATCAAGGCTTCGATAGGGCTTGATTTTCGAGCCGGACATTTATTAGACGCCTCCGGTGAGCGAACAATATTTTCAGGCCGTTCATTTATAGGCCGCCAGCGGTGAGCGGACAATATTTTCGATGATGGATTGCTCCCTCATCATTACTATCATTATACGCAGGCTATGAAAATATGTCAATTCTTTTTAGAAAAATCAGTTTTCTCTAATCCTTTATTATCGTGGAGAGGTTTTACGCAAAAAGCAGCGTCCTCACGCACCTGAGGCCAGCCGCCGCTCCGGCGGCCTGGTACGATGGATAAAAGAATATAAAATATTACTGCCGGGAGAACGGCTGAAAATAAACGATTGCAATTTGCGCTGATTGGATGTATCATATTGGAAACGGGACAGAGAAGTTCGTACTTCTTTGTCCCGTTCTGTTTTACCGCAGCATTTGATGAAAAGGGGGAATAAATATGGCGGCCTTTGACCCGATCTTAAGCGGCTGTCCCGGTATGGATCAGATCCTGGACCACATCCGGCTGGGAGATAATGTGGTCTGGCAGGTATCCGGCATCGATGAGTTTAAGCTGTTCGCCGAGCCATTTGCCCGGCAGGCGGTGGCCGACGGGCGCAATATCGTCTACATCCGCTTCGCCCAGCATGAGCCGGTTCTCACCGACCTCAGCGGCATTGACGTGCGCCGGTTTGACCCGGAGGAGGGCTTTGAGAGTTTCACCGTCAAGCTCCACGACGAGATCACCCGCCGGGGGCGGGACGCCTTCTATGTGTTCGACTGCCTGTCCGAGCTCCAGTCGGCCTGGTACACCGATCTGATGATGGGAAACTTCTTCCGGGTCACCTGTCCCTACCTGTTTGAACTGGACACGGTGGCCTACTTCCCTCTGATCCGCGGACGCCACTCCTTTGACGCGGTGGCCCGTATCCGCGACACCACCCAGCTTTTGCTGGACGTGTGCTCCGCGGGGCGGTACGTCTACCTCCATCCCCTCAAGGTGTGGAACCGGTACTCCAACCGAATGTTCCTGCCGCACTGCTTCGACACCCAGACCGGCGCGTTCTCCACCGTCCGGGACGGGGTGGGCACCAGCCGCTACTATCAGGCCCTCCAGCGGATGGAGGCGGCGAATCAGGACCAGAACTACGACAGCTACGACCGGTTTTTCAGCGCCGCCCGCATGGAGTACGCCCATGACGGGAACCTGAGTACCGGGATCGAGGGCCAGCTCATCGCCAGCATGATGACCAGGGATGAGCATCTGCGGGAACTGGTGCGCCGCTATTTTCACCCGAAGGACTACTTCGCCCTCCGGGACCGGATGATCGGCAGCGGGGCGATCGGCGGCAAGTCCTGCGGGATGCTGCTGGCCCGGAAGATCGCCGAGACCGAACTGCCCGGGGATATGGACGCCCACAGCGAGCCCCATGACTCCTGGTATATCGGCTCCGACGTGTACTACACCTATATTGTGTCCAACGATTGCTGGCGGCTGCGCATCCGGCAGCGCACCGAAGCGGAGTATTTCACCGCGGCGGAGGAGCTCAGACAGCATCTGCTCACCGGCGTGTTCCCGGCCAAGATCCGGGAGCAGTTCCTGACCATGCTGGAATACTTCGGCCAGAGTCCCATTATCGTGCGTTCCTCCAGCTTTCTGGAGGACGGCTTCCACAACGCCTTCGCCGGAAAATACGAGTCGGTGTTCTGCGTCAATCAGGGCGGACTCCAGGAACGGCTGGAGGCCTTCGAGCAGGCGGTACGCCGGGTATACGCCAGCACCATGGACGTATCCGCCCTGGAATACCGCCGTCTGCGGGGGCTGGAGGATAAAGACGAGCAGATGGCCATTCTGGTTCAGCGGGTGTCCGGCTCCTGGTACGGGCGGTACTTCATGCCTGACGCAGCGGGAGTGGGATACAGCCACAGCGCCTACAAGTGGTACCGGGACATGGACCCGGCGACGGGGATGCTGCGGCTGGTGATGGGCCTGGGTACGCGGGCGGTAGACTGCACCCGGGAGGACTACCCCCGGCTGGCCAATCTGGACCGGCCGGCGGCCACCCTCTACACTACATCCGCCCTGAAGCACCGGTTCTCCCAGCGCTGGGTGGACGCTCTGGACCGGGAGACCAATCAGATCCGGGAGATGCCGGCGGACCAGCTGCTGCCCGATCTGCCCCGGTGGTATCTCAATCAGGTGATGGAACACGACTGGGAGGCGGAGGACCTGCTGCGCCAGCGGGGCTCCAACGCGAACGTGTGGTTTGTCAGCTGCCAGCGGCTGCTGGAGAACAGAGACTTCACCGGCATGATGCGCCGCCTCCTAAAGACCCTGGAGCGGGTCTATCAAAGCCCGGTGGACATCGAGTACGCCGTGAATCTGGACGAGGGCGGGGACTTCGTGGTCAATCTGCTCCAGTGCCGCCC
>CANQRU010000041.1 GCA_947626395.1 uncultured Lachnospiraceae bacterium | reverse complement strand
AAAAAAAGCAAGGAAAACCTTGCAAAAAAAGGAAAAAATTTAATTGAGATTAGCTGGCAAGTGGCAAACTCGGGTAGTTTTCCGGTATGATCAGGTTCATAATGCTCCTCCTCATTCTGATAAATGCTCTATCGGAAAATATTATACATTAATTTAAGAAAATCGCAAATAAATTTTCCGTGAAAGTATGCTATACTAAAAATAGGGTATTTTGCGCAAGGGGAACTATTTGAGATATGCGGCATCAGAAGGAGGGTATGGATATGGCAGAGAAATATGTGATCACGATCGACAGACTTTATGGAAGCGGCGGACGCATGATGGGGCGGAAGCTGTCGGAGGAACTGGGAATTCCGTTCTATGACGAAGAGATCCTGAAGATGGCCTCCGAGGAGAGCGCCGTCAGCGAGAACCTGTTCCGGTTAAATGATGAGAAGGCGGGATCGAATCTGTTCTTCCGCGCGGTCGGAGGGCTTCACACCAGCCTGGAGGAGCCGTCGGTGGACGACGATGTGGCGTCTCCGGAGAATCTGTTCCGGTTCCAGGCTAAGATCATCCGTAAGGTGGCGGCCGAGCAGTCCTGCATCATCATGGGACGCTGCGCCGATTTCGTGCTGAACGCGGCAGAGTGTGAGAACCTGATCCGCCTCTTTGTGTACGCGGATATTGCGACCTGCATCCGGCGCGTGATGGAGGTGGACGGCGTGGACACGAAGGAAGCATTGCGGCGGGTGAACCGGATCAGCAAGCAGCGCCGTGATTATTACAAGTATTATACCGGCAAGGAGTGGGAGGATATGGCAAACTATGATCTGCCGGTGAATGCGTCCGCGCTTGAGATCGATCAGGCGGCGGAACTTGTGAAGACGTATCTGAGACTGCGGGGGATAGAATTCTGACAGAAGAAGGTCTTCAGGGGAATACGATAGACGGGAGAGCAGCGAGAGATGGCAGATAGAAGCGATTATGAGGCAATGCTTGCGCGGGTACGTAGGAAACGGCGCGGAAGGGATCCGAGACCGTTTCTGTATCTGATCGCGGCGGCAGGTCTGATCCTTCTGGTAGTGGTATTGGTTATTGTGATAAGGACAGCCGGCGGGGGACGGCCGGAAGAGGAGGAGACACAGGAGGCAGTCGCGGCGGCGAATACGGAGACTACGATGGACGCCGAGGCGGTCCGTCAGTCGGAGGAAGCCGAGCGGCAGCGTCAGGAAGAGGAATCGCGGGCAGCGGAAGAACAGGCGCGTCAGGATGTGGTTGACGCATACACGAATCTGGGACTGATCCAGATCGGAGGCGGCTATCTGAATGTGCGCAGGACGCCTGCTTCTGACGGCGATATCATCGGCAAGATGCAGCCGAACAGCGTCTGTGAGATCCTTGATCAGGAAGGCGACTGGTATCATATCAGTTCCGGAGGCGTGGACGGTTACATTTCCACCCAGTTCGTGCTGACCGGAGAAGAAGCAAGAGCCGCGGCGCTGGAACAGGTGCAGCTGAGGGCCATTGTCACCGTATCTGACGACGACAGCCTGAATATCCGCCTGACGCCGTCCATCGAGGAGTCCAATATCATAGGACAGGCCCTGGCGGGAGAGCGGTATGTGGTGGAGGATCAGATCGACGGCTGGGTGAAGATCGCCAGCGGCTATATTTCCGCGGATTATGTGGATGTGAGGCTGGCGCTTAACGAGGCGCGGAAGATGGATCTGAAGTCCATGGCTATCAGCAAATATGGGAATCTGCTGATCTCCAAGGTGACGGACTATCTGAATGTCCGCGAGACTCCCGCGGACGAAGGCAATAACAATATCATCGGCAAGCTTCCAAGCAAGGCGGCGGCCGATATCTTAGGCCAGGAGGGCGACTGGTATAAGATCAAATCCGGTTCCATCACCGGCTATGTGAGCACGAATCCGGAATATGTGGCGACCGGCCAGGAAGCCATGGATCTGGCGATGAATACGGCGACCCTGATGGCCATTGTCAATACGGACAAGCTGAATGTGCGCAATGAGCCAAGTACGGACGCCGGTGTGTGGACGCAGATATCCAAGGAGGAGCGGTATCCGGTGATCAGCCAGCTGGACGGTTGGGTGCAGATCGAGCTGGACGCCGGCGATATGGAGGACAGCGACGCCGCGTATATTTCCACGCGGGATAATAACGTGGAGGTGCGATATGCTCTGGATGAAGCGATCAAGTTCTCGCCGCTTGAGGAGATCGCCAACCAGCAGGCGGCGCGCCGGGCGCAGATTGTGAATTTCGCGCTGAAATACGTGGGCAATCCGTATGTCTGGGGCGGCACCAGCCTGACGAAGGGCGCCGACTGCTCCGGCTTCGTCCAGTCGGTGATGAAGAACTTCGGCATCTCCCTGCCGAGAGTGTCGAGAGATCAGGCCAATTCCGGGCGCGCGGTCACATCCAGCCAGATGCGGCCGGGAGACCTGATCTTCTACGCCAACAGCAGCGGGACGGTAAATCATGTGGCCATGTATATCGGCAACGGACAGATCGTCCACGCGGCGAGCCGCAGAAGCGGTATCCGTATTTCAACATGGAATTACCGTACGCCCTACAGGATCCGCAATGTGATCGACTGACGGAAAGAATTGCGCGAAGTGTAATATGGATGTCCGGCGAAATCGTAGAAATGGCGGCGGAGCCGGAGAAATAATTAGAGTAAAAAAGCAGAATAATAAAAGCAGGAGTTCCAGGCAGGAGAAATTTTATGTCCGGAACTCCTGCTTTTATGTCAAGTATGATTTACCGAATCATACTTGACTAATCAGGATTTACCAAAGGGTGCATCGATATGGCAAAAGAGATGGGAAATGTAGTGCTTGTGAGTTATGGGGAGATGACAAGTGATAAGTAGCACGGGCTTATAGTTCGCGTTCGAACAACCCGTTTTACGGGCGGCGGTAACTTCCGGCATTCGGAAAGATGGAAATGCACCGCCACGCTGCCGAAATCGATGGAAATATATTGCCGCGCGGTCAGGATAATTTCAGGATTCCATGAAGATAACGGTTCAGATCCTCCGGGTCGGCGAAAAGAGTTTCTTCGTATTTCAGATAGGAAACCTTATCTTTATATTCGATCTTAAACTCCGGCCTCTGAATCCCGGCAAGACCGGGCAGGAAGAGGCCGGTCTTTTTCGTATAGCAGGTCTGAGGCGTCGCCTTTTCGCGCGCCGAACGTTCCACATATTCCCCGACGCTCTTGTGGATCGCGGTATCCTCGAAGGGAAGATAATAGTAATTCCGGTAATCCGGGTAGAAATGCTTCAGCGTTCCGCTGCACAGCTCCATTTCCAGAGACAGCGTACTGCCGGAAATGGTAAGGTGACAGGTACAGGCCCCGATGGAAACGTTCCGGGAGATACCGACGGGCACATCATACGCGCTTGACGCGCGAAGAATAAGCGCTGGCTGCGTATCTCCGAACAGATCCGGAACTGCCCGGATGGACTGATCCAGAAGCGTGAAATCATGCTCCAGAAGATCCGGATAATTTAAGATCGGAAGGATGAGAGGCATACCTTCCAGGTCTTCCCGGTTATGAAGCATCAGCATATCGTAGAGCCGGTCGTCGTGACTGTGCAGATATGCGTGATAGACTTCGATCAGCTGGCCGCCGTTATATTGGTCTTCCCGGAAAATGCCCAGGAAACGCTCGATGGATTTCTGCTTCAGGCTCTCCAGCCCCAGAAGAGAGCGGTAGGGCTTGATCCGCCGGTAGATATCGACGCTTTGAACC
This sequence comes from uncultured Lachnospiraceae bacterium, assembly GCA_947626395.1. Taxonomy (GTDB): domain Bacteria; phylum Bacillota; class Clostridia; order Lachnospirales; family Lachnospiraceae; genus UBA3402. Next base: position 26,850 of record CANQRU010000041.1, on the reverse strand, counting down.
GTGGAAAAATCATAATCCAGTCCATGCGCGCGGCAGCGTTTCAGAAGATACGGAATATCAAAGCCGTCGCCGTTGAAATGGACGACAGCCGTAAACTGTTTAAGAAATTCAAAAAACGCCGTCAGGATCGTCTTTTCCGCGTCTGGTGTGTCGGCGAACCACTGGATCAGCTGCCAGCTTCCATCGCGGAAATAGGTACAGCCGATCAGATAGAGATGGGAATGTTCGCCGGAAAAGCCGGTGGTTTCGATATCGAAGAAGAGAAGCTCTTCCAGACGCCCCAGCCGGCCGAGCGGGTAGGTGTCAGGGAGAGAGATGCTCTTTTGTACGGTGATCATGGGGAGATGCCTCTTTCTATGGTTTTACACAAACAGGGTGCATCCCTGCTTCTTGAATTCTTCAATCTTCTGGTCGATCAGCTCCGCGGGGACGCCCAGCTTTTCAGCCAGGCAGTCCCTGCAGAGAAACTGTGTGCTCCCGCGGTTGATGAATTTCTTATGGGCGCCGATCTCATTGTGGGTCAGTTCGCGGCCGCACTGCATGCAGGCGCTCATTTCCTCTCGACCACCTTTGCGCGGTAGACGGCGCAGTCGAAAGCCTCCAGATCCTTGCAGAAGGTGGAATTGACGACTGTGACCTCTTCGCCGGTCCACAGTTCCGTCATCTTAAGCGTGCGTCCGGTGCTGTGGGGCAGGCCGACCTCATCCAGATTGAACCGCGCGGAGCCCTTCGCGTCGCTCAGATTGAAAAGTCCGATGGCCAGGTCGCCGTCGGAGAGGTGCTTCGCATAAAGCAGCACGTCGTCCCCGCACCAGATGCCGGTCAGCTTGAACGGCTGTCGGCAGGTCGGATCCTGATTGATGCGGATCAGTTCTTCGTTGGTCAGGATCCGCTTCGTGGCCTCGTTCATATTGCGCACGTCGCAGCCGATCATGAGCGGCGAGCCGAGAAACGCCCAGATGGAGAAATGAGTCTTATACTGGGTGTCGTTGCAGCCGGCCAGTCCCACATTTCCTTTGCCGTACATGCCGACGATCAGCATATCCATGTCGTTGAAGCATCCGACGCCGTTGAACGGATGGAGCCGTTCCTGCTGCTTTACCAGATCCTTCACTGATTGCCAGGTGTCGAAAATGTCGCCGGTGGAACGCCACATGGACGCGCCGGTGGTCTTGATCCATTCGTGGGTCTCATCCGCGCCCCAGGAGCAGGCAGAAAGCAGGATGTCGCGTCCGCAGTTATCCAGGGCCAGGCCCATGCGGCCATAGAGGTATTTTCCGGCGATGATGGGGCTGTGGTAGCAGTAATCATATTTAAGAAAATCCACGCCCCAGGACGCAAATGTCTCCGCGTCGATGAATTCATGCTCGAAGCTGCCGGGATAACCGGCGCAGGTCAGATTGCCGGCGCAGGAATACATGCCGAATTTAAGTCCTTTGGAATGGACGTAGTCGGCCACGGCCTTCATGCCGCGGGGAAATTTGGCCGGATCGGCGACGAGACGGTCGGAAGCGTCCCGTTCCCGCAGGGACCAGCAGTCGTCGATGACTAAGTATTCATAGCTTTTTTCGGGAAGGCCTTCCTTTACCATGGCGTCGGCGGTCTCGAAGATCAGCTGCTCATTGATATTGTTTCCGAAAGTGTTCCATGAGTTCCAGCCCATGGGCGGCGTCAGCTTTACCATAGAATGCGTCTCCTTTGTCGAAAGATTGGCGGTTTCACGTTTTCGAGGCTATTATATACGATATTGCGGAAAATGGGAACCAGAATATTTGTTCGCTTCCGCTTGAAATGGTCTGGGTATTATGGTAAGATAGTGGAAGTAATATTTGACAGTCAGAGAAGGACGGGAAGGATTTTTATATGATTTCCTATATCAGGGGACCGCTTGTTGAAGTGGATGAAGAAGTGATCGTGGTAGAGGCGGGAAACGTCGGGTATAATATCCGTGTGCCGCTTTCCCTTCTGGAGACGCTGCCGCCGCTGGGAACCGAGGTGCGCGTATACACGTATCTGCGGGTGCAGGAGGACGCCATGACGCTTTATGGCTTCAGCAGCCGTCAGGATCTGAAGATATTTAAGCAGCTTCTGGGGGTCAGCAGCGTGGGACCGAAGGGCGCGCTGGCGATCCTGTCGGCGCTGAGTCCGGCTGATCTGCGGCTGGCGATCATTTCCGGGGACGCGAAGGCGATCGCGAAAACGCCGGGCATTGGTCTTAAGACGGCCCAGCGTGTGATCCTGGATCTGAAAGAGAAGGTGTCCATGGAAGATGTGCTGCCGTCGCTGGCTGAGGGAACGTCCGGAGCGGCGGACGCGGCTGCGGGACGGCAGGCGGCCGGAATGACAGGGGTCGCGAAGGAAGCGGTCGACGCGCTGGTCGCATTGGGATATTCGCTGATGGAGGCGACGAAGGCAGTCCGGAAGGTCGATGGCGCGGAAACGATGACATCGGATCAGATACTGAAGGCGTCGTTAAAGTATATGCTGTAGGCGAAAGCGATTGGCGGATGTCCTGGGTGGCGGCAGATCAGACTTCAGGAGTGGAACGAACAGAAGCGCGTACAAGAGAAAGCGTAGCAGATAAAGGCGGTTTGACAGATCATTATGGAGCGAAGGATCATTAACACGGAACTGACGGCGGAAGACGAGAGGGTGGAATCCGGCCTGCGGCCCCAGTATCTGGGCGATTATATCGGTCAGGAGCGGCTCAAGTCCATGCTGAAGGTATATATCGACGCGGCAAAGTCCAGAGGCGACTCACTGGATCATGTGCTGTTCTACGGCCCGCCGGGGCTGGGCAAGACGACGCTGGCAGGCATCATCGCCAACGAGATGGGCGTGAATATGAAGATCACCTCCGGTCCCGCCATCGAGAAGCCCGGCGAGATGGCGGCCATACTGAACGGCCTGCAGGAAGGCGACGTGCTCTTTGTGGATGAGATCCACCGGCTGAACCGGCAGGTGGAGGAATTTTTGTATCCGGCTATGGAAGATTTCGCCGTCGATATCATGCTGGGGAAGGATTCCTCGGCCCGGTCGATGCGGCTGGAGCTGCCGCATTTTACGCTGGTGGGCGCTACCACCCGGGCGGGACTTCTGACAGCGCCGCTGCGCGACCGTTTCGGCGTGGTGCAGAAGCTGGAATTCTATACACCGAGGGAACTTAAGACGATCATCCTCCGCTCGGCGAAGGTGCTGAACGTGACGATCGAGGAAGAGGGCGCGATGGAGCTGGCGAGGCGGTCGAGAGGAACGCCCCGTCTGGCCAACCGTCTGTTAAAGCGCGTCCGCGATTTCGCCCAGGTGAAGTATGACGGAGTGATCACGAAGCAGGTGGCTGATTTTGCGCTGGATATGCTGGACGTGGACAAGCTGGGCCTTGACAATAACGACCGGGCGATCCTGACCACGATCATTCAGAAGTTTTCCGGCGGTCCGGTTGGACTGGATACGCTGGCGGCGGCTCTGGGAGAGGACGCGGGGACGCTGGAAGATGTGTATGAGCCGTATCTGCTGATGAACGGGCTCATCAACCGGACGCCCAGGGGCCGCACGGCGACGGAGAACGCGTATCGGCATCTCGGGCTGGCAATCGAGTGATGAGGGAATCATGTTTGATTAGAGAAAGGCGGGTTACAGTATGTATCAGGCAGCAGAAAGTCGTTATGAAACGATGCCGTACAACCGCTGCGGAGCAAGCGGGCTCAGGCTTCCGGCGGTGTCGCTGGGACTGTGGCACAATTTCGGGGATACGGCTTCCTTTGACAATATGAAGCAGATGTGCTTCACGGCCTTTGACAATGGGATCACCCATTTCGATCTGGCCAATAACTACGGCCCGGCGCCGGGCAGCGCGGAGCGGAATTTCGGGAAGATCCTGAAGGAAGATCTGGCACCGTACCGGGATGAGCTGATCGTCAGCACCAAGGCCGGTTACGATATGTGGCCGGGGCCTTACGGCGATTTCGGCAGCCGGAAGTATCTGCTGGCCAGTCTTGACCAGAGCCTTAAGCGCCTTGGCCTGGAGTATGTGGATATCTTCTATCATCACCGCATGGATCCGGGTACGCCTCTGGAGGAGACCATGGGCGCCCTAGATCAGGCGGTAAAGAGCGGCAAAGCGCTTTATGCGGGGCTGTCCAACTACGACGGGCCGACGCTTGAGAAGGCGTGCGTGATCCTTGCGGAGCTCCGTTGTCCGTTTGTGATCAATCAGAACAGCTATAATATTTTCAACCGTACGATCGAGAAGAACGGTCTGAAGGAGACCTCCCGCAAACTGGGAAAGGGCATCATCTGCTTCAGCCCGCTGGCCCAGGGGATGCTGACGGACCGGTATCTGAACGGGATCCCGGCGGACAGCCGTATAAGGACGGACGGGCGCTTCCTCAATGAGCGCGCCCTGACGGAAGAGCGGCTGTCGCAGATCAGGCGGCTGAACGAGCTGGCGGCGGAGCGCGGGCAGACTCTGGCGGAGATGGCGCTGGCGTGGATCCTCCGTGACGGCGTCGTAACGAGCGTTCTGATCGGAGCGTCGAAGCCGGAGCAGATCCTTGATAATATCGGCGCTGTCAGGAATACGAAGTTTACGGAAGAGGAACTGCGGCTGATCGATGAGATCGCGATGGAGTGAGAATTTCCGGGAACCGGAGTTTCAGTGGATAATTTGAGAATACAGGGGGCAGAAAGCCATGAACAATAAGAACTATGCAGAAGTCCTGATCGACGGCAAGATCTATACATTGGGAGGCGCTGAGGATCAGGAGTATTTCCAGAAGGTCGCGGGATATATCACGGGCAAGATGAACGAGCTTAAGAAGCAGGACCGGTTTTCGCGGCAGAGCCAGGAGTACCAGGCGGTGATGGTGGCGCTCAACATTGCCGACGACTATTTTAAGGCGATGGCGAAGGTCGAGGAAAGCAACCGCCGCTGCGAGGAGATGGAGAAGGAAACTTACAGCTTGAAGCATGAGCTTGTGACGACCCAGATGAACCTGGAGCGCAGGGAAAGGGAACTGGAAAAGGCGCAGGAGGAGATGCGGCAGAAACCGGCTCCGTCGGAGGAGGCTCTGAAAGAGCTGGCGGAAGTGAAGCAGGCGCTTGCGGATCTTCAGAAGCAGGACCAGTCCAACCGGGAAGAACTCCTGAAGCTGAGAGCCTTCCGGGCGGCTGTGCAGAATCAGAAGAACAGCGGACCGTACGGTAATCCGAATAATAACCGCAGATAGATACAAAAGAGTCCCGCGAGAACCACGCTTGCGGGATGATTTTTTCCAGACGGAGCATGAGATGAAACGGATGAACAGCAAAGCGAATGGCGCGGACCGGCGGAGAACGGCGGAACTGCTTGCGCCGGCCGGTTCTTTTGAAAGTATGAAGGCGGCGGTCGCGGCCGGGGCCGACGCGGTCTATATCGGCGGAAGCCGTTTTGGAGCCAGGGCATATGCGGATAACCTGGACGAAGAGCAGATGCTTGAGGCGATCGACTACGCCCATCTGCACGGCGTCTCCCTTTATATGACTGTGAACACCCTGGTCAAGGAGAGGGAACTTGAGGGACTGTACGACTATCTGGCGCCTTATTATGAGCGCGGTCTGGACGCGGTCATCGTTCAGGATCTGGGCGTTCTGTCAGCGGTGCGCCGGTGGTTTCCGGATATGTCTGTTCACGCCAGCACCCAGATGACGGTCACCGGCGTGGACGGAGCACGGCTTCTGAAGGAGATGGGAGCGTCCCGGGTGGTGACGGCAAGGGAGCTGTCGCTTGCGGAACTGCGGGACATCCATGAGAACGTAGATATTGAGATCGAAAGCTTTGTTCATGGGGCATTGTGCTACTGCTATTCCGGCCAGTGCCTGCTGAGCAGCCTGATCGGAGGCCGGAGCGGCAACCGCGGCCGCTGCGCCCAGCCGTGCCGTCTGCCGTATGATGTAAAGGGCGTTCCGGGAGAGGGGAGGTATCTGAACGGCAGAGACGAGAGGTATGTGATGAGCCTGAAGGATCTCTGTACGCTGGATATCCTGCCGGACATCCTGGAGAGCGGCGTATATTCCCTTAAGATCGAGGGACGGATGAAGAGCCCCAGATATACGGCTGGGGTGGTGAGCGTTTACCGAAAATATGTGGATCTGTATCTGAAGGAGGGACGCGTCGGGTACCGGGTGGACGACAGGGACAGGCAGATCCTTCTTAAACTGTTCGACCGGGGCGGCCATACGGAAGGCTATTACCGGAAACATAACGGAAAAGATATGCTGACGCTGAAAGAGAAGCCCGAGTTCAGGCAGACGGATAAAGAACTGTTCGACCAGCTTGATCGGACCTATGTGGAAGCGGAAGTCAGAGAAAAGATCTGCGGGAGACTGACGGCCCTGGATGGCGAACCGCTGAGGTTCACGATATGGCCGGCTTCCGGATCGAAGGCGGAATTCAGGGAGAAGCTCCTGACGGAAGTGACCGGCACCGTCGTCCAGACTGCGCAGAATCAGCCGGTGAACGCGGAACGGCTGGAGAGGCAGATGCGAAAGACCGGGGGTACGCCGTTTGAATTCGATGAATTGGAGATCTGTGCAGGCGGGAATATCTTTGTCCCTGTGCAGGCGTTAAATGAACTGCGCCGGCAGGGTCTCGAGGCGTTTCGGAAGGAACTGCTGAGACCATACCGCAGGCCGGCCGGAATGCCGGATATTTCCGTCAGCGGGCCGGATGCGCGCGGGGATGGAGAATCTGCGTCTGCCGACGCGGCCGGGCAGGAGGAGTGGATACCGCGGATCCATGTGCTGGTGTCTGACGGAAGGCAGTTTGACGCGGCTATGAGGGCGGCGGACGTTTCGGAGATTCAGATTGAGGCGGACGCGATGCCTCAGGCGGAGTGGCAGTCCGCGGTGCGCCGCTGCCATGAGGCGGGGAAAGAATGCGTCCTGGCGATGCCTGTGATCTGCCGGACGGAGGCGCGGGATTTCTTCCGCCTCTGCAGGCGGGAACTATGCGGCGCCGGGTTTGACGGATTTCTGGTCCGCAGTCTGGAGGAGCCGGGGCTGCTTAAGAAGCTTTACGAAGAAAGCGGCGGAGAACTGCCTTTTCTATATGCGGATCATAATCTGTATGTATTTAATCACCGGTCGGCGGAAGCTATGGTCAGAATAGGTTATGAGAGGCTGACCTGTCCGCTGGAACTGAACGCACATGAGCTGCAGGAACTTGCGGAAGGACTGCGTGACAGGCCGGCAGATCCCGAAAATGGAGAAGGCGGTCAGGCGCACGGCGGGAGCGGGAACTACGGGCTTCGAAGCGGCAGCCCGGATCTTGAGCTGACTGCCTACGGATACCTTCCGGTCATGACAACGGCTCAGTGTGTACGGCGCACCGTATCCGGATGTGACAGAAAGCCGGGGTTCCTCGCATTAAAGGACCGAACCGGCAAGGAACTGCCGGTATATAATCACTGCGCGTTCTGTTATAATACGATCTATAATCCCGCGCCGCTGGCGCTTCCGGGAATGGAGAGCACGCTGCGCCGGCTGCGTCCGAAAGCCCTGCGGCTTCAGTTCCTTAACGAGACGCCGCAGGAGGTATCGGATATCATCGGGGCTTACGGAGACGCTTTTCTGCGGCGGAGGGGGCCGCTTTCCATACGGGGCGGCAGAGAATACACAAGAGGCCATATGAAGCGCGGCGTAGAATGATATAGTCAGGAGGTCCGGGTGATCAATCTATCTGAGTTCAACCAGAATATGATACAGAACATTCTGCATGTATACGTGTCGTGGACGCGGTACCTGCTGTTTCTTGTGATGGCTTTTTATACGTACCTGAACTTCCGGTATTTCAGCGTGGACGAGCAGAAGAAGAACCGGATCTGCGGCCGTCAGATCCGGCTGATGCTGCTTCTTCATCTGATCGCCGGCAGTGTGATCTGTCTGAATACCCTTGATCCGGCCGTCGTAGTCCTTTGGGTGATGCAGGCGGTATTTTTCCTGTGTTTTATCTTTGTTTACCGGTCATTCTATCCGGGGGCGTCCAGGCTTCTGCTCAATAATATGTGCATGTTTCTTTGCGTCGGTTTTATCATGCTGACAAGACTGAATTATGACCGGGCGGTCCGGCAGTTCATCATTGCCGCGGTATCCTCCGTCTTCTGCCTGATCATTCCAATGATCATAGACAGGGTGCGGTTCCTGCGGCGGATCCCCTGGTTCTACGGAGGAGTTGGGATCCTTCTTCTGGGGGCGGTCTGCATAGCCGGCAATACCAGCTTCGGCGCCCAGCTGTCGCTGGATATCGGAGTCTTTTCCGTCCAGCCGTCGGAATTTGTGAAGATCCTGTATGTATTCTTCACGGCAGCCATGTTAAGCCGCTCTACGGAGTTTAAGAATATTGCCGTCACGACCGCGGCTGCGGCGCTGCACGTGCTGATCCTTGTGCTGTCAAAGGATCTGGGAAGCGCGCTGATCTTCTTCCTCGCATATCTGTTCATGCTGTATGCGGCTACATCGGATCTGCGCTGGATGGGCGCCGGGCTTTTAAGCGGCGGTCTGGCCGCGACGGCGGCTTACAGGCTGTTTACCCATGTACAGAGCCGTGTGCTTGCATGGAGGGATCCCTGGTCGGATATCGACAACCGCGGTTATCAGATCACCCAGTCCCTCTTCGCGATCGGTACCGGAAGCTGGTTCGGGCTCGGGCTTTATGAGGGGATGCCGCGGAAGATCCCGGTGGTCGAGAAGGATTTTATCTTTGCGGCTATTTCCGAGGAACTGGGAGCGCTTTTTGCGCTCTGCGTGCTTCTGATCTGCCTGGGATGTTTTCTTCAGTTTGTGCTGATCGCGGGTCAGATCCGGGATATGTTTTATAAGCTGACGGCTTTCGGGCTTGGCACGGTCTATATCGTTCAGGTATTCCTGACCGTGGGAGGCGTGATCAAATTCATCCCTTCCACCGGCGTTACGCTTCCGCTGGTCAGTTACGGCGGCAGTTCGGTCCTGAGTACGTTTATTCTTTTTAACGTTATACAGGGAATTTATCTGATGACGCGGGAGACGGATGCGGACGCGGCGGACGGTGTGAGACAGGGATAGGAGACGGCCGGCAGCCGGTAAGGCGCGGCGGACGGTGCGAAGCAGGGACAGGGGGACGGCCGGCAGCCGGTAAGGCGCGGCGGACGATGCGAAGCAGAATGACCGGGATTGCCGGTAAGACGCTATCGCAGTCGGGAATCGGAAGGATTATGAGAACGCCGCAGCATTTCAGCGGGAAGGGCAGAAGGTAATGACGATACGAAACTTGTGGAAGAATTTAAAAAAGAAAGAGGAGCCGGACAGGGCACCTGGCGCCGATAGGGGCACGGACAGGACCATGGTGAACCTTGCGTATCTGGTGGTGGCTGTCTTTATCGCCATGATCGTCTACGAGGGCTGGTTTCTTGCCGTGCGCCGCGAGGACACGATCAATAACAGCTATAATGCCCGCCTGGACGGTTTTGCCGAGCGGGTGGTGCGCGGGAAGATCGCTGCCAGCGACGGCACCGTGCTGGCGGAGACGCTTGTCAGCGAAGACGGCGCTGAGACACGCAGCTATCCCTATGGATCCCTGTACGCCCATGTGGTCGGCTATTCTACCATGGGGCGGACCGGTCTGGAGGATCTGGCGCATTTCTATCTGCTCAGTTCCCATGTGAATCTGGTCGAACATACGCTGCGGGAGCTGATGGGGGAGAAGAATATGGGAGATACGGTGGTCACGACGCTGGATGCCGGGCTTCAGCAGACGGCGTCCGACGCGCTGGGGGACCGGCGGGGCGCGGTGGTCGTTCTGGAGCCGGACACCGGGAAGGTGCTGGCCATGGTCTCGAAGCCGGGCTTCGATCCGAATACCCTTGCTGAAAACTGGAACAGTCTGGTATCGCCGGATAACACCTCGGCGCAGCTCCTAAACAGGGCCACCCAGGGCCTCTACCCGCCGGGTTCCACGTTTAAGACGGCAGTCCTTCTGGAATATATCCGCGAGCATCCCGACGATTACAATGACTTTCAGTTCGACTGCGACGGCTATTATGAAGACGGCGGTTACACGATCCAGTGCTACCACGGAAACGCCCACGGTACGCAGACGCTGAAGGAAGCCTTTGCCAATTCCTGCAACGGCGCGTTCGCTTATATCGGCAGTCAGCTGGACGCCGGAAGGATGGCGGAGACGGCAAAGCAGCTTTTGTTTAACTGCGATATGCCCATTGCGCTGCCGTATACCGGCAGTTCCTTCGCCATGGAAAAGGACGCGGACCAGTGGGAGCGGCTGCAGACCGGCATCGGCCAGGGAAAGACCCAGATCACGCCGCTGCATAACGCGCTTCTGGCCGCGGCGGCCGCCAACGGCGGCACGCTGATGAAGCCGTATCTGATCGACCATATAGAGAACGCCGGCGGCGACCGGATCCGGAGTTTCCAGCCGGCGGCTTACGGAAGCCTGATGACGGCGGAAGAGGCCGCCGTCCTGACAGAGATGATGACGGAGGTGGTGCAAAGCGGCACCGCGTCCGCGGTTAAGAGCGATCTCTATACAGCGGCGGCCAAGACCGGTTCGGCGGAATTTGAGGCGGGCCGGGACACCCACGCGTGGTTTATCGGCTTCGCGCCGGCGGAAGATCCGGAGCTGGCCGTCAGCGTGATCGTGGAGGAGGGCGGTTCCGGAGGCGGCGCCGCGGCGCCGATCGCCCGGCAGTTGTTCGATACTTATTTTTCAAGATGACTTGCAATCGGAAGTAGAATGCGCTATACTAACCACAGGCTCACGACACACCAACGGTGCGGCCATGTCCGTACCCGACAGGAGGGATTGCAATGATAGAAGCAACGAGCTGTGGCGGTGTGGTGATATTTCGTGGTAAGATTCTTGTGTTGTATAAGAACTATAAAAACAAATACGAGGGTTGGGTGCTGCCGAAAGGAACTGTAGAAGCAGGCGAGGACTACAAGGAGACGGCGCTTCGCGAGGTAAAGGAAGAGACCGGAGTCGCCGCGTCCATCATCAAGTATATCGGTAAGAGCCAGTATTCGTTCAATACGCCGCAGGATATTGTGGAGAAGGACGTGCACTGGTATCTGATGATGGCCGACAGCTACTACAGCAAGCCACAACGTGAGGAGTATTTCATGGATTCGGGCTATTATAAGTTCTACGAAGCCTACCATCTTCTGAAATTTGCCAATGAGAAGCAGATTCTGGAGAAAGCCTACAACGAATATCTGGAGTTGAAAAAGAATAATTTGTGGGGTTCCAAGAAATACTTTTAAGGAGCGCGTACAGAGGACATTCCTGCCGGGATGTCCTCTGCTTCGTCTGCCGATAGTCTGCCGCGGTTATTTTCCGGCCGCGAAGCTCAGAAAAGTTCCCACCGCGTGCGACATCCGGCTGGGGCAGTACACGAAGCCGACGGTCCTTTTGTGGATATGGGCGTCCGTACGGACCTGCACAAGCCGGCCGGCTTTCAGGTCTTCTTCCACGAATTCGCGGATCACGCAGGCGATCCCGAGACCGATCCGGGCAAATTCGATCAGAAGATCCATGGTCGTCACTTCCAGCAGGTTGTTGGCCGCGATGTGATTTACATTCATATAGTCGTCGATATATCTGCGGGTGATATTCTCCCGGTCCAGAAGCATAACGTTGCCGGACTGGAACAGATCCACATGATCCCCCTCGCGCAGACGGAGGTTCTCCAGATAGCTGGGAGCCGCCACGAAGATATCCTGAATGTCCATTACCGGAATGAATTCCAGATTCTTCTGCGCATGGGGCTGCGCTACGAGCCCGATATCGATCTTCTGCTGTTCCAGCATCGAAAGCGTGTGGGTGGAGGACTGGCTCTCGATCGTGATCTTGATATGGGGGTACCGTTCGATGAACCCTTTCAGATAATCCAGCATGATGAAGCGGCACAGCGTATTGCTGACGCCGATGCGGATATGTCCCATATGGAAATCCTTGAATTTGCGGAGCTCCTGTTCTCCGAGCGCCAGTTCCTCAAAGGCTTTGCGGATATGCTCAAAAAGGACCGCGCCTTCCTCGGTCAGCTGAACGCCCCGGGAATTGCGCGTGAAGAGAACGGTTCCCAGACTGTCCTCCAGCTTGCTGATGGCCTTGCTGATGGCCGGCTGGCTGATATAGAGCTCGCGGGCCGCGCGGGAAATATTGCCGCTTCGGGCAACTTCATAAAAAATCCGGTATTGGGATAGATTCTGTTCCATTATGGATTCTCCTTTGTACGTTCATAACCCGATGTCATATCAAACATTCATATTATGTATTTCTATTATAGCTTTGGTTATGGTAAAATGCAACTACTTAAGATAAACTTGTATGCGGAAACACTGCCGGCGGCAGTATTTTCCGCACGGAAACGCAATCAAGAAGGAGGCTTTACCGTTATGGGAATGACGATGACCCAGAAGATATTGGCGGCGCACGCCGGCCTTGCGGAAGTGAAGGCAGGACAGCTGATCGAGGCGGATCTCGATCTGGTCATGGGCAATGACATCACAGCGCCCGTCGCCATCAACGAGATGAAGAAGATGAATAACCAGAATGTCTTTGACAGGGAGAAGGTGGCCCTGATCATGGACCATTTTATCCCCAATAAGGATATCAAGTCGGCGGAGAACTGCAAGTGCTGCCGTGAGTTCGCGGTCCGCCACGATCTGACCAATTATTTCGATGTGGGCGAAATGGGCATCGAGCACGCCCTGGTGCCTGAGAAGGGCCTCGTGGTCGCCGGCGACGCGGTCATCGGCGCGGACTCCCATACATGTACATACGGCGCGCTGGGCGCTTTTTCCACAGGCGTCGGAAGCACGGATATGGCCGCGGGAATGGTCACGGGCAAGGCCTGGTTCAAAGTCCCCCCGGCGCTTAAGTTCGAGCTGGTCGGCAAGCCGTCGAAGTGGGTCAGCGGCAAAGATGTGATCCTGCATATCATCGGCATGATCGGCGTGGACGGCGCGCTTTATAAGTCTATGGAGTTTGCCGGAGAAGGGATAAAGAACCTGTCCATGGACGACCGCTTTACGATCTGCAATATGGCGATCGAGGCCGGCGGCAAGAACGGCATCTTCCCGGTGGATGAGCTGGCCGAGGAATATATGAAGGAACATTCGAAGAGAGAGTATAAGATATACGAAGCCGATCCGGACGCGGAGTATGAAGCGGTCTATACCGTCGATCTGTCGGAACTGAAGCCGACGGTATCCTTCCCCCATCTGCCGGAGAACACGAAGGAGGCCGGCACCTTTGGCGATGTGAAGATCGACCAGGCGGTCATCGGTTCCTGCACTAACGGACGCATCAGCGATATGCGTGTGGCGGCGGAGATCCTGAAAGGCCGTAAAGTGGCGAAGGGGGTCCGCTGCATCGTGATCCCGGCGACGCAGAATGTATACCTGCAGGCGCTTAAGGAGGGCCTGATCGAGACGTTCATCGAGGCGGGCGCCGTTGTCAGTACGCCTACCTGCGGCCCGTGCCTGGGCGGTTACATGGGCATCCTGGCGGCGGGAGAGCGCTGCGTCTCCACGACGAACCGTAATTTCGTGGGCCGCATGGGCCATGTGGATTCCGAAGTTTACCTGGCAAGTCCGGCGGTAGCCGCGGCCAGCGCCGTGGCCGGAAAGATTATCTGCCCCTGTGAATTGGCCTGATGAGCTGGCTGTAGGCGGCTGCCGTCTTTCAAAGCAGAGCCGTTCGGCCAAATATGGAATTTCCAGACGGCGCCGGCAAGGCGCCTGCTGACGATGAGAAAGGATAATAAAAATCATGAAAGCAAACGGAAGCGTATTTAAATACGGAGATAACGTAGATACCGATGTTATTATTCCCGCCCGTTATCTTAACGCGACGGAGGGAGCGGAGCTGGCGAAGCACTGCATGGAGGATATCGATAAGGAATTTATTAAGAAGGTGCGTCCCGGCGACATCATCGTGGCGAAGAAGAATTTCGGCTGCGGTTCCTCCCGGGAACACGCCCCGCTGGCGATCAAATGCGCCGGCGTCAGCTGTGTGATCGCGGAGACATTCGCGCGGATCTTCTACCGGAATTCCATCAATATCGGTCTGCCGATCATTGAATGCAGGGAGGCGTCCGAGCGGATCGAAAACGGCGATCAGGTGGAGATCGATTTCGATTCCGGCGTTATCACCAACGTGACAAAAGGCGAGACCTACCAGGGACAGGCGTTCCCGGCCTTTATGCAGAAGATCATTACCGCCGGCGGTCTTGTCAACTATATCAACGAGAAATAGTTGACATAAACTTCACATCACTGCGGACTGTTAAAATTTCAAGAAGTAATTTAACACAAATGTAATATTTGCGAAATATTTTGAAACGGAAAATTAAATAAAAATAATATCCTGAATGAGCGCAAATCCGTGCAGAGTGTATAAAAAGCCGGACTGCGCTCATTTTGCCGGATGGAAATACTCACAAAGATAAACGCGCCCCATTGACTTTACGGCCAAAAATCAAATATAATTACCACTGCAACCAAAAAAACGGGCAGATTGAGTGATGTGTCTCCCACATTTGCCCGAATTTTGCCGAATTTAGAGAGCGAAGGAGAGAGGAGTATCATGCTTACACTGTGCTCATTTCTTCGGGGCGCGTTCCTGTTTGTGAAAAGCCTTGCGATGCGGGTCGCCAAGAGCGATTACCGCAGAAAGGCCGTATTTATCAGCGCGGGCTTCGTGTTCGCGGTGATGGCGTTCACATCCAGCGGCTTTGGCGGCGGAGGAAAAAGCGCGTTGACTGTCTTCGCGGAGACCGCTTCCGCAATGGAGGAGGACGACGAAGACAGCCCTGAAGAGATCGAAATCATTACGGAAGCGGACATACGAATTGAACTTACGGATCAAACCTTTGAAGGCCGGCAGGTCGTCGGAAAACTTCTTGTTCAGGAGATAAAGGAAGAGGAACAGAACCAGATCCGGGTCCGTGAGGAGATTCAAAATATCCGGGAAGAGGTCCGGCAGGAAGAACTGGAAAAAGAACGAGAGGCCAGGGAGGCGGAAATCAGGAAAAACGAGGAGGCTGCGCGGAGGGCGGAAGAAGAAAGGAAATACCAGGAAGAAGAAGCCAGACGTCAGGAAGAAGAACGGCGCAGAAAGGAAGAAGAGGCCAGACTGGCCGCGGCGGCGGTACCCATGACGACGGAGGATTATCAGGTGCTTCTTCATATTGTGCAGGCTGAGGCGGGAATCTGCGATTCGAAGGGAAAGATCCTGGTAGCCAACGTGATCCTTAACCGGGTCAGAAGCGATGAGTTCCCGGATACGGTGACCGAGGTGGTTTATCAGAGATCGCAGTTTTCACCGGTGGCCGACGGCTCCATCAATACATGCAAAGTGACGCAGGAGACCATAAACTGTGTGGAGCGGGCGATCCGCGGAGAGGATTACTCGGAAGGAGCGTTGTATTTCATGAACCGGAGAGGTTCTTCTTCGAGAAATACGAGCTGGTTCGACAGTCATCTGACGTATCTGTTCAGCCACGACAGACACGAGTTTTTCAAATGAAATCTTGACTTTTTCGGGAAAAAGTGAGATAATACAGACAGAATAAGGGAGATTGTCCTTAAATATTGTTGGGGGAAACCGTCAGACGATGAACATTTCGCCGCCGCGGCTTCCCTTTTTATGTTTAAAGTAGACAATCCGGCCTTATGTCTGATAATACATCGATCTGGCAGAGGAAGGGAAACACGGAGGAATCAGCGCAGCATGAGGAGACGGTATATTTTGTTTGATCTGGATGGGACCCTGACAGATCCGGGACTGGGCATTACGAAATCGGTGCAGTACGCGCTGCGGACTTACGGCATCGAAGAATCGGATCTGACGAAGCTCTATCCGTTTATCGGACCGCCCCTCAAAGACAGTTATATGAAGTATTACGGATTCTCCGAGGAGCGGGCCACGGAAGCCATCGGACGGTACCGGGAGTATTTTACAGCCGGAGGTATGTTTGAGAATGTGGTGTACGACGGTATCCCTGAAATGCTCGCGAAGCTGAGGGCTGCGGGAGCGGTTCTTGCGGTGGCGACCTCGAAGCCGGAGGAATTTGCCGTTCAGATCCTGAAGCATTTTGATCTTTATCCGTACTTTGACACGGTGGGCGGCGCCAGCATGGATGAGGTGCGGGTGAAAAAAGGAGAGGTGATCGGCTATACCCTGGAAACCATGGGCGTGAACGACAGACGGCAGGTGATCATGGTGGGCGACCGGGAGCATGACGTGCTCGGGGCCCGTGAGAATGGTCTGGACTGCGTCGGCGTTCTTTTCGGATATGGAAGCAGAGAAGAACTTGAGGAGGTGGGAGCGTACCGGATCGCGGAGACGGTTGAAGGACTTACGGACTGTCTTCTGGACGAGATAAATGGCCGGTAATTTTCAGACAGAGGAATAATTGCTTTAATATTTCACAAAATATAAGGGAATGGAATCGCAATATTGGTTATATAGGGGTATATAATCACGGAAATTGTTTATTTTACGGAAACCGTTATTGTTGTCCGAACAATGTACGAATAACGATATCAGAAGAACGTAAAGCCCGGAATATAAGTTTGGTTTGTATTGTCAGAAAGGATGATTGGAGTTGTTTGAGAAGGGCGAATATATCGTGTACGGAATGACGGGAGTATGCCGTGTAAGTGATATCACGGAGATGAACATGGACGGATTATCCACCAGCAAACTGTATTATGTCTTGGAGCCGACCGGGGTGAACGGGAGCCGCATCATAACTCCGGTGGAAGGAAATAAGAGCGTTATGCGGCGCATCATGACCAGCGAGGAAGCGTATGATCTGATCGACGGGATCAGGGATATCGACAGTCTCCGGGTCAGGGACGACAGGCAGCGGGAAAACTGCTATAAGGAAGCCCTTAAGACCGGGGACTGCAGGGAATGGGTCGGCGTTTTAAAAACCCTTTATCTGCGCAGGAGGGATCGTTTGAGCCGCGGCAAGCGGATGACGGAAGTTGACGAGCGCTATATGAAGAAGACGAAAGAGAATCTTTTTGGTGAACTGTCGATCCCCCTGGGGATCACGACGGCAGAAGTAGAGCGGTTTATCATATCGCGGCTTGAGGTCGACGACTGAGACGGCAGGAAAGATGTGTCGCAGGATTTCTGCAGCTGCGGCGGTATTTTCATGCAGGCAGTGCGCCAGTGATGACCTGCTCGTATTTTCATAGAGAACAGCGGCCCGGGAGAATACACGGCTCCCGGGCTTTCTGCTTTCTGCGGATTTTTTATTAAGTGTAAAGCAAAAACACTTGACACCATATGAACTTTCGTGTATGATAGCCAGGGTGAGCGATTATGAAGACCATCGGCGAGCAGGCCATGCTCTATGATTTCTATGGAGAGCTTCTGACGGAACGGCAGCGGCAGATCTATGAAAGCGTTGTATTTGACGATATGTCCCTCGGGGAGATCGCTGAGGAGCAGGGGATCAGCCGGCAGGGCGTCTACGATCTTGTGAAGCGCTGCGATAAGATCCTTGACGAGTATGAGCGGAAGCTTAAGCTTGTGGAGAAGTTCCGCCGGACGAGATCGATGGTGGAGCAGATCCGCAGAATCGCGGAGGAATCGAAGTTAAACGGCGATATGAGCCGTCTGGACGAGATCGGGAGGATCGCTGAGGAGATCAGTAAACTGTAAGGAGAATCTATGGCTTTCGAGAGTTTGTCGGACAAACTGCAGAATGTATTTAAGAACCTCAGGGGCAAAGGGCGTCTGACCGAGGCGGATGTGAAGGCCGCGCTGCGGGAAGTGAAGATGGCTCTTCTGGAGGCGGACGTCAGCTTCAAGGTCGTGAAGCAGTTTATAAACTCCGTCCAGGAGCGGGCTGTAGGCGAAGATGTTCTGGGCAGTCTGACGCCGGGGCAGATGGTGGTAAAGATCGTTCACGAGGAACTGATCGCCCTTATGGGCAGCGAGACTACGGAGATTGCGCTGAAGCCCGGCAGCGAGATCACAGTGATCCTGATGGAAGGTCTGCAGGGCGCCGGCAAGACGACGACGGCGGCCAAGATCGCGGGGAAGCTGAAGGCAAAGGGCCGCAGGCCCCTTCTTGTCGCCTGCGATGTGTACCGGCCGGCGGCGATCGAACAGCTGAAGATCAACGGCGAGAAGCAGGGCGTGCCGGTATTTTCCATGGGTGATGCCGCAGATCCGGTGGACATTGCCAAAGCGGCCATGGAGCACGCGGATAAGAACGGCTTTAATGTGGTCATCATCGATACGGCCGGACGTCTCCATATCGACGAGGATATGATGCGGGAGCTGCAGGAGATTCGCGACGCGGTGCATGTCGACCAGTCCATTCTGGTGGTGGACGCCATGACCGGACAGGACGCGGTGAACGTGGCCGAGAGCTTTGCGGAGAAGGTCGGCATTGACGGCGTGATCCTGACGAAGCTGGACGGCGACACCAGAGGCGGCGCGGCGCTTTCCATTAAGGCCGTGACCGGCAGGCCGATTCTCTACGTGGGCATGGGCGAGAAGCTGTCCGATCTGGAGCAGTTCTATCCGGACCGTATGGCGTCCCGGATCCTTGGGATGGGCGATATCCTTTCGCTGATCGAGAAGGCGGAGCAGGAGGTAGACGAGGCCAAGGCACGGGAGATGAGCCAGAAGCTTCGCAAGGCGGAGTTCGATTTCAACGATTTTCTGGACCAGATGCGTCAGGTCAAGAAGATGGGCGGCATGAACAGCATTCTCAGCATGATGCCGGGAATCCCTCAGATGAAGGGTGACCTGGATGTGGATGAATCCGCCATGGACCGGGTGGAAGCCATCATTCTTTCCATGACGAAGGAGGAACGGGCCAATCCGGCGATCCTGAATCCGTCCCGCAAGCAGCGCATCGCGAAGGGCGCAGGCGTGAACATCAGCGAGGTGAACCGGATCGTCAAGCAGTTCGATCAGATGAAGAAGATGATGAAGCAGCTTCCGGGCATGATGGGCGGAAAGAAGCGCCGCGGCGGAATGTTCGGCGGACTGGGCAGTATGTTTGGCAAGATGCCGTTTTAGACGCAGTTGCGCCTGCCCCGGCAAGGCTGCGGGGGAAGCGCGGGGCGCGTTGATACAAGCTGGCAGAGCAGATGTTCAGTCTGCTTTCGCATAGATGCAGTCTGCATGATTAGGGCGGACGCGGAGACATTTGCGAAGATAAGGAGGTGAAACTGACATGGCAGTAAAGATGAGACTTAGAAGAATGGGCCAGAAGAAGGCGCCTTTCTATAGAGTTGTAGTCGCGGATTCCAGATCTCCCAGAGACGGAAGATTCATTGAGGAAGTAGGTTATTACGATCCGAACAAGGAACCCAGCGAGATCAAATTCAACGAGGAAGCAGCGAAGAAATGGTTAGCCAACGGCGCACAGCCCACAGACCGGGTTGCGAAGCTTCTTAAGCTGGCGGGCATCCAGTAATTGAGGTGAGGAGTATGAAAGAATTAGTTGAAGTCATGGCAAAAGCTCTGGTGGAACACCCGGAGGAAGTGACCGTCACCGAAACCGAGAAGGATGGAGAGACCATCGTTGAACTGAAAGTGGCTCCTTCCGATATGGGTAAAGTTATTGGAAAGCAGGGCAGAATCGCGAAGGCTATACGTTCCGTAGTGAAGGCTGCGGCGTCTAAGGACGATAAGAAAGTGGTTGTCGAGATCGACTGATATGGGGATAGCAGGTGAGGACGCCTGCTATTTTCATCCTGTCAGTCTGCGGAAAGCCTGCCGCGGCAGGCTTCCCGCGCTATGCAGGGATGCAGGAAACGCGGCGGCCGGACAGGCGGATAGCGCCGGAGAGGAATTGGAGATGGAACAGACATTTCGGGTAGGAGTGATCACATCGACCCATGGGCTCCATGGGGAAGTTAAGGTGTTTCCGACGACTGACGACGCGCAGCGTTTTAAGAAGTTAAAGGATGTGCTTCTGGACACCGGCCGTGAGATGAGGCCGATGGAAGTGGAGCATGTGAAATTTTTTAAGAATATGGTCATCGTGAAGTTTAAGGGCTTTGACGACATCAACGATGTGGAGATATTTAAGGGGAAGGATCTTTATGTGACCCGCGAGAACGCGGTGGAGCTGGGGCCGGACGAGAACTTCATCGCGGATCTGGTCGGCCTTTCGGTCGTCACGGATGAAGGAGAGCGCCTGGGAGAACTGACCGATGTGCTTCAGACTGGCGCCAACGACGTCTATGTGGTGAAGACAGATTCCGGAAAGGAAGTGCTTCTTCCCGCGATAAAGCAGTGTATCCTTGATACGGATCTGGATGCGGGGAAGATCACGGTTCATGTTCTGGACGGGCTTTTAGACCTGTAGAAACCGGGAACGCGCTTTCTGGGAAGACCGGATGCCGCGGATTTTGGCAGAGGAGACGGATTTCTGGGAAGACCGGACACCGCGGAGCCTGGCAGAGGATCCGGAATGCCGAAAGGGCGGGGAAAGGAGAGCTTTGTGAATTTCTACATCATGACTTTGTTTCCGGATATGGTGATGGACGGTCTGGGAACCAGCATCACCGGCCGCGCCATGGAGAAAGGCGCGATATCGGTGGAAGCGGTCAATATCCGCGACTACGCGATCAATAAGCATGGACAGGTGGACGACGCCCCCTATGGGGGCGGGGCGGGACAGGTCATGCAGCCGGCGCCGATCTGCGACTGCTATGAGGCGCTCTGCGATCGGATCGGCAAACGCCCCCGCGTCCTTTACATGACGCCCCAGGGCAGGGTCTTTAACCAGACGATCGCCCAGGAACTGGCGGAGGAGGAAGATCTTGTCTTTCTCTGCGGCCATTATGAGGGTGTGGACGAGCGGGCGCTTGAACTTCTGAATACGGAGAATCTGTCCATCGGCGACTATGTCCTCACAGGCGGCGAACTGCCGGCCATGGTCATGATCGACTGTATCTCGCGGCTGGTGCCCGGCGTTCTCCACAACGACGCGTCGGCGGAGATCGAATCCTTCCATGATAACCTGCTCGAGTATCCCCAGTACACAAGGCCGGAGGATTATAAAGGAAATAAGGTGCCGGAGGTTCTTCTGACCGGGCATCATAAGAATATCGAGACGTGGAGGCGGCTGCAGTCGGTAAAGCGGACGTTTGAACGCAGGCCGGATCTGCTGGCTGGGGCGAACCTTTCGAAGAAGGAGAGGGAGTATCTGGCGGAGCTTCGCGCGGAGGCGGCCGATGCGGAAGCCGCCGATGATGCGGAGGCGGCTGGCGCAGGTGCAGCCGGCACAGAAACTGCCGGCGTGGAAGCAGTCGCTGCAGAGGCTGTCGGCACAGAATCTGCCGGTTCAGGATCAGCCGTTACAGAAGCCTGACGGCACGTAGGCTTCAGACATAGATATTTCCGGAAAAAGTACTTGCATTTACAGGAAACATATGTTAAAATCTCATATTGTGACAAATAAGCGATGGTCCTCTGTTACGGCGAATATACGTATTAAGAACATCAAATAGATGGAAGGAGATCCACATGAACGACATTATCAAGAACATCGAGGCTGAACAGCTGAAGGAGAAGGTACCGCAGTTCCGCGTAGGCGATACTGTCCGTGTACACAATCTGATCAAGGAAGGAAACCGTGAGAGGATTCAGATCTTTGAGGGAACCGTGATCAAGCGCCAGAACGGCGGCGCCAGAGAGACCTTCACAGTCCGTAAGACATCCGGCGGTATCGGCGTAGAGAAGACATGGCCGCTTCATTCCCCCTCCGTGGCGGACATCGAAGTCGTCCGCAGAGGTAAAGTAAGAAGAGCGAAGCTGTTCTACTTAAGGAAGCGCTCCGGCAAGGCCGCCAAGGTCAAAGAGCTTGTAAGATAATTGATGTGATCGCAGGAAAAGGGACAATAAGTTATTTATTGTCCCTTTCTTAGCCTTATAAGGCAAGTCAGGAGTAGAAGTGGAATTTTATCAGGAAGAGACCAGTACCCTGCGCAAAGTCGTAAACTGGATCGTGGACATCGTGGTCGTGATCTCCCTTGCCTGGTTCGTAGTCTATGCTTTTGGGACTCAGGTGAAGATCGTCGGACAGTCCATGACGCCGGCGCTTGCGGGCGGCGATGTGGTTTTAGTGAACCGCCTCGCTTATGATCTGGGCGATCCCGGACGGTTCGATGTGGTCGTGTTCGCGAGGGAGGACCGCAAGACGAATGTAAAGCGCGTGATCGGCCTGCCGGGAGAGACGGTGCAGATCACGGGCGGTACGATTTATATAGATGGAGAGCCGATCAGGGCGGACGGGGATCTAAGCCATGTGTCCCTGGCGGGATTGGCCGAGAATCCGGTCACTCTGGAGGCGGACGAATATTTTCTGCTGGGCGACAACCGGGACAGCAGCGAGGACAGCCGTTTCGCGAATATCGGCAATGTGAAGCGTTCCCAGATCATGGGGAAGGTCTGGTTCCGTGCGCTTCCGCTCGTGAATATCGGTCCGGTGCGTTAGAACAGGAGCATTTGATGAATATACAGTGGTATCCGGGACATATGACCAGGGCCCGCCGGGCCATGAAGGAGGATGTGAAGCTGGTCGATCTGCTGATCGAAGTGGTGGACGCCCGCGTGCCTGTATCCAGCCGGAATCCGGACATCGACAGTCTGGGAGCGGGCAGGGCCAGGATGATCCTTTTAAATAAGGCGGATCTGGCCGGAGAGGCCGGGAATGCGGCCTGGGAGAAATGGTTTGCCGCGAAAGGATATACCGTTATAAAAGCGGATTCCAGAAACAGCGCCCAGTTAAAGAAGGTGAACGCGGCGGTGCAGGAGGCCTGCCGGGAGAAGATCGAGCGGGACCGCAGGCGGGGCATCGTCGGCAAACCGGTCCGCGCCATGGTCGTGGGAATCCCGAATGTAGGCAAATCGACATTTATCAATTCCTTTGCCGGCAAGACGTGCGTGAAGACGGGCAATAAGCCGGGCGTTACGAAGGGGAACCAGTGGATCCGCCTGAACAGATCTTTGGAGCTTCTGGATACGCCGGGGCTTCTGTGGCCGAAGTTTGAGGATGAGACGGTAGGACTTCATCTGGCGATGATCGGGTCGATCAATGACCAGATCCTCAACAAAGAAGAACTGGCGCTTGCGCTGATTCGGTTCCTGCGGGATGCGTATCCCGGCGTACTGGAAAAGAGGTATGGATTCGATGCAAATGGCGGCATAGAGACCGCGGAGAGCGAGCCGGGAGAGAACGACGGACCCGCAGAAATCGAGAATTCCCCGGCTCTCGGGATGCTCCGGCAGATCGCCCTGCGCCGCGGATGCCTCGTAAAAGGCGGCGGGCCGGATTATGAGAAGGCGGCGAATCTTTTACTGGAAGATTTCCGGAGCGGCAGGCTTGGGCGGATCACGCTGGAACTGCCGCCGGAGATGGTATAAGTTTATTTTTATACGAACAGGCTGTTTAGAAGAGGAGAACAGACATGAGGCAGCTGAAGGGAGAGAAACTGGAGGCGGAACTTGCGCGCCTTCGGGCCATGCGGCAGTATGAGGAGCAGTATGGCAATTGTAAATTTATCTGCGGGATCGACGAAGCGGGCCGCGGTCCGCTGGCGGGGCCGGTGGTGGCCGGCGCGGCGATACTGCCGGCCGACTGTCAGATTCTCTATTTGAACGACTCCAAGAAGCTGTCAGAGAAGCGGCGGGAAGAACTGTTCGCCGAGATCCGTGAGAAAGCGGTTGCCTATGGCGTGGGGCTCGTGTCCCCGGAACGCATCGATGAGATCAATATCCTTCAGGCCACCTACGAGGCTATGCGCCAGGCGATCAGCCATTTGGCGGTGACGCCGCAGATCCTTCTGAACGATGCGGTGACGATCCCGCAGGTGACGATCCCGCAGGTTCCGATCATCAAGGGAGACGCGAAGAGCGTGTCCATCGCGGCGGCCAGCATTCTGGCGAAGGTGACCAGGGACCATATGATGTTGGAATATGACAAACTGTATCCGGAATATGGATTTGCGAAGCATAAAGGGTACGGCACGGCGGCCCATATCGCGGCGCTCCGTGAGTTTGGACCGTGTCCGATCCACCGGAGGACATTTATCGGGAATTTCGTGCATCCTTAGAGAACGGATGCGGCGGGAGAAGAGAATGGAAAATAAGCGCGCAACAGGCGGCCGTTACGAGGAGATGGCCGCCGCTTTTTTACAGGGAAAGGGGTATCAGATCCTGGAGCGGAATTACCGGGACCGCTATGGGGAGATCGACCTGATCGCCAGGGACGGCCGTTATCTGGTCTTCGTGGAAGTCAAATACCGCCGAAGCAGCGCGAGCGGATACCCGGAAGAGGCGGTGGACGCGCGCAAACAGGCCAGGATCCGTCACGCGGCGACATACTATCTGTACAGCCGCCATTATCCGGAGGACACGCCGTGCCGGTTTGACGTGGTGGCGATTCTGGGCGGCGAGGTGCGGCTGATTGCGGACGCGTTCTGACGGTACAGTCAGCAGATACAGAAGTTTGAAGATATTCTCAGACATGGAGGAAGAACGGATGGAAAGAACGATTCCATTTCAATATAAAGCGGGAAGGAATGTCCCGCAGGTCAGATGGCCGGAGGCTCAGGAAATGCCGTATCTGGCTTTTCCGCTCCTGGAGGAGACCGGCTTGGTGGCTCACGCGTTCTCCACTCGGCTCGGCGGTGTGAGCACCGAAAAATTCGCTTCGACGAACTTCTCCGTCACCCGAGGAGATGAACCGGAGCGTGTGGCGGAGAACTTCCGGCGTATGGCCGGGGCGCTGGGCGTCGATCCGCAGCGTTTCGTGCTGTCCTTTCAGACCCATACGACGAATGTGCGGAAGGTGACGGAAGAGGATGCCGGGAAAGGCGTTACAAGAGATCGGGATTACCGTGACGTGGACGGCCTGATCACGAATGTACCGGGAATCACGCTGGTCACTTTCTATGCGGATTGTGTGCCGCTTTATTTTCTGGATCCGGTTCACAAGGCGATCGGGCTGAGCCATTCCGGATGGAGAGGTACGGCCGCACGCATGGGTCAGGTAACGCTTCGGGCCATGGCACGGGAATACGGAACCGATCCGGCGGACGTACTCTGCTGCATCGGCCCGAGTATCTGTCAGGACTGCTTTGAGGTGGGACCGGAAGTGATCGAGGAATTCTGTGGGACGTTTGCCGGGAAATACTGGCCGGAGCTTTATTACGGAAAAGAAAACGGGAAGTATCAGCTCGATCTGTGGCATGCCA
Organism: uncultured Lachnospiraceae bacterium; assembly: GCA_947626395.1. Taxonomy (GTDB): domain Bacteria; phylum Bacillota; class Clostridia; order Lachnospirales; family Lachnospiraceae; genus UBA3402. Next base: position 1,575 of record CANQRU010000041.1, on the reverse strand, counting down.
ACGAGATCATCCTTCTGGAGGCCGGGGTGAAGAGAGAGCATCTTCAGACTACGGGAATCTGTACCCGATGCAATCCGGATTATCTGTTCTCACACAGGTATCATGGGAAGGAGAGAGGGAATCTGGCGGCGTTTCTTTGCCTGAAATGATTTTCGGAAATACTAAAGCCTGTCAGCGACGGGCTTTTTTTGTTTCCATGCGCGCAGGACGCCAGTGATGTCCTGCGTGTATTTGCATACTGACACCCGGCAGACCGTTCAGCCCGTATTCTGCCGGCAGAATTTTGTATTTTATCTGAATAAAATAAAATGTTTATTAAACTTTGCGTAGGGTCATTGACGAAGCCGATATCCGGGCTTATAATTCGTTCTGAATAGAACGTTCTGTTTAGAACGATTAGAAGGAGGTAACCGTATGAATATCCCAATGCGCCTGTGGGATCTGCAGCAGCCGCTGCGTTCCCTTTACACCCTTTGCGTAGAACCGGTATGCCGTGATTTTGGCGTAACCAGGACGGAACTGGATATTCTGCTGTTTCTGGACGGCAACCCGGATCATGACACCGCCGCAGAGATCGCGGATCAGCGGTGCCTGGCCAAATCCCATGTGTCTACGTCGATTCAGTCTCTGGAGAGGAACGGATATCTTATCCGGCTGGCGGGGCGGGCAGACCGCCGGCTGATCCATCTGAGGCTGTCGGAGAAGGCTGCACGGGTCGTGAGGGCCGGCAAAGAGGCGAGGGATGTTTTCCTGGGAATTATTACCGCAGGGCTGGATGAAGAGGAGCGGTCGCGGCTCCATGCCTATATCGAGAAGATGGAAGAAAACATTTTCTCCTATCTGGCAGTCAGCGGAAGATAGCGGGAAGCATAAAAGGAGAGCGAGTCTTATGGAAAATAAGCAAAAGGGCGGCGCGAAACCGTCTCCGATGGAGCAGATCGCCGCCTTTATTGTGGATAAACGCAAGGCATTTTATCTGCTGTACATAGGCCTTGCCATTTTCTGTGCGTTTGCGAACGGCTGGGTTACGGTCAATGACGACCTGACCAGCTATCTTCCGGCGGAGACGGAGACCCGCCGGGGCTTAACGGCGATGGATGAAGAATTTGTCACCTTCGGCACCAACCGGATCATGGTTGACAATATTTCCTACGCGAGGGCGGAGGAGCTGGCTGGTCTGCTTGAGCAGGTGGACGGCGTCAAATCTGTGGAATTTGATAACACGGAGGATCATTATAAGACCGGCGCGGCCTTATTTTCCATTACCTATGACGGTACGGCCGAGGATCCGGTCAGTTTAAGCGCCCTGGAAGAAGTAAAAAAGATCCTGGAAGGCTATGACGTTTATATCACCGGCGACACTGGCGATTCCGCTTCGGCCAGTCTGGACGCGGAGATGCAGGTAGTCATGCTCGTGGCGGTGGTCATCATTCTTCTGGTGCTTCTGTTCACCTCCCAGACCTACGCGGAGATCCCGGTGCTTTTGATGACCTTCGGCCTGGCGGCCCTGCTGAATATGGGAACGAATTTCCTGCTTGGCGAGATCTCGTTTGTCTCCGATTCCGTAGCGGTGGT
>CANQRU010000040.1 GCA_947626395.1 uncultured Lachnospiraceae bacterium | reverse complement strand
ATCGACGATGTCTCCTCTCCCGCTTTTAAGATTTCAATAGGCTGTAAAATCGGCCTGACAGCATTGTCGCTTATATTGTATTTTATTTGGGAAAAGAGAAAGGGATTGAAAACCCCCTGATGTTGCCGGCTCCTGCTTATCTATTGCTTTCTGACACAGCTTTTACAGGAATGGCACCATATATACCGGTATATAATGAATCCCGTTTTTCCATGTATAATCTTTGGTATGAACCACATATCTATCTCTTATGCGGCTGCTGAACTTATCGCAAAATACATCTAATGATCTGTGGCTTCTGTAATTGCCGGATTTCACCTCGACCGGGCATATCTTATCTCCCACCGACATTAAGAAATCAATTTCATACAAATGATTGGAGGTTTCACTTTCCATTGTATAATAGAACAGATTATTCCCCTTCGCAATCAGCATCTGCGCAACAACATTTTCATATACATAACCCAAATTTACATCCAATTTGTCTGAAAGCAGCTTATTATAGATCACATTCTCCGTATAGTCCTTGTCCTTAAATGCAAGCGTCACAAACAGGCCCACATCGGATGAAAATAACTTATATCGTCCCGCATCTTTTTCCAACGCCATACCCACGCCGGGATTATTTGCGTGATACGCAATATTCACAGTGTATGAGCTAAGCATATCAGGGATTCGTTCGCGAACCTGCTCCGAACGAATTCCCTCTCTTGCACTTGACAAAACATATCTCGACGCATTACCGCTGAGATTTGCGGGGATAGCGTCGAAAATATCACCGACAAGCCCGGTTCTATCTATCTTGGTAAAATCTTCCTCATACAGATCTACGATTTCTCTTTTCACTTCGTCAACAGCCTGCAGATTATTCTGCTCAATATAGGTTTCTATAGCCTGTGGCATTCCGCCGACGAGCATATATAGTCTGAAAATCCGCATAAGGTTTCTATGCATAGCGTTTCCGACCGCCTTTTTCTTTTGAAGAAGAGTCCTTATCACATCAGCTGATATCTCATCGCCAACTGCCCACAAAAATTCTTCAAAATCCATCGGGTACATAGATATCTTATGTTCCTCACTTGGAATCAGTATATCCTTCGTATTCTTCCTTATAGATAAAAGTGAACCCGTTTCAATATATTTGTACCTTCCATCAGCGACGAGATATTTAATTGCCTGTCTGGCCTTTGGTAACAGCTGTACTTCGTCAAATATGATTACAGATTCCTTCTCATACAATCTGGTACCGGTCAGCTGCTGCAACTGCAGAAAGAAAAAATCCAGATCATACGTATCATCAAACAGTTCTTCTATTGCCTTGCTTGTATGAGCAAAATCGATCAAAATATAGGATCTGAATTCATTCCTGGCAAATTCTTCCGTAATCGTTGACTTTCCGACTCGTCTGGCTCCTTTTATGAGGAGTGCATATTTATCACTGCGGTTCTTTTTCCATTCTAGCATCTCATCGTATATTTTTCTTTTAAATATCGGCCTGTTCATACATATCACCGTCCTTCCAAAGAAAGTATACCGCAAATCCCCGTTCATGTAAACTCATTTTTAGCGCAAATCCCCATTTATATTTATCTCTTCTTCGCGCAAATCCCTGTTTATCTATTATTTGCAAAATTTTTCAACTATATGCAAAAATGTCCGTTTTCACAAAAAACGGCTGATATAAGCCAATAAGCGCCGGAAGCCTTGATTTACCGGCTTCCGGCGCCATTTAACAGCTTACGATAAGTTATGTTAACTACCCCAGATTTCGGGCTTACATTCCAGCCTGCTTCGCTACCTCGGCTGCAAAATCATCAACGCGCTTCTCCATGCCCTCGCCAGTCTCAAAGCGCAGGAAATTCTTCACTTTGATCTTGGCGCCGTTGGCCTTGGCGACCTCGGCCACGTACTGGGAGACGCTCTGCTTGCCGTCCTCAGCCTTCACATAGGTCTGATCCATCAGGCAGATCTCTTTCATCTCCTTATTGATACGGCCCATGATCATGCCCTGGATCACCTTCTCGGGCTTCGCGGCTTCCTTCGGATCGTTCTGGATCTGCGCCATCAGGATCTGCTTCTCATGCTCGATGAACTCCTCGCTGACGGAGCTTCTGTCGGTGTACATGGGCTTCAGGGCTGCTGCCTGCATCGCGATGTTCTTCGCCATCTCCTTCACGGCGTCGTTCACCACATCGGTCTCCACATCGACCAGCACGCCGATCTTGCCGCCGCCATGGATATAGGAGGCGATGAAGCCGGCAGGCTCTTCCATTCTCTGGAAACGCCGGATGTCCAGCTTCTCGCCGATGATGGAAATCTGGGTCGCCAGGGCGTCACGGACCGTCATCGTCGTATCCTTCGCCCAGGTCTCGGTCATAAATGTCTCCACGTCAGCCGCGTCAGAAACCAGCGCCTGAGCCGCTACATCCGCGGCGTAGGTCTGGAACTTCTCATTCTTCGCCACGAAGTCTGTCTCCGCGTTCACTTCCACGACGACCGCCTTCTTCGCGTCGTCGGTCAGCGCGATCGTCACCACGCCCTCGGCCGCGATGCGGTTCGCCTTCTTATCGATACCGGCAAGTCCCTTCTCGCGCAGGAACTCAACGGCTTTGTCCATATCTCCGTCGGTCGCGGACAGCGCTTTCTTGCAGTCCATCATACCGGCGCCGGTCATCTCTCTTAACTCTTTTACCATTGCTGCTGTTACTGCCATATCTTTTCTTCCTCCATTCTGATTCGGATCTTACGTATTATTCCTCAACCGGCGCTGCTTCCTGCTCCTGATAAGCTTCCGCCTCCGCGGCCTCATCATAAGCGGCGGTCGCCGCTCCCTGGTTCGCCTCGACGACGGCGTCGGCCATCTTGGAAACGATCAGCTTCACGGCACGGATCGCGTCGTCATTGCCCGGGATCACATAGTCAAGCTCTTCGGGATCGCAGTTGGTATCGCAGATGCCGATCAGCGGGATGCCCAGCGTATGCGCTTCCTGCACGCAGATATGCTCCTTCTTCGGGTCGACCACGAAAATGGCGTCGGGAAGCCGCTTCATACCCTTGATACCGCCCAGGTTCTTCTCCAGCTTCTCCCACTCCTTGCGGATCTTGATGACTTCCTTCTTCGGCAGCACATCAAAGGTGCCGTCCTCGGACATGGTCTCGATCTCTTTCAGTCTGGCGATACGGGACTGGATGGTCTTGAAGTTGGTCAGCATACCGCCGAGCCATCTCTCATTCACATAGAACATGCCGCAGCGCTCCGCTTCCACCTGGATCGCGTCCTGCGCCTGCTTCTTCGTTCCTACGAACAGGATCGTGCCGCCGTTGGCAGCGATCTCCGCCACCGCGTTGTACGCCTCGTCCACCTTGCCCACCGACTTCTGCAGGTCGATGATGTAGATGCCGTTGCGCTCGGTGTAGATGTAGGGAGCCATCTTGGGGTTCCATCTTCTTGTCTGATGTCCGAAATGGACGCCTGCTTCCAGCAGCTGTTTCATTGAAATAACGCTCATGATACTACCTCCGTTTGGTTTTTCTTCCGCCTGCGTCTTGTGTTCCCTTCGGGACCCGCATGCAGCGGGCACCGCCTTAGGGATCGGCAGGCGTGTTTTTTCGTCAACGTTCCAAGTATAGCACGGAAATACGGGAATTGCAAGCAGAAAGGTTCAAAACTTTGAACAAACTTTGAACCGGTCACGGCCTGAATAAAACAGAAAAAAGGATAAAGCAAAAATCCCCCGCGCCGCCGCCCGTAAAGGCCCAGCGCGGGGAATAATTCCTTAAATCCCATCAGCGTTCAGGAACATCTGCCCGCGGAAAAAACTCCCGCATTACTCCTCGTCGCTGTCGTAGCTGTCGTCACGATCCCGGCGGTCCCGGCCGCCGCGTCCGCCGCGGTCTCTCCGGTCGCCGCGGTCCCGGCCGCCGCGTCCGCCGCGGTCACCACGGTCAGAACTCTCGACCACCGGTACGTCGCCGGTCATCTCGCTGGGCTTCATCGTCAGGTTGATGCGGCCCATCTTGTCGATCTCGATGACGCGCACGGTCACCTCGTCGCCGATGTTCACCACATCCTCGACCTTAGCCACCCGCTTCTCGGACAGTCTGGAGATATGGACCATGCCGTCCTTATTCGGAGCCAGCTCGACGAAGGCGCCGAAGTTCATGATCCGGGCCACCTTGCCGGTGATCACCTGGCCGACTTCCACATCATTGACAATGCTCTCGATGATGCTGATAGCCTTCTTGATCATATCCGCGTCCACGCCGCAGACAGAAACGCTGCCGTCGTCCTCGATGTCGATCTTCACGCCGGTCTCCTCGATGATCTTGTTGATCACCTTGCCCTGCTTGCCGACCACGTCGCCGATCTTCTGCGGATCGATCATGATCTGCTCGATCTTCGGCGCGTACGGGCTCAGCTCAGGCCTGGGCTCGGAGATCTCCGGCCTCATGCAGGTATCCATGATGAACAGCCTGGCCTCGCGGCAGCGGGCGATGGCGCCCTCCACGATGGGCCTTGTCAGTCCGTGGATCTTGATATCCATCTGGATCGCGGTGATGCCGTCCACCGTACCGGTCACCTTGAAGTCCATATCTCCGAAGAAATCCTCAAGGCCCTGGATATCGGTCAGCAGGACGAATTCATCGTCGGTCTCGCCGGTCACCAGACCGCAGGAAATGCCGGCCACCATCTTCTTGATCGGCACGCCGGCCGCCATCAGGGACATGCAGGACGCGCAGGTGGAAGCCATGGATGTGGAGCCGTTGGACTCGAATGTCTCCGACACGGTGCGGATCGCGTAGGGGAACTCCTCCGTGCTGGGAAGCACCGGAAGCAGCGCCCTCTCTGCCAGCGCACCGTGGCCGATCTCGCGGCGGCCCGGTCCGCGGCTGGGCTTGGTCTCGCCTACTGAGTAGGACGGGAAATTATAATGATGCATATAGCGCTTGCTGACTTCATTTTCATCCAGGCCGTCCAGCTTCTGGGCGTCGGACAGCGGGCCTAACGTACAGACATTACAGATCTGGGTCTGGCCGCGGGTGAACATGGCGGAGCCATGAACTCTCGGAATGATGTCGACCTCGGCGGAAAGCGGACGGATCTGATCCATCTTACGTCCATCGGGACGCTTCTGATCCTTCAGGATCATCTTGCGGACCGTCTTCTTCTGATACTGGTAGACAGCCTCGCCCAGAACTGCCAGCCAGTCTTCCTTATCCGCGAACGCCTCTTCCAGCTTCTCGGTAATCTGGCGGATGTTCTCCTCGCGCACCTGCTTCTCATCGGTGAAGACAGCCGCTTCCATCTCTTCCGGCGTCACGATCTCCTTCATGGCCGCGAACAGCTCATCCGGGATCGCGCAGCTCTCGTAAGAGTGCTTCGCCTTGCCTACCTCAGCCACGATGGAATCGATGAACCTGATGATCACCTGGTTCACCTCATGAGCGCGGTAAATCGCCTCGATCATGGCCGCTTCCGGAATCTCATTGGCGCCGGCCTCGATCATGATGACCTTCTCCCTGGTGGATGCTACCGTCAGGTTCAGATCGCCTTCCTTCCACTCGCTCTGGGAGGGATTGATGATGAACTGGCCGTCCACCATACCCACCTGGGTCATGGCGCAGGGGCCGTCGAACGGAATGTCGGAAATACACGCCGCGATGGCGGAACCAAGCATGGCCACCAGCTCCGGACGGCACTCCGGATCCACGCTCATAACCAGATTATTCAGCGTCACGTCGTTGCGGTAATCCTTCGGGAACAGCGGCCGCATGGGGCGGTCGATGACGCGGGAAGTCAGGATCGCGTTCTCGCTGGCCTTGCCCTCGCGCTTATTGAAGCCTCCGGGAATCTTGCCCGCCGCATACATCTTCTCCTCATACTCTACGCTTAACGGGAAGAAATCGATACCGTCTCTGGGCTTATCCGACGCGGTCGCCGTGGAAAGCACGGTGGTGTCGCCGTAGTGCATGAATGCCGCGCCGTTGGCCTGCTTCGCTACCCTGCCGATATCGACGGTCAGCGTTCTGCCTGCCAGTTCCATGGAAAAACTTTTGTACATGGTGTTATTCTCCTTCTTAGATCTATATTTCCAGCAGAAGGTACCGAAACTACTGAAAAATGTACCGCCGCACAGCGATGCGCTTTTCAGCGGTCTCGGAACGGCTTCTGCGTGGATTGTGTGATAAAGGCGGCAAATCCCGCCGTCTGCGGCCTCCGCCGCGTCTTTACGTAATGCAAAGACAGGGTGGAGAGAATCCTCCACCCCAGCCGTCCGCAATTACTTTCTGATACCTAACTTCTCGATCAGCGCACGATAACCATCCAGATCCGTCTTCTTCAGATAGTCCAGAAGTCCGCGTCTCTGGCCTACCATCTTCAGAAGTCCGCGTCTGGAATGATGATCCTTCGGGTTCGCCTTCAGATGCTCGGTGAGCTCGGTGATCCTCTCTGTCAGCAGAGCGATCTGAACCTCAGGGGATCCGGTGTCGCCCGGCTTACGGCCATACTCGGCGATGATAGCTGTCTTCTTCTCTTTGGAAATCATGGTAATTCCTCCTTTTCTGTCTGACCATGGACCGGGTACGCGGCCGGAGTAGCCGGCTGACGCTTCTTCTCGCTTCCCGCAGAACAGTCCGCGCAAAACGCTGTCCGAAACGCCCTGTCAAACGCCGTTTGTCCGCATACTGAGCCCTGGCGCCAATTAATACCAGGTTATTCTAGCATAGAGATCTGTGCTTGTCAAGATAGGAACGGGCATATTCTTCGTCCCGCTCCAGCTGGTTCCTGAGCTGCTCCAGGGAATCAAATTTCTGCTCCGGCCGCTCGTAGTTCAGAAGTTCCACCCGGATGTCCCGTCCATAGAGATCTCCGTTCCAGTCCAGGATATTCGTCTCCGCGCCCACGGGCCAATGGCCTTCCACCGTGGGCTTGCGGCCGATATTGGTGACCCCGCCGTATTTTCTGCCGTTCAGTTCTACACGGGAAACATAGACGCCGAAAGGAGGCAGATATTTTTCCTGCGGGGGGATCTGGTTCGCCGTGGGATGCTTAAGCTCTGGCCCGCCGATATGGTTGCCGTGGACCACGGTCCCGCTGATGCAGTAGGGACGGCCCAGAAGCTCGTTTACCTTCTCCATACGGCCCAAATCCAGTTCCTCTTTGATATAACTGCTGCTGATGTCGCGGCCGTCCTCCTGCGCCTTCTCAATGATCTCCGCTTCATAGCCCAGTTCGCCGGCCAGACGCTTAAGAAGCGCCGCGTCGCCGGCGCGCTGATAGCCGAAGCCGCAGTCGGTACCGGCCACTACAGCCTTCGCGTTCATTTTCCCGACCAGGATCTCCCGTACGAACGTCTCCGCCGGCATATGGGACACCTGCTCCGTAAACGGATATTCCACCAGATAATCGATCCCGAGAGCCTCCATGCCGGCCCTCCGCTCAGCGTCGGTGGTGATCACCCGCCGGGGGATCACCGTCACTCCGGACGCGGGGGACAGACCGAAGGTAAATACCGCCGTCCTGTATCCGCGCTCCGCCTTCCATTTAAGCATTCTCTGCAGAAGCTTCTGATGACCGGCGTGGCGGCCGTCGAACTTGCCGATGGAGACCACGGTCGGTTCCTCTATATGAAAGTCAGTCTGGCTGATAAAGCATATCATAATATCGTCATATCCTCTCCTGCTCCGCGCATGCGCGTTCCGTTTTCGGACGTCACCGGCATTCTCCCGACAGAAACAGTTTGCGCGGCTTTAAACGGTCTTTTTCCTGTTCGTACGCGTAAATTCCCAGGAATGTGCCGCGGCTGTCATAAACGCGGTATTCCCGTCCGTTTTCCGCCCCGGCGTCCATCCGAACCGTCTCTGCATCCATCCGAACCGCCCCGCAGCCGTCCTCAAACCGGACCTGCCCTGGCCGCAGCGGATTCCCGTTGCGGGCCATCGTATCCGCCTCCGGGAGCGCGTGCGCCCTCGGATATCCCGCAAACATTTCCTCAACCGGCACGATATGTCGCGCCAGCCCGCCGCTGTCCCGCAGCTGCTCGATCTGCGCCAGCCGGAGGCTTTCCTCCACCGTAAACCGCCCCACGCGCACCCGCAGCAGGCTTTCCATGCAGGCCCCGCAGCCCAGCTTCTGCCCGATATCATGGCAGAGCGTCCGGATATAAGTGCCTTTGGAGCAATGGACCGTCATCGTGACGCGCGGCAATTCTACGGATTCAATGTCGATTCCGTGAATGACCACCGGCCTCGCCTGGCGCTCCACGGTCTTTCCCTGCCGGGCCAGATCGCAGAGTTTTTTGCCGTTCACCTTCAAGGCTGAATACATGGGCGGGATCTGGTCGTACGGACCCAGAAAGCTGCGGATCGCCTCCGTCACCTGTTTCTCCGAACCCGCCGCCACCGTCCGGCGCGCCAGCACCTGTCCGCTGATATCCTGGGTATCTGTCTCCACTCCCAGAAGCATCACTGTCCGGTAGACCTTGCCCTCATCGGTCAGCATATCGCAGAGCCTGGCCGCCTGCCCCAGGCATACGGGAAGCACCCCTTCCGCGTCCGGATCCAGGGTGCCCGTATGGCCGATCCTTTTCATTTTCAGAATACCGCGGAGCTTCGCCACCACATCGTGGGAAGTAAATCCCCGCTCCTTATATACGTTCAGTACGCCTTCGTACATCAAGCGTCCTCCTGTCTGCCGCGCCGCTTCCGGCCGCTCGTGCGCCGGCCATGTCAGCACTGCCGCCGCTCTTCCACAGTTTTCTCCTCATGCTCCCGGATCTGCCGCTCAATATGCTCCGACAGATTGTTGATCACGTCGTGGACGCTTCCGCTCATGGTGCAGCCGGCCGCCTTTTTGTGTCCGCCGCCGCCGAAATATTTGGCGATCCTGCTGACATCCGCATAATTCTTCGCACGCAGGCTGACCTTGTACTCGCTGGGACCGGACTCGCTTAAGAAGACCGCCACCTCCACGCCGTCGATCAGCCGCAGCTGCTCCACGATGCCGTCCAGATCGCTCTTCTCCACGCCGTAGAACTCCATGTCCTTTTTCCGTACCACGCTGAAGGCCGCTTTTCCGTCCAGAAATGAAACGCTCTCCAGAAGGGCTCTGCCCAGGATCTGCGTCTGCAGATATGACTTGCGGTAGAACGCTTCGTCGATGATCCGGCCGAATTCGATGCCCTTCGCCATGAGCCTCCCCGCGATCTCCATGGTCTTCGGCGAGGTATTGTCGTATTTGAATACGCCGCTGTCAGTGATGATGCCGGTATAAAGGCATTCTGCCACATCGCGGCTGATCTTTGACTCGTCAAGCTGCCCGTAAAGCACCTCGCAGGCGGAGCTTGCCTTCGCGTCGATGATATTCTCCATCGCGTAACCGGGATTCGTCACATGATGATCCAGGCAAATGGAATAGACGGCCCCGTCCAGTACCGGCCCGAACGCCTTCAGCATATCTTTCGCGGAGCAGTCCAGACAGACGCACAGATCCGCCTTAAGCCCTTCCGGCGCCTCATGGCATATCGCGCTGAAGTTCTTCATATAAGACAGCTTCTGCGGCGCCTTCTCCAGGTAGACCGTCACGTTCTTACCGGGATCCTGCTCTTTGATATAGTTGTAAGCGGCCAGACAGCTGCCGACGCAGTCGCCGTCCGGGTTGGTGTGCCCCAGGATCGCGACCGTATCCGCCGCTCTGACCAGTTCCTCCAGTCTTGTCATGGAATCCTCCCCTGTATGCCGTATATCCGGCACGATATCACCGCCCCGAAACCTCCTTAGAGCTCCGGCCGGTGACCGTCTGCCTTATTCTCCGTCATCCGCAGGCTCATCCGCGGATGGATCTTCCGGCTGTCCGGCGCTTTCCTCCGGCTCATCATCCTTCAGATCCTTCGTGACCTCATTGATCAGATGTGTCATATTTACGCCATATTCAATAGAGGTATCCGCCACAAACGTGATCTCCGGCGTATTGCGCAGATTGACCCGGGCGGCCAGCTCGCGGCGGATGAAGCCGACCGCGCTTTTCAGTCCCTCGATAACTTCCTTCCGGCTGTCGGGACCGCCGCCCAGGACGCTGATATATACCTTGCAGTACTTAAGGTCCGGCGACACCTCCGCGCCTGTGACCGTGACCATGGCGCCCTTCAGGCGCGGATCCTTCACCTGGGTGCGGATGATCTCGCTCATTTCCCGCTGTACTTCCATATTGATTCTTGTGTTCTTGATACTGTTTTTACGCATGATAATTCCTTCCTGCGCGGCCTCGCGCCAGTCGCCGGTCAGGGCCGCACGCATACCCGCGCGCTCTACCGCGGCACCTCGACCATCGCGTAGGCCTCGATCATATCGTCCTCCTGGACGTCGTTAAACTTCTCAAAGGACAGACCGCACTCGTAGCCGGTAGCTACTTCCTTCACATCGTCCTTAAATCTCTTAAGAGACGCCAGCGGGCCCTCATACAGCTTCTCGCCGTTCCTCGTGATGCGCACGGAGCAGCCCCTCTGGAGCTTGCCGTCCAGCACGTAGGAGCCCGCGATGGTTCCCACGCCGGATGCCTTGAAGGTCTGACGAACCACGGCGTGGCCGATGACCTGCTCCTCGAAGACCGGATCCAGCATGCCCTTCATGGCCGCTTCCACGTCCTCGATGGCCTGGTAAATGACACGGTACAGGCGGATATCCACCTTCTCCTGCTCGGCGATGGACTTGGCCGTGGCGTCCGGCCTCACATTGAAGCCGATGATGATCGCGTTGCTGGCCGACGCCAGAGTCACGTCGGACTCGTTGATGGCGCCGACGCCGCCGTGGATCACCTTGACCACGACTTCCTCGTTGGACAGCTTCGTCAGGCTCTGGGTCACGGCTTCCACCGAACCCTGTACGTCTGCCTTGACGATGATCGGCAGTTCCTTCACATTGCCGGCCTGGATCTGGCTGAACAGATCGTCCAGAGAGAGTTTCGCCTTGGTGTCCTCGATCAGCTTGTTCTTGCCCTCGGAGATAAATGTCTCCGCGAAGCTTCTGGCTTCCTTCTCGCTGTCGCAGGATACGAAGATCTCGCCGGCGCCCGGGACGCCGTTCAGTCCCAGGATCTCCACAGGCGTAGAGGGAAGCGCTTCCTTCACTCTGCGTCCCTTGTCGTCCATCATCGCGCGGACCTTGCCGTAGCAGGCGCCCACAGCCACATTGTCGCCGACCCGCAGGGTGCCCTTCTGTACAAGCATCGTGGCCACCGGGCCCTTGCCTTTGTCAAGCTGCGCCTCGATGACCAGACCGCGGGCGTTGCGGTTGGGATTGGCCTTCAGTTCCTTCACTTCCGCCGTCAGAAGGATCATTTCCAGAAGCTCCGGGATGCCTTCCTTCGTATGGGCGGATACGGGCACGAAAATGGTGCTGCCGCCCCAGTCCTCGGGGATCAGCTGGTATTCCGTCATTTCCTGCTTCACCCGCTCCACATTGGCGCTGGGTTTATCGATCTTATTGACGGCGACGATGATCTCGACGCCGGCCGCCTTGGCGTGATTGATCGCTTCGATCGTCTGCGGCATGACGCCGTCGTCCGCCGCTACGACCAGCACCGCGATATCCGTGGACTGGGCGCCGCGCATACGCATGGCGGTAAACGCCTCGTGGCCGGGGGTATCAAGGAACGTGATCTTCTGTCCCCGGATCTCCACCGTATAGGCGCCGATGTGCTGAGTGATGCCGCCTGCCTCGTGGGAGGTCACATTGGTCTGCCGGATCGCGTCGAGAAGGGAGGTCTTGCCGTGGTCGACATGGCCCATGACGCAGACCACCGGAGGTCTCGCGACCATATCGTCCTCGCTCTCCTCGTCCTCCCGCAGAAGGTTGCCGATCACATCTTCCTTCTCTTCCTTCTCGCAGAGTACGTCGTACTCCATCGCGATCTCTTCCGCCTGGTCATAGTCGATCTCCTGGTTCAGGGTCACAATGGTTCCCTTCAGGAACAGCTTCTTGACAATGGCCGAGGGCTGAAGCTTCATCTTCTCCGCCAGATCCTTGATCGTCAGGCTCTCCGGAATCGTGATGACCTTGATCGTGTCTTCCACCTTGGCTTCCGCCGGCTTCTGCGGCATGATAAACGGATGTTTATTCGTCGTGGACTTGCCTTTTGTTCTCGGGCCGTCCTCGTTCATGCTCTTCTTATTATCGTAACGGTCGTTCTTGTGGGCATTCTTCTGCGCGCGGTTGCTCTGGGGCTTTGTGGCGATCGGCGTGTCAAAGGACTTGCCGCCGTCCCTGCCGCCGGAACGCCCTCCCTGACCGCCTCTTCCGTCGCTTCTTCCGTCGCGGCCGCCGAAGCCGCCCTGGCCTCTGCTTCCTCCGTCGCGGCTTCCTTCGCGGCTCCCAAAGCCGCCCTGGCCTCTGCTTCCTCCGTCACGGCTTCCGTCGCGGCTTCCGTAACCGCCCTGGCCTCTGCTTCCTCCGTCGCGGCTTCCGTAACTGCCGCCGAAACCGCCCTGGCTTCTTCCGCCGTCGCGGCTCCCCTCACGGCTTCCGTAACCGCCCTGGCCTCTGCTTCCTCCGTCACGGCTCCCGTAACTTCCGCCGAAACCGCCCTGGCCTCTTCCGCCGTCGCGGTTTCCTTCACGGCTTCCATAACCGCCCTGACTTCTTCCGCCGTCGCGGCTTCCTTCACGGCTTCCGTAACCGCCCTGGCCTCTGCTTCCTCCGTCGCGGCTCCCGTAACTGCCGCCGAAACTGCCCTGACCTCTTCCGCCGTCGCGGTTTCCTTCACGGTTTCCGTAACCGCCCTGGCCTCTGCTTCCCCCGTCGCGTTCCGCATAAGAACCGCCCTGGCTTCTGCCGTCACGATTCCCCGCATAACTGCCCTGCGCTCTTCCGCTGTCGCGGCCGCTCTGCGGTCTGACGCCATCCCTCGGGGCCGGCTGCTGGCCGGACGCGCCCTGAGACCTTGCAGTCTCTCTTCCCGCGGAAACACTCTGGCCCTGCGCTCTGGCTTCTTCTGCCGGCGCGCCGGCGCTTCCCTGCGGACGAACATTCCCCTGCGCAGCGGAAACCGGCTTTTCCTGTGGCCGGACTTCCGCTGCGGATACATTCATCTCCGCCGCCGGACCTGCCGGTGCCGCCGTCTGGGTCTGCGGCCTGACCGGAGTCCCCTGCGGTCTTGCGGATGCCGGACCTGCCGGTGCTCCCTGCGGCCTTGCGGCTGTCTGCCCTGCCGGTGCTCCCTGCGGCCTTGCGGCTGTCTGCCCTGCCGGTGCCCCCTGCGGCCTCGCGGCTGCCGAACCTGCCGGCATACCCTGCGGTCTGGAGCCCTGCTGCATCATACCGCCCTGTCCCTGCGGACGCATGCCCGCCGGCGCGCCGCCGCCCTGGGGGCGCATGCCTGCCGGTCCCTGGGGACGCGATCCATTGGGGACACCGCCCTGAGGACGCATACCCGCCGGTGCGCCGCTGCCCTGGGGGCGCATACCGGTCGGCGCATTGCCTCCCTGTCCCTGAGGACGCATGCCAGTCGGCGCATTGCCTCCCTGTCCCTGAGGACGCATGCCGGTCGGCGCGCTTCCGCCCTGGGGACGCATGCCGTCGCGGCGTCCCTGGTTCTGGCCGGGACGGGCTCCTTTCATCGTCTCCGCGTTCTGCGGTCTGTAGACTGCGATCAGCTTCTTCTTCGGCGCCGCGCCCTGAGGTGCGTTCTGCGCCCCGCCCGAAACCGCCGCAGGTTTTCCGTCAGCCGCCCCGGACGCGGGAGCGCCCTGGCCCTGACCCGCCGCCGCGCTTTTCACTGCCGCGGGAGCACCCTGGCTCTGACCCGCCGCGCTCTTCACTGCCGCGGGAGCGCCCTGGCTCTGTCCTGCCGCCGCGTTTTTCGCCGCCGCGGGAGCGCCCTGACCCGCCGCCGCGGCCGGCTTCTGGACAGGTTTCGCCGCGGCCTTCGGCGGCGCAAGCGCCGCCTTCACGGCATTCGCCTCCGCCTCGCTTATATTGGAGGAATGGGTCTTGCCCGTCACTCCCTGCCCTGCCAGAATATCTAAAACTTCTTTATTTGATTTGCCTAATTCCTTCGCAAACTCACTAATTCTCATACTTACTGCCTCCGATCCTATTCATTTGTTTTACCAACGCGCCGGCGAGTCCTTCGTCCAGAACGGCCAGAGATGCGCGCATCTCCTTGCCGCAGGAACGTCCAAGCTCGTCTTTTCTGCCGAATACACAGATGGGAACCTGATAATAAGTACACATATTGGCAAACATCTTCCTGGTGTTGTCTGACGCCTCTTCCGATACGATCACCAGATACGCCCTGCCGCTCTTGACTGCCTTCTCCGTAGAGAATTCGCCGCTGGCGGTCCGCCCCGCCTTCGTGGCCAGTCCGATCAGGTTTAAGGCCTTCTGTCTGTCATCCAATCTGCTCCATCTCCTTTTCCAGAGCCTCGTACACTTCCTTCGGAACCGCCATCTTAAACGACCTTTCGATGCCCCTGCCCTTTACAGCCTTCCGGAAACATTCCATGTTCGGGCAGAGATAGGCGCCGCGTCCGTTCTTCCGTCCGGTAGCGTCCAGGGTGATCTCCCCGGATTCCGTCTTAAGGATACGTACCATCTCTTTTTTGTTTTTCATCTCCCCGCAGCCGATGCACTGCCGGAGCGGAACTTTCTTCGTACTCACTATCTGCCTCCTGTGATCCGTTCTACAGCTTCTGCCGAATTACTGTGGCATATCCTCGCCCTGGTAATCGGAGTTACCTTCCTGATAGTCGTCCTGATATCCGTCCTGGTACTCTCCCTGATAGTCGGAGCCGTCATCCGCGTAGCCGCCCTCATAACCGTCCAGGCCGCCGTCCGCATAGCCGTCCTGATATTCTCCCTGATAACCATCCTGATAGGTATCGTAGCTTTCGTAAACGCCTTCTTCCACCTGGTTCTCCAGGCCCAGTTCCTCGAACAGTCCCGATTCCCTTGCCTGGGTCTCGCTCTTGATATCGATCTTATAACCGGTCAGCTTGGCGGCCAGACGCGCGTTCTGTCCTTCCTTGCCGATCGCCAGAGACAGCTGGTAATCCGGAACGATAACCTGCGCTTCCCTGCTCTCCTCATCCGCCACAACGAAAATGACCTTCGCCGGGCTCAGCGCGTTCTCGATCAGGAACGCGGCGTTGTCATCCCAGTTAATGACGTCGATCTTCTCGCCCCGCAGCTCCCGCACCACAGAATTGACACGGGCGCCGTTAAGACCTACGCACGCGCCCACCGGGTCTACGTTGGGATCGTTGGACTTGACCGCGATCTTTGTTCTGGAACCGGCCTCGCGGGCAATGGCCTTGATCTCCACCGTACCGTCGCGCACCTCGGCTACCTCCAGTTCGAACAGCCTCTTGACCAGATCCGGATGGCTTCTCGATACCGAGATCCTCGGTCCCTTGGGGGTATCCTTCACCTCCAGCACATAGACGCGGATGCGCTCCGTCGGCTTGAAGGTCTCGCCCCTGACCTGCTCGGACTCGTTTAAGATCGCGTCCACCTTGCCCAGGTTGATGCTGATATTCTTGCCAAGATACCTCTGGACCACGCCGGGTACGATATCCTTCTCCAGGGCGTACCAGTCGTTATAGAGGACCTTGCGCTCCTCCTCGCGGATCTTCTGCAGGATCACGTTCTTCGCGTTCGTGGTGGCGATACGGCCGAATGACTTGGATTCGACCGGGATCTGGACTACGTCGCCGACCTGGTAATCGGGACTGATCATTCTCGCGTCCGCCAGGCTGATCTGCACCGCCTTCTCCTCCGGGTCCACCGTCTCGACGACCTCTTTATCGGCGATTACGGAGAAATCCCCGGTATCCGGATCAATGTTCACATGGATGTTGTCCGCACGTCCGAAGTGATTCTTGCACGCGGTCAGAAGGGAATTCTCAATGGCCTCCAGCATGGTCGCCTTGCTGATATTCTTCTCCCTTTCCAGGATCTCCAGTGCCTCAATCAGTTCTTTGTTCATCTTTTTATCCTCCAAAACTATTATTTAGAAATCAAACGCCAGCCGCACAAGCGCGATCCCGGCACGTTCAAAACTTCTGTCGGTCCCATCCTCCATCGTGACGGTCACCGTGTCTTTATCATAAGCCGCGAGCGTTCCCGCGAATTCCTTCTGTCCGCCGACCGCCTTAAAAAGCCGGATCTCCACATCCTGACCGATGCTTCTTTCGAAATCCTTATCCTTCTTAAGGGGGCGTCCGAGTCCGGGGGAACTGACCTCCAGGATGTAACTGTCGTCAATAAAATCTTCCTGATCCAGCCAGTCGCTTAAGGGCCGGCTGATCATCTCGCAGTCATCCACCGTGATGCCGCCTTCCTTATCGATGTAGGCCCTCAGGTACCAGTTCGCGCCTTCCTTCACATATTCCACATCCCCCAGCGTAAAACCATGTTCCGCAAGAAGAGGAAGCAGATAGGCCTCGGTTCTGGATTCGTAGGTCTCTCTTTTCGTCATGCTCTCACCGCCTTTCCCGCGCAGCCGCGCATTCTGTTCATCACCCGCGTAAAATCAAGGAGTGGACTCACGCCCACTCCTTATCCTTCATCCTGTTTCATTGTCAAGCGGATTATAGCATCCTTTTCCGGAAAATGCAAGCACTTTTTCGCAAATTCCGGATTTCATCCGCGGAACCTTTCCGGAGTTTCCCCCGCATCTACCCCAGAAGCCCCTGCGACGCCATGATACCGGACTCCGCGGAACTCACCGCCTTCGCGTTCGGGTTGGGAGGATACTCCACCACATAGTATTCGTAGGCGTTGACTACGACCGTATTTCCATAGGAATCCCTGCGTTTAAAGCCCTTTCCGTAATTGGCGTGGACATGGCCGTGAATGAAAAGCTTCGGATGGTATTTGTCCATCAGGGTCAGGAAGCATTTAAAACCCATATGGGGCAGATCCGGCATATCGTTCAGATGAAAGGCCGGCGCGTGCGTCACCAGGATATCAATCCCGCCGCGCTTCCACAATTTGAACCGCAGCTTGCGGATCCGCGCCTGCATCTGCTTTTCCGTATACTGGTTGGGCTTGTCGTAGGAATAGCGCATACTGCCGCCAAGTCCCATGATCCGGATGCCGTGAAAATCATATACCTTATCCTCGATATCAACGCACCCCTCCGGCGGACGCTCGATCAGGCGGCCGTCGTGATTCCCCTTGATGTAAAGCACCGGCGCATGGCACATGGTAGCGAAAAACTCCAGATAGACCGCCGGCAGATCCCCGCAGGATATGATCAGGTCAATGCCGCGCAGTTTATCCGGCTCATAGTAATCATATAAGCTTTTCGCCTCCTGGTCCGCCAGCACCAGAATGTTCATGACCCGCTTCCTCCGCTATTCTTCCGTCTCCGATCCGCGGATCCCGCACAGGATCCGCATACCTGAATCCGCGCTGTCCGTCACTCGCGCGCATTCTCCACCACGCCCTGCAGGCGCACCAGGCTCTTGGCCTCGTCGTTCAGTTCCGTGTACTCCGGGATCCGGCCGACCACATTCTCCGCCAGCCAGTTCATGGACACAATGTCCTCTGGCGACAGCGACTGTCCCTCTTTACACTGGATCACACCGTTCTGGGAATAGATCAGTCCGTCGAACGGATGGAAGCTTCCCGCGCGGATCGAACTCTTGAGGAATTCGATCAAGCGGTGGGTTCCGTGAGGGAACTCGCCGGAGCAGATCACGTCGATCACATCCGCCGACATGCCCCACCAGTAGTTGACCGCCTTCTTGCCCTTCGTCACGTCCTTTTCGTCGCTGCCCTTGCAGATCAGGCTCACGATCTGCTCGTAGAACTTGCCCCAGTGGCAGATCGGCGTCGCGTAATTATACAGGCTTCCGTCGTCCATGATCTTGTACAGGCCGTATTCGCGGGAGGCCCGGTTCGGCGTGATTACATCCTCGCCGGATATGTAGCGGACGCCCTGCTCCTCCAGCCGCGCCCTGGCGGCGGCCTCTCTGGTTCTGGACCATTCCAGATAAACCTTCGTCTCCGGATCGATCATGCGGGCGCCCAGCGCGAACGCGTTGATATTCGCCAGCGTCCCGTAGATCGGATAATCGGCGACATAGCCCAGCCTGCCGGTCTTGGACATGGCCGCGGCGATCGCTCCCATCAGGAACTTGGCCTCGTACATTCTGGCGTAATACGTACAGATCGACGAGTAGGAGAGGTTGACGGAGCAGTTGTAGATCTTCACCTGGGGATGAAGCAGCGCCAGCCGGGCGCTCTGTTCCGCCATCTGGGGCGCCGTCGTGAAGATCAGGTTGCAGCCGTCGGCGATCGCCTTCTCGATCGCCTCCTCGACCTGGTCGTCATTGTCGACCTGATCGTAGAACTTCGTCACCAGCCTGCCCTTGTAGATCTCGTTCAGATGCTGGCGGCCCAGTTCATGGCTGTAGGTCCATCCGGATGTCTCCGTCGTCTTCGTGTAGATAAAACCGATCTGAAGCTGTTCCGGATCGATGGCACCGGCCAGAAGCCAGTTTAGAAGCAGCGGCGGTTTATGCCGGGTCTCCTCCACTTCCTTCGGGCTCTCCACCAGTTCCACCTGACGGCCGCTGTCCGCCAGCTTCACTTCTTTTCTGATCTTCACGATATCCCTGGCCATATCCTTCTCGGTCTGGTGGGACACGACCTCATATTCGAAGATCTCCGTGTACATCAGGAAAATGTCGCTGCAGTTCAGATTCTCCGCCATCGGGTCCATTTTCTCATAGGCTTTCGAAAACCGGCTGTAGGTGGAATTAAAGATCAGCCGGTCGTCCTCGCTCCAGGGCTCTTTCGGCTTCTTGCCCATCTGCTTCAGCAGACGCGCGTAACCGCCCTCCTTGGTGAACCAGACCTCGCAGTTCTGCGACACCTCATAGAAATCCAGGAATTCATAATACAGCCTGCACTCCAGGCTGTCGTTCTTCTTCGGGAGCATGCGGATCACGTCGCCGCGGATGCTGTGCGCGCCGAGGAATTTCATAACGCTGACGCGCTTATTGCCCTCCTGGACGTAAAAATAGTTCATATACTCGTATACCAGTATCGGGTCCTGGATCCCTTCCTCGACCTGGTAATCATAGAGCTCGCTCCATTTGATGGCGAATTCCGACTTCTCAGCCAGTACCGGCATGAAATTCCTGGCGAACGCCTGGGTCCGGCCGGCCGTCTTCGTTCCGACGATCCTGGAAAGAGGGATATCGATAACGCCAAGCGGCACCTCCGACGCGATATCCGAATCCGCAACAATATTATCAAGCACCGGCAGATAAGGGACTTCGCCCTTCGCCGCTGCGTCCTGATAGCACTTTTTTCCCTGCTTTAACGCTGCCGCGTATTCAAGTGATGACATAAAAACCTCCTGAACTTCTTTTGATCATCTTCTTTAAGCGACCTCAGTATACCACAGGAAGAACTGTTTTGCAAAGGATTTTAATCTGCAGTCCGTTTCAGCGCTTCCCCGATCATTTCCGCGCACTCTCCGGCGATAATATGGTCGCTCTCCGACAGCCCCATCAGAGGCGCCCTCACGCTGCCAATGTCCGGTCCGCCCTGAATGCGGAGGATTTCCTTGATCATGGCGTACATATTTCCCTCTCCGGAACACATTTTAGCGATGATCGCGCAGATCTGATCCTGCAGTTTCATGGCCGCCTTCCACTCTCCCGCATACACCAGCCGGCGCGCCCGCAGGAAAAGCTCCGGCATGGCGCCGTAGGTGCCGCCGATCCCGCCGATGGCTCCGGCCGCCAGTCCTGAAACAAACTGCTCGTCGGGGCCGTTGAACACGATCACGCCCTCGCTTCGGAACATCTGGATATCCTGCACCGGCATGGACGAATTCTTCACGCCGATCACGCGGGGATTCTTCTTCATTTCCCTGAGAAGCGGCATGGTCAGGGCCACGCCCGCAAGCTGCGGGATGTTGTAGATAATGAAATCCGTGTCCGGCGCGGCCGCGGAAATATCGTTCCAGTAAGCCGCGATGGCCCTCTCCGGCAGATGGAAATAGATCGGAGGTATCGCCGCGATCGCATCCACGCCGAGGCTCTGGGCGTGGGCCGCCAGCCTGCGGCTGTCCTCCGTGTTGTTGCAGGCCACATGGGCGATGACCGTCACCCGGCCCGCCGCCTCTTCCATCACATTCTCCAGAACCAGTTTCCGCTCCTCCACGCTCTGGTAGATGCACTCGCCGGACGAACCGCCTACATAGAGGCCGTTCACTCTCTTTCCGATCAGATAGCGGGTCAGTTCCCGCACCGCTTTCACGCTCACATTCCCTTCCCTGTCGTAGCACGCGTAGAACGCCGGGAACACGCCCTGATACTTTTCTGTCTCCATACCAGCTCTCCTTTCTGTCACAGATCATTCTCTCTGCCGCTTTCCGGCCTGCCGGCAAAACGCGGTTTATCCTTTTTCAGTTTCCGGATGACATTTTCGGCCATCCATATTATAATCTAATTATACACAAAACACCTGCCTTTTCAAGAAAGGATTCTGAAAATGAGAACACCGCTTAACGAGATCCTCGCCGCCACAAAAGGAAGCATGATCGTGTCCTGCCAGGCTCTGCCCGGGGAACCGCTGTATGACGAAGAACGTTCCCTTATGCCTTATATGGCGCTGGCCGCCAGACAGGCCGGATGCCGCTGCATACGAACCAGCAGCGTCCGGGACGTGGCCGCCATCCGCCGGATCACCGGCCTTCCCTGCATCGGCCTGATCAAGCGGACCTACGAAGGTTATGACGGCTACATCACCCCCACGATGCGTGAGGTGGATGAACTGGCTGCCGCGGAAGCGGACGTGATCGCTCTGGACTGCACGATGCGCGCCCGCGGCGACGGCTCCACTGTCGATGAATTCCTGCGGGATATCCGCAGAAAGTACCCGGACATTCCGCTGATGGCCGACATCTCCACGCTGGAGGAAGGTATCCATGCCTGGAAATGCGGCGTGGATCTGGTCGGAACCACGCTGAGCGGCTATACGCCGTATTCGCCGCACACGGACGGCCCGGATTACGAGCTGGTGGACGGCCTTGCGAAGGCCCTGCCGATCCCGGTCATCGCTGAAGGGAAGATCCATTATCCGGACCAGGCCGTGAAGATGCTCCGGCTAGGTGCCCACGCGGTAGTGGTAGGCGGCGCGATCACGCGGCCGCTTGAGATCGCGCAGCGGTTCTACGGGGCGATCCGCGGGGCGCGGGAAGAAGAAGGATGACCGGAATATCGCCATCATAACAATCCGGAAGAATCGAGAGAGTCTCGCGTGTGGGATAAAAAACGATGTCTTGGCGTCTCCATGAGAATCAGGGAGAACGGAGGGAGATCTGTCTTTAGGGGGGAATGATTTCAATGAGAATACTTGTCTTCGATATCGGCGGAACCGCCATCAAATACGGAATCTGTGAAAACGGACAATTAACGGACACTTCGGAAGTCCCGACGCAGGCGCAACTCGGCGGCCGGCACATCATGGATACGGTGATCGAACTGATTGAGCGTGAGAACAGCCGTAAGGCGCCGGATCGGGCTTGTTCCGGCGGCGTAAGCCCGGCAGCCGGGCAGTCTTCCATCGGCAGCGGACGCACCGAAGCCCCCGCCTGCCATGATCTGCGCGCCGGGTTTCGTTTCGACGGCATCGGCGTCAGCACCGCCGGACAGGTGAACCCCGCGGAAGGCTCGATCATTTACGCCAACGAAAACATCCCGGACTATACCGGATTTCAGATCCGCCGTGAACTGGAATCCCGCTTCCATGTGCCTGTGGCCGTCGAGAACGACGTCAATTCCGCAGCCATCGGCGAGGCAGTCTATGGCGGCGGAAAGGAGATTCCCAGCTTTCTCTGTCTGACCTACGGCACCGGTATCGGAGGCGCTATCGTCGAAAACGGAGCCATTTATCACGGCTCCGGCTATTCCGCCGCGGAATTCGGCTCCATCGTGACCCACGCTGATGCAAAGATTGCCGGCCGTACATTCATGGACGGCTGCTACGAACGCTACGCTTCCGCCGCGGCGCTCGTGAACGCCGCGATAAAATACGATCTCCGGCTGAGCGACGGCCGGAAGATCTTCGCCGCCCTGGATGATCCGCAGGTCGTACATATCCTCGACGGCTGGATCGACGAAGTCTTGTGCGGACTTTCGTCGGTCATCCACATCTTCAACCCGTCCTGCGTGATCCTGGGCGGCGGGATCATGTCCCAGCCGCTGATCTTCGAAAAGATCGCCGCCCGCCGCAGGCATTTCATCATGCCGAGCTTCGATCATGTACAGATCCGCCCGGCGCTTTTGGGCAACCGGGCGGGAATGCTGGGAATTTATTATCTTACAGAGGAAATTATCCGAAAGCGGCTTTCTATTTAATTAACCGGGCAATCGGTGACCGCCGGAAAGACATGATCTCAGTCTCCGTACCTCAGTCCGAACCCGTAATCATAGGCGTTTCCTTCCGAATCCACATAGGCTTCCATATCCAGAGGCACATCCTCGCACTGCCGCTCCACGGTCTCCATGTCTTTCGGCATCTGTACCGGCAGGCGGCCGCCGGGATTATAGCTGCCGAACAGCACATCCAGCACCGCCGCCTTCGAGATCCCGAACTCCGCGACGATGCCGTCTGCGGCCGCTTCGAACTCGCTCATGACCATCGGGTTATTGACCGTTACGCAGACGATCACCGGCTTGTCTCCCATCAGCCTGCGGCATTCCAGGATATTGTCCAGATCCGCCTCATTATAGGCAGTGTTCGTCTTGCCCAGGTAGCTTCGGTTGGTAAATGTCTCCCTGGGATCGCCGCCGGCGATGCTGACCGGCCGGGCCGCCGCGGCCGTATAGGGCCGGTACTGCAGCGTGATCGGCAGGTATCCGTTGCCGCCGTTTGCCGCGTCCTCGGCCGAATAGGGATTGCAGGCCGGGCTCTCCACGAAGACCAGCGCCGCGTCCGCCTCCGCCGGATCGTCCACTCTCTGTCCGAACTGTGCGGGAAGGCCGTCCGGCAGCGGATCTTCCGTATGGGCCGGAATGTCTATGCGGAAAAATGCCTTCGACGCGCGGATGCTGCGGTTGGGTACATACACCTTCAGTCCCTTTTTCAGAGGAAGGACCGGCGCTTCGTTTCCAGCCGGCTTCCGGTTCTTAAGAAGCACCACTGATTTCAGCTGCGCCTCGTAGCCGTGGGCGCAGAATTCTTCGCATCCCACAACCTGCGCCGAACGGTCCGGATCCAGATACGGATCCTCGAACAGTCCGCACTGGAAGATATTCTTCAGGAGCCGGGCCGCGGACAGTTCCATGCGCTCCCGCATCCATTTCTCCCCGTAACGCTCACAGCCGATCCGGTAAGCCTCGATGATCGGCGCCGAGGCACTGTTGCCGCCGAACTGATCCACGCCGTTTACGATGGCCAGCAGATGACGCTCCGCCTCGCTGAGATCCTGCACGCCGTAGCAGCGGCTGCCGAAGGAATCGATCCTCGGATCCGGATCTCCGGTAATGCCCCAGTCGGTGCAGACCACGCCCTGATAATCGTACTTCCCGCGCAGAAGATCATGGATCAGATATTCGCTGTAGGAGTTCCCCACATTCTTCCCGTTCTTCGTGTCCGCGTCCCAGGAAACCGTGTAATACGGCATGACCGCCGCCGCGGAACCGGTCGGACCGTCCAGCTGAAAAGCCGCCTCCGTAAACGGTTTCAAATGCTCCTCGAAGTTTCCTCCCGGATAGACCGCGAACTGGCCAAACGCGTAATGGGCGTCCCGTCCGCCTTCGCCGCTGCCGCCTCCGGGCCAGTGCTTGACCATCGTATTGACGCTGTCGCGTCCCCAGCCGTCACGGCCGCCCTCAGTGGTCTGCATGCCGTCGCAGTAGGCCTTCGTCAGCTTCTTCGTCATGCCGCACTCTTCGCCCAGCGTATCCACAAGACGCATCCAGCGCGGCTCGGTGCAGAGATCGATCTGCGGTCCCAGCGCCGTTGTAATGCCGAGCGCCCGGTATTCCAGCGACGCGTCGTGGGCGAACTGCGCCACGACCTGCGGATCGAAACAGGCCGCGAATCCCAGCCCCTCCGGCCATTTGCTCACATCGCTGCCGCCGCTCTTGAACTCGGCTCCGCTGTCCTTCGCCCCATTGCGCGGGTCGCTGGAAATGTTCACCGGAATGCCGTGGGGCAGCTCTTCCGCCCTGGCCTGGAGCGCGTTATTCCAGCGCGCCGAGGTCGCCGCGTCCTTTACACTGGTCAGCAGGATATGGCGGATGTGCTCCTGCTCCAGATACTCCTTCTGCTGGTCGCTCAGGGCATAAGGCTCGGACCCCGACTCCTCGTAAGACCTGCCGCCGAAGGTTCCTGAAAACGGTCCTCCCGCCACGGGCGGCACCGCCTGATGCGGCGAATAGAGCATCAGGCCCGCGATCTCGCCGATCGTAAGCCGGCCGGCCAGATCCTTCGCCCTTTCCCATGCGGAAAGCCGCCAGTTCTCGTACGGCAAAAGCTCCCCTGTCCGTTCCAGATCCTTAAAATACAGTCCGTCCCGCTCGATCAGCGTAAGCCCTGAATCCTCCGACCAGGAGAGAGTTTCTCCGCCTGCGGGCTGAGCCAGGCGGCAGATGCCGTCCTTCGTTGTTTTCTCTCTGTCACTCATAGTCCGTCGCCTCCTTTGCAAATAATGTGTCTGCTTTTATCTTACTGTTTTCCGGAGCGGGACGCAACCACTTTTTCAGTCTTCTTGCTGCTCCATGATATCCTGCCTAAAGCATCCTCGCGCCATTGCCACATTTCCGTACACCGACACCCTTTCCCCGTCTTTGAAAAACGTCAAAAAAAGTACCGCGATCAACGGGGACCACGGTACTTTCGATTCTTCGGTTCAGTTCATTCCCGGGTTATACTTTCCGGCAGATATCAGAACTTCCCGGCCTTCGCCGCTTCTTCGACGGATACGGCTACCGCAACGGTCATACCGACCATCGGGTTGTTGCCGGCGCCGATCAGACCCATCATCTCTACATGGGCCGGAACGGAAGAGGAACCTGCGAACTGGGCGTCGGAATGCATACGGCCAAGGGTATCGGTCATACCGTAGGAAGCCGGGCCTGCCGCCATGTTGTCCGGATGCAGGGTACGTCCTGTGCCGCCGCCGGAAGCTACGGAGAAGTACTTCTTGCCTTTCTCCTGGCACTCCTTCTTATAGGTACCGGCTACCGGATGCTGGAAACGGGTCGGGTTGGTGGAGTTGCCGGTGATGGACACGTCAACGCCTTCCTTCCACATGATGGCCACGCCCTCGGTCACGTCGTTGGCGCCGTAGCAGTTGACCTTCGCGCGGAGACCGTTGGAGTAGGACTTTCTCCAAAGTTCCTTCACTTCGCCGGTGTAGTAGTCCATCTCGGTCTCTACATAGGTGAAGCCGTTGATCCTGGAAATGACCTGGGCAGCGTCCTTGCCAAGGCCGTTCAGGATGACGCGGAGCGGTTTCTGACGGACCTTGTTGGCCTTCTCGGCGATACCGATGGCGCCCTCCGCAGCGGCGAAGGACTCATGTCCGGCCAGGAAGCAGAAGCAGTCGGTGGACTCTTCCAGAAGCATCTTGCCCAGATTGCCGTGGCCAAGACCTACCTTACGTCTGTCCGCGACAGAACCGGGGATGCAGAATGCCTGCAGGCCCTCGCCGATCGCTGCGGCAGCGTCCGCGGCACGGCGGCAGTTCTTCTTGATCGCGATGGCGGCGCCTACGGTGTAGGCCCACTTGGCGTTCTCAAAGCAGATGGGCTGAATGCCCTCTACCATCTTATATACGTCCAGTCCGGCATCCTTGGTGATCTTCTCAGCCTCCTCGATGGAAGCGATGCCATAGCTGTTCAGAACTTCATTGATCTGTTTGATACGTCTCTCATAAGATTCAAATAATGCCATGATATGTATTTCCCTCCTCATTATATTCACGGGAAACGCGAACTCCGCTGCGCTCCGTTTGCGTAGCGCAAGATTTCCCGCGTGGCGTGAAATCTTGCTTCATTCCATTCTCGGATCGATGATCTTGACTGCGTCCGCAACGCGGCCGTACTGGCCCTTCGCCTTCTCCCAGGCGGTATTCGGATCGTCGCCCTTCTTGATGAAGTCGGTCATCTTGCCAAGGCTGACGTACTGATATCCGATAATCTGGTCCTCTTCGTCCAGAGCGATACCGGTCACATAGCCTTCCGCCATCTCCAGATAACGGGGGCCTTTCTTCAGAGTTCCGTACATGGTTCCTACCTGAGAGCGAAGGCCCTTGCCCAGATCCTCCAGGCCGGCGCCGATGGCAAGTCCATCCTCGGAGAACGCGCTCTGGCTTCTGCCGTAGACGATCTGCAGGAACAGCTCTCTCATGGCGGTATTGATCGCATCGCATACCAGGTCGGTGTTCAGCGCTTCCAGAATAGTCAGGCCGGGAAGGATCTCAGCCGCCATAGCCGCAGAGTGGGTCATACCGGAGCAGCCGATGGTCTCCACCAGGGCTTCCTGAATGATACCGTCCTTAACGTTCAGGGTCAGCTTGCAGGCTCCCTGCTGCGGCGCGCACCAGCCGATGCCGTGGGTCAGGCCGGAGATATCGGTGATCTCTTTGGATTTCACCCATTTCGCTTCCTCCGGGATCGGAGCGGCGCCGTGATGAACGCCCTGTGCGACGTTGCACATTTTCTCAACTTCATGTGAATAGGTCATGTTAAGACTCCTTTCAATAAGTAATAATTGTGAAGTACTTTGTTAAAAATATCACATCATACTTGTTCTTATTCTCTCACAAAAATCGCCATTCGTCTAGTACTATTTAGGAAAATTTTTTCCGCCGCCGGACTTCATGCGCTGCTGCACCAGCTTTTCGAATTCCTCGTCGCTGTAACCCAGCTCCCGGATCCTCTGCCTGCGCCTTTCCCTGCGGCGGGCCGCCTCCGCAAGCGCTTTCTGTTTCCGGTACCACAGCCAGAATACGGTTCCGGACACCGCGGCCAGCGCGAATACCACGCCCAGGGCAGCCAGCCATCCGCTGCTCTCCCCGGTCTCCTCCTTATCCGCTGCGCCCGCTTCCCCTGCCGTCTCATCCTTCTCCGTCACACTGTCCGCTTCCACTGTATCCAGAAGCGATACCGGCAGCGGTTCCGTGGAAATATGCAGGTTCCGGGCACAGATATACGCGCTTCCGACCTGCCGGTCATTATAGGTATAGACCAGCCGCGCGACCGCAGTCTTCGGACAGCCGCTGTCCAGCTCCGTCGTCACAGTCCTGGCGACATCCGCAAAGGACGCGCCGTTCGGAACCGTGACGCAGGCTCCTTCCTCCAGATATAGTTCCGACGGCGCATAATGATCGCCGTCCCTGTCGACTCCATCCTGTTCCGTCAGGAACTTCTCCTGATCCGCAACGCGGATGTCCTGAAACGACGCGAAGCCGAATTCGATCAGCGTCTTGCCGTCCAGATAATACTGCGGCTGGGTTCCTTTCAGGATCACAGAGATCACTCCCCTGCCGGCCCTGACCGCGTACGTCACCAGCGTATTGCCGGCCTTGGAGGTATATCCGGTCTTACCGGCCATGGCGCCTTCCAGATAATAGCTGCTGGAGGGATTGCCGGACGCCGCCAGGATCTTATGCTCCATGGCGATCGAAAGTCCCTCCGGGTTCTTGATCGTAGCCGGAAGCTGATAGCTTCTGGCCGAATCGATGGAAAGCACGGTCTCATTGGCGAACGCCGCACGGGCGATCAGCGCCATATCATAGGCGGTCACATACTGTTCGTCGTCGTTTAACCCGGACGGATTGGCGAAATGGCTCTCCGTGCAGCCGATCTCGGCGATCTTCTCATTCATCATCTCCACAAAGCCGTCGCGGCTTCCCGCCACATGCTCCGCCAGGGCGTTGGCCGCCTGGTTGCTGGATCTGAGAAGCAGCGCATGCAGGCAGTCGCGCACCGTCAGCACGTCTCCCTCCTCCAGGGCCAGGGAATTGCCGCTGCCGGATTCCACATTGTAGACCGCGTCGTGGGAAAATGTGACATTCTCATCCAGCGAAGCATGTTCCGCCACCACCAACGCAGTCAGAAGCTTGGTGATACTGGCCGGCGCATAGGCCACATGAATATTCTGGCCGAACAGAACCGCGCCGGAATTCTCATCCATCACGATCCCCGCTTCGGCCATGATCCCTGTGTCCGACGGCCACGCCGGCGCGGCATATGCCGGATCCGCGGCAATATTCAGTATGCAGAGGAATACCAGGAGAACTATCCCGGCGCCGCTGTGCCTGTTTCTATTTTTCATTCCGTCATTCTCTCCTTATCCGGCATCTGCATTTGCCTGCCTTTCTGTCTGTCCGGGTGTTACGTCCGCCCTTCGATCCCTGAAAGCATTTTCCCGCACAGGAAACGGCCCGCCCACTCCTGCCGGAGGGACAGGCCGTCAGAAAAATCGCTTACTGGATGATCCTTCGCACCGCCATGATGCTTCGGTACGTAGCCGAACTGACCATAATGCCGTTCTTCGCGTTGCTGGCATGTACGATCTGGCCGTTGCCGATATACAGCGCCACATGGCCGGGATAGCAGATCAGATCGCCGGGCTGGGCGTCGCTGTAATCCACTCCGTAGCCGGCGGAGCGCTGCTCCGCGGACGTACGCGGGAGCGAATATCCGAAATGCTCGTAGACCCTCATCGTAAAACCGGAACAGTCCGTCCCGCCCGTCAGGCTGGTACCGCCGTAGACATACGGATAACCCACGAACTGGAGCCCGTAATCGGCGATCTCACGTCCCAGCGCCGTTCCGCCGGAACTTTTAACCGTCGTCTTCTTAGTCGGAGCCGCGACCGGTCCTGCTGCCGGTCCGCTGCCGGAACCGGAATTCTGCGATGCAGCTGCCGCTCTGGATTCCTCCTCGCGCCTGCGCTGCTCCTCTTCCTGTCTGCGCCGTTCCTCTTCCTGGCGCCTGCGCTCTTCCTCCTCCGCCTTGCGGATCTGCTCATTCTTCTGGGCAATGGTCTTCGTATATTCCTCCGCGGCGGCCTTTGCCTGGGCCAGCTGCGCGTCGAAATCGGCGATCTCCCTGCGTTTGGCGGCAATGGTGGACTCCAGGCTCTCCTGCTGCGCCTGGTACTCCTGCTTCATGCCTTCCATCTCATTCATCTCTGTATCCAGCTGTTCCTGATAATCCTGAACCTGCTGCTTGGTCTCCTGATACTCCAGAAGCTTCTCTCTGTCGTACCGGTAGATATTCTCTATGTACTCGCTCTTATTCAGAAGCTCCGACATGCTGCGCACTTTCAGAAGAACATCCAGAAACTCCGTATCGCCTTTCTCATACATATATTTTATGCGCTTCTTCATGGCCTCATACTGCTCCCGCTCCCGCTCCTTCGCGGCGTCGTAGTCAGCCTGGGCCTCCTGGATCTGGACCTCCTTCGCATCCATATCCGCTTCCAGAAGCGCCATCTCCGCCAGCAGTTCCGTCAGCTCCGAATTCAGCCCCGAGACGACGCCCTGAGCCTGATTCAGATTCTCCTGAGCCTCCCGCGCGTCTTCATTCGCCTCGTTCAGGCCCTGCTGGGCCCTGTCGCGCTCCTGCTCCATCTGCTGCCTGTCGGCCGTAGCCAGCGCCGGCAGCGGCTGAGACGCCGCCATGACGGCAGCCAGAACCGCGCAGAGCGCCCGGCACCCTCGCGCGGCAAATCTTCTGTTCTTCCTTGTACTGCACATGTATCTCGATCCCCTTCTCGGATGTTATTTCCCTTATACCGTTCCGCCGCCCCTCACATATCTGCGGAACGTATAGCACAGATTAAAATAAGTCAGCTCGTCGGACTCCGTCTCCATCATCCAGTCCGGATCCCGGTCCAGATCGCGAAGATACGCGTCCGCCTGGTACTCGTAATCGATGTAAGTAATATACGCCGTGTCGCAATGGGGCAGGAACGCCTCGTAGGTCTCCTGTCCGCCGATCACAAACACATCCTCCGGCGCGAAGCCGGATACGGCAGACAGCGCTTCCTCCACGCTTCCGCAGACGACGGCGCCTTTTATCCGGTAATCCGGATCCCGCGACAGAACCACATTGATCCGTTTCGCTAACGGCTGTCCTCCCGGCAGGCTTTCCAGGGTCTTCCGGCCCATGATGACCGCCTTGCCCACCGTCTCTCTCCGAAATGTCTCCCTGTCGGACGGGATCGACACAAGCAGACGGCCCCCGCGCCCAATGGCCCAGTTCCTGTCAACTGCCGCAATCAGATTCATAAAAATCTACCCTCCGCTATGGGGCGTTCTCCGCCGCTGCCCGCTTAGTCATCCCCGTCTTCCGCAATAATGATTTCCTTCGCGTATGGCAGGGTCTCGATCCACCCGCAGAAGGTATGCCACTCGTCCAGCTTATGGTTCCGCCTGGCAAAATAGATATTCACAAGCGTCTCATAGTTCAGCGTACAGGTACGCATCTGGTTGTAGCTGGACGGAAGAAGCTGAATCAGATCATACCAGTCGGCCTTGTTCTTCCCGTCCATATAGCGGAGACGGATCTGCTCCAGTTCGTCCACCATCCGCTCCAGGATGGCAAGCCCCGCGTCCGTCAGATGATCATGTGAAAAATCGTCGATGGAAAACGGTTTGCTGTGGATCTTATGCATGGTGCTGGTGGAATTGGCCACCGTCGCCACTTTATAGGTGTCGTATTCCTTCCACCAGTATAAAGGCGCGGTGATATCGACCGACACAAAGATCTGGCGGATGAACTTGCGGTGGTCGCTGCCGGCCCTGCGCAGGCGGCAGGCCAGGTCCATGTCGTTGGGTCCGAGGACGAAATTGCCGTCCTCATCGTAGCCGCTGTCCATGCGCGCCCAGCTGTTCATCGGGTTGCGGGCGCCCCGCATCGCATTCTCCAGGTTCATGACGCTCGTGCGTTCTAATCTGATCATTCCCGTACCGCCTTTATGGTCTGATTGACATAATCTCCCTTTAGCATAGCATATCCGGGAGAAAAATGCAAATTTATAACTCTTACTGATGAAGTAAACGAATTGTCAGTTGACATGAAAAAGACAATCCCTAAAGGACGATGACCTCAGATTCATTTCCCCAA
>CANQRU010000039.1 GCA_947626395.1 uncultured Lachnospiraceae bacterium | reverse complement strand
TGGGGAAATGAGTCTGAGGTCATCGTCCCTTGGGGATCGTCTTTTTCATGTCAACTGACAATTCGTTTACTTCATCGACTTACGCCATATCGCTTGCAAGTTGGAATGCCGTATGGTACACTCCACATAGGCTTTGAGCAGCCGGAAACGTCTGCATTTGCGCAGGACGCAGGGCGATAAGAAGAGACGCAGGAGGAATTATCGAATATGAAACAGAGAATCACATCCGCAAATCCCTACATGCCGCTCTGGGAGCATGTCCCGGACGGCGAACCGCGGGTATTTACTTATAACGGCGAGACAAGGGTCTATGTATACGGATCCCACGATACTCTAAGAACGGCCTACTGCGGCCCGGACCAGGTGGTCTGGAGCGCGCCGGCGGACGATCTGACAGACTGGACCTGCCACGGTGTCTGCTATACGGCCACGGACGGATCCACGCTGTTCGCACCGGACGTGGTGCAGAAGGGCGACACCTTTTACCTCTACGCGGCGGAGAGCCACGGCGGGCGGATCATGGTGGCGTCGTCGAAGAATCCGGCGGGGCCGTTTGAGAATCCGGTCCTGACCCAGCTGGGCTTTGATCCCGGCGTCCTGGTGGACGACGACGGGCGGGTCTACGCCTACTGGGGTTTCTGCCGCTGCTTCTGTGCGGAACTGAACGATGATATGGCGACGATCAAAGAGGGCACGTTCCACGCCGATCCCATGGGCCATACGCCGGACGGCTGGAACCCGAAGAACAATGAAATCGGACTTGACACGCGGGACGCGTTTTTCGAGGCGTCCAGTCCGCGGAAGGTGATGGGCAAATACGTCTACATTTATTCCAAACGCTATACCACGCCGGTGCCTGAGCTTGGCGTCTACGGGCCGTGCAATGGCTTCCTGTCCTACAAATACAGCGATTCGCCGCTGGACGGCTTCAAAGAGGGCGGCGATATCAGTTTCAACGGCGGCGAGATCCTGCGGCTCCCCGACGGAACCGGGCAGCAGACTTACCGCTGGGGCAACAACCACGGCTCGATCATCGAGGTGAACGGCAAATGGTATGTGTTCTACCACCGTCACACCGGGACGGACGAGTTCGCCCGGCAGGGAATGCTGGAGCCGGTGGACGTGGCCATGGGGAAGGACGGCAAGGTCTATATCGGCGATATTACATACGTAGGCGGCGAGCCGGTCAGCTCGAAGCCGGTGGAAATGACTTCCCAGGGCGGACATATCAACGGTCTTGACGCGTATCGGATCATTTCCGCGGGATACGCCTGTCACTTAAGTCCGCTTCATCAGGCGTATATTAAGCCGGTCTATGAGCAGACGGAGGGCGTTTCCGCGCCGATTGTCGGTATCACGGACGGGACAACGGCAGGCTTCCGGTATCTGCAGTTTGGCGCGGCGGCGCCGAAGAGCGCGACGGTCCGGGCGGCGGTGAAAGAGGCGGACATTGCGGCGGATGCCGCGGGACAGGCGGATGCCGTGAAGCTAGGAGCTGGCGTGAAAACGGATGCGGAATCGACAACAGACGCCGCCGGAAACTCCATGGCGGACGCCGCCAGGAAGCCTATGACAATCCGGGTGCGCCTGGATGATTGGCGCGGCCGGGTGGTCGCGGAGATTGCGGTTCAGCCGGGAGATATGGCGGAGTATTCCGCGTCCGTGACGGCGGGGATCGTCGGAAAGCACGCGGTATATTTTGAATTTACCGGCGGCGGGGAAGCGGAGTTCGACTGGTTTACATTCGATCGGTGAAAGGAGAGATCAGAGAATGGGTATTCAGTTTATCGAGGATCAGAAACTGTTCCGGCTTTCGGCCGGCGATGTGGAGTATGTCATCGGGATTGCAGATGATAAATATGTGGGACATGTGTATTTCGGGAAGAGGCTGGACGACGATCGCTGCGGATATCTGATGCGCACCGGCGAGCCGCCGTTTGTGCCGTCGGAGAATTTGCGGGAGAAATGCTCCTTCGCGGATACATTTCCGACGGAGTACGCCGCGTGGGGCGTGGGCGACTACCGGCAGAGCAGTCTGCGGGTAAGGACGGAGGCAGGATACCGCGGGTGCGAGCTGCATTACGCGGGATACCGGATCCTGGACGGAAAGCCGGGACTGCTAGGGCTTCCGGCCACGTTCTGCAGCGCCGCAGGCGGCCAGACTCTGGAGATTGACCTGCAGGACGAGGTTATAGGGTTAAAGGTTACGCTGCGCTACAGCATTTTCGACGACAGCCGCGCCGTGATCCGGAGCGCGGAACTGGTCAATGAGAGCGCATCCACAATCTATGTGGAGAAGGTCTTAAGCGCCAGCTTCGATATGGATATCAGCGACCGGAACCTGTGCGGCGGTCTGGTTGGCCGCGGCTGCGGAAACGCGGGGATCGGCTCGGGAGCCGATTCGGGCATGGACATGCTGACGCTTCACGGCTCCTGGGCCAGGGAGCGGCATAGGAACCGCCGGCCGGTGACGCTGGGGCGGCAGATGGTGTCGTCCTTCCGCGGCGAGTCGGGCCATCAGGATCATCCGTTTATCGCGGTGATGGACCGGGACGCCGGGCAGGATCAGGGCGACGTGTACGCGATGCATTTCATTTATTCCGGCAATTTCACGGCGGAGGCGGAGCTGAACCAGTTCGGCAGTCTGCGCATGATGATGGGCATCAATCCGGAGGGCTTTGAGTGGGCGCTAAGGCCCGGCGAGACCTTCACGGCGCCGGAGGTGGTCTGCGTCTATTCCGACGAGGGCCTCGGGAAAATGACCCGCACCCTCCACGATCTGTACCGGAACCATCTGATCCGCAGCCCATACCTGCATAAGCAGCGCCCGATCCTGATCAACAACTGGGAGGCGACGTATTTCAAATTCAACGCGGACAAGCTGGTGGATATCGCCCGGGAGGCGAAGAAGCGGGGCATCGAGATGCTGGTCATGGACGACGGCTGGTTCGGAAAACGGGATTCCGACAACTGTTCCCTGGGCGACTGGGTCGCGAACGAGGAGAAGCTGGGGTGCAGCCTGAATGAACTGGTGGAGCGGGTGAAGGCCGAGGGCCTGAAATTCGGCATCTGGTTCGAGCCGGAAATGATCTCGCCGGATTCCGATCTGTACCGGCAGCATCCGGACTGGGCGATGCGGCAGCCGGGCCGGACTCCAACCCAGAGCCGTGCCCAATATGTGCTGGATCTGTCCCGGCCGGAGGTGCGGGAGTATGTCTACGGCTGCGTGGCAAAGATCCTGCACAGCGCGGACATTTCCTATGTGAAATGGGATTCCAACCGGCAGCTGACCGATCCGGGCAGTTCTTATCTCGCGGGCGATCAGCAGGGCGAACTGGCCCACCGGTTCACGCTTGGGATCTATGAACTGCAGGAGAGGCTTCTTAAGGAGTTTCCGGATCTGCTGCTGGAGAACTGCTGCGGAGGCGGCGCCAGGTTCGATCCGGGCATGCTCTACTACAGTCCGCAGATCTGGTGCTCCGACGACACGGACGCTGTGGAGCGGCTTGAGATCCAGGAGGGCACAGCCATGCTCTATCCGCTGGGCACTATGGGCGCGCACGTCAGCGACTGCCCGAACCACGCGGTGGGACGGACGACGCCGTTTAAGACCAGAGGACATGTGGCGCTGGCGGGGACATTTGGCTATGAACTGGATATCACGAAAATCTCCGAGGCGGACCGGGAAGAGATTGAAAGCCAGGTGGCGATGTATCACCGGTTCGCGGATCTGAACCGGGAAGGCGATTACTACCGGATCGCGTCCTGGGCCGAGAACCATGTGCTGGACTGCTGGCAGGTGGTGTCGAAGGATCAGTCGGAGGCGATGGTCACGTTTGTGCAGGTGCTGGGGAAACCGAATCAGCACAGTCGGCGGATCCGGCTGAAGGGATTGGATCCGGACGCAGATTATGTGGTGGAAGAGTATACCGGTGAAACGCGTAAAGAGGCCGGCGAAGCGGGTGCGGCAGGAGCAGATGCCGTCGGGACAGCGGAAGCCGGAGCAGACGCGGAGGCAGTCCAGGAAGACGGTGCAAATGAGAAGAAAGGAAGGATTTACAGCGGCCGTCTTCTCATGAACGCTGGGCTTCTGGTTCCGCCGAAGTGGGGCGATTTCGCCAGCGAGCTTGTGTATTTGAAGAAGATCTGAATGCAGGTTTCAGCGATCCGATATAAGACAGGTGGTTTCCGCGTGGAGACCACTTGTTTTTTTCATACATTTCTGATACAATCGACAAGTATACATAATCTGACGGAAGGGAATCCAAAACGGTGACGTCGATCATTGATTATGACGCGGGAAATTTAAGAAGTGTGGCGAAGGCGCTGGAGGCTCTCGGCGAGGAGGCGCTTGTGACCAGGGATCGGGATCAGATCCTGGGCGCGGACCGGGTGATCCTGCCGGGCGTAGGCGCTTTCGGCGACGCCATGGCAAGGCTTTCCCAGTATGGTCTGGCGGATGTGGTTCGGGAAGCGGCGGCCTCCGGCAAGCCGTTTCTGGGGATCTGTCTGGGGCTGCAGCTTCTTTTCGGGAGCAGCGAGGAGAGCCCGGGAGCAGAGGGGCTTGGCGTGTTTCCGGGACGTATTCTGCGGATTCCGGACGGCGCCGGGCTTAAGATTCCCCATATGGGCTGGAATTCACTGGAGATTACGGAAGGCAGCAGGCTTTTCGCCGGGATCCCGCAGGGAAGCTTTGTGTATTTCGTTCATTCGTATTATCTGAAGGCGGAGGATGAGGACATCGTGGCTGCGTCCACGGAGTACAGCGTCCGCATCCATGCGGCGGTGGAGCGCGGCAATGTATGCGCCTGCCAGTTCCATCCGGAGAAGAGCGGGGACGTGGGACTTCGGATCCTGCGGAATTTCCTGGCGATGTGACAAAGAGGAAATAATTATGCATACGAAACGCATCATCCCTTGCCTGGACGTCCACAACGGACGCGTGGTGAAGGGTGTGAATTTTGTAAATCTGCGCGACGCCGGGGATCCGGTGGAGATCGGCGCGGCCTATGATAAGGCCGGGGCCGACGAGCTGGTATTCTTAGATATCACGGCGTCTTCCGATGCCAGGGCCACGGTGGTGGACATGGTGCGGAGAGTGGCGGAGACGGTGTTCATTCCGTTCACGGTGGGCGGAGGTATCCGCACGGTGGATGATTTCCGCCTGCTCCTTCGGGAAGGCGCGGATAAGATCTCCATCAATTCCTCGGCCATCAATACGCCGCGGCTGATCAGCGACGCCGCGGACAAATTCGGCCGGCAGTGCGTGGTGGTGGCCATCGACGCCAGACGCCGCACGGATGGTTCCGGCTGGAATGTGTATAAGAACGGCGGCCGCATCGATACCGGACTGGACGCAGTGGAGTGGGCCATGGAGGCGGACCGGCTGGGAGCCGGGGAGATTCTTCTGACCAGCATGGACTGCGACGGGACCAAGGCCGGCTATGATAATGAGCTGACGGCGCGGATCGCCGAAAATGTGTCGGTGCCCGTGATCGCATCAGGCGGCGCGGGGACATTGGAACATTTCTATGACGCGCTGACAGTGGGAAAAGCGGACGCGGCACTGGCGGCTTCGCTGTTCCACTATAAGGAACTGGAGATCCGGCAGGTGAAGGAGTATCTGGCCGGACGCGGCGTGCCGATGCGGTTGTGAGGGTGCCGGGTTACAAGGTTACAGGAGGAGAAAATCATGGGAGCGATCCAGAACGACTGGCTGCAGGCCATTGGCGGCGAGTTTCGGAAGCCTTATTATAAGGATCTGTACAATTTTGTCAATCAGGAATACCGCACGCGGGTCATCTACCCGCCGGCGGATGACATTTTTAACGCCCTGCATCTGACGCCGCTCAAAGAGGTGAAGGTGCTGATCCTGGGGCAGGATCCGTATCACAACGAGCATCAGGCTCACGGCCTGTGCTTCTCGGTGCTGCCGGATCAGAAGGAGATCCCGCCGTCGCTCATAAACATTTATCAGGAGCTGCATGACGATCTGGGCTGCTATATCCCGAACAACGGTTATCTGGTCAAATGGGCGAAAGAGGGCGTGCTTCTGCTGAACACGGTGCTGACCGTGCGGGCCCATCAGGCCAATTCCCATCAGGGTCGGGGCTGGGAGCAGTTCACGGATGCGATCATTGAAGCGGTGAATCGGGAGGACCGTCCCATCGTATATATGCTGTGGGGGAGACCGGCCCAGTCGAAGATCCCGATGCTGACGAATCCGAAGCATCTGGTGCTTAAGGCGCCCCATCCGAGTCCGCTTTCGGCGTACCGGGGATTCTTCGGGTGCCGCCATTTCAGCCAATGCAACGAATTTCTGCAGAGCCACGGCGTAGAACCGATCGACTGGCAGATCGAGAATATCTGAGAGCAGTGAAATAAAACAGACAGGGAGCAGAATGCAGATGGACATCATAGAGATTTTAAAGGCACTCGTATTCGGTATCGTGGAAGGCTTCACCGAATGGCTGCCGATCAGCAGCACCGGCCATATGATCCTGCTGGACGAACTGATCCAGTTGGATGTGACGCCGGAATTCAGGGAAGTATTTCTGGTAGTGATCCAGTTGGGAGCGATCCTGGCCGTGGTGGTACTTTATTTTTCAAAATTATTTCCCTTCGTGACCATAAAGGGCAAAAGTATGGGTAAGAAGAATCTGGCTGTGCCGCTTGGCGGGAAGAGCAGCAAATCCGTCGTTATGACCACGGATTCTTATCATACGAACAGGGGCGGCGTCCGTGAGGACATCATTCCACTGTCGATCCCGGCGGGGAAGGACGGTCATGTGGGAATCAAGGCCAGTACGCTGGTGCTGTGGGTGAAGGTCATTATCGCCTGCCTGCCTGCGGCGATCGTCGGGATCCCGCTGGACGACTGGATGGAAGAGCATCTGCGGGGACCGTATGTGGTGGCGGCGGCGCTGATCATTTACGGTATCCTGTTCATTGTGGTGGAGAACCGGAATTACGGCAAACGGGCGGAGACGGAGAAGGTGGAGCAGATTTCTCTGTACCTGGCGCTGCTGATCGGTTTGTTCCAGACGCTTTCTCTGGTGCCTGGCACCTCCCGGTCCGGCGCGACGATCCTGGGCGCCATGCTTCTGGGCTGTTCGCGTGGCGCGGCGGCGGAGTTTTCATTTTTCCTGGGGATTCCGGTCATGTTCGGAGCCAGCCTTCTGAAGCTGATCAAGTTCGGGTTCCATTTTACCGGAGGTGAGGTTTTCCTCCTGCTGTTCGGCATGGTGGTGGCGTTCCTGGTGAGCGTGTATTCGATCCGGTTCCTGATGACCTATATCCGGAGAAATGATTTCAAGCTGTTCGGATATTACCGGATCGCGCTGGGCATCGTGGTGATCGTGTATTTCGTGGCGACCCAGTTTATTCCGCAGTTTCAGGCACTGTGACGGAAATAGTGCCGCGGCACGGCGGAGAACGGTGACCATTTTTGACGCCCGGACGTATGCGCTTTGCAGTCGTGGCAGATAAAAAATTTTGAAAATCGCTTGACAAATTGAAAAGAATGCCATAATATTAACGCAAGTCAACCGAATACAGAACCCAAAGACTTGGAAGGGAAGAGTAGCAGGGGGATATTCTCACAGAGAGCTCCGAAGGCTGAGAAGGAGCAGAATGAAGCTTGTGAACATGGTCCTGGAGTTGCGTGGCCGAAACATATGGTTTAGGTCACGACGGCAGCGCCCGTTACAGCGACAGGGTATAATCCTTACCGTTTGCGAACGGAAGGCCGTACCTGCAGAGGCCGGATATGTGAGTGTCCGGTGAAATTAGGTGGTACCACGAGAGTTTAAGGCTCCCGTCCTATGCGGACGGGAGCCTGTTTTTTTCGCGAAGGCAAATCGTTACAGCGCCGCCACGCCGTGAGCCGACAGCCTCCGGCGCCGCTTGCGGAGGCCGGAGGCTGTCGGTTCACGGCAGAGCGGGCATTGGAACAATGCCCGCGACCGAGGAAACGCTTCGCGTTTCCGAGGCGGCGCTGGCGGGTCGCGAATATGTGCACAACATTTTTATTGACAAAAACTGGAGGTACATCTCATGGAAACCCCAATCATCCAGATCAAAAATCTGGCCAAAGAATTCAAAACCGCAAACGGCCCTGTGCGTGCCCTTCAGGACATCAATCTGGAGGTATCCGCCGGTGAGATTTTCGGAATCATCGGCCTGAGCGGCGCCGGCAAAAGCACTCTGGTGCGTTGCATCAACTATCTGGAAGTCCCCACGGAAGGCGACGTGCTTTTCGAAGGCCAGAGCATGGCGGCGATGACTGACGCGCAGCGGCGCGCGACCCGCCGCTCCATGGGAATGATCTTCCAGCAGTTCAATCTGCTGGCCCAGAGAAATGTGATCCGCAACGTCTGTTTCCCGCTGGAACTGACCGGGGTGCCGAAGAAAGAGGCGCGTGAGCGGGCCCTGGAGCTTCTGAAAATGGTCGGCCTTGAGGACCGTGCGCAGGCCTATCCGGCCCAGTTATCCGGCGGACAGAAGCAGAGGGTGGCCATCGCCAGGGCGCTGGCGACCAATCCGAAGGTGATCCTCTGCGACGAGGCCACCAGCGCGCTGGATCCCAACACGACGAAGCAGATCCTGGAGCTTCTTAAGGAGATTAATCAGACCATGGGCGTGACGATCATCGTGATTACCCATGAAATGGCGGTGATTGAGGCCATCTGCGACCGGGTGGCGATCATCGACCAGAGCCGGATCGCCGAGGTCGGCGCGGTGTCGGAGATATTTTTAAATCCGCAGTCTGCCATCGGACGGAAGCTGATCATGGGAGATGCCGGGGAACGTGCGGCAGGCGGTGCCGGAAGCGGAAGAAGTATCCGAATTATCTTTGATGGCAGAGAGTCCGCGGAGCCGATCATTTCCAATATGGTCCTTGCCTGCAAGGCGCCGGTGAACATCATGTACGCGGCCACAAGGGATATTCAGGGCAAGGCAATGGGACAGATGGTGGTACAGCTGCCGAAGGACGCGGACGGTGCGGAGAGAGTGATTGATTATCTGGAATCGATCAAGATTCCTTACGAGGAGGTGAACGGTTATGAAGCTTGATGCGGTAACGATCAATATGCTGAAGACGGGGATCTGGGAGTCCTTCTATATGACGGCTTTGTCGTCCCTGTTCGCCTACATCATCGGCCTGCCGCTGGGGATCATCCTGGTGGTCACTGACGAAGGTGGAATTCGGCCGATCCCGTGGCTGCAGAAAATTCTGGGAGTTGTAATCAACCTGCTGCGCAGCGTACCGTTTCTGATCCTTTTGTTCATCGCGCTGCCGCTGTCGAAGATCGTGATCGGTACCAGGATCGGTTCGCCGGCAATCGTAATCCCGCTGACTATCGCGGCGGCGCCCTATGTGGCCAGGGTGGTGGAATCGTCCTTCCGGGAACTGGACGCGGGCGTCATCGAGGCGGCCCAGTCTATGGGCGCGTCCACTTGGCAGATTATCTGGAAGGTGCTTTTGCCGGAGTCGAAGCCGTCCCTTCTTCTCGGCGCGGCGCTGGCGGTGACGACGATTCTCAGCTATTCGGCCATGGCCGGTTTCACCGGCGGCGGAGGGCTGGGAGCCATTGCGATCAACTACGGCTATTACCGGTATGAGCCGTTTCTGATGTGGGTGTCGGTGGTGCTTCTGGTGGTGATGGTACAGATCATCCAGGAGGCGGGGAACCGGCTTTCCAGAAAGAGCGATAAGAGGATCCGGTAGGGAAAGTGTGAATCCAGTTGGTAGAAAATGCGGATCCGGCAGGATAAGTGTGGATCCGGTTGGAAGAAATCTCGAACCGGTAAAAAGAAAATATGGAACCGACAGGACGAGGATTGGAATCCGAAAGGACGAAAATGTGAAACTGACAGAACAAAATGCGGCAGCATTGTCAGGATTCCCGGCTGTGGCCGAAATTATGTGTTGAGGAAATGTCCTGCATGGAAACAGAGCCGCTTCGGGGCGGTATTGAGTGAGAAATAAAGATCTGACGAGGTCTTTATGATAAATCATATCAGTATGCAGCGTGAGGCGTTGTCGACGCGCACTCCACTCTGCATCAAATGATCCATAAGGAGGAGAATCATTATGAGAAAAGAAGCATTAAGGAGATTATCGGTATTCACAGCGGCGGTTCTTGCTGTATCGGCTCTGACCGCCTGCGGCGGCCAGCAGTCCGGTTCGTCCGGGACGGAAGCAGGTGGAACAGCCACGGCAGCAGGAACGGCTGCGGCTGAGACAACGGCAGCCAGCGGCGAACTGACCAAGATTATTGTCGGGGCAAGCCCCGCGCCTCATGCGGAGATCCTGAACGCGGCGAAGGAAATCCTGGCGCAAAAAGGTTATGAGTTACAGGTTATGGAGTATGTGGACTACATTCAGCCTAACCTGGCGCTGGAGTCCGGCGACCTGGACGCCAACTATTTCCAGCATCTTCCGTATCTGGAGTCCTTCAACGAGGAGAACGGCACGGATCTGGTATCCGCCGCGGCAATCCACTACGAGCCCTTCGGCATCTACGCCGGCAAGACCGCTTCCCTGGACGCGCTGGCTGATGGAGCGGTCGTAGCGGTTCCCAACGACACCAGCAACGAGGCGCGCGCGCTTCTGCTTCTGGAGGCGCAGGGACTGATCAAGCTGAAGGAAGGCGCCGATCTGACCGTTACGAAGAATGACATCGTGGAGAATCCAAAGAATCTGGAGCTTTACGAGGTTGAGGCCGCCCAGATCCCGCGCGTCATCGAGGATGTGGACATCGCGGTCATCAACGGCAACTACGCCATCGAGGCCGGCTTCAAGGTGGCCGATGCTCTGGCTGTGGAGGATTCCGAATCCATCGCCGCCACGACCTACGGCAACGTGATCGCCGTCCGCAATGGCGAGGAGAACAATCCGGCCGTCCAGGCCCTGATCGAGGCGCTCAAGAGCGACGAAGTGAAGAAATTCATGGAAGACACCTACGAGGGCGCGGTGGTGCCGCTGTTTTAGAAAGAGATAATGTGAGGTTTGATTCAAAAAATAGTTGCTTTTTCGTTTGTGATGGCATATAATATGCTTATCAAGACAGTCGGAGGGTGAATGCGACTCACCCGTCCCGGCGAAAATCTATTTGCAACTAAGAATAGCCGTTCCTAGACTTTTCGGGTGAAGGACGGCTATTTCTTATGTGCATATGTCAGAATTGCGACAATAAGTATTGCAATGGAAAGTTGCGTAATATGGCAATCCTTTGCTTGAAAAAATGCCTTCGTCATTGTATAATCCAGTTGATGGAAGTTCATTAATCTTTGAACAAACATACAGACAGGAGAGGCTACC
This sequence comes from uncultured Lachnospiraceae bacterium, assembly GCA_947626395.1. Lineage (GTDB taxonomy): Bacteria > Bacillota > Clostridia > Lachnospirales > Lachnospiraceae > UBA3402. Next base: position 22,728 of record CANQRU010000039.1, on the reverse strand, counting down.
ATGGCAGAGAGAATTTTCGATTTGAAGCAGTATGCGAAGAAAGCGCGGGAAGCGGCGGCAGAGGGCGCCGTTCTGCTGCGCAACGAGGGCGGCGTGCTGCCGTTTACGGCGGGCGAGAAGATCGCCCTGTTCGGAAGAAGCCAGTTTAACTACTATAAGAGCGGCACCGGTTCCGGCGGTCTTGTGAACGCCAGCTATGTGACCGGAATCCGGGAAGCGCTCATGGGCAGCAGTTTCGTGCTGAATCAGACCGTGATGGCGGCTTATGAGGAGTGGTTGAAAGATCATCCCTACGACAAGGGCGTAGGCTGGGCCGGAGAGCCGTGGTACCAGAAGGAGATGCCGCTTACGGAGGAATTTGTGGAGGCGGCCCGGAAGGAATCGGATACGGCCGTCGTGATCATCGGCCGGACAGCCGGCGAGGATCAGGACAATAAGGCGGAGGCCGGAAGCTACCTGCTGACGGAAGCCGAGGAGCAGATGCTTAAGACTGTCTGCGGCGTGTTTGAGCGTACGGTGGTGCTTCTGAACGTAGGCAATATCATCGACATGAAATGGGTGAAGGCGTATCAGCCCTCTGCGGTCCTCTATGTATGGCAGGGTGGTCAGGAAGGCGGAAACGGCGTCTTGGATGTGCTTGACGGCACGGTGACTCCGTCCGGCAAGCTGGCCGACACGATCGCCTGGGATATTGAGGATTATCCTTCCACGAAGAATCACGGCGACAGCACGAGAAATGTGTACGCCGAGGATATCTATGTGGGTTACCGGTATTTTGAGACATTTGCGAAGGACAAAGTGCTGTATCCCTTCGGCTTCGGCCTGTCCTACACAAGCTTCGTTCTTGAGAACCCGAAGATCGAAGAGATCATGCCGGGCAATGTATTCGGCCGTGTCCGCGCAGGCGTCCGGGTGACGAATACCGGGAAGTATGCCGGCAAGGAAGTCGTCCAGGTGTATGTGCAGGCGCCTCAGGGAGCTTTGGGAAAGCCTGCCCGCGCCCTGTGCGGCTTTGCCAAGACCGCTCTTCTGGCTCCGGGAGAATCCCAGATGGTGACGGTGGAATTCCCGTGGCGCACGGCGGCTTCCTACGATGACAGCGGAGTGACCGGGTATAAGTCCGGTTATGTGCTGGAGGCCGGAGAGTATGGTTTCTATGTGGGTACGGACGTCCGCAGCGCCGGGCTGGCCGGGAGCATTGCGATCGACAGAACGGTGGCTCTCGAGACGGTCGAGGAGGCCATGGCGCCGGTGACGGAATTTGAGCGGATGAAGCCGGTGATGCGGATCGGCGGAGCGGTATCCGGAGAGGCGGCTGACGCACCGGCCCCGCAATACATAGTAACCTGGGAGAAAGCTCCATTGCGCACAGCCGAGCCGTCGGCGCGCAGAGAAGAACGTCTGCCGGAAAGTCCCGCCTGCACAGGCGACAAAGGCTGGAAACTGGCGGATGTAAAGGCGGGTCGCGTAAGCATGGAGACGTTCCTGGCCCAGCTGGAGAATGAAGATCTGTTCTGCATGGTCCGCGGCGAGGGCATGTGCTCCCCGAAGGTAACGCCGGGAACGGCCGGAGCCTTCGGCGGCGTGACGAAGCGTCTGCAGGAGTTCGGGATCCCCGTGGCCTGCTGCGCCGACGGCCCCAGCGGCATCCGTATGGACTGCGGCAGCATCGCGTTCGCCATGCCCAACGGTGCGTGCCTGGCGTCTTCTTTCAATGAAGCCCTTTCCGAGGAGCTGTACGAGTGGGAGGGCCTGGAGCTTCGCAAGAATAAGATCGACACGCTTCTGGGACCGGGCATCAACCTGCATCGCAATCCTTTGAATGGCCGTAATTTCGAGTATTTTTCCGAGGATCCGCTGGTTACCGGCAAGATGGCGGCGGCCCAGCTGCGGGGCATGGGGCGCTACGGCGTCACCGGAACCATGAAGCATTTCGCCTGCAACAGTCAGGAATACAACCGTCACCGTGTAGAGGCGGTGGTCTCCGAGCGGGCGCTTCGCGAACTGTATCTGAAGTGCTTCGAGATCGCGGTGCGCGAGGGCGGCGGCTATTCCATTATGACCTCCTACAATCCGATCAATGGGTTCTGGTCCTCCAGCAATTACGACATGCTGACCACGATCCTGCGGAAGGAATGGGGCTACGACGGCATCGTCATGACCGACTGGTGGTCTACCGGCAATGACGAGGGCGAACCGGGCGACGTCCACAATGTCGCGGCCATGGTCCGTGGTCAGAACGACCTGTTCATGGTGGTGAACAACGCGGAAGAGAATTCCCAGAAGGACAATTCTGCGAAAGCGCTCGCGGCCGGCAAGGTTACCCGCGGCGAATACCTGCGGGCGGCGGCCAATATCTGCCGCTATCTGATGCGGACGCCCGCATTTGCCCGCATGCAGGGCATCGAGACCGAACTTGACCGTGATCTGGCGGCCGCGGCGGCCCAGGAAGAGGGAGCCGTCTCCGCGCTGATCCGTGTGGCGCTGCCGCCTACTGGCGCGTCGCTTCCGGTGGAAGAGATCTCGACGGACAAAGGCAGCCGCGTCATGTTCGAACTGGCGGCGAAGGAACGCGGGCAGTATCGGATGGAGTTCGAGTGCCGCGTACCGAATCAGGGGAGCCTGGCTCAGGTGCCGGTGACCATTTCCCAGGATAAGCAGATCGTGAAAATGGTCTCCTTAACCGGTGAGGATAAGGAGTGGCAGAAGCAGGAGATCACGCTGAACCCGGTGTTCCAGAACACGTCCTTCGTGACGTTCTTCTTCGGGCAGAGCGGCATGGAGCTGCGCGGCTGCCGCGTGGAGCTGGTGGAATCCTGGGAAGAGAAGATCAAGGCCATGATGGCGGCGAGGGAGAAGGCAGAGTAAGCGGATATATGACTGCGGACGGAGCGGAAGAGGCACAGGCGGAAGCGGAAGTTCCAAGTCCGAAAGTGATACATCGGAAACAGAAGGTTACCGACCTGAGAGCGGCACAGAGTGAGCGAAAGCCATCGGTTGGAAACAGCATAACCGGCGCCGGTTCAGCGAACCGGCGCCTCCACATCTTTCTTTTTCACATTGACTAAGATAATATCATCCCCTACCTGGCAGATGTCGCGGTAAGGGATGATATATTCTTTTTCCCGGCCCAGGAAGCCGCAGAAGCTGCCGGGGCCGGGGACGATCAGAGCCTTCATGCAGCCGTCGCACATGTCGAAATCCACGTCGCCGACAAAGCCGAGACGTTTGCAGTCTTCAGCGTTGATGACTTCCTTCTGTTTTAATTCGGAGATACGCAAAACGCACAGGACCACCTTTTGGAGAACTTGGTGTATCCTATGCGTTTCTTTTTATGTCCTATGACGAATATATGCGGTTATATTACGCCTGCGGGAAGTCCGAAGGTGTATTTCTGTCAGGATCCGCGTCCGCCTGGGGCTGGGCCGGTGCTGCACTTTCCTGAGGCGCCGTCTGGGCCGGCTGCTGATAGTAAGACTCCTGAGGCACCGTCTGGGCCGGCTGCTGATAGTAAGACTCCTGAGGCGCCGATTGGGCTGGCTGCTGGTAGTAAGACTCCTGAGGCGCCGATTGGACTGGCTGCTGATAGTACGTCCCCTGAGGCGCCGTCTGGGCTGGCTGCTGGTAGTAAGACTCCTGAGGCGGCGTCTGTGTTGGCTGCTGATAGTAAGACTCCTGAGGCGTCGTCTGAGCCGGCTGCCGGTAGTACATTTCCTGGGGCGTCGTCTGTTGATAGTATGTCGAACCGGTATACGCGTTTGCTGGCGCGGTCTCGGCCGGGCTGCGTTTCAGTTCCTCCGGAATCGTACCCTTAAGTCCGAGATAGAACATTGCCATCGTACATCCGACGTACGGTGAAAGCCACAGCGCCGCCAGCCCGAAGCTGAAAGCCGCCAGAAGCGAGAGCCCGAAGAAGCTCAGGCACAGCATGAAATATTTGCCGCGGTTGCCCTTCATCATACGCTGACTTTCCGCCAATGCTTCAAAGATGCCTTTCTCCGGAGCCTCCACCAGGATCAGATAGAACTGGCTGAAGGTCAGCAGTACATAAGCGTAGACGATCAGGAAAATGATCTCATATATGAGCAGGAAAATAGCGGCGAAACCGCTTCCGCCTGTCAGTGCGGCTGCTAAGGACATGATGCAGATCGGCACCGTGGTGATCCCTTCCAGAAGCGCGATCAGCACGGAGATCAGAACGAATTTCCACGGGCTGTGAGTGAAGGCCCAGAACAGGGTGGTAACCTTTGCCTTCTGGCCGGCTGCCGCGTCCAGATAGAGCCTCTGATAGCCGACGCTCATAAGGAGCATAACCACCAGGTAAACAAAATACAGGATGATCAGTATGACGACCATAGTTCCGATGGACAGATTTCCTGCCGGCAGCGGCGCCGCGGAGGAAGAGAAGATCCCGGACAGGGCCTGGATTCCGCGTCCCAGAGCCGCGAACAGAACTGCGTTCAGTGCGACTGTGAACAGATAGGAAATTCCCATGCTGATCAGCGTCGCGCCGATCATGATGCCCCAGTTGCCTTTCAGAGCCCGCCGGGCGTATAATTTCAGATCAGACCGTTTGATATCCATATCGCGCACCTCCTTAGTAATAGAAGCCGGATCCGGCAAGTCCGGACGCACCTGCCGCCGCCAGATAGACAAGGATCACAACGCCTGCGGCAACGCTTAAAACCATACCGATAATGCCGCAGATCAGACCGGTCTTCGCCCGTTTGTCAAAATAGGTTTCCACTCTGGACAGACACGCCAGAACCACCGCCAGGCTTCCCAGAATGATGCCGCCGCAGCAGCAACAGGAGGTGACGATGGAGATGATGCCGACGACCATGGAACCCAGCGCCATGGAATTGTCGTCTTTGGGTTGAACTGCTTGTTCATTCATATGTATTCCCCACCTTTCTTGTAACAATCCTGTAAGATCCAGGATTCCGTACGCATTTATTATAGTATGGAAGTCCCTGTTTGTAAATAGGACCGCACGAATCGACCGGATGCGCGCCTGGTTGAATCGGATATCCGGAAGGACGGATTCAGCCCTGATTGCTAGCACTCACTTAAAATGAGTGCTAAAAATCTATTGACAAATCTGGAAAATGGTATTACACTTGTCTGCGAAGAGGGAAAATGCGAACAGGGCGCACTAGCGTCCTGCTCGCATGGAAATACGAACAGACGTCGCTGGCGCTCTGTTTGTATGGGAATACTGCGGCTGACCGGTCTGCCGGTGAGCCGCGGCAAAAGATATCCGCGCCGCAAAGAGGAATAGTCCCGAAGAGAACGGATTACCGCCTGCGGCGAAGAAAGAAATAAAAAGAAAAGAAGGAGCGATGCAACATGGCAACGAAAAAAGGAAGCTTATCCATAAGCAGCGAGAACATTTTCCCGGTGATCAAGAAATGGCTGTACTCGGATCACGATATCTTCTACCGTGAGCTGATCAGTAACGGCTGCGACGCGATCACGAAGCTTAAGAAACTGGAGCTGATGGGCGAGTACGAGAAGCCGGAGGACATGGAGTATAAGATCCAGGTCACGGTGAATCCCACGGAGAAGACCATCGCGGTCTCTGACAACGGTCTCGGTATGACCGCCGATGAGGTGGACGAGTACATCAATCAGATCGCTTTCTCCGGCGCCCAGGATTTCCTGGAGAAATATAAGGACAAGGCCAATGAGGATCAGATCATCGGCCATTTCGGACTGGGCTTTTATTCCGCGTTCATGGTCGCGGACAAGGTGACCATCGATTCCCTGTCCTATCAGAAGGACGCGGCGCCGGTCCACTGGGAGTCGGACGGCGGCACCGAGTTTGAGATGGGCGAGGGCAGCCGGGAGAGCCACGGCACGACGGTGACCCTGTATCTGAACGACGACAGCACGGAGTTTGCCAATGAGTACCGGGCCCGCGAGGTCATCGAGAAGTACTGCGGCTTCATGCCGGTGCCCATTTTCCTGGATAATGCGACGGCGGAGCCCCAGTATGAGACGATCGAGAAGGACGAGCTGACAGAGAAGGACACCATTATCGAGACTATCGTCGAGGAGGCGAAGACCGAGGAGAAGGAGAACGAGAACGGCGAGAAGGAAGTCGTGGAGGTGTCCCCGGCGAAGGAGAAGTATAAGATCTTAAAGCGCCCGGTGGCTTTAAACGACGTGAACCCGCTGTGGAACAAGCATCCCAACGAGTGCACCGAGGAGCAGTACAAGGAGTTCTACCGGAAGGTGTTCATGGATTACAAGGAGCCGCTGTTCTGGATCCATCTGAACATGGACTATCCGTTCAACTTAAAGGGCATCCTGTACTTCCCGAAGATCAACACCGAGTACGACAGCCTGGAGGGCACGATCAAGCTGTACAACAGCCAGGTCTTCATTGCGGACAATATTAAAGAAGTGATCCCGGAATTCCTGATGCTCTTAAAGGGCGTCATCGACTGCCCGGACCTGCCGCTTAACGTGTCCAGGAGCGCCCTGCAGAACGACGGCTTCGTGAAGAAGATCTCCGACTACATCACGAAGAAGGTGGCCGACAAGCTGTCCGGCATGTGCAAGACCGACCGGGAGAATTACGAGAAATACTGGGACGACATCAGCCCCTTCATCAAGTTCGGCTGCTTAAAGGATGAGAAGTTCGAGGAGAAGATGAAGGACTACATCATTTTCAAGAACCTGGACGGCAAATATCTGACGCTGCAGGACTGCCTGGACGCGGCGAAGGAGAAGCACGAGAACATCATCTACTATGTGACCGACGAGAAGGAGCAGGGCCAGTACATCAACATGTTTAAGAAGGAAGGTCTGGACGCGGTCATCTTAAAGCACACGATCGACAGCCCCTTCATTACACAAATGGAGCAGAAGCACGAGGGCGTCAAGTTCCTGCGCATCGACGCGGACGTCAGTTCCACCTTCAAGGAGGAAGTGAAGGAAGAGGACGCGGAAAGCTTCAAGGCGGACAGCGAGAAGTTGGCGGGGACCTTTAAGAAGGCCATCGGTAACGACAAGCTGGAGATCAAGGTGGAGAAACTGAAAGATGAGCAGCTGGCTTCCATGATCACCCTGTCCGAGGAGAACCGCCGTATGCAGGATATGATGCGGATGTACAATATGTACGGCGTGGATAACGATATGTTCGGCGGCATGGGCGAGACCCTGATCCTCAACGCCAATCATAAGCTGGTTCAGTACGTGCTGGATCATGAGGAAGGCGAGCTGACCGAGAAGATCTGTAAGCAGCTTTACGATATGGCCTCCTTAAGCCATGGCAGTTTAAGCCCGGAGCGGATGACGGAATTCCTGGCGAGAAGCAATGAGATCATGATGCAGCTGGTAGGCTGATCTTTCCGGAAAATCGAAGAAAGTTGTGTTTGAAATGGCCCGCGCCGGATAGAAGGCGCGGGCCATTTATCTTTCCATTCGGGCAGGGTGCCAGTGACACCCTGCTTGTATTATTCTTGATTAAAAATGTACAGTGTCTGATGATACAGAAACGCTTCGCATGGCCAGCCATGAGTGGTCTGCGCAAGCTGCCGCAGGCAGATCCGCCGGTCAGAACAGCCCGCTGTAATGCGGCAGCGGATAATCCATTTCATAATTCCTGCACAGATCCAGGAAATCCCTGGCGGCTCTGGTAAGGTATTTCTCCCTGTGATAGATGATATGGAATCTTCGCCTGAATTCGATGCCCTCTACGCTGACGGGAACCACCAGCCCATGCTCGATGACGCCCATGACCATCCGCTGGGGCAGTACCGAGATCCCAAGGCCGTTTATCACTGCGTTGACCAGGGCGGTCGTACTCATGGCTTCCCAGATCGGGCTGACATGGAAGCCCGCGTTTTCCGTGACCTGATCGACGACCTCGCGGGTGCCGCTTCCCGGTTCCCGCAGCAGAAAGGACTGTCTCCTGAATTCGTCTGTCGTCAGATGCCGTTTATTCCGGAAATATTCATTATTCGGGCAGATCACGATCAGGCAGTCTTCCATATATTCTTCCGCGCGGAGGGCCGGATTGTGGGCGACGCCTTCGATCAGCGCGAAATCGAGTTCATTGTCCATGATCTTCTGTTCCAGAAGGTCGGATGGGGCCACCAGGGCGCGGACCTGGGTGCCGGGATGAAGGACGCCGAAGGTCTGGACATAGCGTGGGAGAAACTGGGAGCCGATCGTGATGCTGGCCCCTACCCGCAATAGTCCGAGGGCGTCCCAGTCGCGCATGCCCTTTTCCATATCGTCGAACAGGGAGCAGATATGGGCGGCGTATTCCTGGAACTGCAGTCCGGCTTCGGTGATCTTAAGCCTCCGGCCGATCCGGTCGAACAGGACGACGCCGTAGTATTGCTCCAGTTCGCGGACGGCCAGGCTTACGGCCGGCTGGGTCATCATAAGGGCCTGGGCCGCTTTCGTCGTATTGCAGCCGTTTTCTGTGATGGCCAGGAAAATCTTCATATGTCTGACGGTCATAATGGTTTCCTCTTTTGGTTCGTTTTCTTTTCGCTCATACAGGCGGAAATCGATACATTTATATTGAATAGCTTATTATTTTAATAAAATTATATTATTTTTAATATTAACTGTCAAGGTGTATACTGTTTACGGCAAAGAGAGAGGCATGAAATGAGGGAGGAAAACCGTTGAGCGGGAAAGCACAGAAATACTGGACATTGTTCACTTCAACTTTTGAACTGAGCGCCTGTACATTCGGCGGCGGATTTGTGATCATTCCGCTGATGCGCAGGAAATTTGTGGATGAACTGCACTGGATCGAAGAGCAGGAGATGCTGGATCTGACGGCCATTGCCCAGTCGTCGCCGGGGGCTATCGCGGTCAACGCGTCGATCCTGGTGGGCTATCATGTGGCCGGAGGGCTGGGAGCGCTGCTGACGGTGCTCGGGACGGTGATCCCGCCGCTGGTTATTATTTCCCTGGTATCGCTGTGCTACACGGCCGTCCGGGACAATGCGGCGGTAACGATGATCATGGCGGGGATGCTGGCCGGCGTGGGCGCGGTGATCTGCGATGTAGTCGTTACGATGACGAAGGGACTGCTAGCGCTGAAGCGGGCGCTGCCGGTCGTGATGCTTGCCGCCACGTTCGCGGCGGTACGGTTTTTGGGGGTCAGTATCGTTGTGATCATTCTGATCTGCGGTCTGATCGGCGCGGCGGATACGATGTATCTCGCTTCCAGAGAAAAGAAAATGCGCTCCGGCGCTGACGGCGGTTCCGGGCAGGAGACGCCGCCAGCCGGCGGAGGCGGGCAGAAAAGCAGTTTGGCCGGGGAAGGGGGCGGCAGATCATGATCTACCTGGAACTGTTCTTCAGCTTTTTTCAGATCGGCCTTTTCAGCATTGGCGGCGGCTATGCGGCCATGCCGCTGATCCAGCAGCAGGTGGTGGACATTCATCCGTGGCTGACCATGGGGCAGTTCGCGGATATCATGGCTATCGCGGAGATGACGCCGGGGCCCATCGCCATCAATTCCGCAACGTTTGTCGGGATCCAGGTGGCCGGTTTCGCGGGCGCGGTCGTCGCTACGCTGGGCTGTGTGGCGCCGTCCTGCGCGATCGTGATGACCCTGGCTTATCTGTACTATCATTTTCGGAATCTGACCATGGTACAGGGGATCCTGGCCGGGCTCAGGCCGGCGGTCGTCGCAATGATCGCGTCGGCAGGGCTGTCCATCGTATTTATGGCTTTTTTCGGCCAGAGGACGCTGCCGGCCGATCTAAGCGGGATCGATCTGACGGCGGCGGCCATATTTGCGGCGGGCTTCTTCTGCCTCCGGAAATGGAAGCCGCATCCGATCGCGGTCATGGCCGGATCGGGGCTGGCCGGTCTGATCCTTTATTCGATCCTTTGATTCTGGAAGTCTGTATGGGAGGGCTGGACAATGAAATATGTAATGAAGTCGGGAATGCTTTATGACGGGGATCAGAAAAAGGCGCTGGCACGCGTGAAGCGGGAATTTGCCGGATCAGAGAGGAAGATCCTCTCGGCGGACGGCGCGCCGGTTCTCAGGACGGAGATCCGGAGGCCGGACAATCCGGCGGGTACATCGGGCAGTACCGGGAACGGCGTCCGTTCTGTGGAATATATTTTAGAGGACATGGCCGGCTGTGTCTGCGCCGCCGCGCAGCCGGATTACGCGGAAGGGGAGGAGCCGGAGAGAACCGGATGGCCGCCGTATCGCATGCCGAAGGTGGATCACGCGCATCTTCGGATGGACGGCCGGGAGTATAACCTGGCCATGAAAGGCGGCGCCGGCTACCTGCTCTCGGAGCTTTCCGGAAAAGAGGTGCTGCGGATCCTCCACAGAGGGATCACCGGCGGATGGGACATCGACGCCGCGGATAAGCTGCGGCCGGAGACGATCTGCGGACTGTTCGTCTTCTGCCGGTACATGGAACGGGAAAATGAGATCGTGATCGTATAGGAATGAGCCTGCGCAGAACGGAAAGCGCAGGCTTTTGCGCGCATGCCGCCGGATTTTACTGGACAGCGCAGATCCCCCCCGCTATAATAATAGAATAGGTATCATCCTGACAGAGATGATACCGCGCGCAAACGAAAGAGAAGGAAGGGGGCAGTTAGATCATGTTGCTATTTCTTATTGTCAGTTTCTTTGCCAGCGTAGCGGGGGCTATATGCGGTATTGGCGGAGGCGTTATCATAAAGCCGGTGCTGGATCTTTTCGGTCTGGCGTCTGTCAGCACCATCAGCTTCCTTTCCGGATGCACGGTACTGTCCATGAGCTGCTATTCCGTGGGCAAATCCATGCTGGCCGGCGAACGGCGGGTCGAGATGAAGACGGGTACGCCGCTGGCGGTCGGGGCCGTCGCGGGCGGAATCGTGGGCAAGGAGCTTTTCAGCTATATCCGCGGACTTTTCGCCAACCAGAATACCGTCGGCGCGGTGCAGGCCGCGTGTCTGGCCGTAATCACGGGCGGCACGCTCATTTACACGCTCTATAAGGCGAAGATAAAGACCCGCCATGTGGATTCCGTCCTGGTGTGCGTGCTGATCGGTTTCGCTCTCGGCGTGATGTCAAGTTTCCTGGGAATCGGCGGCGGGCCGATCAATCTGGTGGTGCTGTTCTATTTCTTCAGTATGGATACGAAGACCGCCGCGGCCAACAGCCTGTATATCATCCTGTTCAGCCAGCTGGCCAGTCTGATCTCCACGATCGTTACGGCTTCCGTTCCGGAGTTCCGGTGGCCGGTCCTCGGACTGATGGTGGCAGGAGGTATCGGCGGAGGCATCGTGGGCCGGATGTTCAACCGCAGGATGGACAATAAAGCGGTGGATAAGCTGTTTATCTGTCTGATGGCGGTGATCATCGGGATCAGCATCTATAATATGTGGCATTATTCGGCGCTGTAAGTCTGCGGCCTGCCGGCAGAGGAGACAGGCTCTGCGGAGCCTGGCCGGATGTGTGACTGCCGCTTGCATTTTCAGGATTTATGAGATACAATATAGCAGCTGTTTTGGTGTTAGAATGTATGAGGAGGAGAAGAGTATGGAATACACGATCAAGAATGAGTACCTGAGCGTAACGGCGCAGACCCTGGGAGGCAGCCTGCGTTCGATCCGGGATCCGGAGGGAACTGAGTATCTGTGGCAGGGCGATCCGGCCTACTGGAAGGATCAGGCGCCGAACCTGTTCCCCTACATCGCCAGGATGACCGAGGGGAAATACACGCTGGACGGCAAAGAATATCATATGGATATCCACGGTTTCGTGAAGGACAGTGAACTTGCGGCCGCGGAATGCGGCGGGTCCCGGCTCCTTCTGAGGCTTAAGGACAACGAGAAGACGCGGGCTGAGTATCCGTATCATTTTACTTACGAGATCGAATACCGGCTGGAAGGAAATTCACTGGAAGTGGTCTACCGGGTAGTGAATGAAGATGAGAAGACCATGTATTTCGGGATCGGAGGCCATCCGGGATTCAATGTGCCGTTAGAGAGTGGGCTTCATTTCGAAGATTATGAGCTTCAGTTTGCCGGAGCGGCCGGGGTATCGTCCGAAGGGGAGACGCGCCGCGTCGGATTCTCGCCGGCCTGTTTCGTGACCGGAACGACGCCGTATGCGCTGGGCGATGACGGAGTGCTGCCGCTGCGCCATGATCTGTTTGACGACGACGCCATTGTTCTCACCGGCGTGCCGGCGCAGGTATGCCTGCATGCGAAGAACGGACGGAAGGCGGTTCGCGTGTCCTATCCGCAGATGCGGTATCTGGGGATCTGGCACAAACCCCATTCGGACGCGCCCTATGTCTGCATCGAGCCATGGTCGTCTCTTCCTTCGCGGGATGGTATCGTGGAAGATCTGGCGAGCCAGCCGGGGCTGAACGCCCTGGGCGCCGGGGAGACGTATGAGAACCGCTGGAAGATCGAGATCATTTGCGGATAAGAAATCGCTGCGGAAGATTCTTTCGGAAAGGAAGAGGCATATATGAAAATGACGCTTGAAGGCATCCGCGATACGGCTGCCTGGGAAAGGGCGCAGGTGAAGCTGCCGGGATTCGATGTGGAAGCGATGCGGAAAGCGACGGAGGAGGCGCCGGTCTGGGTGCATTTCGGGGCCGGGAATATCTTTCGCGGTTTTATCGCGGTCCTGCAGCAGCGGCTTTTGCAGAAGGGGCTGGCCCGGTGCGGGATCGTGGCGGCGGAGACCTTTGATTATGATATCATTGACCGGATCTACGAACCGTACGATAATCTGACCATGGCCGTCAGTCTGTATCCGGACGGTGCCATGGAGCGGGAGATCGCGGCGGCCATCGCCGAAGGCGTGAAGGCGGACACGGGGGATCAGGCATCCTTTGGCCGTCTGAAGCATATTTTTGCACAGCCGTCCCTTCAGATGATCAGCTTTACGATCACGGAGAAGGGCTACGCCCTGACGGATCTGAAAGGAAATTATCAGCCTGCGGCGGCAAAGGACCTGGAGGACGGTCCGGCGGCGGCCCGTCACGCGATGAGCGTGGTGACGGCGCTTCTGCTGGAACGGTACCGTACCTGCCGCGGACCGCTTGCCGTGGTCAGCATGGACAACTGCAGCCATAACGGAGAGAAGCTGCGTGCGGGTATCGTTACAGTTGCGGAAGAATGGGAGAAGCGGGGCTATGTGCCGGCGGATTTCGTGAAGTGGCTGACGGACGAGGAGATCATTTCCTTCCCGTGGACCATGATCGACAAGATCACGCCGCGTCCGGCGAAGGAAGTGGAAGAGGCGCTGGCGGCGGCCGGGATCGAGGATATGGCTCCCGTCGTCACCGGCCGGAATACCTACATTGCGCCGTTCGTCAACGCCGAAGTACCCCAGTATCTGGTGGTGGAGGACCGGTTCCCCAACGGGCGTCCGGCCCTGGAGAACGCCGGCGTCTACATGACGGACCGGGAGACGGTGAACCGGACCGAGCGGATGAAGGTGACGACCTGCTTAAATCCGCTGCACACGTCATTGGCCGTCTACGGATGCCTGCTGGGATACGACAGGATCTTCGCAGAGATGAAGGATCCGGATCTGAAACGGCTGGTGGAGATCGTGGGTTATGAGGAGGGAATGCCGGTTGTAACCCATCCGGGTATCATTGATCCGATGAGGTTTATTCATGAGGTTATCGATCAGCGGCTTCCCAACCCGTTCATTCCGGATATGCCCCAGAGGATCGCTACGGATACCAGTCAGAAGATCCCGGTGCGGTTCGGGGAGACGATCAAGGCGTATCTGGCGGACGGCTCTGCATGCAGCACAGGATCCGGCCTGCGCGATGTGCGCAGTCTGACGGCGATCCCGCTGGTGATCGCCGGATGGCTCAGGTACCTGCTGGGCGTGGACGACAACGGACAGCCCATGGAACTGAGCAGCGATCCGATGCTTGGAAAGCTGCAGGATCAGCTGGCGGGGATCACCCTCGGCGCGCCGGAAAGCGCGGAGGGAAAGCTGGAACCGATACTGTCCAATGCGGTGCTGTTCGGCACGGATCTGGTGAAGGCGGGGCTGGCTCCGAAGATTGAGGCTATGTTTAAGGAACTTCTGGCGGGGCCGGGCGCGGTGCGCGGGACGCTGCACCGATATGTCTCCGGTAAGCAGTAAGCGCGGAGATTTATAGTATTTGATGAATGCCTGCCTGATATTCAGAGATTACCGGGCAGCGGAAGATGGCAATGAAGAGAGGAAATCAGGTGACAACATGTTGAAACTGGAGAATATATCGTTTCAGGCTGACGGCAAGGAGATCCTAAAGCAGGTGAGCCTGACGGTGGACGACCGCTTCGTGGCGATCACAGGCCCTAACGGAAGCGGCAAGTCCACGCTTCTTAAGATCATTATGGGGCTTCTCGCGCCCACGTCCGGCCGGATCTGGCTGGACGGCGAGGATATCACGGATCTGTCCGTAACAGACCGGGCCAACCGTGGGATCAGCTTCGCCTTCCAGCAGCCGGTTCGCTTCAAGGGCCTGCGGGTCCGGGATCTTCTGGAGCTGGCCGGCGGCAAAGACAAGAAGGGCGGCGAGCGCTTCGCCCACGCCTGCGAGGTCTTAAGCGAGGTGGGCTTGTGCGCCAAGGATTACATCGACCGGGAACTGGATGATACCCTGTCCGGCGGCGAGATGAAGCGGATCGAGATCGCGATGGCGGCGGCCAGAGGGACGAAGATGACGCTTTTCGACGAGCCGGAGGCGGGGATCGACCTCTGGAGTTTCCAGAGCCTGATCCAGGTCTTTGAGAAATTGTATCAGGAGACGTCCGGCACGATCATGATCATCAGCCATCAGGAGCGGATCCTAAATATCGCGGACAAGATCATTTATCTGAAGGACGGCGAGGTGCTGGAATACGACGAAGGCGCGCGGGTGATGGAGCATCTGTCCACGGACATCCGTCCGGCGGCCTGTTCGGTCCTTCTGAACACGCAGCAGGCGGCCTCGTCCTGCGGGGAAAAGAGGTGACAGGGATGGATGAGATTCAGAAGAGCTTGTTAAAAGAAGTAGCCGCGCTGGACGCGTTGCCGGTAGGCGCCTATAACATCCGCAGCAACGGGCAGAGCGCCGCGAGAAATACGACGGCGTCCATCGACATTGTGACGAAAAAGGATAAGCAGGGGATCGATATCATCATCAAGCCCGGCACGAAGAACCAGAGCGTTCATATCCCGGTGATCATCAGCCAGAGCGGACTTAAGGAACTGGTCTACAACGACTTTTTCGTCGGCGAGAACTGCGACGTGACCATCATCGCCGGCTGCGGAATCTCCAACTGCGGCGGCGAGGATTCCCGGCACGACGGCGTCCACAGCTTCTATGTGGGCAAAGGCAGCCGCGTGAAATACGTGGAGAAACATTACGGCGAGGGGACCGGCCGGGGAAAGCGGCTGATGAACCCGACGACGGTGATCGAGCTTTCCGAGGGTTCGACGATGGAACTGGAGACATCCCAGATCGGCGGGATCGACGATACGCTGCGCGTGACCAGCGCGAAGCTGGCCGCCGGCGCGTCCATTATCATCCACGACAAGATCCTGACCGAGGGAGATCAGAAGGCCAAGGCGGAACTTTCCGTGGAGATGAACGGGGACGGTTCCACCTGCGATATGATCAGCCGCGGCGTGGCGAAGGAGTCCAGCTTCCAGGAGGTCGTGATCCGAATCGACGGCAACGCGGCCTGCAGCGGCCACGCGGAGTGCGATTCCATTATCATGGACAAAGGCGTCATCGTGGCGACGCCCCAGCTGAAGGCGACCAATGTGGACGCTTCCCTGATCCATGAAGCCGCCATCGGCAAGATCGCGGGCGAGCAGCTGATGAAGCTGATGACCATGGGGCTTTCCGAGAAGGAAGCGGAGGAGATGATCATCCGCGGGTTCCTGCAGTAAGAGACAGTTAAAGCCCGACGGCTGCCGGAGCCGGTATCTGATCGTGAGCATGCCGGCGCTGAAAATAGTATAAGCCGCGCCGGAGGGTGTAAAAGCACTTGAAAAGCCGCCGAAGCATAAACTACATTAAGTTTTGCTTTCGGGTGGCTTTTTTGTATTGAAGACTTATAAGAAACCTTTGTCTGCCCGCGAGGAGCGGGACTGCCTGAAGCGCCTGGAGGAAGGCGACCTGGAGGCCAGGGATAAGCTGATAGAACATAATATGCGGCTGGTGGCCCATGTAGTGAAGAAATACCAGGGATCCGGCTATGATACGGAGGATCTGCTGTCGGTGGGAACTATCGGACTGATCAAGGCGGTCAGCACATTTAACGCCGAACGGGGGCGGCTGGCCACATACGCGGCCCGCTGCGCCGAGAACGAGATCCTTATGCTGCTGCGGTCGAATAAAAAATATTCCAGGGAGGTATCCCTTTACGACCCGATCGGCGTGGATAAGGACGGGGAGACGGTCAGCCTGGTGGATGTGATCGAGACGGACAGCCGGGACACGCTGGAGGATATGATCCTGGAGCAGGATGTAAAGGAGCTCTACGAGGCGTACAGCCACTGCCTAAAGCCCAACGAGCAGAAGGTCCTCCGGATGCGCTACGGGCTTTTCGGCGGCAGGGAATATACCCAGAGGGAGATCGCCCAGCAGATGGGCATATCCAGATCTTACGTGAGTCGGATCGAGAAGAAGGCGATCGAGAAGATCCGGGATGAGTTCGCGGAGGATTAAAGAGGCAATCTGCGGAAGGAAACTGAAAAAGGCCGTCGCTTTGGAAACGAAAGTTCTTGCGCGGCGGCCGTATTTTATCTATACTATAGGCAGGAGAAAATGACGATGAAGACTGTGACGTATGAGACAGAGATCAACGGAATCAAAAGCCGGGTCTGGTTCAGCGGGGAGAATATTTCCGGACTTTTCCTGCCATTACTCCGAACGCTTACCCGGCTGAGGGAGCGGAAGGGCGGGAGAGTGCTGGCGTTTTTGGCGGCCCCGCCGGGAGCGGGCAAGAGCACGCTGTCCGGCTTCCTGAAAGAGTTATCGGAGAAGACGGAAGGCTGCGCGCCGGTCACCGCGATCGGGATGGACGGATTCCACCGTTATCAGGATTATCTTCTGACTCATACCACGGTCCGCGGCGGCGAGGAGATCCCGATGGTGAAGGTGAAGGGCGCGCCGGAGACTTTCGATCTGGAGCGCCTTGCCGAACGGATCCGTCGTGTGGCGGCCGGGGAAGCGTGCGGCTGGCCGGAATATGACCGCCTGCTCCACAATCCGCGGGAGGACGCGGTCCGCGTCGAGGGGGATCTGATCCTGCTGGAAGGAAATTATCTGCTCTTAGACCGTCCCGGATGGAAGAATCTGAAGGCTTACGCGGACTATACTATCCGGCTGGAGGCGGACGAGGATTTTCTGCGGCAGCGGCTCGTCGGCCGTCGGATCCGGACAGGCGTGGACGCGGAGGAGGCCGCGCGGTTCGTGGATTTCAGCGATATGGCGAATGTGCGGACATGCCTTCGGGAGTCGCTGGACGCGGACCAGGTGTGGCGCGTGGATGAGGAGGGATTTTCTGCTGTATAGATGGATTCGTGACAGCAGTTGGAACCGGCAGCGAAAGACCCGGCAGTATGAGTCTCGGTAGAAAAGAACACGACAGTGAAGAAACCGGCCGCCTGTCTTACCCCGAAGGCGGACCGGAAAATATATACCACACTTCAAACAAACAATGCAGCGAAAGGAGCTAAATATGCAGGAGTATCTGAAAACGATCAATGAGGTCATCGCGAACGGCCGCTACAAGGACACCTGGGAGTCCCTGCAGCAGTATCACGTTCCGCAGTGGTATGAGAAGGCCAAATTCGGCATTTTCATCCACTGGGGCATTTACTCGGTGCCTGCTTTCGGCAGCGAGTGGTATTCCCGCAACATGTACATCCAGGGCACCCGTGAATTCGAGCATCATGTGGCGACCTATGGCCCGCACAAGGATTTCGGCTATAAGGATTTTATTCCCATGTTCAAGGCGGAGAATTTCAACGCGGAGGAATGGGTCAGTCTTTTCAAGGAGGCCGGGGCACAGTATGTGATGCCGGTGGCCGAGCATCACGACGGCTTCCAGATGTACGACAGCGCCATTTCCGACTGGAACGCCGCGAAAATGGGGCCGCACCGCAATGTCCTGGGCGAGATTCACGACGCCTGCCGCAAGGCGGGGCTGTATCCCTGCGCTTCCTCGCACCGCGTCGAGCACTGGTTCTTCATGGGCCACGGCAAAGACTTTGATTCCGACATCAAAGAGCCATTAAAGCGCGGAGACCTCTACTGGCCTTCGATGAAGGAGCCGGCGGATCATTTCGACCTGTATTCCGAGCCGACGCCGACGGAGGAGTTCTTAAATGACTGGCTCTGCCGCTGCTGCGAATTGGTGGACCGGTACCGCCCGAAGATCATTTATTTCGACTGGTGGATCCAGCACAGCAGCGTGAAGCCGTACCTGCGCAAATTCATCGCCTACTATTACAACCGGGCGGACGAGTGGGGCGAAGAGGTGGTCGTCAACTACAAGCACGACGCCTGCGCGTTCGGCACCGCCGTCATCGACGTGGAGCGCGGCCAGTTCGCCGAAGCCAAGCCTTACGCCTGGCAGACGGACACCTCGGTCGCCAATAATTCCTGGGGTTACACTGAAGGAAATGTCTACAAGACGCCGCATCAGATCGTCCGCGACCTGGTGGACATCGTCAGCAAGAACGGCCGCCTGCTCCTGAATATCGGACCGAAGGCGGACGGTACGATCCCGGACGAGGATCGTCATATCCTGGAAGAGATCGGCAAATGGATGAAGGTCAACGGCGAGGCCATTTACGGTTCCAAGATCTGGAGAAAATCCGCGGAAGGACCCACGAAGATCGTGGAGGGACAGTTCGCGGATTCGGAGGACAAGGGCTATACTTCGGAGGATATCCGGTTCACCGTGAACGGAGGCTATCTCTATGCCATCTGCCTGAATATGAAGGATAAGGATACGGTCTGCATCCGCTCCCTGGCAGAGGCGG
Source organism: uncultured Lachnospiraceae bacterium (assembly GCA_947626395.1). Taxonomy (GTDB): domain Bacteria; phylum Bacillota; class Clostridia; order Lachnospirales; family Lachnospiraceae; genus UBA3402. Next base: position 3,728 of record CANQRU010000039.1, on the reverse strand, counting down.
ACGCCTCCCACGCGCCGAATTTCCACGGGATCATCCGCTCCGTCGAGGTGTTAGGATACGACAAAAATCCCCGCTGGGAGCGCAGCGGGGAAGGCTTGACAATTTCTACCGGAAAGATCGCAGGCGAAATGCCGGTGGTGTTCAGGATTCAGATAGACTAGTTTAAGGACGCTCCATCGTTGTTCCGCCATAGGCGTAACTGACCGGAAGACAGACGAGCGGCGGCCGCAGCGCCGCGTTATCCATCAGAACCAGCTCCACGCACATCTCCGCGATGGCGTCCGTGGGTTGGACGATGGTGGAGCAGACGTAGCGGCCGTCGCCGAACATCCGCGCGCCGTCGAAGCCGATGATCTGTACATCTTCCGGAACCTTAAGCCCCATCGATTCCAGAACCTTCATGATCTGGAACGCAAGGTTGTCCGTTACGCAGAACAGCCCGTCGAAATCCAGCTTTCCGTTATGGAAATGCTCTCTCAGGAAATCTATGAAACCGTCGAACGGATCCCCGTCGTCCAATATCTTCATCTCATAATTCAACTGTCTGGCCAGGCAGCCGTTCTCGAAACCGGAACGGCGCTTATTGGGCTCGTTGGTAAGAGAGGAACCGATCCGCAGGAAGGCCACCTTCTTACAGCCCAGATCGGCCAGCTTCTCGGCAGCCATCTGCCCGCCGGCGTAATTATCGCTGGCAACGCAGGGGATGCCGGGACCCATATAGCGGTCGATGGTCACGTAAGGCGTGTCCGGCTCCACGACCAGGTCCGGATTGTAGGTCAGGCCGATGATGCCGTCCACCTTATTCTGCCGAACCATATTAATGTATTCCTGCTCCTCGGTCGGGTTGAAGGCCGTGCAGCAGAGGAGCATCTTATATCTGCGCTTCTGCAGCGCCAGGTTGAGCTGGTGGGCCAGATCCGCGAAGAACGGATTAAATGTATTCGGGAGCAGTACGGCTATGGAATAGGTGCGGCTGGATTTCAGCCCCTGGGCGTAGCTGTTCACCTGATAATCCAGCTTCTCGATCGCGGCCTCCACCCGGATCCGGTAATTCTCGCCTACGGGCAGGCCGTTGACCACCTTTGATACGGTCCCGAGGGCCACGCCGGCTTCGCGGGCTACATCCTTCATGGTTGGCGCTGTGCTCATCTTTCTCATCATAATGCTCTCCGTTCTATCGTCAAAATGCGGTTCGTGCAGCTTATTGTTTGATAACTATGCGGTAAGTATAGCATATTTTTTGATATTTGTAAAGCTGAAATTTCATGAAACGTTTCGTTTAGCATAAGACAGTGCGAAGAGGATGTTGCTTAGATATAATGCACAAAAAATAAGCGAAAATACAGTGAAAATATCCAAAAAATGATTTCTGAGGCAAAAATATCAAATTCCATATTGACAATCCTGCCAGTTAGTGTTATCGTAAACACAACAAAAATAAAATAACGTTTCACGAATATATGAAATCAATTTCACGAAAACCAGAGCCGGAACCATTTTACTGATAACGATCCTTACATAAAGGAACGGCCGGCGTTTCGCAGAAAGACTTTCGAATTCGGGAAACGCAGCCCGCGGGCCGGGACTGATACGAAAAGAGAAATTCATTTTCATGCAGGCGCCTTCCCGGCGGACAGAAAGGAGAGGTTCGTATGAGCAAGAAACAGGCCGCGAAAGCAGTGGCCGCAGCGAAGCCCAAATCGGGCAAGCCGCTCAAGCAGCGCATCATCGAGAACTGGCAGTTGTACGCGATGCTGGCTGTCCCCTTCGTGCTGACGCTGATCTACAAGTATCAGCCCATGTACGGTATCCAGATCGCTTTCCGCGATTTCGTGGCGTCCAGAGGATACTGGGGCAGCGAATGGGTAGGGTTCCAGTGGTTCCAGAGGTTCTTCAAGGCCCCGACCTTCTGGAGGATGATCAAGAACACGGTGCTTTTAAGCCTGTTCAGCCTCCTGTGGAGCTTCCCGATCCCGATCATCCTGGCACTGATGATCAACCAGCTGCGGTTCCAGAAGTTTAAGAGAGTGACCCAGACCGTCCTGTACGCGCCGCATTTCATTTCCACCATGGTCGTCTGCGGTATGATCCGGATCTTCTTAAGTCCCTCCGGCGGTCTGATCAACCTGATCGCGGGAACGAACATTGACTTCATGACGCAGGCCAACGCCTTCCGTACGATTTACATCGCGTCCGGCATTTGGCAGGACGCAGGCTGGGGCATCATCGTCTATATGGCGACGCTGTCCAACATCGATACTTCCCACTATGAGGCGGCGAAGATCGACGGAGCCAGCATGTTCCAGCGGATCCTTTACATCGACATCCCGGAGCTGATGCCCACCATCGTGCTGATGCTGATCATGGCGGCCGGCGGGCTGATGAACGTAGGCTTCGAGAAGGTTTACCTGCTGCAGACGGATCTGAACAAGGCCACCAGCGATACCATCGCGGTGTACGTGTACCAGCAAGGTATCGAGCGCGCCCAGTACAGCTACTCGACGGCGATCGGCCTGTTCAACACGGTGATCAATATCATCCTGCTGATTATTGTCAATAAGATCACGAAGACGCTTTCTGAAGACGTCAGCTTCGTATAGGAGGTGGAAGAGATGGCTAAAAAGAAAAGTGGAGAACTTCACGGCTTCTCTGAGAGGACCAGCGATATCGTTCTGGTCGTGATCTGCGCCATATTCCTGTTCCTGGTGGCGTACCCGCTGTTCTACGTGCTGGTCGCTTCCGTATCGAACCCCTACGATGTGTACGCCGGCAAGACTTTCCTGTTCCCCAGCGGTTTCACGCTGGACGGCTATAAGGCGGTGTTCGCGGATTCCAGCATCCTGACCGGTTACATCAACAGCATCAAGTACACGGTCATCGGTACGATCTTCTCCGTGACCATGCTGTACCTGACGGCGTATCCGCTCAGTATTGCGGATCTGCCGGGGAGGAAGTTTTTCAGCCTGTTTTTCATCTTCACGATGTACTTCGGCGGCGGCCTGGTTCCTACCTACCTGATCGTCAAGCAGACCGGCCTGATCAATAATATGTGGGCGCTGTTCCTGCCGGGCGGCGTGGCGGTCGGCAACATGATCATCGTGAGGAACTTCTTTCAGAACAGCATTCCGAAGGAACTGATCGAGGCGGCGGAGATCGACGGAGCGTCCAAGTTCCGCATCTTCCTGCAGGTGGTCATTCCGCTCAGCATGTCCATGATGGCGGTTATGGTGGTGTTCAGCATGGTCGCCTATTGGAACGACTGGTTTACAGCCCTGATCTACTTAACCGGACCGGAGAAGGCCCCGCTTCCGCTGGTTCTTCGCAACATCCTGATCCGGAGCTCCGCTTCCGCGGCACAGGCGAGCACGATCTCCGGCGGCTACGCGGAGTTAAATAAGCTGACCGAGATGATCAAGTTCTCGTCGATCATCGTGGCGGCTGCGCCGATGCTGATCATCTACCCGTTCGTACAGAAGTATTTCGAGAAGGGTATGATGGCCGGCGCGGTCAAGGGATGACCGATATCGGCAGAAAAAAGCTATGTGGCAGCAGAGCGGATGTTCAGAACGAATATAGCCGACAGAAAAAAGTTTCACCCGCGCAGCCTTTCGGGCCTGAAAACGCGAAGTTCCGATGAGATCGGAGCCACGAAAGGACTGCGCGGCATAAAATAAACTTTCATCAACAAATCATGTATGAAAAGGAAGGAAAACGTATTATGAAAAAGA
>CANQRU010000038.1 GCA_947626395.1 uncultured Lachnospiraceae bacterium | reverse complement strand
AGCGATGTGAACAGCGCCGGCGAATGCTTGATCACAAAGAAAAACGTGGAGATCAGGAAGCGGTGATACTGTCCCTTATAGAACCCGAGAAGCACCATGATCGTATTGCCGCCGTGTCTGCGGTAGCTCTCAACGAAACGCTCCCCCAGCTCCTCGTAATGATTGGTCTTATCTGTTTCCATTTCGAAGCACCTGATTTCTCTTATTTATTGCCGGTCAAATGCTCACGCTTCGCGCTGACAGAAGATTCTGCTTCGGCTTTTCCGTCAGCAACGCCGCTCATCAGCACAGCGCGGAGCCATTTCCCGGAAGCGCTCAGATCGCTGTCCGTAAATCCGCTTTTCTTCGTGCTTCCGCTCTGAATAATAGCTGATGTCTCCGCCTTGTTGGACAGATTCCACGCCACATAGCTGACTCCGTACTGATCCATCGTGCTGATCCACTGGTTCGCGCTGGCCTCGTCAATGCCGCCGCTGCCGCTGGCGTCGCAGATTCCGTACTCCGTGACGAAGACAGGCAGTCCCTTCTGAACCGCTCCCACCATCTTCGCCCGCAGATCGTCCTTATGGGTCGCCGCATAAAAATGCAAAGCATACATGATATTGTCATACCCGGTGATCGGATCCGCCGCGGCCTGATCCACATACTGGGACCAGTTGGGCGTCCCCACGATAATGACCGCGTCCCTGTCGTTCGCACGGATCACTGGGATGACCTCATTCGCGTAGGATTTGATCTGCTGCCAGGTGGTTCCGCCGTTGGGCTCGTTGCAGATCTCGTAGAGCACATTGTCATTCGCCGCGAACTCCTTCGACATCTCGGCGAAAAATGCTTTCGCGTCTTCCTTATGGGTGTTCGGATCGCCATCGGAAAGAATATGCCAGTCAATGATCACATACAGATCCTGGGCCGTGGCATAGCGGACACCGCTGCGGATCAGATTCTTAAGCTGCGTCTTATCGCCGCCGGAACAGTAGCCGCCGTACTCCGCCGTGTACATGGCGAGACGGATCACATTGGCGCCCCACTCGGTGCGGAACTGCTGAAACGCGGCCTCATTGATATAATCCGGGAACCAGGCGATGCCATGGGTGCTGATGCCGCGCAGCTGCACCGGCCGGCCGTCGCTGCCCACAAGCTTCGCGCCTTCTACATGGAGTGCGCCAGACGTGGATGGGGCCGCAAGACCGGTTCCGCTGCCCGCAAGACCGGCCCCGGGACCCGCCGCATACGCGGAAGTCTCCGCCGGATCCGACAGAACAGTCGCCAAAATAATCATGATCCCTGTCAAAAGCACCGCTGTCACAGCATTGTAAATTCTTCTCATATCCGCCTCCGGCTGTCATAAGATTTCAATGCGCGCTCCCGCTTCGAGCGCGTCATCACAGGGCCAGCAGTTTCTTCGCCATCTCTATACACGCATCCTCGCTCTGCGGAATATATCCCAGACGATCCAGGAACGCATGAAAGCTTCCGGTATAGCGCATCATCCGCACCGGCACGCCAGCCGCCGCCATGGATATAGACAAGGCAGGGCCGCGGCTGTGCCGAACGGCGGCGCAGATAATATCTCCACAACCCGACCGTTCTCCCGCCGACGGTAAGCTCCTCATATTTTGTATAGATCTCCCTCTCATTCAGATTATAATTGTGACAGCCGAAGATCTCCCGGTACATCGCCATGATCTCCTGCGGCGTTTCGGGCGGCTTCCCCGAAAGCCTGGGCCGGTCCGGATTCACATAAGCCGCCTCATAAGGGTCTACGCAGCCCGCTTTCCTGCTGTCCGTTTCCTTTAAGAGAACCTGTTGTCCGTAAGACAGAACCGTCACTTTGCTTCCAGCCAGCGCCTCTGATGCCTTGGATGAATAGTTTCGCATAAATTCCCTCTCTTCCTTCAAATTCTTATGGATTCGTCAGATGATATCCATCTGGCACATGGCAAGCGTGGTCAGCGCAGCCTGATGAGACGCGGGCGTCACGCCGGCGCAGCAGTCCGCCTTCACGCGAATCACCGTATCAGGCAGCTTGGCGCGAAGAAGGATCGCGTTGGAGGCCACGCAGATATCGGTGCAGAGGCCAGCCAGGGTGATCTCCGCGGCCGATTCGGGCTTTCCTTCAGTCAACCTGTCCGTGGATACAGCCCCGCCGTTCTTCCCGCCGGTCTCGCCAGCCGATTCATCCACGGCCACAGCTCCACCATACACAGCCTCATACACATAATCGACCAATTCATAGGAACCGAACGTCGGCTTCTCGAAACATTTCGCGTCCTTCCGCTTAAGGGCAGCCAGAACCCGCGGCTCCGCCTGCCAGCCTTCCGTTCCCCGGATACAGTGCATGACCGGCAGTTTCTTCCCCTCCAGCGTATCCATGTAATTCTCAAAATGCGTGTCCAGCGTATACAACACCTCTCCGTCGAAACCGTCGATCAAACCGACCACATTCTCCACGATGGCCTGCGCCTCCGGCGTGCCGAGACTGCCGTCGATGAAATCCTTCTGCATATCGATCACGATCAGAATCTTCTTTGCATTCATAACGAATTGCTCCTCCAACAGTTTGTTCTTACCAGCCTGCCCATGCAGGCTCCATTCCGCCGAACCATATAGGTATATCTCTACTATACTCCAATTCGCCGAAATTTCAAGCTTGTATCCATTTTCGTACTTCCCATATCGCAAAAACCGGGGTATAATGCTCTCCGAATGCCGCGCAAACTGAAAGGACACCAGCTTATGAATAAAGATCTGACTGTAGGAAAACCGGAAACCGTGCTCTGGAAATTCTGCCTGCCGCTGTTCGGCAGCATCGTTTTCCAGCAGCTTTATAATATCGCGGACAGCCTGGTGGCAGGGAAATTCATAGGAGAAAAAGCCCTGGCTGCTGTGGGCAACAGCTACGAGATCACGCTGATCTTCATCGCGTTCGCTTTCGGCTGCAACATCGGTTGTTCCGTTGTTGTCTCCGTACTGTTCGGCGCGGGAGAAAACAGCCGGCTGAAGACCGCGGTATCGACCGCCTGTATCTTCAGCGGGCTCATCTGCGCGGCGCTGATGCTCATCGGACTCGCCGGCTGCGGTCCGCTGCTTCATCTGATCAAAACGCCGGAGGAAGTATTCGCGGACTCGGAATTATATCTGCGGATCTATATCCTGGGACTTCCGTTCGTATTCTTCTATAATATCGCAAACGGGATCTTCTCCGCCCTGGGCGATTCCAGGACGCCCTTCTGCTTCCTCGCGGTCTCGTCCACATCCAATATCGCCGTCGACATTCTGTTCGTCAAAGCGTTTCGCATGGGCGTCGCAGGCGTGGCCTGGGCGACCTTTCTGTGCCAGGGCGCCAGCTGTATTCTGGCCATGCTGACGGTATGGATGCGTCTGCGGAAGATCCGCTGCGAAGAAAAACCCGCGCTGTTTGACAAAGTGCTGCTCAGAAAGATCATGCTGGTCGCCGTGCCAAGCATCCTCCAGCAGAGCTTCATTTCCGTAGGAAATATCCTGATCCAGAGCGTCATCAACAGCTTCGGCACCTCCGTGATGGCCGGCTACTCCGCCGCAGTGAAGCTGAACAACCTGGTCATCACGTCGTTTACGACCATCGGCAACGGCATCTCCAACTATTCGGCCCAGAACCTGGGCGCCGGGAAGTACAAGCGCATCCGAGACGGCTTTTCAGCAGGCATCAAAATGGTCTGGTGCTTCTGCGTCCCATTCTGTATCCTCTACTTCTTCTTCGGAAAATACCTGCTCCTTCTGTTTATGGAGGAAGGCTCCAACGCTGCCCTGCTGACCGGCCAGCAGTTCTTATGGATCCTGTCTCCGTTCTATTTCGTCGTGTCCGTCAAACTGGTGGCGGACGGCATCCTGCGCGGACTTAGCGCAATGCGCCAGTTCATGGCCGCCACCTTCGCAGACCTGACCCTGCGGGTCGTGCTTGCCTTTATCCTGTCCGGCCTGACCGGAAGCGCTGTCGGGATCTGGTGCGCCTGGCCCGTCGGCTGGTGCCTGGCTACGGTGCCGTCGGTTGTCTTTTGTCTGAGGGAATGCAGGAGGTATCTGGAGGGGTGAATGCAACTATGATCTTTTCCTACCAGGCTCCAATTAGCAGTCAATATTCGTGCAGAGTATTGCATTTTTCGTGCAGTTGTATTATACTATAATCACCAGCAAGAAAGGAGATGATTGTATGGCTAGCACTACAACCAATATCAGTATCCGCATTGATTCCGATCTGAAGGCAGAGGCCGATGCCCTTTTTGCAGAGCTGGGCATGAATCTGTCCACTGCTTTTAACATTTTTGTCCGTCAGTCGCTTCGTGAGGGCCGAATTCCTTTTGATATCTCCCTGAACACGCCTAACAATGAAACGATTGCCGCCATGTTGGAAGCGGAAAGGATTGCAAAAGACCCGTCCGTGAAAGGCTACACCGATCTCGACGAGTTGTTTGCTGACCTGAAAAAATGAGAAAAACAAAGTACACTGTCAAGTCCACCGCACAATTTAAAAAAGATTACAAGCTGGCAATAAAACGCGGATTAAAAATCAGCCTACTGGAAGATGTTGTTGCTGCCCTAGCTATGGGCGAAATACTTCCGGACAAGAATAAAGACCATCCTCTGACCGGAAACTGGGCCGGGCACAGGGAATGTCATATCTTACCGAATTGGTTATTGATCTACCGCATCGAGGACGATGTGCTGGTGTTGACTCTATCCCGTACAGGGACGCACAGCGATCTGTTCTGAAAAATACAGGACACACTGTGTCACAAATTGAAAACTGGGTAAATTCTTTCAAATAAGGATGCCGCAAATTCGCGGCACCCTTTTAACATTCTGTAAAACTCTCTCGATTGACAGATTTACCTTTATGTAAGAACTTCAAACGCAAACTTAAAGCATTTTCCTCCCAATGGAATTAAAAAAATAGTAACACAGCACACCAATCCTAAACCGCAGAGGAAAATTGCAAATGGCAGCTTAATACACAGCCATATTGCCGCCGATAATAAAGCTCCGGTTACATGATATCCAATCCAGAACAGACCGGTCAGCACCACCAGAGCGATCAACAGTTCAATCATCTTGTCCTCCCTCTAGGAATGTTTACCTCTTCTTGAAAGTGTGAGGTTCAATAGTTATTTCCGCATTATGAAAGAAAAGGCAGCATCGTCTCCCTCTACTTTACCTCCAGAAATCTTGTAACAAACATCACATCCGATAAATGTTTTGTTTCCTTGTAAACATAGATCATCACAACAATGCCTTCTTCGGCTTTTTGAAATACAAATTCTGTATGATAACCCATTCCCGTATCAAAGACTGTCTTATACGATCCCAGATAATAGTCGTATTCGCTATCATAATAGGTGTCTACTTCTTTGGATGGGAACGAGCCCACATCGCCTAGAATGTTCTCGACGATCGCTTTTTCGATCAGTTCCGTTTCATCCGAATCATTCAGGTAATCAGCAAGCTGCTTCTGATTATCAAAATAACATATAAACAAAGATTCCGGAACTGAATCGTTCATACCCAGTCGATTAAGTCTGTACTGGTACCCTTCCATGGTGCCCAGTTTTTCATCCACAATATTAAATTGGATATCCCTGTCAGCCCAGGAAGCCGGGATATAATACTCGATATCGCCGTTATGCAGTGTGACCTTACTGGCAGTTCGCTTGTCAAAAGAGGATCCGTCCAGCTGATAAAACATATCGCCGGAGGCGGTCACAGAAGATGAATCCACTATTTTTTCCGTTTTCAGATGAATATCTTTATCGATCGCATCCACCGTGATCTTCCCGTACAACGCAATGTTGTCTCCCTCGCGGTATGCAGATACCGCTGTTCGCAGTTCTTTGCTATATGAACACTTCACAGTAGTCTCCGACAACGTGAGGCCTGTCAGTTCAAGATCCTTATTGTTTTTACCGATCCCGGACACCTTTCCCGTCAGGAGAAGCATAGTGCCCTGATATGTATTCCTGGCTGCTTTGCTGTCCTGCATAAATGCAGAGATCAGCGTATCGACTGTGCAGTACTGATATACCCGATTATTCTCCGTATCAATCACCACTTTGGTACGATTAAACCACCCTGCTCCGCATAGGGTAATCCATACACCAAGCGCTGTGATCGCGATCAACAGTTTCCTTTTGTTCATAACACGGCTCTCCTACTCTTTCGTACAATTCAGCCCGATCTCTGCCTCCAGATCGCCAAGAATTGACAATACCTCTTTGTATACATGCGCCTCCGCGAAATCGTCCACCAGCCGGAATGATACGTGTTCCCCGTTGTCCTGTCTGATTCTTGCTTCGAGTTTACTCAGGTCTGTATACGTTTCCGCGTCATAGGTAACCGTCTGATCTCTTACCTTGATAATGACAATCCTTTCCGTCTCTTCGACCGAATGAGCTTCTGCCGGCACTGCCTGCGCCAGCGTCTCCTCCAAAGAATCGTCAGAAGCAGAAGCTTCGTTTTCAGGCCGTTCCGGTGCATTTGCTCCCGGAATGCATCTTTCGATAGCCGCATTCAGATCGATGAGTTTTTTATCGTTTAACAGTTCCACCTTTTTCTTGCCCCAGCCCACCAGAAATACCAGGGAACAAAGCAGCATGAGCGCAGCCCAATATTTTTTCTTCATCGTGTTTCCTCATAGGATAATCCAAGTTCGTTCAGTATATTTTCCACAGAATGATATGAGGAAGACACCGCAAAGCTATCGATCACCATGACTGTGTTTTCCTTTTTGATCTGTGACAGCTTCTCTTTCAGATCATTATAGTCGGCGCATGGTTCTCCACGCAAAGCGATCTCCTTCCCAGAAATGACAATATAATATGTATACGCTTTCCCGGATTCCGAGACAAACTGTCCTTTTTCGTTCAATTCATCCCACACCTGACTAGCCGAGGCCTGCGGAAAAAACTTTTGATAAAGCCAGAAACCCTCTCCCTCCGCGGCATAACCGAGATAATAGCCCGCCAGAAAGATTAGCAGTCCGAACAGCAGCAGGCTCATAAATTTAGTTCGTAACTGCTCTGCATTATAATTAACAAAATCCTGCAGCTTCGGATTCAGTCTTGCCTGAATAAACTCTTTATCCCGGTCATACACAATTCTAAATTTTTCTTTGATTGGAAGACAAATATACAGGCGCACTAAGCCAACCGCACCGATAAGCGTCATAGCTGCACCTACAATGATCAGAATCCAAGGTATCATTTCGTCTCCTCGTCTGTATTTCCCTTCACAATATAAACATTGTCGTATGTCTGCACCAACTCGTCAAATATACGATTGACCATGACCTCGTCCCTATACAAAATATGATCGTCATTTTCATTCACAGAAAGGATCGTCGGCCTTTCCTTATTCTGTTCGATATAATCTGCCAGGATCTCTTTAAACTCATTCACGGGATCCGAAATATCATTCCCGATAAGGTCGATCGACTGGATCTCATCCCCTTGTTTCAGAAGGCGGATCTGTCTCCTGGTGATCTCATTTTCATCGTAGGGGACAACGACTGAAACAGCCAGTACACTGGCAAATGCCCTCTGCTGTTCTTCGTATAACTGTCTCTCTGCCTCAGCCTGTGTCCTAGCGTATTCGGCCTGAATCTGCGCCTCATTCAGATCGTCGCCAATGGTAGTCTGACCACATACCAGGATAAGTAATATGATGAATATGACATCCAGCAAAGACGTCAGATCAATCACAATATCGTTCTGAAACCTTCTTCCTTTTCTCAGCATTTGTCAAGCGCTCCCTATTGATTCTGTATATTCTGAGATAATTCCGCAAGACTCCGCTTTTTGTCATAATTGTTCAGCATAACTTCCACTTCATAAATGATTCTTGACGGAAAAATTGCTTCAACAAACTTAAGAATAATCGCAAAAACTAATCCCAGAACTGTGGTTCCCATCGCAACATCAAGAGAGGACATCATTCCGGCTATATCGTTGGACTGCAGTTCCAGCATCAATCCGGCAACCGTTCCCAAGATACCTAATAATGGGAAGATGGGGATGAACTGTATCCATACGTTATGCCAGGAACATACTTTATTAAACTCGTTCTCATATTCTCTGATCGCATCTGGCTTGGTTCTGGTCTTTTCATCATCCTCCTCCGTCTCCTCAAAATCCTTAAAATTATTGATATAGGTGTACTTTTTGTTCTTCTGTTCCAGAGCATCTGCGATCCTGCTTTTTTTACTCGACAACTGCAGTCCATTTCCAACCAGTAAAATAGCGGTCACTATTCCAGCCAAAAAAATACCTTCCGTAGCATATTGAGCAATAAACTGTAATAAGAAATTCATAGCTGATCTCCTTTGTGCTCTTTGATCTGTCATTCTGATAGCTTGATTATACCGCTATCGCTCTGACTTTACAACGAAAAACTGATTTATTTCTAAATCCCCATTGAATTAACAGCAGCTAATTCTAAAGCAACACAGGTTAACTCAAAAGAACCTCAACCTTCACTCATCCAAAGTGCCGGCCGAGGCTCTTAAATTATATATCTGCCAGTGTGGATTATCGGTACTATGCATCTTAACATTCTTTCTTTTTCACTTGCTATTCACATCAAAAACCGATAATGCTACCAACTCAATTCTACATATACCGTGTGCTAAATTGGAAATGCTTGCGTGATATAAAACATCTATTTGCCGCTAATTCACTCCCGCCCGTCTACTCCCGGCTGCGCCAGAGCGCTACCGCCGCCGCGCCGACGACGATCAGCAGCAGCGCGATAATCGTAATCATCCAGTAATCGCCGCCCTGCAGGATCTGGATAATGGTCAGCAGCGAAGCGAGGATGGAGACAATACCGAAAAGCGTGATCAGGCCCATCACAGCCTCGTTTGTACTGGCCTCCACTTCCTTCTGGTGTTCGGCCAGAACACCCAGCTTGTTATTTACGTCTTCTATGGCCTGATCGATGCCGTTCGTCTCGATCAGGTACTGATAGATCTGCCTTACATTGTACCAGCGGGAAATATGACTGGGATGGACCGTGCCGTAGGCGCGGAATTCCAGCATCTGCCGGTTCAGCCTGCGCAAAAGGCGCAGCTTTCGCTTATCCACAGTGACCAGAAGCTGTGTGAACCGCAGGCAGCTGTATTTCTCATAGAGGGCGAGAAGCACGACCGGGAGCCCGTCTTCCGCCTGGCTGCAAAGTTCTTTTTCCAGATTCAGCGTCTCGTCCGCAACCACATAGCAGATCGTCTGGGAGGTTACGCAGCAGCCCCAACGATAGCTGTCAAGCTCCTGCGATTTCACCGAGTAGACATAGTGGATGTCTCCTTCCGAATCGTCATCCATCTCTGTCCCCAGCGGGAGCATCTGATGCAGATTGAACGTGAGCCGGCGGACGCTTTCCAGATAGCGGAAACGTCTGGGGACAACCGCCAGCGTGTAGGTATAACTCTCCAGGAAAAGCGAGGAGCCTGCCTGAAAGAAACATTCCAGTCCTGCCAGGGCGCAAAGCTCCCTCAGTTTATCATCAAGAGAGAATTCATGCAGTCCGCTGCCATCCCGGCAGTAATAGGCAGCGCGGCTGTCCGCATATCCCAGATTGCAAATGCGCTCCAGAACAGCGATATCGGAATACGTGATCCCGAGACAGAGGAACGCCGTCTGCGTATGAAAGAGATAGAAATACGCCGAAAACAGTTCAAAATGACTCTTCTGCTCCGCGGATTCATCAGGCTGCTCATCCTGCTCGCAGACGTACAGCCTGACCGGTTTCCCATCTGTGTCCCCGAACAGGATCTTTTCCAGAACTTTGCCCGATATATAATAGCGTTCGAGGATTCGGATGCCATCGTCAGAATTGAGATTATCCTTGACGGCTTCATTCATATCCATCGTGGAGATCGGCTGTCTTTCACAGTTCTCCTGAAGCCAGGCTGTATCTGCATTTCCCGCTTCATATTTTAACGGAATGATCAGGAAGCTGCCGAAGCCGGCGCGGTTCAGATCTCCGCGCATCTGCTCCAGCTCCTCTCTGTAATTCTGCGCTTTCATAAAGCATTTCCTCCCGCCGATTCAAAGGGACGGCCCGGCTTCTGATCTGCCGCGCCGTCCTCTCATCTGTTATCTGAAATACGCCACGCCCGCCTCAAAGATCTTCATATCCTGCTCGCCGTAGATATTTACGGCGACCGCCTCGCCGCGGCGCTCGGAATGGGCCATCTTGCCCAGGATCCGTCCGTCAGGGCTCGTGATTCCCTCGATGGCCATGTAAGAGCCGTTGGGATTCCAGAATTCGTCCATCGTCGGCTCACCCTTGTCGTTGACGTACTGGGTCGCCACCTGGCCGTTCTCAAACAGTTTCCTGAGCCACTCGTCGCTTGCCACGAAACGTCCCTCGCCGTGGGAAGCCGGGTTGCAGTAGACGCCGCCGGGCTGAGCCAGCGCAAGCCACGGAGACTTGTCGGTAACCACCTTGGTGTAGACCATCTTGGACACATGGCGTCCAATAGTGTTCATCGTCAGCGTCGGCGAATCAGCGTGCTGCGGGGCAATAGTTCCCTCCGGCACCAGGCCCAGCTTCACAAGCGCCTGGAAGCCGTTGCAGATGCCCAGCATCAGGCCGTCCCTCTCATGCAGGAGCTTCTCGATCTCCTCCTTGATCGCCGCGTTGCGGAACACGGTCGCGAAGAATTTGGCCGAGCCCTCGGGCTCGTCGCCGGCGGAGAAGCCGCCGGGGAACATGACGATCTGGGCCTTCGCGACCTCCTTTTTGTACTCGTCCACGGACTCGCGGATATCATTGGCGCTTAAGTTGCGGAACACCTTCGTGGTCACTTCCGCGCCCGCGCGCTCAAACGCCTTCGTGCTGTCGTACTCGCAGTTGGTACCCGGGAATACCGGGATAAATACATGGGGCTTCGCCACTTTATTTCTGCAGACATACACATTCTTCGCGCGATACACCTGGTTCGGAACCGCCGTCTGCTCCACGCCGGAAACGGTCGGGAATACATGTTCAAGGGTCGCGGTCCAGGCGGAAAGGGCTTCCTTCAGGGAAATCGCCGCCGCGCCATAGCGGAACGCGCCGTCCTCCGTCACCTCGCCGATCAGCCGGTAGGAAACAGACAGCTCTCCCACCTTGTCCGCAGGCACCTCGCAGACGATATTGCCCCAGGCCGGCGCGAAGAAATCCCGCGGATCCAGATTATGCTCGATCTTCACGCCAAGCTGATTGCCGAAGGCCATCTTGCTGACCGCCTCGGCCAGACCGTGTCCCTCCACCGCGTAGGCGGAAATGATCCTGCCCGCGGCGATGTCCGCGTGAATCTTCCGGTAGCCTTCCATGACCTGCTCATAGACCGGCAGATCGTAGGCATCCCGCTCGATCTCAAACTCTACCAGCTTATTTCCGGCCTTCTTAAGCTCCGGGGAAATGATATCGCCGTGGCGGGCGATATCCACCGCGAAGGATACCAGCGTCGGCGGCACATTGATCTCGCCGTGATGCTCGTCGTTGAAGGTTCCGGACATGCTGTCCTTGCCGCCGATGGACGGCAGGCCGAAGCCCAGCTGGGCGCTGTAGGCGCCGAGAAGCGCCGCAAACGGCGTACCCCACCGTGTGGGATCGTCGGTCATTCTCTTAAAATATTCCTGGAACGTGAAGCGGATCTTATCCATCTCGCCGCCGTTTGCCACGATCTTCGCCACGGAGGACACCACCGCGTAGATTGCGCCATGGTAGGGACTCCAGCTGGAAAGATACGGATCATAGCCGTAGCTCATCATCGTCACCGTGTCGGTGCGCCCGCGAAGGACCGGGAGCTTGGCCACCATGGCCTGGGTCTCGGTCAGCTGGTATCTGCCGCCGTAGGGCATGAAGACAGATCCCGCGCCGATGGAACCGTCGAACATCTCGACCAGGCCCTTCTGGGAGCAGACATTTAAATCAGATAGGACGGAGAGCCATTTTTCGCGGATGGCATTCGAGTCGTTAATATCCGTAATCACGCCGGCCGCCGCGAACGGATTCCCCTCGCGTCCCGGCGTCTCAAGCACCACCGACGCCTCCTGATGGGCGCCGTTGGTATCCAGAAATGCCCTGCTGATATCGACGATGGTCTTCCCTCTCCAGTTCATCACCAGGCGCGGCTCCTCAGTCACCACCGCCACCGGGATCGCTTCCAGGTTCTCCTCCGCCGAATATCCCAGGAACTTGTCCACGTCCTCCGGGGCAAGCACCACCGCCATACGCTCCTGGGACTCGGAGATCGCGATCTCCGTGCCGTCCAGGCCCGCGTACTTCTTCGGAACCTTATCCAGATCGATGGTCAGCCCCGCCGCCAGTTCGCCGATAGCCACGGACACGCCGCCCGCGCCGAAATCATTGCATTTCTTAATGATCGAAGACACCTCGGGGCGGCGGAACAGCCTCTGGATCTTCCGCTCGGTAGGCGGATTGCCCTTCTGCACCTCCGCGCCGCAGACCTCGATGGACGCCTCCGTGTGGACCTTGGACGAACCGGTGGCCCCGCCGATGCCGTCGCGGCCGGTTCTGCCGCCCAGAAGCACGATAATATCTCCCGGATCGGAGGTCAGCCGCTTCACATACTTTCTCGGAGCCGCGCCCATGACCGCGCCGATCTCCATACGTTTCGCCGCATAGTTCGGATGGTAGATCTCCTTCACATAGCCCGTCGCCAGCCCGATCTGGTTGCCGTAGGAGCTGTAGCCGTCGGCGGCCCCATTGACCAGCTTCCTCTGGGGGAGCTTACCCTTAAGCGTCTCGGAAATCGGCTTCGTCGGATCCGCCGCGCCGGTCACGCGCATGGCCTGATAGACATAGGTGCGCCCGGACAGCGGGTCGCGGATCGCGCCGCCCAGACAGGTGGCAGCGCCGCCGAAAGGCTCGATCTCCGTCGGATGGTTGTGGGTCTCATTTTTGAAATTCACCAGCCACTCCTCGGTGACGCCGTCGATCTCCACCGGCACCACGATGCTGCAGGCGTTGATCTCCTCGGACTCCTCCAGATCGGCAAGCTTCCCTTCCGCCCGCAGCTTCTTCATCGCCAGAAGCGCCAGATCCATCAGGCAGACGAACTTGTCGTCCCGCCCTTTATAAAGCTCCTCGCGGTCCGCCAGATACTGCTCATACGAAGCCATAATCGGCGCCCTGTACGCGCCGTCAGTAATCGTCACATCCTTAAGCTCCGTCGAGAACGTGGTATGACGGCAGTGATCCGACCAGTAAGTATCCAGGACCCGGATCTCCGTCACGGTCGGCTCCCGGTGCTCTTCCGTCCGGTAATAGTTCTGAATATGCTGAAAATCTTTAAATGTCATCGCCAGGTTCAGCGAATCGTAAAGCGCCTTAAGCTCCGGCTCCGCGAATCCGCAGAAACCCGCAAAGATCGCCACGTCCGCCGGCGTATCGAACACGGTCAGAAGCGTCGCCGGCTTGGTCTCGTCCGTCTCCCGGCTGTCCACCGGATTGATGCAGAAGGATTTGATAGCCGCCGCCTGCTCCGCCGTCAGCTTCCCAGAGATCACGTAGGTGGTGGCCGAGCGGATCACCGGCTCCTCTTCCTCGCTTAAGAGCTTCACGCACTGCTCCGCCGAATCCGCCCGCTGGTCGAACTGCCCCGGCAGGTATTCCACAGAAAATACAGTATCATTCTCCCCCTTGGGGAAGGTCTCCTCATAAATCTCGTCCACCGGCGGCTCCGAGAAAATGGTCGCCAGCGCCGTCCGATACGCGCCTTCGGACAGATTCTCGATATCATAGCGGATCAGCACCCGCACATTCTCCACCGTACCGATGCCAAGGTAACTGCCGATCTCAGCCAGAAGCTCCTTCGCCTTCACCGCGTACGCGGGCTTCTTCTCTACATAGATCCGTCTTACGCTCATGTTATTCCTCCTGCTCTCGCTTCGTGTCTGCACCCGCGCGGGGTGCGGTATTCAGGGGTTTTATGTCACACTAACTATACGTAATTTAATGGCATAAGTCAACCGTTTTCGCGGGGGATTTTGAATGTTATGGGTGCTGTTCCGTTTGCTCATTGTCACATGTGCCGTAGTGTTGTTTAATGTTCTAAAATGCCTGCGCACATGGTCGCGGATGGTACGCGCAGGAAGCCTGCTCCTCCTGAGGTTCAGGTTTGCTCGCGGGAAAAGTCTAAGTTCACAGCGATTTGCTAAAGGCGGCACGAAAAATGGGACCAGCGTGTGTGCATCCGTAAGATGAGTTCCCTGGTCCTCCCATTTTTCGTACCAACGCAAATCTCTGTTCACTAAGCCTTTTCAGCCGCTCACAAAATTCACCTCAGGAGGAGCAGGCTTCCTGCGCTGGTTCTTCCGGGAGCAAGAATCGCTAGCACATACTGTATAGCGCTGTATAACTGTACATCGCCCTGCATAAATGCAGAATCTCCTCTCTGCCTCACATATGCGACAACCCAGCGGGACAGGCGGGGCCGTGGCACATCCTGGACGCGATTTACGGAGAAGGGTTTAGTCTTTCTTAATGAAAAAACGTCAGTTTGAGGGCCGTAGCCCATGACCTCAAGTCATGGGCGGAGCGGCAACCTGAGCGTGAACTCATCAGGAGTTCACGCGAATTTGCCGTTGCCCTCAAACTGGCGTTTTTGAATTTAGAAAGACTTCCCTTCGGAGTCATGAGCGTACAGGATGTGCCACGGCCCCGCCTGTCCCGCGTACCTCCCGCAACCATGTGCATCACTACTCATCCCAATCCTCAGTATCCGCTCCCAGCGCCTCCGCCGCCATTTTCAATCTCCCGATAAACAGCTCCCCATCCACGCTGCACATCACTCGCATAACTTCGTAAAGATCCGGCGACTGCTGCCTGCCGCAGACCGCGATGCGGATCGCCATCGACACATCTCCGACGCTCCCCTTCCACTTCTCCGGCTCAGAACGGTAAAGCTTCGTATCCGGGCAGTACCCCAGACCCGCAGCCAGTGCTTTAACACCCTCAAACCACGCCGCGCTGTCCGCCTCCAGCACGCCCTGCGCCTCCGCACCGCTCTCAGACTGTCTGCACCGGCGGTAATAAGCCTTCAGGATCTCCGCCATATCAACGGTGTCCATGCCTTCCGGCGCGGTATAATCCGGCTCGAAGATCTCCGGATAGAAGAAGCTCATATACGGCTTCACCTCGCTCCAGACAGCGAAATCCTTGCGCGGCTTCTTCCCGCCACGCCCGATGGCCAGGATCGCGCGGGCGTAGTCCGGATTTCTCTCAAGAAGCGCCGCGAACGCCGGATCGAACTCCCGCGCCCAGTCGCAGATGCCGTCATAGACCTGCCCGGCGGTCATGCGGCTGATCACGTCCTTGGAGACGTCGCGCAGCTTGTTCTCGTCGAACAGCGCTCCGGCCGGATTCATTTTCTTCGGTGAGAACTTAAAGTCTCCTACCGGAGCCATCGGATTCGCCCTGCGCCAGTCCTCGAAATTCGAATTCAGGATCGTCATGATATACTCATAGACCGACTGGGTGGGGTAGCCCTGCTCCCGGTAGAAAGAAAGCGCCAGCTCCGGATCCTTGCGCTTGGACAGCTTCCGCTTGGAGCTGCCGTCCATCTTCTGAAGCGTCCCCACATGCAGGTACTTGGGCAGCTTAAAGCCCAACGCGGCCGTAAGCTGAATGTGCAGCGGCAGGCTGGAAAGCCATTCGTCGCCGCGCACCACATGCGTCGTCCGCATCAGATGGTCGTCCACCACATGGGCGAAATGATAGGTCGGTATCCCGTCCGATTTCAGAAGCACATGGTCGATATCGTTCTCGGTAAGCTCCAGCGCCCCCTTGATGCCGTCCGTAAATTTAATCTTATGCTCGATGGAACCCTCCGAGCGGAAACGGAGCACCCACGGCTTCCCTTCCGCCAGCGCGGCCTGAATGTCCTCCATGGGCCGGTCGCGCCAGACGGCGTATTTCCCGTAATACCCGAAATTCTCCTTCGCGGCCTCCTGGGCGGAATGCATCGCGGCCAGCTCCTCTTCCGTGCAGAAGCAGGGATAAGCCTTGCCCTCCTTCACCAGCTTCTTCGCGTAAACATGGTAAATGGGCCCGCGCAGCGACTGCTTATAGGGTCCGTAGCTGCCCTTTTCCCCGCCAAGGACCGCGCCCTCGTCAAAATTGATCCCATAGTGCGAAAGTCCCTCGATCAGCATCTCGATGGCGCCGGGCACCTCCCGCTTGCTGTCCGTGTCCTCGACGCGCAGGAACAGAACGCCGCCGGACTGATGGCACATCCTCTCTGACGTCATCCCCTGCACCAGATTGCCGAGATGGACGAAGCCCGTGGGGCTCGGTCCCATGCGGCTGACGACCGCGCCCTCTGGAAGGTTGCGCGGCGGATATTTTTCTTCAAGCGCCTCCGGCGTCTCGGTCACGTCCGGAAAAAGCAGTTCACTGAGCGCGTTATAATCCATTTTGATTGCCTCCTGCTGTCACATTTTCATCCACTATATCATAGTGAGGAAAAATTTACAAGATAAAAGCCTCCGGAACCGCCGGCTCATACCGGCTGCACCGAAGGCTTGCTAGTTCATGATATTGTTTCTTTCACCGTTTCCGATTTCCTGCTGTCAATACGAACAGCGCGTCATTGGCACTCTGTTCGCATAAAATACTCTCTCCACCGCCAGCCTCTATCTCAGCTTCGAATACCCGTAGCTGTTCACCAGCGCGTCCAGCGGGATTCCGCTCTTGCAGTACGGGCATTCCATGGCCGGATACGCCTTGTAATCCGGGATATCTTTATCTGTAAACACCGCGTTCACCGGGAACTCCTTGATCTGCGGCACGACGCTGAACAGGGCGCAGACGCCGCGGACGATCCCGCCGTAATACTGGATCGCCTCCACGCAGCGGGCCGTGGTCCGGCCGGTGGTCACGTCCGCCAGCAGGACGATGATGTTCTTGCCCGCGATCATCGGACGGATGTTGTCGCGGAAGATCAGCTGGCCGTTGTTGTCGTACTCCGGCTCCGTCACATAGATGGTCTTGTGGGCGTTCATGGACATGACGCCCGCTTCGGACAGCTGCTGGGCCAGAAACGCGCCGATCACATTCGTTCCCTCAATACACACGATCGTGTCCACCACCGTATCGTAGTAGTAGCGGGCCGCCAGCGCCTTCGCGGCCTGCTCCGCCTCGCTCTGACGCGCCTTCAGGGCCGTCGTGTCCACATAGAAATTAATGTGGGAATGATTCGTTGAATAATGCCCCGGCATGATCCGGATCGGTACCCCCGTCGCTGACTCCAGTTTCATGATCCTGTTCTCCATAAGACCTCCTTCCCGCGCCCGCCCCTTCTCCGGGCGGCGCGATGCCTGTCTCCTCCGGCCATCTTCCCCGCAGGATGTGAACGGTTACCCCAGCCGGCCGCGCGTCTGCTTACGGTCAGTTTCCCCAAAATGACCGTCAATCCGCGCCGGTTCCGACTGAAATCACATAATGCTGCAATCTCCTATTTATTATACTACAACTTTAACGGCATTCGCAAGGAAAATATTCTGATCCTGCTACTTATGGGTTAAGCCTTTCGGCTTATTAACAGGCAAAGAATCGGCGCGTCTTCTCACAGGAACCGGCCGCCGGTTAATAGCCTCCGCTTCCTGCGAATTCCGAGCTGTAAGCTCCGCTTCAACGTCAACCAGTTCATTCAGCGGCCTTTGTATCCCATTCCCATGCCCCGTTCGTTGATCCTGCTGAGGCGTTTCGTTCTGTCCTGCCGTCGCCAACGCGTCCGCGGCGGCACGGTCCGACGCTTCGATCGCTGCGTTAACCTTGCCCTTCAGGAAATTCTGATAATTTCGATACTCCTGCATCTCCGTCATGCCTGACCGCATTCCAAGCCAGGCCTTAAGCTGGGTCCATCGGCTCGGCTTCTCCTTCTGAAACACACCTTCTATTTCATACTCCGGTGTCGGCAGATCGTCCTCCTTGATCGAACCGGGGTCGATTCCCCGCACTTTCGCGGCTCTTTCCGCAAGCGAAACGGCTTCCATGGGGAGGAACCCCAGATTTCCCATCGTTCTCTTCAGTTCGTCCGCGTTCATCATCTTTCCGCACAGGGACTGGTTGATCTCATCGATGCGCGCCGCGAGCTCCGGATCGCTCAGGGAACTAAGAAGCATGGACCGGTAATATTTCGTAAAACCGTTCAGCATATGGGTCAGAACATCCGGTTCGTACCCGGTACAGTCAATGATACGCCCGCCATATTTATTTCCGATCTCATCCTCGCGCTGTCCCAGGAAACTGGACATATACTCTGGGGTGGCTCTGATCGTATGGGTGTGGCCCTGCTGGTTGGAAGCCGCCGATGGCGAATCCGACTCGAATCCGATCAGAATGCTGCTTGTCGTTCGGGCGTTTCCCGGATCCACACGCATATACATGTGCCCGCAGCTTCCGTCATTCTTCAGGGTCTGCGGAACCCCGCCCTTTCCCTGGATGCCGTCATTCCCAAGTCCGCCGATAGCCACATCCATCCCATACTGATGGCGGGCGCTGGGCTGCTTTTTCTCTTTGAAATCGCTGATTTTCGCGCCGTTTTCCACGGAATGGGTCGCCATTGAACGCCCGTATACGCCGGCCGCCGCTCCCATATCCAGCCCGATTACCGACGTCATCATCGCCGGAAGCCAGTCACCCTGGGCAGGCGGAAATACATACGCGGCCCTGGAGCAGTGCGCCATCATCCCCGCAACTGAGCATTCCGGTTCCCGAGGATCGCGGCCCTCCTCCCGGATCTGGGTCTTTCCGATATGGGCCATAAAGAGCGTTTTCGCTATAAGCACCTGCTTTTCCACATTTTTCAGGATCTCCTGACGCGCCTGGTCCCCCTTGGGAAACATCTCCTTTACCTTCTGGATCTGCCGCGCGCTCATAGGTTTTAATGTCTGACGCATGATATGGGCGTTCATCTGATCGTCATAGCCGCGGAAAGTGGCCGTGACAGCCGGATCCTCCGAATGGGAAAGCTGGGATATCCCCAGACGGAACGCCGGGTTCATCGCGTTCTCTTCCAGCATCTTCTGGGTGACATCCGGCGTATTGCCGTTTATGAAACCTTTCTCCTCCATAAATTTAACCGCGAGATAATTGCGCATGACGCGTCCAACCTTCTCAAACCGGGAATAATCTCCGTTGCTGGCTCGCTCGTAATCCGCAAAATTGGGGATATGGTTTCTTGCGTCCGCATCATTCAGAATACTGCCTATCAGCAGCATCTCTTCTGCTGTCAGCCGCCGGGAACCCGCCCTCAAGTTTTCATCCAGTGTATTATAAGCCTCTTCATAGTCCGTCCACGCCATTTTATCTCTCCTTTGCCATTTCGGCTCAAATCAGGGACTGCCGCCGCGGAACCGTTTCCGGGACAGTCCGGCTTCTGTTATCTGATCTGATTATAACGAACCGCGTACAACAAAAGTACAACAAAATGGAAGCTCAGTCCTCTCCTAACGCCTTCAGCGCGTCCAGAGCCACCTTCATGATGTCCTTCACTTCTTCTTCGGTCATCTTAAGCCGCTGCGCCAGTTCCGGTACCGTGGCTTCGCGGCCCAGTTCCTCGGCCATCTGTCTGGAGACATCCTGGAGCAGATTCACCCGGTCCAGCACCTTCTTTCCGATCTTTTTCTGGGCTTTATGTTCATCAATGGCCGCTGTCAGCGCCGTCTTCACCCGTTCCGCCAGGAATTTCTCGAACTGTCCGGCGGTATCCGCCGGCATTTCCACGGAATCCAGGGCAGTATCCACCAGAATTTCCGCTGAATCTCGTGCCGCATCCGCCAATATCTTCGCGGAATCTCGGGCCGCATCCTCATCTCCGCTTTCCGCCGGATCATACTCATCCACCGCCATCAGAAGCGCCATATTGGCCTCCTGCACCAGATCGGAAGCCGGCACGCCGCTTCCCACGAAATCCCGGCTCAGTTCCAGAACGTACTTCAGATTTCCCTCGATCAGACGGCTCTTCGCCGCGTCGTCTCCTTCTGCCGCTTTCCGCGCGAGAACGGCATTTTCCTCCGCATCGCACGCCCTGATCTCGGACATTTCATTTACATACATCTGGAAAATGTCATAGTCCTTCACGATATTCTCTCCTCTCTGATTTCCGACTCTGTCATCCTATTTCCTTTTTCGTCTCCTGCCCCCAGAACTCCCCGATCGCCCGTCCCACATTCTTTCGGTTCACTACCGAAAACGGCCTCCATTCCCGCGGGAAAAGAGCCTGATACTCGTCCCGCAGGAACCGATCGTCGAGCAGAAGGATCACGCCCCGGTCCTCCATCGTCCGGATCACGCGGCCGGCCGCCTGCTGCACCTTATTCATCCCCGGATACTGGTAGGCGTAGTCAAATCCCCGCTTTTCCTGCCGGTCGAAATACGCCTTCAGAAGTTCCTGCTCCGTACAGACCATGGGCAGTCCCGCGCCCACCACAATGGCGCCGATCAAACGCTCCTCCTTCAGATCGATCCCCTCGGAGAACACGCCGCCCATGACGCAGAAGGCCGCCAGCGACTCCTCCCTCTCTTCCTCGAACATACGCAGAAATTCCTCCTTCTGCGCCTCGTTCATGCGGCTGTCCTGGCAGACGACGGTGACCGGCTCCATCCACTGCCGCACATCTCCAAATGACGTCTTTCCATCCGCGTTGCCTGAGTTCCCTGAAAAACTCTCTGCTCCCCCGGTTTCCGTCTGAGCCGCCTCCCGCTCCTTCTCCTCCCACACGGTCACTACTTCATTCAAATAGGCGTAAGACGGAAAGAACACCATGTAATTTCCCTTCTTCCCGCACACCGCCGCCCGGATATAGTCGGCCACCTTCTCGAATTCCCGCTTATTTCTCCTGGTGTACCGGCTGCTTACATCATCCGCCACCAGAAGCAGCCGGTTCTCCCGCGGAAACGGCGACTCGGCGTAGACCGCGTAGTCCTCCAGGTTTCCGCTCAAAAGTTCCTTATAATAGTTCACCGGCAGAAGGGTCGCCGAGAAGAAAATCGTGCTGCGCCCTTTCTCCAGACACTCCTTCAGATTCCCGGCCGGATTCATGCAGAACAGCTTCACCATAAACCGCCCGTCCGGAAGGATCTCCGAATAGATTGTATACGCCTCGTCCAGCCTGTCATATACCATCAGGAAACTGCGCAGTTCAAAATAGAAATCCAGCACCAGCTCCCGGTCCTCAAACTGCCGGTTGTCGTCCAGGAAATTCTCCATCTCCCCGTACAGGGAATTGAGAAGCACCGCCAGCGCGTTGATCTCCTCATGCACCACATAGCCTTCTGTCTCCCGCTTCATGGCAAGCAGCAGTTTATTGACCCGATCCAGATACCGGCACGCCTTCGGGCTTTTGCCGGCCAGAAGGCGCTTTGCCTGCAGCACATCCTCCTTCACAAGCGGGGCGCTGTACATCTCCCGCGCCCGTGACACCAGATTATGGGCCTCGTCCACCAGGAACAGATACTCCCCCTCCACGCCGTCGGAGAAATACCGCTTCAGCCGCACATCCGGATCGAATACGTAATTGTAGTCGCAGATCACCGCGTCCACCCAGCTGCTCACATCCAGGCAGAACTCGAAGGGGCACACCCGGTACTCTTCCGCGTAACGCAGGATCAGCTCCCGTGTGATCCCGAATTCCCGGTGGAGCAGATCCCAGACCGCGTCGTTTACCCGGTCGAAATGTCCCTTCGCGTAAGGGCAGTCATCCGGGTTGCAGGACGGCTTCTCCAGGAAGCACAGCTTCTCCTTGGCCGTGATCGTCACCGACTTCAGGTGCATCCCCCGGTCCTTCAGGATGGAAAATGTCTCCTCCGCCACGCTTCTGGTAATGGTCCGGGCCGTCAGATAGAAGATCTTCTCCGTCAGGCCTTCGCCCATGGCCTTCAGTCCGGGATAGACCACCGAAAGGGTCTTGCCCACGCCGGTGGGCGCCTGGATGAACAGGTTCCTCTTTCTGGCAATCGCTTTATAAACCGATACCGCCAGTTCTTTCTGCCCTTCCCGGTAGACGTAGGGGAATTCCAGCCCCCGCAGGGAGATGTCACGGCTGATCGCATGTTCATAGAGATAGCGGGCCCATTTCACATATTCGTGGATCAGGCCGTCAAACCACACGCTCAGCTCGTCGAAGGTGTAAACCTGTTCAAAGATACGTATATTCTCAGTCTCCAGGTTACAGTAGGTTACCTGGACCGTGATGTCAGAAAGTCCCTGATCCGCGCAGTACATATAGCCATAACACATGGCCTGGGCCAGATGCACCTTCACCGGCTCCGTAAGCCGGTCAATATCCAGATAGACGCCTTTGATCTCATCGATCGTAACGCCGTCGTCCTCGATGATCACGCCGTCGGCACGGCCTTCCAGGGAGATCACGAACTCTCCCTCGTCCACCGTATACTTCATGACTACCTCGGCGTGGTAGCTGCCGCCCTTTCCGTGCTGGATCTTCCGGTGGATGCGGCTCCCGGCCTGCATGGCTTCTTTCTCGGCGCCCGAAAGCCTCCGGTTGTCGATATCGCCGCCCCGCATGACGAACTCGACCAGGTCGCGGACCGAGATGCGGATGACGCGGGGATCTGTGACTGTCTGCTTCTTTTCCATCGGTCCGGCTCCTTTCTTGTCCTTCTGGTGTCTGTTTTTGGGGGATCCATTACAGTACTAGAGGTGTTCTCTGCGGTACGCGTCACCTCGAAAACGCTTCGCGTTTTCGAGGTCGCTGTAACTCTTCGCCTCACGCAAAAAGGAGGGAATTGTCGGATATGTATCAGACAATTCCCTCCTGCTTCCGCAATATATATCTTCTATGCTACTCTCTTGGCCGCCTGCTTCTCAAGGAAGGCCTCGAATTCCTCATTCTCACCATTATACCGTACAGTCAGAACTTTCGTCAGATCCAGACTCAGCACGCCTAAAATAGACTTGGCATCGATGGTGATCCGGTTGTAGAAGACATCCACATCAAAATCACATTTCATCGCGGCGGTGACAAATGCCTTGGCATCTTCCAGGGAAGGCAGCATGATCTGTTTCTGTTTCATAATATCAGACTCCTTCGGAAAGATCGATTATGGTTTTATTCTTTCCAAGACTTTTATAACACATCTGTTTTCTTTTGTCAAATCCTGACGAAGCCTGTCCAAAAACCGCTAATTTGTGCAGTTTGCCGCATTAAAGCACCAGATTTTGTGCCCGATTTTATGCGAATCAGCCCGGAAGTCCCGGACTGCGAGGGAATCGGTTCTGCTCCGATTATACCCAATTTATAAGCGGATGGCAAACTTTATTTGATAAATTCGTAAAAATTAATGTGATCCGCCAGATCAGGTCTGTAAACTATGACCCGGTTCTCCGTAACCGCCATATCGACCGGCCTGTCATGGGGCTCCGCCGGCGGTTCCGCTCCCTGGGTGTTCTCCCTGCAAAGAGCCGCGCAGACCGCGTCCGGCCTCATACGGATCAGATAACGGTCATAGTACCCGCCGCCGTAACCAAGCCGCGTGCCGTCGGAACCGACGCACAGACAGGGAACGATACAGAGATCGATCTCCGTCGGAAGGATCCTGCGGCAATACTCCTTCGGCTCTGGTATTCCGTACATTCCCGGCTCCAGATCATCCAAAGATGTTATCTCATACGCTTCCATACGGCCCTTCTCTGTTCCTGACGGATCTTCCTCTCCGCAGGCGCCGCACCGGGGCACCGCCACGCGCTTTCCGGCCGTCAGCATATTCCGGATCAGTTCTCCGGTGTCTACCTCGTCCGCCACGCTCACATAGCAGAATACGGTCCGCGCCTGCCGGTACGCCTTAATATCCTCCAGTCTTTTTACTATCGCCGCGTCTGCCTCCTTCCTGCAGGACGCCCCCAGTTCACGGCGTTTTCTTCGAATCTCAGACCGCAGCCTCTTCTTCTCCCCACGGATCTCCCGTATATCCTCCATCAAAGCCTCCATCCTGCGGCGTCATGCTGTATATCTCACAATAGATCTGCTGCCTGCGCAGTATCAGCTCCTGTTCCATTTCCCTGCAAAAATCCCCGTCGTCAAACAGGCTTACCACTTCTTCCCGGTATCTGGTTCCCGCGCCTTCGTGCAGTTCCTCCACCAGTTTTCCAAATGTCTTCGCGCTGGCATAACTGCGTCCGATATTGTCCGTCGCCGCATCCATGGAATCCGCCACCGAGACGATATCGACCAGCAGCCGGTATTCCTCCGGACAGGGATCGCACGGATAGGGATATCCTCCCTTCTGATCCGTCCACTGATGGTGATGCAGCGCGATCTGCGCCAGAGGCTCGTAGCCGGCGTCCCTCAGCAATGCGCTTCCCAGAACCGTGTGCAGTTTTACGCACGCGAATTCCTCGTCCAGAAGTTTCCGCCCGTAAAGCCCGATATAATTCAGGACGAGGCTCTTGCCCAGATCATGGCAGAGTCCTCCTTCATAGACGCACCGAACGAGCATCTCCTCCGCCTGTCTTACCGCTTCCGCATCAGTAAGCCCCATGGTCCCCGCCATCTTTCCCGGCATGATTTCAGCCATCCGGCGGCACAGCTTTTCCCCGATCCAGGCGACCATCCGCGAATGCACATACGTCGGCGGATGATAGGTCAGGATCCCTCTGAGAACGTATTTTTCAAACGCTTCTCTTTCGGAATTTACGTCTTCGTCCTCCCACCACCGCCGTCTCTCCTGCGGAAATACATACAGATATTCCTTCTCATCCCTTTTCTCGCAGCAGCGCAGGATAAAGTTCCTTGTCTGCTCGTCTTCGATCTCGTCATACTGATCCAGATAGGACGCGCCCTCTTCAAAATACGCTGTGATCTGATCCCGAAACGGATTCCTGACCTCCCTGTGGAGTACGATAGGCTTTACATGAAGAAGCGTAAAGCCGGCCTGATACAGTTCCCTGATATAAAGGTCCCGGTCCTGCATCTGTCTGGCGCGTTCCAAAAGCAGCCGGTGGATATAATGCGCGATTCCCGTATCCAGAACATCTTCCTTAAGAAACAGCCTGTCCGCGAACTCCGAGAGTTCCTCGATATCCTGACCGTCCAGCTCCCCGGGTTCCCGCTTAAAAAGGATCCTCTCGAGCAGCCGGTCATTCTCACAGCAGATCTCATGGCGCTGTCTGGCGTTATCCCGGATCTCCATGACCATCCGCTCCTCCGTCAGGCCTCGTTCGGGGCGGAACTGCATCAGTTTTTGTATCTGTTCCAAGTTGTCGATATATCTCTCATAGTATCTGCGCATCGTCACAGCTCCCGTCATATTTACAATCCATAATACTATACCGCGGAATTGTGAAAAATGCAAATAAAAAGATCATCCGCTCTCCGAAAAGAAAACGGATGATCTCCTGCTGTATTTCCGATCTTACTTGACGCTGCGGTTTCCCGGGTTCTTGACCTGCTTCAGCTCGTCGAAGACCACATCGTTAAGTACCTTGATGTAGGTTCCCTTCATGCCGGAGGACCGTGACTCGATCACTCCCGCGCTCTCGAACTTCCGCAGGGCGTTCACGATCACCGAGCGGGTAATGCCCACCCGGTCCGCGATCTTCGACGCCACCAGGATGCCCTCGTTGCCGTCCAGTTCTTCGAAAATGTGGGTGATCGCCTCCAGCTCTGAGAAGGACAGCGTCCCGATGGCTGATTTGACGATCTGTATTTTCCTGGTCTCCTCCGCGTTCTCCTCGTTGACCGAGCGAAGCATCTCGAGACCGACAACGGTAGTTCCGTACTCACTGAGGATGATATCGTCGATATTGTACTGGCAGTCCATCTTATAGATGAACAAGGTGCCCAGGCGCTCTCCCGCGATGTCGATGGGCGCGATGATGGCCTGGTATTTCTTCACGTTCTCCTCCGTAAATCCCAGGGTCGCGAGATTTACGTTTTCCTTGGTGGAAAGGATGCTTAACAGCCTCTCGTTTAAGAGCTTGTCGATAAAACCTCCCAGATGCTCTCCGATCAGTTCTTCGATCTCTTCCACACCGGGCCATGTGCCGATGCCGAGAACCTTTCCCTTCTTGCTGATGACCAGGATATTCGACTCCAGGATCTCACTCAGCACTTTACAGATGTCGTTGAAGACAACCTTATTGGAATTATTGTTGTGCAACAATTTTCCAATTTTGCGTGTTTTGTCCAACAACTGCACGCTCATTACTTCCGAACCCCTTTCTCTGATGCAAAAAAGAGCCATAACTCTTGAGTGTCGCAGAAATTATAGCATATCTCTTTTTGAATGACAACAGTTTTTTGAAACTTTTGAAATTAATTCTATTTTGTAAATATTTGTATTTACATTTCCTTTGCGGCAACGCTGTACCCGCAGGTTTCGCTGCTGCAAAGAAGCTTGCTGCCCTTCTCCACCATATAGCTTCCGCACTTGGGGCAGCGGGTCTGAGACGGTTTCTGCCACGACATGAAGTCGCACTCCGGGCTGTTGGCACAGCCGTAATACCGCCTGCCTTTCCGGGTCTTCTTCTCCACCAGCTCGCCGCCGCATTTGGGGCAGGCGACGCCGATCTTCTCCAGATAAGGCTTTGTGTTCTTGCATTCCGGGAATCCCGGACAGGCCAGGAATTTCCCGTGGGGACCGTACTTGATGACCATGCGGCGCCCGCAAAGCTCGCAGATCTCATCGCTTTGCTCATCCTCGATCGTGACGGACTGCTGAGCCTTCTCCGCCGCCTTCACGGCTTCGTCAAGATCCGGATAGAAATTACGCACTACGGTCTTCCAGTCCACGGAGCCATCTCCCACGCCGTCCAGCAGATATTCCATGTTGGCCGTGAACTTAAGGTCCACGATGCTTGGGAAATTCTCCTTCATGATGCGGTTCACCACCTCGCCCAGCTCAGTAACATACAGATTTTTCTTCTCTTTGGCCACATAACGGCGGCCTAAAAGGGTGGTGATCGTCGGCGCGTAAGTACTGGGACGGCCAATGCCTTCCTCCTCCAGCGCTTTCACCAGGGACGCCTCTGTAAAATGAGCCGGCGGCTGGGTGAAATGCTGGCTTTCGCGCAGCTGAGACAATTCCAACTCTTTCCCCTCTGTCAGATCCTCCAGAGACAGTCCCGTGTCTTCCTCCTCGTCCTCCATGCCAATACACAGATAACCGTCGAACACACGCTTGGCCGCGGACAGGTTAAAATAATACTCTCCCGCCTTCACCTTCACCGCCATGGTCTCATAGACCGCCGGCGTCATGCGGCTGGCCGCGAACCGTTTCCAGATCAGCTGGTAAAGCTTAAACTGATCCCTTTCCAGAGAATCCTTTACCTGCGCAGGCGTCAGCCGGATGTCCGTGGGGCGGATGGCCTCGTGGGCGTCCTGAACGTTGGCGCCTTTGCTTTTCGCGCGGGAATCCTCGACGGCCGCGTATTTCGGACCGTAAGTCTCCCCGATATAAGTGCGGGCGGACGCTGCCGCTTCCTCCGCCACACGGGTGGAGTCGGTACGCAGATAGGTGATCAGGCCGATCGTTCCATAGCCTTTCACCGTCACGCCCTCATATAACTGCTGGGCTAAACGCATGGTTTTCTGGGTGGAGAAATTCAGGACCTTGGACGCCTCCTGCTGGAGGGTGCTGGTGGTAAATGGAAGCGGCGCTTTCTTGATACGCTCGCCCTTCTTCACCTCGTCCACCACATAGCGGCAGTCCTTCAGGGCAGTCAGAACACGTTCCACGTCCTCCCTTGATGTCAGTTCCGTTCTGCCGTTTCCGTCACCGTAGAATCTGGCGGTCAGCGGCCTGCGCTTTCCTTTCTTCGCCGCGGACGCCTTCGGACCCGCAGACGCGGAAGTATCGAGAAGATCCGCTTCCAGCTCCCAGTATTCCTCCGGGATGAACGCCTCGATCTCTTCCTCCCTGTCGCAGATCATGCGCAGAGCTGCAGACTGCACGCGTCCGGCGCTCAGTCCGCGCTTCACCTTAGCCCACAATAACGGGCTGATGCGGTATCCCACCATCCGATCCAGGATACGCCTGGTCTGCTGGGCATCCACCAGGCTCATATCCAGCTGTCTCGGCTCCTTAAGAGAGGTCTTTACCGCGTTCTTCGTAATTTCATTGAAGCTGATGCGGTAGACTTTCTTTCCCTCGATCTCGTCCAGTTTCAGGGCTTTCATCAGATGCCACGAAATGGCCTCGCCCTCACGGTCCGGGTCGGTAGCCAGATAGATCACGTCCGCCTTCTTCACTTCCTTGCGAAGCTTCGCAAGGATATCGCCTTTGCCGCGGATCGTGATGTACTTGGGCTCGTAGTCATGTTCGACGTCGATACCCAGCTGGCTCTTGGGAAGATCCCTGACGTGTCCGCCGGAGGCGTCCACTTCATAGCTGCTCCCCAGGAATTTCTTGATCGTCTTGACCTTCGCAGGTGACTCCACGATTACCAGATACTTTGCCATGCCTCTTGCTCCTCTAGATCTTTTTCACATAATAATGGTCTGTCGGCTGCATAACATAACCCTTCAGCTCCAGTTCAAGCAGAATCGTCATGCACTCCCCCAACGGCAGACCACTCTCTTCTACAACCTGGTCGATAAATCGCGGTTGTAAATCTAAGCAACTATACACTATTTTTTCTTTCTTTGCAAGTGCATTTTCATTTTTTTTAGGAAGTCTTAACATCTTTTCACGCTTTATCTGAAAATACTCCAAAATGTCGTCAGGAGACGTCACGATTCCCGCTCCCTGCCGGATCAGCTGGTTGCATCCGCGGCTCAGATCCGACGTCACCATGCCCGGCACCGCCATCACCTCCCGGCCCTGCTCCAGGGCCAGCTCCGCCGTGATCAGCGATCCGCTCCTCTCCCTGGCCTCCGCCACGATGATCACATCCGCCAGGCCGCTGATCAGCCGGTTACGCATCGGAAAATGCTGCTTAAGGGCTTCGCTTCCCAGCGGAAATTCAGAGATCACGCCGCCCCGGGCCGGAATCTCAAGGTACATATTTCGATGTGTCCGTGGGTAGCAGACATCCACGCCGCTTCCCAGCACCGCGTAGGTGTCTCCGCCCTCCATAAGCGCTCCCTCATGACCGGCTCCGTCAATACCGAGCGCCATGCCGCTGACGATCTGGATCCCGGCGCGGCTTAAGGACGCGCCGAGCATCCGGGCGACCTGAAGGCCATAGCTGGAAGCGGCCCTGGCGCCGATGATCGCCGCGGAAGGACGTCCGTCATCAGGGAGACGGCCCTTCACATAGAGTCCCACGGGTCTTCCATAGATATGCTTAAGGCGTTCCGGATATTCTTCATCCATGTAAGTAATGAACCGGATTCCCCGCTCCTCCAGCCCGCGGTATTCCCGCGTGGTCTCCAAAAGCTTCGGTTTCATATCGTCGAAACAGGCGGCCGCCGCCCGGTTCAGGAGTTTCTCTTCCTTTAACCGGCTTCCTTCCATATAATAAACCGCTTCGCAGGAACCGAAACGGTCCAGCAGCGTCCGGATCGTGATCGCCCCCAGCGGCGGAAGCTGACAGAGCCAGTAGAGGTAATCACGTTCCGTGAAATGTTCACTCACGGTGCGTCACCTCCGATCCGGAAGACTGCCAATACTTTTCTTCCAGACTCCGGTAACCGATCGCCTCGCACAGATGCGCGTGACCGATCTGTTCCGCGCCGTCCAGATCCGCGATGGTCCTCGCCACCTTTAATATCTTGGAATAGGCCCTGGCGCTCATACCCTTTCTCTGATAGACGTCGCGGAAAAACGCTTCCTCCTCCCGGTTAAGCCCGCAGAACCGGCGGATATCTTCTCCGGTCATCTGGCTGTTAAAGCGGATCCGGCGGCCCGCAAACCGCTCCTTCTGGATCTCCCTGACCCGCTCCACCCGCTGCCGGATCTGCCCGGAAGATTCTTCCTCTCTCCGCCCCCGCAGATCGCCGAACTCCACAGGCGCCGCCTCCGTACAGATATCGATCCGGTCCAGGATCGGCTTGGATATCTTCCCGAGATAACGCCGGATCTGCTCCTCGCTGCAGCGGCAGCGGTTCCTGTCGGGAAAATGTCCGCAGGGACAGGGATTGGCCGCCGCCACCAGCATGAAATCCGCCGGGAATTCATACCGCCCGCTGACCCGCGACAGGACGATCTTATGGCTTTCCAGCGGCTGCCGCAGAAGCTCGATGGCGTTCTTCGAAAATTCCGGCAGTTCGTCCAGGAAAAGCACGCCGCCGCTGGCCAGCGACATCTCCCCCGGCGCCGGCGCCTTTCCTCCGCCCGTCAGCGCCTGCGCCGTCGCCGAATGGTGGGGACTCCGAAACGGCCTTCTGGTCATAAACGGCTGCTCTTTCGGAAGCATGCCGCAGATACTGTAGATCTTGGAGATCTCCAGCATTTCCTCCATCGTACAGGACGGCATGATCGTAGGGATCCGTTCCGCGATCATCGTCTTGCCGGTGCCCGCCGGGCCGATATAGAGCAGATTATGACGGCCGGCTACCGCCACCTCCGTGGCCCGCTTCATAAGTCCCTGCCCCCGGACGTCCTTGTAGTCGATATCATAGACATCCCTGGAGATATACGGAAATGCAGCCGACTGCGGCGAACCCTCCTTCGCGCCGGCACGATCCGTATCAGCAGGCATATCCGTATCATCCGGACATATCCCGGCCTTCTCTCCGCAGACATCCTCATCGCCGCCGCTTCTGTTCCCGCCGTTCACTTTCTCGATCAGGTCCCCGATCTGTCCAACACCTACGATCCTGAGCCCCGGTATCATCTGCCCTTCCCGCACGTTCTCCTCCGGCAGATAGCAGACCTTCTTGCCGCAGTTCTTCGCTTCGATCACCATAGGCAGGATCCCGCGAACCGGCTTTACAACGCCGTCAAGCCCCAGCTCCCCGATCAGTACCGAATCCGCAAGCCGCTCCCA
This sequence comes from uncultured Lachnospiraceae bacterium, assembly GCA_947626395.1. Classification (GTDB taxonomy): domain Bacteria; phylum Bacillota; class Clostridia; order Lachnospirales; family Lachnospiraceae; genus UBA3402. The sequence goes on along the minus strand of CANQRU010000038.1, from coordinate 3,845 downwards.
GTCAAGCGCCCCGTGAGCGCCGAGAACCGCTGCCGCGATCGGCAGATCAAAGCCTGTACCGCTCTTATGCACATCCGCCGGCGACAGATTCACCGTCACCTTCTTCGGCGGAAAGCGGAACCCTGCGTTCTTAAGCGCCGTTCTCACCCGGTCCTGGGCTTCCCGCACCTCCGGCGCCAGCGCGCCGACCATCACAAAACCGGGCAGACCCTCCTGCACGTCCGCCTCCACATGAACAAGACAGCCTTCTACCCCCAGAAGGCCAATTCCACACACTTTACTAAACACCGTACCTCCTTGCGCTGCTCTCCCCAATACGCGGAATCCGATGCGATACGCATCATTCAGTATTTCAGAATCAGACTGAAAATGAATTGTCGAAAATGATAATTTAAATATACTTCATGTATCAGAAAAACGCAAGTGTTTTTCATGGCTGGATCACATTTTACCGGCAGTGATCAAGTGGACACTCTCGCGATAAGTTCGTATATAATGTGTCATTGCACATAGTCGCGGAAGATACGCGAGAGGAAGCCCCGCCGCCTGCGCTCATGGTTCCGGATGGAAGAGGTTCTAAGACGAAAAGCGGCCGCCTCCGGGGCACCGTCAAATTCGGGAGAACTCTTGATGAGTTCTCCCTCAGCTTGCGCTCCGCCCCTGACTTGAGGTCAGGGGCTCCGACCCCGGCGGCGGCCGCTTTTCGCCTAAGAACCTCTAACCATCCTCCACAAATCGCGCAGACGGCGGGGCTTCCTCTCGCTGTGTTTTCTCAGAGGGCTAGTGCAAGAATTGTCATAGAAACGGATAATCTTCTCGCCTGATTTTCCAACAGTCCAACATATAGACCTCCATCAGGCTACATAGTCAATTGACTACACCAACAGATTCATCCAGCTAGCAAAACATCTAATCCGCGATACAAAAGCCCTGCTTCTTCCCCACCATCATGCCAGGCGACAACACAGCGGGGCAGGCGGGGCCGGGACACATCCTGAGCGCGATTTACGGAGAAGGGTTAGTCTTTCTTAATGAAAAAACGCCGGTTTGAGGGCCGAAGCCCATGACCACAAGTCATGGGCGAAGCGGCAACCTGAGCGTGAACTCATCAGGAGTTCACGCGAATTTGCCGTTGCCCTCAAACCGGCGTTTTTGAATTTAGAAAGACTTCCCTTCGGAGTCATGAGCGCTCAGGATGCGTCCCGGCCCCGCCTGCCCCGCGTACCCCCCGCGACCATCTGCGCATACCTTTTTCACGTTCTCGTCCCCTCATACACCTCATACCACTCCAGGCAAGCCTCATGCCACATCTCCCACGCCTTCCGCCATTCCTCCCGGATCCGCTCCTCTTCCTGAGGATCCTCCTCCCACATCACTTCAAGCCTCCCGAAACTCTCCTCCGCAACCCTCCCCGCCTGTTCCAGCTTCTCTCCCGCCAGTCTTAATCTCCAGTCCGCATATGCTTCCTCCTCCGGAATCTCCCTGAGCCTGCGGCGCCCCGCCCTAGGTACAGCGCGGATCCCGGCGACCAGCGCCTCGTCCTCCGCAGCCACACGTGCCGTGATAGAATCCCCTTTCTCCCCTTTCCGCAGCCGCTCCAGATAATGCTCATACCCGAACGGATAGTACATCACCTGCCCGTCCTCGAAGATCAGCATGCAGTCCGCCACCTGTCGCAGGAAATACCGATCGTGGGACACGAACAGGATCGTCCCCTCATAGACCCGAAACGCCGATTCCAGCGTCTCCTTCGCCTGAATATCCATATGATTCGTCGGTTCGTCCAGGATCAGGAAATTCGGCCGGCTCTGCAGAAGTTCCGCCAGTACCAGCCTGGCCTTCTCCCCTCCCGACAGATCCGACACCTTCGTCTGCGCGGCCCTGCCGCCGAAAAGGAAGGCCCCCAGGATCTGCCTTGCCTCCTTCTCCGTCAGAACCGGGAACAGATCATGGAAATGCTCCGCCACGCTTTTCTCCGATTCGATCTCCGCGGAATGCTGGTCAAAATACCCGACAGTCACCTTCGCCCCAAGCCTGAGACTCCCCGAAACCGGCGGAAGAAGTCCGGCCGCCGTCTTCAGGAAAGTGGTCTTTCCCACGCCGTTAGGCCCCAGCACGCCGATCTTCTGGCCTCTGCGGACGCGCAGCCCCATTTCCAGAAGCGGTCTGTCATAGCCGATCTTTAGATGCTCCGCCTCAAGCACCCACCTGCTGCCGGCCACGTCCGGCGTGATCGGTCCGGTAAAAATATGGACGTCGTCCGTTTCCGGCTTCTCTATAAGCGCCGTCCGCTCCAGGATCTTCTTTCTGGAACGGGCGAAAGCCGCCTTGGCCGGCTTATTCTTAAACCGCTCGATCAGTTCCGTAAGCCGGGCGATCTCCGCCTGCTGCTGTTCATACGCCTTCTGCTGCAGCCGGATCCGCTTCACCTTCTCCTGCCGGTAACCGGTATAATTGCCCGGATACCGCCTAAGACGGCTGCCGGAAAGTTCATAAACCACATCCGCCGTCCGGTCCAGGAAGAACCGGTCGTGACTGACCATGACGATGGCGCCCGGATAGCTGCGGATATAGTTCTCCAGCCATTCCACGGACGCAAGATCCAGATGGTTCGTAGGTTCGTCCAGAAGAAGGATATCCGGCTTTTCAAGCAGCAGCCGGATCATCATGATCTTCGTCTGTTCACCGCCCGAGAAATCACCGAGGCGACGGCATTTGTCCGACTTGTCAAAGCCAAAACCGGTAAAGAGCCGGTCGTATTCCTTCTCGTAATCGTAGCGCTCGCGGGAGTAGATATCCGCTTCTCTCCCAGGGCAACCCGCAAGCAGCAGTTCTTCCACAGTCCTCTCCCGGTCGTCGGGATCCGCCTGCTGGTGCAGAACGCCGACGCTCAGCCGCCTGGATGTATAGATCCCCGGCGTCATCCGCTTATCGTCCCGGTCCAGTTCCAGCTCTCCTGCCAGAAGGCGCAGAAGGGTCGTCTTGCCGGCGCCGTTGCGTCCGACTACGGCAATCTTTTCATTTCCTTTTATCTCAAAACTGATGTGGGACAGAACCGTTTCGCCGCCCAGGGATACGGTTCCGTCTGTGATCTGATATAACATGAAAACCACCTTATCCGTTTGCGCGCCGTCCGCGCGCAAATGCTGCTTTTATCCGCATTACACGTTCACATGCAGTGTAGCACATTTTTTCCGATTCTTCCAGAACTCGTCCGCATTTTACTCATAATCAGGCCGGTTTCTGCGCATATTAAGCATCAAGGCAGCGCCGCTGCCAAATGATCACGAAACAGGAGGTACTACCCATGAGCCCAAAAGAACTGGCGTATATTGAAGACGCCCTGAGCCACGAAAGCTTTCTGAAGAACCAGTGCACCGACGCGGTCCGCAACCTGCAGGATCCGGAACTCAGATCCTGCGTGGAGGAGATCCAGCAGAAGCACCAGCAGATATTTAACGATTTCTACAGCCTGATCTGAGGAGGGAACGGACATGGATGACAAATGTATCATGGAAAATCTGCTCTTGACCACCAAGGGCGTATGCGATCTATACCTGCACGGAACCATCGAATCTTCGACCCAGAACGTACACCAGACCTTTGACCGCGCGCTGGACGACAGCCTGTGCATGCAGGATGACATCTACCGGAAAATGTCGTCAAAAGGATGGTATTCCACGGAAAACGCGGAGATGGAGAAGATCCAGAAAGTGAAGAACCAGTACGCGGGACAGCAGTAAGCGGAACTGATCCGCCGGGAATCTTTAAAAAAGTGTCTTCGACACATCAACCCCCTAGCCCCCATTCATGGGGGAATTAGGGGTTTCTTTTTGTATCTTTTT
>CANQRU010000037.1 GCA_947626395.1 uncultured Lachnospiraceae bacterium | reverse complement strand
CTGCGGGACAGCCGGTATTCCATGATCAGCATCCCCGACATATTGCCGGTAAAGCTCATATACTCGCCGGTGGCCGCGTCCTTTGCGTAAATACCCAGCCGGTCCGCGTCCGGATCCGTCGCCAGAACCACATCCGCGTCCACCTCTTTCGCCAGCTTAAGCGCCAGCGCAAATGCTTTCGCGTCCTCCGGGTTCGGATAGGAGACGGTCGGGAAATCCCCGTCCGGCAGCTCCTGCTCCTTCACCACATAGACCTGTTCAAAACCCAGTTCCTTAAGGATCCGCCGCACCGGCAGATTCCCGGTGCCGTGAAGCGGCGTGTAGACGATCTTCAGCTTCTTCGCTTCCGCCCGGACGATATCCGGCTCCAGAACCAGCTTCTTAAGCTCTTCCATATACCGGTCGTCGATCTCCGCGCCGATCGGCCGGTAAAGTCCCTGCTTCTCCGCTTCCGCCTTCTCCATGGTCTTCACCTGAGCATAATCGGTGATTGCGTTCACCTCACGGATGATCTCCTGATCCCGGGGCGCGGTGATCTGGGCGCCGTCCTCCCAGTAAACCTTGTAACCGTTGTATTCCGGCGGGTTATGACTCGCGGTTACAACAATACCCGCGATGCAACCCAGCTCCCGAAGCGCAAAGGAAAGCACCGGCGTCGGGCGAAGGGACGGAAATACCCGGGCCATGATGCCGTTGGCCGCCAGGCAGCAGGCCGCCTCATCCGCGAACTCCTTCGACATGTGCCGCGAATCGTAAGCGATCGCGACGGCCGGCGTGTCATCATCCTTCCCGCCGCGGCCGGACGATCCGCTTTCTTTCATAATGTAATTCGCAAGCCCCTGCGTCGCCTTGCGGACCGTATAAATGTTCATCCGATTCGTACCCGCGCCGATCACGCCCCGCAGGCCGCCGGTACCGAACTCCAGATCCTTATAGAACCGATCCTCGATCTGCGCCTCATCGCTCTCTATTTCCCTCAGCTCCGTCTTCGTCTTCTCATCAAAATACGGGCTTTCCAGCCACTCCTCATATTTCTCCCTCGCGTTCATGTATTTCCGCCCGTCCTTTCCTGCTCGTAACATCTCCGGCATGTCTGTGAATCAGTTTCAGTTAAGTGTCCGGTACTATTTGAATTAATTATAAATATATCATCGCTTAAACAATTAATCAATATCTTTCTTTTCATTTAATTCATTTCGTTAATATGAACAATGTGCGAATACCGTTTTTGTGCATTGTTTTCTATAGACGCCCCAGCCATTCCTTTCTCTGCTTCGCCGAAAAACCGGCATTTTTCTGTCCTCCGGCAGGATTTTCGCGCCGAAAAACAACGGCAGCCTGACCGGGCTCACGCAAAAAGGCGGCGGACGTCTCGCTTCGCAAAACGTCCGCCGCCGCATATACTTTTTCTTAATCTGTTAAGCAATTATAATCTTCTGCCGTGCCAGGCGCGGCCCCGCCGCGCTTTACCGTACCGTCACGCGCACAGACGCGCTGCCGTACTCCCGGCTTTTTACGGTGAACACCGCTTCCCCGGCCTCGTAACCGCTGCGGAGAATTCCGCAGGCGCGGCCCCGGTAGGTGGTAAAGCTTCCGGAGGTATAGTTCTCCGCCGTGACCGGGGCGGCAGAGCCGAAACCGGCCAGCGCGGCGGCGCCCTCCGCCGACGCTTCCAGCGCGACCTGCGCATCGGGAACCAGTCTTCCCTCCGCGTCCACCACTTCCACGCAGGCATAGACCAGGCTGTGCCCGTCCGCAGCCATCACCGTCCGGTCCGCGCTTACACGGATCGCACAGGCGGCCCCGGCCGTCTTCATGGTATCCCGGGAAATCTCCTTTCCGCCGCGGTAGCTGACAGCCGTCACTTCTCCCGGCTCATAGACCGCGTCAAACACAAATGTACACGGCATCTCTTCGACGCCGGGCGCCTCGCCCTGTTTCTTCCTTCCCAGCGGACGTCCGTTTACCAGGACCTCCACCTCCTCGGCGCGGCTGAATATCAGAAGCGTCACATTCTTCCCCTCGGCCCCGGCCCAGTTCCAGCTTCTCTGGCAGGCGGGGAAGCCCCACTGGCTTAAGATCTCCCTCTTGCCGTAATTCGCCGGATCATAAGAAAATACATGGGTCGCTTCAGAGCCGTAGACGACGCTGCGGTAGCAGCCCTGGGGCAGGATAAAACCGTTGATATCGATATCCGCGTCATTGGCCAGCCGGTAAGGGAATTCGGAAGCGTGGGAGGACAGCGCCCACGCCCCGGCGGCAAGCTGCGGATCATCCGGATCCAGGAACACGGATTTGCCGATTCCCGCTTCGCCGATGTAATCTACCGCGGTCCAGGTGAAGTCCCCGATCACATAAGGCGTGCGCATCACCATGGGCCAGCGCTTTCCGATCTCCTTCGGGAAATTCTCAGAACCCAGCATGATCCGGTCCGGATACAGCCTATGGTCCTGTTCGTATTTGTCCTCCAGATAGTTATAACCCACAATATCCAGACCGTTGGTGAAAGCTTCCGTCATCTCCTCCCAATCCAGGTCCGCCGCGCCAACGTCCGCATTCTGAAGTTCTGTCTTCGCTTTCTCCGCCATCTTCTCCAGATTTCTCTTCATCAGCTCATCGTCCAGGCCGCTCCAGAAGGAGCAAACCCCGTTGCTGACGGGACGGCTCGTATCCAGCGCATGGACCTTCGCCGCCAGCTTCGACGCCAGCGTATAGCCGTGATTCAGGCCGGCCCGCTCGGTGATCTCATTGCCGGTGGACCAGATCACGATGGACGGATGGTTCCGGTCCCGCGTGATGAAAGCGGTCAGATCCGCCTCCCAGTCGGAGGCGAAGAACTGATTGTAATCGCCGGGCTGCTTGCCCATACCCCACGCGTCGAAGGCCTCCGCGAACACATACATGCCCAGCCGGTCGCAGGCTTCCATAAGCGCCTTCGACGGCGGATTATGCGTTGTGCGGATCGCGTTGAAGCCCACCTCCTTCATCGTCCGGATCCGCCGGGCCTCCGCGTCATAGAGGGAAACCGCTCCGAGAAGGCCGTTGTCGTGGTGGACACAGCCCCCCTTAAGCTTCACGGTCCGGCCGTTGATCCGCAGGCCGTGCTTCACGTCCGCCGTGACGGTGCGGATGCCGAACAGCACGCTGTCCGAGTCCTCCGTCTTTACTTTCGATTCCACAAAATGCGTTCGGAAAACGCCAAGATCCGTCACCTTCGCCTCGATCCGGTACAGATCCGGGTTCTCCGCGTCCCATAAAAGCGGGTTCTCCACCGTCATTGCAATATGGGCGGTCTGACGGCTGTTCGCATCGATCTGGATCTTCGTCCGGCGGCTTACCACCGTCCGCCCGTCGGCGTCCCCGACCAGCGACACCTCAACGGCGGCGATATGATCGGCGCTAGTGGTGTTGCGGACCGTAACCTCCGTCTGCACATACGCGGTCTTCCCGGCTGTTTCCGGGCCGCATTCAGCACCGCATTTCCGGCCGCCGTCCGCTAAACCGCCTGACGCGGGGTCAGCCGCTGCCTCACCGCCGTTCTCCTCGATCCGCTTCGTATAAGCATAAATGCCGTCGCTCTCGATATGGACCGCAGGCCCGTGCATCAGCTCCACCGAACGGAAGATCCCAGCGCCGGAATACCACCTGGAATTGGGCTGCATGCTGGGATTGACCGTAACGACTACATTGTTCTCCCTCCCGAAGTAGATGTACGGCGTAATATCCGCCAGAAACGGCGAATACCCGTAGTGATGCAGCGCCGCCTTGGATCCGTTGATCTCCACGGTCGCATTCATCATCACGCCGTCGAAGCGGAGAAAGACCTTCTCCTGCTCCCACTCTGCGGGGATCATAAGCGCCTTCCTGTAATGAGCTACTCCTGCTGTATAATATCCGCCGGCCGGCCCCGCCGGCGCGTCCGGCGTCACTTCTCCCGAAAGCATATAATCGTGGGGCAGATTCACGGCAGCATCCGTATCCTCTCCCCGAACCATACCGAAGAAGTTCGCGACTCCCAGCCCGAACTTCCAGTCTCTATCAATGTTTTGTACATGCATATTCTGATCCTCCTTCAGTGAGATTTTCTTCCACGGCCATCACAGCCATTCCTTCCCGCCCCGGCAGCTTCACATCCACCGCGCCGCTCACGCCGGTCAGTACCGTTTCGCGGGTCATATTCCAGACGTCGATCACCTCGATCCGGTACGAACGGCCCTTCGGCAGCCGCAGAGGCAGCAGAGCGTTGCACCGGCGCCCCAGATAGACCAGGAATACCCTCTCGTCCAGATGCCCCTTAAAATCCATATCCTTGCGGTTTAGGGCATCCAGCTCCGCCTCCGACAGGGATTCCTTCAGATGGCCGAACATTTTCTCTCCCTGCTCGCGCCATTTCCGCTCCTCCGGCTCCAGGTATTCCTCCGTCCAGGGCTCCAGAGCGCCGGGGATCTCCTCCATGATCTGCCGCAGGAATCCGATCCGCGCGGGGCTTTCGCCCTTCAGCACGCCGCCCTTGGCCCACCAGAGAATATCGTCGTCGGACAGAAATACCTCCCCGTGAGTACAGTAGGCCCCAACCGTATTGGCCTGCCAGAACCGGTTTACCATCTCAAAGCCGGAAAGATTCCCCCAGTTCTGGGGCAGATCTCCCTCGTAGCAGCATTCGTCGTAGATCAGCGGTTTCCGGTATTTTGCCATCCAGTCGGCGGCCTTCTCCATCCACGCCGTCTGCATGCAGCAGTGGGTGATCAGCGGCCGGCTGTGGTCGTAATAAGCGATACAGTTGTGATTGCCCATCAGATGATGATACGGATCGTGCTCTGCGATAAACCGCTCGAAAAGATGCCAGTCCTCCATCGTCCGTTTCCGGCAGAGGTCGTATTCGTTGGCCAGGCTCCACCAGACCGACGGGAACGCGGCAAATCGCCGCAGCAGATAGTCCAGATAGACCAGACACTCTTCCGTCTCAAACTCCGCGAATCCCCAGCGGTCGTAAGGATGGAACAGGATCAGGTCCGTCTCGATCCCCATGCCCTGCAGCGTCCGGATCCCAGTCTCAAAATGATCCCAGAATGCAAAGCACGGGCGGTTCACATCCCATTTCCCATTCTCGTCCTTCTCGAAGGCGTAATACTGCGGCTCGTTGGAGTTATAGTCGTAGGACTTGGGGAACAGGCAGTACCGCACTTTGTTGAACGGGGCTGTCTGAAGCGTCCGAAACGTCGTCCCGATCAGTTCCTCGTCCTGGTGCATCATGGCGTAGACCGTGGTGCCGAACGGCTTGTAAATGGCGCCGTCCTCGTACTCAAAATGCGTTCCCACGGCGCGGACGACGCCATGACTCGGACGGCCGAAGGGCGCGGTCTGTCCGCGCATGGAGAACCGGCCTGCCGCTGACGCAGATTTTCCCGCATCGTTCGCGGCTCCGGCCATAGCGGCCGCATGCGTCTCCGCCCCGCTTCCAGCCCGGCTTACCGCGGCTCCGGCTGCCATCGGCTCACAATTCTCCTCGCCTTCTCCTTCCACGCACCCGGTAACCTTCCACGTATAGATCCCGGTCTTCTCCGGCAGGAACCGCACCTTGTAAACGCCGTCTCCGGCGTAAAATCCCTTCGTTGTAACCTGCGTATCTCCATTGGTGAACACTGCGGTTACATCCACGGACGCCCAGTTCTCCGACAGTTTCTCTCCGGCGAATTCCAGCTCGAATGTTTCATATAATTTCATACCGCACTTTCTCCTTCTTACCGCAAGTGCTTCTCTGCTTACTTCCCCAGTTCCTCTGTCAGCGCGCAGATCTCATCGATCATCCCGCCGATATACTCGATCGTATCCAGAAGCGGCTGATCCGTCGTGATATCCACGCCGGCCATCTGCGCCAGCTCCACCGGCGTCTTCGTGCCTCCGGCGGCCAGCATCCGTTTCCAGTCGTCCACCGCCGGCTGCCCTTCCCGCTCGATCCGCAGGCAGGCCTGGGTCGCCACGGTCAGTCCGGCGCTGTAAGTGTAGGAATACAGGCCCATATAGTAATGCGGCTGCCGCATCCAGGTCAGTTCCGAACCGGGAATGATCTCCACTGCGTCGCCCCAGAATTTCTCCAGCGTCTCCCGCATCAGGCGGTTCAGCGTCTCTGCCTGCACGCTCCCGCCTGCCTCGATGATCCGGTACACTTCCCGCTGATAAGCCGCCTCCAGCAGATGCGTCACGAAGTTATGATAATAGGTATGTCCCACCATGGAGCTTAACACCCAGCGCCTGAACCGGGGATCCGGATTGGTCTTCAGCAGATAATGTGCCATGATCAATTCATTCATCGTGGACGGCGCTTCCACAAAGTAGCCGGACACGTTGGTATCAAAATAGGACTGGGCCGCGTTGCACGCCTTGAAATGACCCGCATGCCCCAGCTCATGGGCAAGCGTAAATACATCCGACATCCGCTCATTCCAATTCAGCAGGATGTAGGAATGGCTGCCGTAAGGGCTGGCGCAGAATCCGCCGGTGGATTTGCCCTGGTTTTTGGCGAAATCCACCCACCGGTCACGGTAGGCCTCCTTCACCATCTCCTGGTACTCCCCGCCCAGAACCGACAGTCCCTCGACAATGTATTTCTGCGACTCTTCAATCGTCACCCGCGGATCATACTCCGGATCCACCGCGATCTTCAGATCCGCGTAGGTCATCTTCTCCAGTCCGTGGATCTTCTGGAGCAGACGGGCGTATCTGCGCATATGGGGCGCCAGTTTCTCCATGATCAGGTCGATCTGGCGGTTATAGAGGGAAATGTCCACTTTGTCCGTGAACAGGTTCCGGTCAAAAACAGTCTCAAAGCCCCGCAGATCCGCGAAGGTCTTCTCCATCTGCACCTGAGCCTGATACGCGGCAGCGGTTACATTTTCATATTCCCGAAGCTTCGCGTAAAAGACTTCGAAAGCGGCGCGCCGCACCGGCGTGCGCCGGTCATACTCATAATCGTCCTCGTAGAGCGAATAGCCCATCGGGAACTCCTGGCCGTCCACCGTGAAGGACGGGAATTTCATATCTGCCAGTTTGGCCATGTTGTAGACCTGGTAAGGCGTGTTAAATGTATTGGACAGCGCCGCCAGCGCCTTCTCCGCAGACGCGTCCAGACGGTGGGGTTTCTCCCGCAGGAGATTTTTCAGATACAGCTTATTGTCCGTGGCCTGATCAATGGCCGCCTGGATTACGCTGTCGTCCTGCTCTAAGATCTCGCTGTCGATAAAGCTCAGCCGGCTCTCGATGGAAGACACCTTAACACCGATCTTATCGTTGCGCTCCTGGTTGTGGGCGTCATAGTAGTCCACCGACACTGACAGATCCGTGTAGCTGTAGACCAGGTTCATCCGCTCGCACAGCTGCCTGTACTCGTCCAGGCAGGCGTTGATCCGCTCCGGAGTGGTCAGCTTCCCTTTGTACTCCGCCTCGATCCTGCGGCCCGCCGCCTCCGCCTTCTCCGCGTCCGCGTACATATCCTCCTCGGTCTTATAAAGTGCCGATAAGTCCCATGTCAATTCTTTCGGGACGTCCTTTCTCATCACTGGTTTCATGCTGTATTCGATCTCCTCTCTGCCGCCCGAGGCGGCTGATCTCACATACCGCGGCTGTCCTGCCGCCGCAATATCAAACCACACAGTTCCGGCTGTGCGGTTTCCGATTCAAACCGGCGCAACACCGCATTATGATAGCTAAATTCTACCACAGGGCAGCATGTTATGACAAGTCAAATAATCAGTCCTGTGCATCGGTATCGTACCATCTTTTACATAGTATTTAAGAAAATTTTGAAATACTGTTGACACAGCCTTCCGCTTATACTACAATCTATTTAAAATAATTTTGAAATTTCATTTTCAGGAAAGGACGCGCACATGGCAGTCTCCGAGATCCTGGCGGCTCTGGCCGACGAGACCAGGCGCACCATACTCAGCAAACTGAAAGAAGGCCCCATAAGCGCCGGTGATCTGGCGGAGTATCTGGGCGTAACGCCGCAGGCGCTCTCCTATCACCTGACGAAGCTCAAGAAGGCGGATCTGATCTATGAGACCCGCCGGAAGAATTTTATCTACTATGAACTGAATCTGACCGTACTGGACGAAGCGATCCTGTGGATGACGCGGCTGAGAGAGACAAACGCGGCGTCTGAAGAAGCGCAGACTTCCGGCGGATGAATTACCAAGAAAGGAATCCCGCTATGAAAGACAGAAAAACTCTCTATTTTATTTTGATGTTCCTCCCCCTCCTCATAACCGCCGTCGCCATCGGCTTCCTTCCGGACCGGATCCCGGCCCATTACGGCTTCAGCGGCCAGGCGGACCGCTGGGGAAGCAAGTACGAATCCTTCCTCTTTCCGGTGATCACCATCGGCATGGGGCTGTTCATGCTGGCCATGGCACGGATCGCCTCCCGCCAGGAGCCGAACGGTCACAACAACGCGAACGTCTGCATGACGGCCGGCATCGTGCTTCTGACCTGGTTCAACGTCATGAACTGCTATATGCTGTACACATCTTTCACGCAGGCGGAGGATCTCAACGCCCTGTCGCTTGACATCAACCAGGCCGAATGTATCCTTCTGGGCATCCTCATGGTCGTGCTGGGCAACGTGATGCCGAAGCTGAAACGAAACTCCGTCATCGGCCTGCGCACCCCCTGGAGCATGGAAAATGACGACGTCTGGAGAAAATGCCAGCGGTTTGGCGGGATTTCCTTCATCATCGCCGGGATCCTGTGCGTCGCGGCGGGTTTCGCGGTCCGCGGCGCCTTCTGCCTTTTCTGGATGCTGGGGATCATTCTCACGGATACGGCGATCTGCGTTTATTATTCCTACAGGGCGGCGCGGAAAGCATAAGCGGCGCATTTCCAGACAGGGTGCCAGTGACGCCCTGCTTGCATTATCTCTTCACATAACCTCCCGATCCATTATTTGCATTTCATGTCACATCTATTTCATCTTCCATCAGATTCACGAAATGCTCTCCCGCTCATAAATTACTACTATCAGACATTCAATCAGAGAGGAGAAATCATATCTATGGATTGTTCCTGCATGAATCCATCGCCGTCGGCGATCAGCTGTCCGAACACGGTAACCGGCAGTATCGACCAGTTTCCGGCCGGTATGGGATACGTGCCCTGGCAGCAGTGGGGCCAGACGTACACGATGGAACAGGCTTTAAACCGCGGGACGATTTTCCCGGCGCTTGACCTGCCGTTTGTAATGGGGAGGTGCGGCGCATGAACGAGAACTGTTGCCAGCTTCTGAACATCATCGACCAGACCAGCTTTGCCATGGACGATGTTTTGCTGTTCCTTGACACCCATCCCTGCGATCAGCAGGCGCTTAGCTACTACCAGGCGATGGCCCGCGCCCGCCGGGAGGCAATGGACGCCTATCAGTCAAGCTGCGGTCCGCTTATGGTGGACGGCGTAAATTCAGCCAGCGGTTACTGGAGCTGGATTCAGGGGCCATGGCCCTGGGAAGGAGGATGCTGACCTATGTGGAGATATGAAAAACGATTGCAGCACCCGGTAAATATCACGACGCCGAATCCGCAGCTGGCGCAGTTCATTGCCAGCCAGTACGGCGGGCCGTACTTCAAAAACCGATAACAACACTTAAGCGGGTGTCTGAGCAAAAATCAGGCATCCGCTTAAGACTAACATTACAACATTATTTGTCTTCTGTCAAGGCTTTCTACAGCTTATATCTTCGCCTTTCCATGTCATATTCTGCAATCCGCAGAACTCCCTGGTCATTCGTGACCATGCACTGTCCCTCGTGGATACCAGGCGCCTCACAGAGGTAATACATCTTTCCGTCCGGTGCGATCTGCGCCCCGGTCAGCATATACCCGGCATCATCAAAAAGATACCAGCCCTCAGTGCCGCCTGTTGCCTCCCGCAGCCACGCCCAGCACCCTTTCGGATAAGTCCCGTCCTCATTCTGGTACCACCAGCCTTTTTCATCCTCGTACCAGCCAGCTGGCCGCTGCGCCTGCTGCTTCGTGAGGCCATAATGCAGTGCGATCACATCCGCCTCCGCCTGAGCCATTTTCTCCAGGTTGCCGTCGTCCATCAGCCAGGCCGTCGATCTTGCGTTGGTATGGAACGAATGCTCCAGGATCAGCCCCGGCGTCCCTACGGCCGTCGCCCCACGGACAACCCCGTAATAATCGCCGTTCTTCCCCGGTACATGCTCAATGCGGCCTTCCTGCTTCGTCTGCATCACAGCTTCCACGCACGCGGCCAGCTTTGCGGCAATATCATCTGCACTGTGGTTAATCGCACAGTAGGCGGCAGGATAATCAATCGTATCATTCCGTCCGCTTCCTACCGCATTACTATGCAGCGACAGGAACAGGCCGCATCCAGCCGACGCCGCCCCGCGGTCATACAGCGCCCGGTTCGTCTCCTGGTTCGGCCGCGTCGTGATGACCGTGACGCCGTACTCCTCCAGCCGCTTCTTAAGCAACAGGTGCAGCTTCCACACCATATCGCTCTCATAATATGCCGAATTACACGGGCTCTGGTTATACTTGCCATAATGGCCGGCATCCAAACAGATCTTCATATCATATCTCCCCTTCCTTTTCCTATTCCGCTTTATCCGCTTTCTTCTGCATCTGGGTCCCAAAGTAAAAGCCGATGATCGCCGTATAAATGGTCAGGTACTGATCCCCCGAAATCTGCCCAGTAATAGTCAGTCCGATGAATCCCCCTGTCAGAACCAGCGTCATAATCGACTTGACATCTATCAGTTTTGATATTCTGTCCAGCACGTTTTCCGCTCCTTTCTTTTCCATGTTCTTCCTCCTTTAGTGTATGTACTGCGCCAGCAGGACCACCAGCCCCGTCGCAAGCGCTCCCGCCACGGTAGACACGATCGTCGTAAAGATCGTCCGCGTCATATTGTTCCAGCGCGCTGCCGGCTCCTTCTCGATCTGCTCCACCTTCCCGCCGATCTGTTCGATCTTCCCGTCGATCCTGTCCAGCGTTTCCTTCTGGTGCTTCATCTCCGCCGACATTTCCACCATGGCCTTCCCCATGTTGTGCAGTTCATCCACCACCGGCTCCAGCTTGTCAAGCCTGTGGGTGTTGCTCCTTGCCCTCTCATCGATCCGTGCAAGTTTCTCCACTATGTCCTGATCATCCATCGTCTGCCTCCTCTCCGGTGTTCCTGACTCCATCATAGCAAAAGGGCGGGAGAATCTCCCCCACCCCTTTCTGATCACTCGTTCTTCCAGTATCTCTCAAAATCATAATCCTTATAGATACTGTCCCCATTATAAAAGAATGACTTACACTTTTTTATAATGGCCTCCTTTTCCTCCTTGGTCTTTGCTGCCTTCCATTTTGGCTTGTACTCATTTGTCAGGTTCGTCCGGATCTGCTTCAGGCATTTATCCTCATCCCATCCGGCCTTCTTTTTGTAATAAATATATTTATCAATCTCCCCTTTGAAAACGTTCACGGATTCCTTATTGTACGCGTCATATGCCTCAGCCGCCCCTATGATGTCCACTTCATCTTCGATCCTGGCATTTACGGCGCTGTTTATGCTGTCGTTGATGTCATCCTCGGAGACCCCCGCTTCCAATAGATCCTCCCGGATCTGCTGCGCCAGCTTATTATCTCCGCGCTCCTCGCTGTCCAGAATCATGTCAGCATACATCCTGCGGTTTCCCTTTGCTCCGATGGCGTACTGCTGCCGTATCCACAGGTAATCCGCCTCCCCGCCGGCAGCGTTAAAAGCCGTGTCCAGAAGCGCCGTCGCGTCCCTTACAATACTCTTAACCGGGATCCCGGTGATCTTGCTGGCCGCCTGGGCTGTCTCCATTATCATAGACTGAAATGTCTGCTTACTCGTACCTGCATAGAATTTCTCCCACTTTTTACAGACATTATATATGTCCGTGAACGCGGACAGATCTGATCGGGTCGGCGTGTAGCCTTTAATGATGGACGGGATCTCCTTCACATACGGGATGTTATTCAGCATATTGATATTGTCCAGGAAATTCTGACGCACATTCTCCCGGTACTTCTCCAGCCAGTCCTTATCCCTGTCCGAATCCCGCATTGCATCCATTACCGACGCCGCAAGCGCGGTAAGACCTGCGTTGGCCACAAATGCCACACCGGCCCTCGCCAGTTTCCTTCCGGCGTCAGTTTCCTTCCTGCTGCCTGCCTCACTCTTTCCGTTCGTGCGGATCTCCGCGGCCGCGTCGTTCAGCTCCATCGCCGCCCGGTAAAGCATGTTGTAGGATTTCAGCGGCTCACCCATGAAGCTGGTCGCCATCTTCACAAGCCCGTTTGTATTCCTCATGATCTGTGTCCGGTGCAGGATCGAATCTGCGACCTGCGTCCGGTCCACGATACCCGAGAACCGCTTTCCTACTCTCCTGTAGAAATCCTCGCTTCCCTTCTCCAGTTCCGGATGCTTTTCCTGACACTCAGCCTCACAGGCGTTCCACAGCCGTTCCCAGGCCACCTGATCCCCCTTTTCCGCCAGTATCATCGTTCGGTTTACAAACCTCTGCTTCGCACTGTCAGAGCCCGTCAGGATGTCCTTCATCTGCCGGGATGTCTGCATCCTGTAAAATCCCCAGTCCTTCCACTGTGCGATCGGAGCGTACCTGCATATCAGATCCCATTTTCCTTTTCCCGGCGTCGCCGTCCCTTTCGCAAGGTATTTCAGGTCGATCTCTGCGTACGCCCTGGCAATGGCTGTAGGCTGCTGGATCGCAACGCGCAGGTTACCGGCTACGCTGGCCGCTTTGAAGTTCGACAGCAACATATCGCTGACGCCTCCCTTCTCTCCCTGTACACTCCCGTTGATATCCTTCACCAGCTTGTCAATATAATCCCTGCCGTCTTTCCCAAAGACCCTCTGCAGCTCATCCTGGATGCTGGCGCCACCGGCATTGCCCCGCATATCCTTATAATTCATAACCTTATGCAGATCCGATAGCGGCAGCACATAGGCGTTATAACTGCTCATCTGGTCTGCCTGGCGCGTAAACACATCGAAGATATCCTCTATAATGATCGGATTGTTCGCGTGCGCATTAGTACTCTTGGTCATTCCAAGGTTTTTGATCGTGATCTCTGCCTGCCCATTTTCATCGCGGAACACATAATTCTGATCTGTCCGGATCGGGAAGTAATTCCTCGCAGTGAATTTCTCATACCCGTACATCTCCATAGAAACCTCGTTCCCCCACGCTGCAGCCCTGTCCCCCATAAACTGCTGCATAGCATCTGCAAGCCGTTTCTGCTCCGGCGTCAGCGTGTCCGTGATCATCCTTACCTGTTCCTTCGATACCCGCAGCGGTTTCTCTGCCCTGTCCAGCTTAGGCAGCCTTACGCCGTCCTTTCCGGCCGAAAAGCCTGTCTGCCGATCCGCCGGCCTGATCCCGCCGGCCCGGTCATAGATGTGCTTCTGCGCCTGGCCGCGCTTGTCCAGCTCGTACAGGGACATGATCTGTGCCACGGACAGCTTCAGTTTCCCCTGTGGCAGTGAAAACTCCTTCACATCCGCATTCATTCCGGTCAGTTTCCTCACATCCTTCTCCGCGAAACCATTCTCTTCCATCGCATTCCGGAAATAATCCTCCGCTTCTTTCAGAAGCTGCGTCTTCTTATCCAGTCCATTCCTCAGGGAATCATACAGGGTACCGAAAGCCGGCCCCATCCGGTTAAACATTGTCAGCGGATCCACCATATCATAATTTAACAGCTTCCCCGGCATTCCGGCCCATTTCGTATACTCCGTTTTCGTCTTCCTTCCATCCAGGTTTTCAAATACTTCATCTGCCAGAATGCTCGTTTTCCGATACCTGGCGTTACTCTTCATGGCATCCACCTCGGTAACAGCCTTCTTCATCGCAAGTACCGTCTTATAAACCTCCTCCAGGGTATAGGAATCCAGGTTCTCCAGCTTGTCCAGGTTCTTCACCTTCCCTGCAATCTCCCCGAACCGCTCCTGCAGATCCGGATCCAGATCCAGATAACGGACATTTCCCTCATCATCCGTCATCATTCCTCCAGCATTGGCGATCTGGTCAAACGCAGCTTTCGCCTCCAGCCACAGCTGTGTCCTCTGCGTCTGTACCCCGTTGATATCCTCCTTCGAGGAAAAATCAATGGATCCCAGGAAATCCGCCATCACCGTCCGGAGCTGCTGCGGTACATGCTTCGTGTCCGTCGGGGACAGCAGCCACTTCCGCATAGTGTTCACTTCCCGGATGATCCGGGTCTTCGCTTCCCGCTTCTGCAGCGACTCCCTCCTCAACTGGATCTGCTTCTCATACTTCGCCTTCTGCGCCAGCAGCTCCTGGGCATGGGCATCTTTCGTTCTGGCCATATCCCGGTCCCGCTCCGCCAGAATCGCCTCATATCGGTTGCTGATCTTCCTTTTATATTCTGCCATCTTCCGACTGTAGTCCCTACGGATCCTATCCGCTTCCTGTGCCTGCCTGTCCGCAAACGTAGGCTTCGGGGAACGTACGTCAAAATACGCCTCCAGCAGCTCCTGTCCAACCATGTACGACATTTCATCCATGTTGGCATGATACGGATTCCTTACCTGGGCGTCCGTCGCGTCCAGGAAACCTGCAATCGTCATCAGCCTGTCCGCCGGATGAGTGATATCGAGATTAAACCAATTCGGATCCATCTCATTCAGCTGTTCATAGAAACTGTCCACAGACATTCCCTTATTGCCCAGCTTTATCTTCCCGAAATACTTCTTTCGGAATTCATTGTAGCCGCCAGCCGCTGCCAGGTCCTTACGATCCTGCTCTGAGATCATGACAGGGCTGTTTTTAATATAATTTCTAAGCTCTTTATACTGCTCTGTAAAAGTCGTATCCTTCTGTTTTGACTGCATCAGGATACTGCGTCCGATATCGGCCGCCACCTGCGACAGTTCCCGGCCGTCCACCTGCTCAGAGCTCCGGATATACTCATACAGTTTCCCCACATTCCGGTCCAGGGTACCTTGATCCAGGCCACTGTTATACTTTTTCAGGATCTTCCCTGTTACCTTATGGATATCCTCCTGCCGGAGCGCATCCTTCGATGTCAGTTCAAATTCCCGCTTCAGCATCTCATTCGCCGACCGCAGCTCCTCATTCTCATGGAGCAGGTCATTGATCTGCGCCTCATAATCGTCCACATCCTCCAGCTGGAAACGCACGCCTTTCAGATCGTTCACAGCGCGCTTCCGCGCCCCCGGTTCATCCGGATCGTACTCCACCGTCTTCACGCCTGCTTCTAACAGCCTCTCCTTCAGGGTCTCGCTCGACGTCTCCGGCAGCACCACGGCCGCCACCTCATCCATACCGATCGGCCGCATTGGCTTCGCCTCGAAATACTTCACCGGGATCTGCGCCGCGTACTCCCTCAGCTGCATGATGCGGTCCATCAGCTCATCCGGGATCTTCCCATAATATCCTTCGATGACTCTCCTGATCCTCTGTCTCGTCTTCCCTGCACCATACGCCTCTACCAGTATACCGGATGCATTATCCATCGCTATGAATTGGTTTTCATTCCCATCCATCGATGATAAGCGCCGCGTAATTTCCAACATCATTCGATCCATTTCTCCATAAATCTTCCCGATCTCCTCGTCAGAAATGTTCTGGATTCTGGCGCTCTCACTCCGGATATCCTCTATGCTTCCCAGTTCTCTGGAAACGGCTGCTCGGATCTCTCCGGCACCGGTCATCAGACCGGACTCCCGGTTCTTAATCCCTTCGCCTTCATTCATCGCACGTACAATATTTTCCAGTGTGTACGGGTAATGCAGCTCCCGGAAGCTCCTGCTACTGCCGCTGCTGGTCAGCTTCTCCCGGCTGTTCCGGATATACCTGTCCCCGAAGGCCGGCGCAAGCAGATCACGGACATATTTCTGGTAATCCGCCCGGTGCTCCCCGATCGCGTTATTGACGCCTTCCTCATAACTGTATTGATCCAGCTGCGGCTGCGCTTCTCCCCTGGCGACACGCATATCCTTTTCAAATAGTTTCTGGTTCTTATCATATTCCTCCTGGTCTGTCAGGCACCTGTCCAGCCTCCTGTTAAGTGTATCCGTCCTTTTCGACGCCACATCCTGCTTCAGTCCCTGTACTGCGCTCGCAACATACGCACTGCGCATATCCGCATCCCGGAGAATGCCGTCAAACGTCACATCCGTCCTGGATAAAAACTGCTTTACCCCATTTCCACCATTGATATAAGACATCGAAGGCATATGCGCCACCGGCTCCACCTTGATCCCTTTTTCCCGGATGTAAGTCTCCCTTACCTCACGCAGGTCCTCCATCCTTTTCGCCGCGCGCTCAGGATCGCCCCCGTCCAGTACATTTGCTTCCAGGTAACCCTCGCTCATTCCAAATCGGTCCGCCAGCTTCTTCGCCTCACCCTCATTCACCGCATAGTCGATCTGCGGAAACCTCGGCGTATACGCGTCGGCACTGAACACATGGTTTCTCCGATCCGCCGGATCTATCGTTTCCTTCCGGAACACAACAGAGATATCCCCATACCCCTCATGACCGACATCCGCTTTCCCGATCGCGATGCTCGGCGCCGGGAAACCGCCCAGCTCCAGGTTATTCAGCAGCCTCTCCTCGGACAGGTTATGGATGGCCACAAGATTCTTGTCCTCCATCTCCTCCACATCCACGCCGTCCAACTGATAACGGATATCCCTGTTCCGCGTCGGCCTCTTATTATCAATATTTTTTACCTGTTCTGCGCTCATGATCATATAGGATTCCCCGCGCTTCATCAGCCCGCCGTTCCTGTCATAATACCCGCCTTCGTCCAGTACGATCCCATCATAATCAAGTCCTTCCTCCTCGATGAACTCCTGGATATCCGTGCCGTCCGTCCAGTCCGGAAGTCCGCTGTCCTGCAGAGGCGTACCGGTTCCCCATTTTCTGTAAAACATGGTGTCCCATACTTTCCTCACCGCCGGAATTCTCGTATCAAACGGCTTTTCTATGTTCAGATATACCTTATATGTCCCAGGATTCGGCGCCGACTGCTTCTTTGTCAGCATGCTCGCCCCAGGAGCCTGGTATCCGTCCGCATAGGCCTTGTTCTGTGTGAAATATGTACCTTCCCGGAATTCCGTAAAACTGGCGTCCGGCGTCCCATGGTACATCACCAGCAGCCTTCCGTTTTTATCCCTCACCTTAGAATTCCGGAAATACTCCTCCTGCTCCCGGCTCATCTCATTTCCATCTGCATCCACGTTCTCCAGTTGATAACGGAAAACCTTCGCATCACTATTTTCTCCCGTGGCATTGACAAAAATAAGCTTTTTGAATATACTCATAGGAGACGGGTGAGAAGCCCCGCTAAGTCTCCGGCTTTTGGCCGCCTTAGTCCAGAACGGCGCATTCTCATCCGTTTTGACTGCGCAGACTTCATGCAGGTACAGCCGGTTCTCCTGGTTCACCGTGGCAATACACAGTTCAAAGTATTCCTCCCCTCCCATTATTACCTTGGCTCCCATAACAACTCGCTGGCCGCTATAATCCAATACATGCCCGTTCCGGATCACATCAGGAACCGCCATATAGGATGCCACCTTATTTCTGGATACGCCATGCGCGATATCATCACGTATGCTTTCCAGATTCAGAATCACATCACCTACCACATCGTTATGTGCCACATTCCCTATGCTGTCAAAGAACCGTCCAACCTGTTCCTTAATTGTTCCATCCGCTTTTGCAAACTCCTCCCCGGTCAGCTCCGCCACCGGCTCCATCTCCCGCACGGACTGGTAATTCTCCTCGATCTGTTCGTCTGTCACCTGGTCCGGCCTCGCCAGCTTAAACCGCTCGTCCGTCCCTTCAGACCTTTCTTTCAGCTCCATCCCCGACGCATACCTCTCGCCGGCTTCCTCCAGCCCCTGCATCCAAAGCTCCCGGCATTCTTCCAGGTGATCCAGGTCCGATTCCAACGCACGCGCCGCCCTGGTGCCGCCCGCTTCCGTACGAATAAGGCTCTTGATCGCATCGATCACGTCATTGATGAAATCCAGAATCTTCCTTCCCAGGCTCCGATTCTCCCCCGCGATCTTATCTACATACTCCGGATCATTCAGGAAACGCTCCGTCGCATTGGCCACGATCTCCTCCATGATTTCTTCCCTGGAAAGAGTCTGGCCGACCTGCTCATACCTTGCCCGGTAAGATCTCACCATCGATTCCAGATCCATACCGTCCGCTTCTGACAGGTACCCAAGCGTCCTGTCTTCAAATATCTGGTACATATCCGGAGAATATTCCTTGATGAAATGGGTCAATTCGTGGGACGTGGTCCCCAGGAAATTCCTTGCATTCACAGAAATACGGACTTCCCCCTTCCGATAGGATCCGGAAGCCTCCCCATCATCCGTCAATACGAATTTTAATCCGGTCCGCTTCCCGACCGCGTCCGCCACACGCTTCTGCGCATCCGAAGCAAGCGGAGATGCTTCCGCAAGCCCGCCTGTCCTGGCAGTCCCCTGCCGCATCCCGCGCATCTCATAGGTCTCCGGATCATATCCGATCTCCGCATTCCGGTCCCTGGCTCCCGCCCGGTAAGCCGCTTCCATCTGCTCCGGCGTCAGTACGGCCGCTACCGCCGCCTGGTTCCCTGCGGAAAGTGTCATATTGTAGCGGCCCACATTGTACTGCCGCGCAAAAGCGCGGTAATAGGATTCCATGTCCGTCCCCTCGTTCATCCGGTAGGCA
This sequence comes from uncultured Lachnospiraceae bacterium, assembly GCA_947626395.1. Classification (GTDB taxonomy): domain Bacteria; phylum Bacillota; class Clostridia; order Lachnospirales; family Lachnospiraceae; genus UBA3402. Next base: position 16,196 of record CANQRU010000037.1, on the reverse strand, counting down.
TCCCTGAATGCCTTCCTGCCCTCCGCACCGTAGTCCTCCCCGTACAGGTCCAGCTGCTCGTTGCTGACACGAGACGTCCCCCGCTGCCTATTCGCAGCGGTCTCCCGCGCATACTGCTCCGCCGCCCCCTGCATCCCTGTCTGGCCGTCTGCTGCCGCCGCTGTGCCGCTTTCCTCACTTACACCGGTATTTCCCTCATAACTGTCCATAAACGGCTCTGCGGCTCTCACAGGCGTTTCCTCAAGTTGCCCCGGTTCAACTGTCTCCATCTGCTGCCCGGCGGCAGCGGTCTCCCGCGCATATGCTTCCGCCTCATCCTGAAGGCTGCTCTGTACTGCCTGCCGTGCCATCTGCTCCGCTGCCTGCCGGCTCATCTCCGCAGACGCGTCCCGTCCGTTCACAACCGCATCCTGAACCGCCTGGACCGCACTCTGACCGGCAGGCGCCGCCGCTGTGCCGTTTTCCGTAGTTGCTGCGGTATTTCCCTCATAAAAGGCAGAATCCGCCCCTGCGGCCGTCTCAGCGCCCCGGTTCTCCATCTGCCTTTCCCGGTACCGCCGCAGCAGCTCCTCCGCATCAGAGCGCGCCTGTGTCTGCCGCTCCTGCTGCCGAGTCTGACTCTCCGCCACATTCGCAATATATCCCTCCAGGTCATTCTTAAACCGGCTTCGCAGGATCGGGTTCACCGTTTCCCCGTTCCCCTGCCGGGCCGCATACTCCTCCGCGGTTCTCTGCAGCTGCCTTGCCTGCCAGTAATCCTTTGCATTCGTGAAATTTCCAGCATCCGTATCGATCCCCTGCGCATAGTCCCTGAAATCCGGGTTATAAGGTCTTCCTTGGGCATACTCCGACGCCAGCGATAAGCCCTGCGCCCCGGCGCCCATGAGTCCGCCGGAAAGCGCGCCGCCGGCAGCGGCAAGCCCAAGGCCTCCCAGAAAATCCCGGAAAGCCGACCACTTGGCCTCTTTATCGGCTTCCTCTTCGCTCATTCCCTGATCCATGTATTCCTGACGGTAGTTACGGATATTCTGATTGTAATCAGACAGTTCCCCCATGATCGCCGCATCGCTCGCCGTGTTCGCGATTTCAGTGAAGAATTCTTCCGATCCTTCCGTGAATGCCTGCTTCCCCATATTCTTCAGGAAACTTCTTACACCAGTCACCGCCCCTGGTTTGAACCTCTCAAGGCCTTCCAGCGAAACTTTTTCAAATAACGCTTCCGCCGCCCCCTGCGCTGCACCGCGCAGGATTGCCTGGCCGTCCCCGGCCCCGGCCTGAAGCGCATCCCGCTCCGCAGACGATGCCGCCCCTCCTGCAGCAAAGGCAAGTCCCGCATTCCCCATCGGCAGCCTGGCAAGCGTCTCCGCCATGGAAAGGCCCGTACCAGTCAGGAGCCCCCTTACCGTTTCATTCGGAACCATCCGCTTTAAACTTTCATTCTCATTGATCCCCTCACGGATTGCGCCCGTCGTGGCTGTCGCCGTGAACATCGGCGAATTGGGATCGAGCATGTCGCGGCCGGTCAGTCTGTCCGCAATTCCCAGCCCCAATGAATCTATGTATTCCACCGGCTGCTGCACCGCCATATAGACGTCCTTCACGACCGACAGGAGCGGATTCCGCGCCGCGTTCTCCTTTTCCCTGCCCTCCAGCTGCTCCATGTACTTCCTGTTCAAATCACCCCGGAGCGTATCCTTGTACTGTTCCGCCGCTGCCATACCATACCGGTCATACAGGTATGCATAGATCCCCTCCTCGGTTTCATCCATCTGGCCGGCCGTGCGCTCCTCGCTCTTCCTCAGCCGCCGGCTTGCAGCCAGACCGACCGGTCCGGCAAGCGAAAGCCCCAGGAGATCCATCGCAGTACCAAGGCCCCGTTGTTCCCGGTCCGCCGTCGCCTTACCTGCCTCCGCGCGGGTAAGATAATCAGCCAGTCCCGGAACCGAAGCATATTCCAGGTAACCGTCAGATGTCGTCGTCCCTTTTTTCCTCTCTTCTTTTTCCTGCGCCATAGCTTCAGCTTTGGCCAGCCCGCGCTTCCTCGCATCTGCTACGATATCCCGCTTGCTGCTCTTGCCAAACTCAAGATCCGTTTTCTCAGGCGTCGCTGCTGTTTCTCTCTGTGCCGCCTGCTCTTGGGTAAGGATCCCCCTCTTCCAGTTATTGTAATTCGTACCTCCGGCTGTTCCTGTCACTGTCCCGCCAGCAGTCCTGTCCCTGTATGCAGAAATGAAATCCCCTTTCGAGGATTTCACCCTTCCCGACCCGCTGCCCGCAGCGGCGGATCCCGCATTTGATCTATTTCCAAGAACCTTCCCGCTGTCTATCCCGTACCGTTCCAGCGTCTGCGCCGAATACCCGGCGATGTCTGACTGCCGCGATACGGTACCGCTTTTCTCATATTCTTCCTTCCTCTTCTTCTGCTGGTTCCTGATAAGTGTGTCCTTTGCCGTTTTTTTCGTCCCTGCCATATTAATCCTCCCGTCTATCTCGCAAAAATATTTCCTCTCAGCGCATCAAGCAGATTCTGTTTCCTCTGCTCCGGTTCCTTAGATGCCGTTTTCTCATCCTCTTCCGGCTCTTCCTCAGGCGTCACACCGAATCGGTTCATCAGATACTCCAGTTCATCGTCCGTGGATGCAATGTCATAAAGGTAGCTGAACCTCGAAGCGTTGGTCGGCAGCGCCTGCACCGTCTTCTGCAGGGTTCCATAATATTCGTTACTGTATGGATACCCGACAGAAGCCGTGCTGGAACTCTTTTTCCCTGCGTTTCCGCTGGAACTCCCACCGGAGCTTCCACCTGAGGAAGCGGCCGCCCTCTGCGCCGCTGCCAGCGCGTCCTGCTGCTTCTGATAATCAAATTCCGCCTGCCAGTTCTGCTGCGCCAGCGCATCCTGCGCCCTCTGGTACGCATACTGCTCCGCCCACTGCTGCCGCGCAATGTCATCTTGATACTGCTGGTAGTCGTCACCCCTGGCCTGTTCATACCGGTCTCCCAGATACCCCAGGTTCCACTGATAGTCCGAGATATCATCCCTGTATCTGCCATAGTCAATTGCGTCCTGATTGTTCAGCGCCCCCAGGCGGTCGTACAGTTCCTGCCCCTCATCCAGGTACTGCTGATACAGTCGGTCATGGATGTCCAGTGTCCTGTCATTCAGCTGGGACAGGTAATTATCATACGCCTGCTGCCCGGCCGACAGCGCGTATGTCGATCCATACCCTCCGGTCAGTCCCGCAGCCGCTCCCTGGGCATCCCTCATGGCCCTGTTTCCCTGCTGCATATACTGATCCCGGTAATTCTTCCACATATCGCTCTGATATACGCTGTCCGGATCAAAATTCTCGCGCCCCAGGATCGTATCCAGGATGTTGTCAATATCCGGCTGGTACCTGCTCTCAAACGGTCCCGGTTTATCTGCTTCCAGTGCGGACAGCCTGTCCCTGTACCCTTTGGCGTAATCGGACATCGTAAACGGCTGCGGGTTGTACCCCGTCAGGTATCCGGAAGTATCCGGGGCCGTTGTCTTCACCTGCTGGGCGGTCGGCTGCACCCCCTGTACACTTCCGGAAGCCGCCGGCGTCCCGGATCCTGCAGGCCTTGACGCCGGCGCCGCGCCCTCCTGGGTCTGCCTCGCCTGCGCGTTCCTCATCGTACTGCTCTGCGACTGTGCCGCAAGGGACGCTGACCGCTTTATCTCATCACTCAGACCCGTCGTCTTCTTTTTCCCTCCGCCATCTCTCACATTCATTACATTTGCCATTTTTCCGTGACTCCTTTCCCCTCATCGGTAACTTCCCCGTATCTCCGTTCCATAGCCCACTTTCCGGTCCATGCCCAGCAGCGTCACATCTCCGGTACCGTGCAGCCGGATCCGGTAATGCACGCACCGCCTCGGCACCAGATTTACTGTCCGCGTCCGGTAATGTCCCGACCTGTATGTCCCTTCCGGATTCCATACGCCGTCATTGTCATACATGACGCTCACATTCAGCTCCGCACCGGCTTCGATCCGGAAATACAATAGTATTCTCCGTATATGCTTGAACTCCAGCGCATTCTCCAGCAGATCCCCTGTCTCCAGCATCCAGTCGATCGTCTCGTCCCTGTCACCAGCTATTGTAAACAGATTCCCGTCCGCATCGATGCAGTACAGTTCCCCTGCCCCACATGCACATCCGTACAAATGCAGATCATCTTCCTTCGACCACAGCCCACGCAAGGCGTCATATACATAGACACGCCATGCACCGGTCGGATCCTTCAGGGAAGCATAATACCGGTTCCGGTACACCCCGGCCGCGCCGGCCGTGAACGACAGGCCTTCCAGTTTCTGTGAAATTATCTCCGGCTGCGCCCCATTAAACGCATATACTCCGTTCCGGGCCACATAGTACAGTGTTTCATTCACCACTGCCACTGTTCCTTCGCAGCCTGCCGCGACGCCATTGATCCCCGACGTCATCACCTGGTAGTTTGAAGGCTTACTGCCATAGACCTTATGCACTGCATCCTCTTTGAAAAACATTACATACCCCAGGTATGATACACACCCGGTGAAGGCGCCGTCAGACCCGATGGTCGCCGCATACGAATCCGTGCTGATCCCTTCAAAAACATTCCAGTTGCTGGGATCCCCCAATTTGCTTGCATAGATCTCGTGGTTCCTGCTGGAACATCCCCATACCCGGTTTTCATTCTCACACACAAAGTCCATGTCCGGTACAGTACGCTTCAGCGTCAGCCCCGATGGCTGCGTAAAACGCTCCGTCAGGTCCCCGGTCATCACGATATAGTCATCCCCGATCTCCTGGATCACGAACGTCTTATTAAACGGCTCCCTGCTGCATCCGGCCATCGTAACACCGTCATACTGCCGAAAATCCTTCCCGATCCCCGTGCAGGATACCCGGATCAGCGTAGAGCCTTCCTGCAGAGGCTCAAAGGTTGCCTGCGCCGTCTGGCTCCAGGAAGCTTCCATATGCTCCATGACGCCCGTGGATGTATTATAGATAAGTTTATCCGGCCAGATCAGCAGATAAGCCCCCATCCCCACAAATGTCTTCTTCGAATCCGCCACATCCGCGATCTTCCTGTCCTTATAGAAGAGCTGCGTTCCGTCGGCGTACACCAGACCATCCTTATAAAAGATCCCATTCGGTTTTGCAAGGCTCTTCTGCACTTTTCCGCGCCGCTGGCGGGCGGATACTGCCGGGTATTTCTCTGTTGACATGTTCCACATGTCCGCAAATTCATTGTCCGTGATCACCGTCCCAAGGTTCAGTCCCAGGAACTCCATTGCCCTCAGTGTCCCTTCCCTTGGAGCGGATGCAACATACGGAAGCCTTCCCATCCCTTCACCTCCTACATCCGGCTGAAACTCACCTGGCACTTCTGCCGGTGCGTCCTCCTGAACCATGCCGCATATCCTGTATACGCGGCGTCGAACATGGCCACGTCATTGTTATACCGTTCCGTTTCCTGATTCAGGAAGTCCACCTTCGCCCGCGCATAATATAAGTACACATCACGGAACCGGTCAGGAATCAGCAGCTCCCTGTCCGGATCAAGTCCATAATCCAGATCCCTAAACTCCACTTCATCCCCTTCCGCATGGTTTATGACCTCGTCGACGGCCTGTCCTTCGATCTCACTGATCCAGGCCGTGATCTGATCCGCGTCATACTGACCGTTTCCGGAATCCGTCACCATCTCAACAATGTCCCTCAGTGTCATCCCCGGTATCTCCTTTCCCTTCATCCTGCCCGTCATCCCCATTCCTGCTATCCGCATTCTCATCCGGGATCTCTGACTGTACACCCTCATCCAGCAGCATCCCCACCATAGTGAGGGTCCTGGCCTGATCCAGACCTGTAACCTGGATCCTGTTCAGCTGTGTCACGATCTGCACAAACTGGTCATACGTATAAGTGATCGACTTCATTTTTCATTTCCTCCATTCTTTTTATCAGGATATTTTTCCGGCCCATTCAATGAGTCCGTTCACTGCTGTGATGATCTTAGGTATGTTATTATTCATCCACCCCACTACAGAACTCAGAGTATTTGTGAGATTCGTCGTGCTTCCTCCGCTCATGGTTATGGATGAATAGGATGAAAGCGTACTCCCTGAAAAACTTGGACTCACCTTAAATCCGGATATGGATCCTCCGCTCCTCAGGGTAATATTTGATACGGTCAGCCGCCCGTTGATCTCCATATCATCTCCCACCGAAACGCTGCTTCCTGAACTCTGAATCGTACTGACCGTTAATGTACCTGCAGTAAGGTTCGTTGCCTTAAAACTCGACACATCATAATTCATGAAATCCTCGTACACATAAAATCGTCCGTTTTTTGAAGCAAATACCTTTTTCCCGCCGATCTCCAGCAGCTTTGCATCGATCGTTCCCGTCGTAATATTGTCCCCATTTATCGTTGTTTTTCCTGAATCCTTCAGGCTGTTAAACGTCACATACCCTGTCAGGTCAATATTGTCTGCCACCAGAGACGCCATCCGGCTGGTTAGCGTGAATGATCCGGACGATCCGGACCTGCTGTCCACGACCCAGTCGATCCGATCCGCTTTCTGCTGTACCTTGGAAATATCCCCCTGTGCATTCTGAATCTTCGACGTCAGCGATGTCGCGGTCTGCTGCAGTGTCGAGATGTTCCCTTGGGCATCCTGGATCTGCGACGTAAGGGATGTCGCCGTCTGCTGCAGCGTTGAAATATCTCCCTGAGCATTCTGGATCTGCGATGTCAGCGATGTCGCCGTCTGCTGCAGCGTTGAAATATCCCCCTGAGCATTCTGGATCTGCGATGTCAGCGATGTCGCCGTCTGCTGCAGCGTCGAGATATCTCCCTGGGCATTCTGGATCTGCAACGTAAGAGTTGTCGCCGTCTGCTGCAGTGTCGAAATATTCCCCTGGGCATCCTGGATCTGCGATGTCAGTGAAGACGCTGTCCGCTCCAGGATAGAGATGTTCCCCTGCGCGTCCTTGATCATGCCCAAATTATCCTTAATCTGCCGCTCATTCTCTTTATATTGCTCCAGCGCAGTCGGACAGAAATTCTCCTCCGGCGACATATTCGCGAACATATACCTTAACTGCTCATTCAGCATATACAGATAATTCTTGACCTTTTTTATATCCTCAGATCCCGAATACTCCTGCATATTGAAAACCGACACACCCACCACCTCCTACTGTAGATTTTACGATGTCCTACAGCAGAATTCCCCCACCCCACGAATGCGGATGAAATGAGGGTTACTAAGTAATATAGTGAGATTACGTCGCTAAACTCCTCGACATTAAAGTCATATTTTTTTGAGGCTTTTGATTTTGACGATTTTTATCATGAATCAGGAATCTATCGAGTTGGAGAAGGTCCATTTACGGGCGCTCCGGACAACAGCATATGCGCGCATTCAAATGTTTTGTGGTTCCGTGCCGCCGGCATGGACACGGCATCGGTGTTTATTTGTCCGTACCAGATAAATGTTGAATATATTTTTTACAAAGCTTCGAATAAAACGGAGTGGAAGATGAAACCTTGGGTAAAAATAAATGTTACTGCGATTTAAAATTCAAATCGATGTTGCCATTTGGAAGAAGCGCTATTCTTTATTGCTGAATCCATTCACTCCACGTTTTTTGGAAACAATATCGTGTAAATATTTTTCCCGCTGATTCTTCACCGCCAGTGCCTTTATATCCTATAGCCAATTGAACCGCATCATTGTTAACAGCGGCAACCGCATGGATAATAAAATAAGTATGACTGGGATTGGGGGTGTTCTTTCCCCACGATACAATATAAAAATACACTTTATCTCCAGCGCTCATAATACCGTCGTTTGCATCTTCAAGTCGGGTTATCATGCCAGAATTGCGCGAGGAGTTTAGCGACGTAACATCACTATATCATTTAGTTAATTCTCTCGCTTCCTTTCCATCGCATATATTTTTGCCAAAACTTAATAAAGCGACCGTCTCCGCCCGCCCCAAAATATCTTACCGACTTCTATGCATACTTCCTATGCGATGCCTGAACGTTCTCTTCCTTCACCGTACAGTAGATCATCGTCGTATCCAACTTCTCATGCCCCAGAAATTCTTTCACTTGCTCAATCGGCATCCCACGGTTCAAGAGATCCGTTGCAATTGTTCTGCGAAATCGATGCGGATGAACGTTATCTACTCCTGCCCGTTTTCCCAAGCAACGGAGCATATGCTGGATTCCGGCCACCGATAACCTCTCATGCGGATAATCGAGTGTAACAAATAAAGGCCGGTTATCCATGCCATCATCTTCGCGCGTCTGCAGGTATCTCCTCAAATAAAACTTCGCGCTGTCAGTCAGATATGTCCGCCTTTCCTTACTGCCCTTTCCGTAGACGATCAACGACTGCTTACCCATCTCAATATCCCCTACGTTCAATGCGGCCAGTTCAGAGACACGCACCCCTGTAGAATAAAGAAACTCCACCAGCGCCCGGTCCCTCAGATTCTTACAATTCATACGCAGAGCTTCCATTTCTTCAGCAGAAAACGGTTTTTTAATCACCTTCTCCACCTTCAGCGTTCCGATCTTCTTAACTGGATTGCTATGTACCAGTTCCTCTGTAATAAGAAAATCCCAGAATGACGAAAGATAATGGATTCGAGTCTGCATCGTAGACATCTTAATTCCTCTCCGCTCCCGCATCACTCCATAGTAATACCGCAAATCCATTCCTGTAATGTCATCCAGCCGCTTTCCTAAAAAATCCTTTACATTTCGGATCTCACGCACATACTGCCTCAGAGTAGCCGTCTGCCGATTCACAGCCTTCTTGCTGGCGACGAACAGTCGTATTTTGGCATCGTCAGAATCTTCTCCTGCCGTCGTCAGTTCAGTTCGCTTTTCCTGCAGTTCCATTCCTCGGAAGTTAATGTAAAGTACATTTGTCAGATGTTCCATCTGTTCCTGATCCAGATGTGGTGCCATCTCGTCAATTACATTTCTTAAAATCGCTTCCATCATAAAAAAATCACCCCTTTCTCGTCCATTTTACGAAAGGAATGATCTTTTTGAAACTTCTGTTTGCTCTCAATAATATAGTGAGATTACGTCGCTAAACTCCTCGCTGCAAGATAAAGCAAATCTGTTGATGAATATTGACACAACACAAACCGTTGATTATTTTGGTAATGTTCAAAAAGGGTACACAAAAGCTCCTGTTGGAGTTTCTCTAGCTACCATATTTCAAAATGGCGTAATCTTTTTTAAATTGGATAATACATATGGAGCAGCTATATGGTTCGGATATAACATGAGAAATATTGGGTACGGCGTTTTAGAAAACGGTACTTGGACCCAAAGAAGCTAAATGTAATTCATATTTAAGACAAGTTTGTCATAGTATTTAATTGTTGACAACTAAATGTACCATTAAGTCTACTTATATATAATAATTCATAATAAGCTATTACAAGAAGTCCTCCATACATATATCCTGGATAAATGTATCCAAAAACACTATATATATTATCATCACGGAACCTGCATGCAAATGGTACATCGGTTGGAAAACTATTCCAATTATTAATTATATTCTGGTAATGATTACTTCCTATGTTACCCAAATTAATATTCAAAGACTCAAAATAATCAATCTTTTGAGTCGAGGAGTTTAGCGACGCAACATCACTATTTAATTGAGTATAATTTTCCAGTAATTCCGTTAGCCTGGCATCGATCGATTTGCCCAGCGATGCTGCCAATACCGACTTGGGATCATCCGAAAGAAAATCCGCCACGATCTTGTCCACACTGATATAATTCAACAGTTTTTCCTGCAGCGCTTCATTCGTTACAAGCTTATTCGCGATCCGTTCAGCAACCGCATCCAACAGCATCTGTGTCGTGACATTACCCGCTTCCAGTCCCAGAAGATTAAGGGTGTCCGTTGCCGGTACCTTTCCCGCATCCGCTGTCAATTCCAACAGGCCTTCCCCACTAATCCCTATGGTATTCCCATCCGGCCGGACAATTCCAGCCGATTCCGCAGTTGCAGACGGTACGCTCAGCGTCCCATCCTCCGATACCTTGACCGTCACATCATCCGGCTTCCCGATACCGGCCTTTTCCGGCGTCATGATATCAATTCCTACGATATTTTCCGCTTCATCCCTGGCTTTCTCCGCGGCCTCCTTCGCCTGCTGCGCAAGCCGGCAGTAATACTCACTGTTATCCACATCACTTCCAGGATACTCCTCGTGTCCCTCGGCGTACCTCTGGGACAATTTCGCATAGTCTTCAGCACTGGACGCACTCGCTTCCGCGGCACCAGCGCTTTCAGCAGCCTCACCTGCATGCTGCAATGCCTGCTGAGCGTATTCCGCCGCTGATTCCTCATGCCCTTCCGCTTCCGTATTTGACTGCTCCGCTGCTTCAGCATACTGCCTGGCCTGATCACGGTACTCCCCCACGCTTGCAGCCGCCTGTCTGGCCGCGTCTGCAGCAGTTCCGGCATCCTCTATGGCGGACCTGGTATCATCAGCCGCAGACTCAGCTTTACCTGCTGCCGTCTGGGCATTCTGCACCGCACTCTCAACAGCCGATACCGCTTCGGCAGACGCTTCCTGCCGGCTCTTCTCCTGCTGCTCCCGGATCTTTTCGTTGGCCTCCCGCTCCTCTTCCCCGGACTCGATCCGCTCCATCTTCCCGGTGATATTCGCTTCAAGCTGTTCGAGCTCTGTCAGGCTCCCCGAATATGTTCCAGGTGTATTTACGGTATCATAAACATAGAGTGCGCCTTTATTGCTCGCCCATTTGATAGATCCGTTGGCGTCCAGCCCGCGGACAGAGATCCATACGGTCCCGGCTTCCGCCACACAGGACGCAGGAACCGTCCAGACCAGGATGATCCCATCGTCCTGCAGCTCCTTTTCCAGATTACAGGTGTCCTTTATGTCCTTTTTGTATTCCAGGTCCAGCCTGTATGTAAGGTGCGCCAGGTCTATTCCCCCTGGCGCCCTTTCCATACGGATCCTCCTGGTCTCGGCGTTGTTATCATAGGTCGTCCCGATCTGCCGCTCATTGACCGGAATGATCAGATCCCTTCCCTTAACCGTGATCATGGTTTATGCTCCTTTACATTTTATTTGCTGTCGCCATTGTCCTCCAGCTCGTCAGACAATGCCTGCGCCATCTGCAGCTGCTCGCCCGAATTGCGTACTGCATTATAGACACCTACGGGCAGTTCCAGCGGGACTCCCCTCTTAAGCAGGTACCCGACGCCGTTCACACCAACAAACAAGTCCCCCTTGTACTTGTCGTTATCCTTGAACAGCTGGAACTTCACCGTCTTCCGTTTATTCACGGCAGATGTCTGCTTCTCCTCAGGCTGATTTTCTTCCGGTGCCTTTTCCTCGGACTCTCCTCCTGCTGTCGCCATCACCGCATCTTCCTGTCCGACTTCCTGCGGATTGTTTCTTTTCTTTTCGCTCATCGTAATCTCCTCCTTAATTCTCCTGATGGTCGTTGAACGACGACGCAGTCTCCACGCGCACCATGTACTGCTGCGACAGGATCGTCGTCACCTTCAGCGCCTTCCAGCCTACCGTCGCCCTCTGGTTCAGCGGATCTGAAGTCCCGGCGCTGCCCAGCTGCTTGATGATCGTCTCCAGGCCGCCGCCCTCGACCGTGGTCGTGGCGTACGCGTCTGCGCCGCCGATCAGCGTGGCGTAGATATCAATGCTTGAATCTCCAGCGCTGGTGAACTTCTTGGCCTCAGTGGTCTCCACAAACCGCACGTTATGGATCTCACCGATCTCGCCCTTGTAGATCCTCTCAGGGTTCTTGTACTTCACTACGCCGATGAACTGCTCATCGTTTGTCAGGTCGAAGGAGCAGTCCGGATGGATGATCCCCCAGAAACTGCCGTTCACCTTCCTCGCGTTCTGCGTCTTCAGGAAACGCGCCGCCTTCTTGACGATCAGGGATGTCAGCTTCATGGCCTCCGTAATATTCTCCCGGGCCTCCACGGATCCGTCGCCATAGATCACGTTGGTGCCGGCCACCATGAACTCCCTGGAAATCGTGTCCAGCGTCCGCCCGGCCTGGCTGCCCAGAAGCTCCGTGGCCTCCACGATGTTGTTGTCGATGGCCGTCAGGATCAGGACGTCAGACAGCTCCACATAGTCGCCGTACTGCTTCACTTCCGCCTCCACATTGGTCACCTTCAGCGACCGTCCGGACGGCGTGACGCCCTCGGTCAGCGCTGTCGTCGCCTTCGGAAGCGAGTCATACTTGCGGAACTCGATCTTCTTTCCGCCGTTCTTCGGGATGTTGCGGGTCTGCGCGAACTGGTCGTGCACCAGCTCCGGCTCCGCGTTCTTGATCAGGTTCCGGTCATAGAATGTCTTCATCTCTACGCTCAGATCCTGCGTCCCGGTCGTCTGCGTGTTGTCAAAGGTCTGCAGGCACAGTTCCAAATACAATAATTTCTTCATTCTCCTCTTTTCCTCCTTGTCCTTTTCTCCTAGAGGGAAATCCTCTCGCCCCTCTTAGCCCTCCTGACCAGATCCTCGAACTGGTCATCCGTCATGTTCGCCACATCCACCTTCCGGTCAGATGCTCCCTGTCCGCCCATCTGGTTCTCCCGCGGCCGCCCCGCTCCGGACCGGATCGTGTCAGCTACCTGCTTCTTTGTGTCTGTCCTCGCCTGAGCTACTGCCGTATTCACAAGTTCGTCGTGATGGACCGCCTTGTAGGCCGTCCCCACATCGATCCCCGCACCCAGCAGTTCCACAAACTGCGGGTTCATGCACTCCGTCTGCATATCAAATCCCGGGAACTGCTGCCGGCAGGCCTCCGCCTGCGCGTCCCAGCGCCGCCATGCGTCGTCCCTCTGCCGGATCTGCTCCGCACGCTGCTGCGCCTCCTTTAAGGCACTGTTCTCCGCGCGCATCTTAAGCATTCTCCTGTATTGATCCACAGACAGGCCCTCGCGCATTGCCGCAGCTTCGAAGAACTCACTGTCCGCGTCGATCGCTGCCATCAGGTCGGCCACCTTCCCGGACTTCACTCCGTAGCGCTCGCCCAGCAGATCCAGCAGCGGCTTTACCTCCGCCGCCTGGTTCCTCAACTGCCGCGCATCCTGTTCGCTTCTGGAAAGCATCCCTTTCACCGCTCCCAGGAACTGCTGCCGGTACTCGCCGCCAACCATCTCGTCAAATTCCTTCTGCAGCTGCTCTGCCGTTTTCTGCACCGGTCTGCCCGGATCCTCCACAGCACCTTCTTCTGACGGTTCGCCGCCGGAATCCCCAGCCGGATCCTGATCCTGCCCATCCGCGCCGGTGCCATCACCGGGTGTATCCGCTCCGTTCCCATCTGAACCGCCTGCTGCTCCCCCGTCTCCTCCGGCAGCGCTACCGTCAAAGATTCGAAGATCCAGCAATACATATTTCCTTCTCATGGCACAACCTCCTTCATTTGTCCTTACCCATACAATACAACGGATCCCCACACATTTCCCCCACCCCCCGATCTGTCCCGCCGAGCATCCATTCATCCGCTTCCAGGTGGACATATTGCGGGTATTTATCCGCGAGGAGCGCATATCCTGCGGCGACCGTGCGCACCGTTCCGTCAAGCTCCGTCCTGTCCGTCCGGCCTTCCTTACGCACATAGAACCGGACCGCCCCTGCCTTCCGTATCACATCGGAAAGGTTCACAATACGCTGCTCCCGCAGTTCATACATCCGCTCCAGGAATGTATCCGCCAGTATGGAAGCCGCCGCGCACACAATATCACTTCCTGCCGGCAGGCCCTCCGCATTCGAGTACCCGGCGTGTCCGCAGACCGAGAACATAATATCATTCACCTTCCTGCGTATCTTCACATGTATCATCCCTCAGCACCTCCATACATCACTTCACCTCCGTGGATTCCCTGACCCTCTGCCTGGCCTGCTCCGCTGCGTTCCCTCCCCGGACTCTCGCTTCACCTAAGCTGCTTACCTGCATGCTTCCCTCCGGGACTGCTTCCACCTGCGGCGGCGGCCCGTCCGGCGACGCCATCGCGGCCATCTGCGGCACCGCCTCCAAAAGCCTCGTGTCCCCCGTCGACTGTGCGATCACCGCCGCCATCTGCTGCATTGCCGCCGCCATCTGCTGCATCTTCTGGTACATCGTCCCGTTCCCGCTGACCTTTTTCATGACCTCTGGTTTCTTGTCGAAATCCATCATCTCCAGCACGGCCATCGCCTGGTCCGCATTCTCCGGTGCGAACACGCCCATGCCATACAGCTCCTTCGCAAGCTCATTGTTCGCGATCCGGCTGCAAGGGCTTGCTTTCTGCGCTGATACCGAGATGTCGAACACCGGCCTGCGCACCTTCAGGTCATCCACTGCTTGTGTCTGCGGCATGCCGCTTCCTTTCATTCCGGCCGCCGACCCGCCCAGTATCCCGTTGTCCATCGTCACAAACTTTTCCATGCCGTTCGGTTCCGTGATCCGGTAGCACCTGGGCAGCGTATAGAACTGGCGCATCCGCTCGATCAGCATCGTCGTCATCTCACCAAACGCCGTGTAGGTTCCCTTGATCATGTCGCGGCTCAGCTTGGACCCGGCCTCCTGCAGCGCAGCGATCGCCGACGCCGCAGTCACGCCGGAGGTGGTGGAGCCCTGCGAGAAATCCCGGTTTCCGCTGGTCTCCTTGATCTCATCGATCTTCATGGTCCGCGCCTCAAGTACCATATCCGACATCTGCGGCGGCTCAATCTGACGCAGGGCGTCATCGTCTACCTTCCCACTGACCTCCACGATGTCCTTGGACAGGTCCGCAAAGTCCTTCAGGTTCACACTGCAGTTATTCGTCGCAAAATACCTCGGCCTCTGCAGGTTCGCGTATTTCAGGATGATCTGATCCAGCTTGTCCACGTACTCCTGCGGGTTTACCATGATCTCGATATACCCGAATCCCACCGGCATCCCCTTTTCCGGGAACAGCCGGTCGAACACGAACGGGTATTTCCCGTCACTGTACCACCCTTCCGCGTACTTCCCTGGATCCATAGCCTGCTCATTCTCCGACGAAAAAAGCACATGTCCCGGAATGAACTTGCAGTAATGCAGCACCTGGCGCCGCACCGGTGCGCCGGCGACCTCCATCTGCACAGTCTTCTTATAGTACCAGTCGATCACCTGCACCTTGTCCGACGTGTCGATATGCGTATCATAGATATACTCCGGCTGGTAAATCAGCGACGTCCTCCCGATCTCACCTTCCAGTTCCGGGTACTGCTCCGTCAGGACGTCCCGGTCAACCAGGTCCACGGAAAACAGGTTCCGGCTCTTCTGGATGTCCTCGATCCCCGGCTGCCAGAACAGGTTGATCACGTCCACCTGGCGGATCTCAATATCTCCCAGCCCGTTCTCCTTGTCCTGGTCCCAGAACACACCGTAGATCCCTGTCCCTGTCTTTGGCTTATCCCAACAACAGGCAGAATACACGTCTTCAAAATGGTTCTGCTCCAGTATCTTCGGAATCACCTGCGTCAGCAGCTCCGCCGTCGCCTTGTCCGATTCCTCCCGCGGCAGGATCGCCGGACAGGGCATATTGTCCATAAAATCCGCGTGCTTGTTGATCACGCTGTTAAACAGCCATGCGCTCACCGGCTGCGGGTCGTTCTTATTGCTGGACTGGCTTGAAAACCGCTCCCAGTGCTTGTTCTTCCACCATTCCTCCGCGCTCACAACCTTCGTGGTGTATATTTCCTTCGCCTCCCTGTACTTCTGCAGCGTCTCCTCCGCCTTCCGGATCTCTTCCTCCCCGATCGGCAGCCCCGCATCCGGCCGTATCTCAGCAGTTTCCAGCGCGAGCATGGTCGCCGCTTCCTCCTGCTGCCTGGTATCTTCCTCCTGTCTTTGGATCTCTTCCTGCATCGCTCCTGCTCCTTTCCTGCTATATCCGGATCACCCGGTAATACTTCTCCCGCTCCTCCTTATGCAGGTCGAGCGGGTCATCCAGCGGCGGCGGCTGTACCACGTTCCCGCGCCGCGCGATCATATGCTCCATCAGGAAATACCTGCACTCATCGTAAATATGGTCCTCCTGCTTCGTGTCCACGTCCTCCACGTTCTTCTCGTCATACACCAGCGACGGGATCGTCCGGATGAAATCCCGGTTGCTGTCC
>CANQRU010000036.1 GCA_947626395.1 uncultured Lachnospiraceae bacterium | reverse complement strand
GGTAAAAGGGCAATAAAAAATTTCAGCGTTTTCACAATAACTTTTTTTCAATCTAGCCGTAAGGCTGAACTGTTACCATGTATACAGACTACATAAAAGCCCGTACGGCGGGAAACAGCCTACCTTCTCCACCCCGCGTAAAACACCGCCACCGACCGCGGCCGCATCACAAACTCGCGGTCGATATGGGGCGACTGCCACTCCTGGTAGACGTACCGCCCCCGGCTGTCCCCGGCCGTATTCACCGCCAGGTACCAGTGAAGACGCCCGTGGGTATCGGGAAGCGTGATCGTCACGTCCTCCCAGTAGGTATTGACCGCCAGATAAACGATATCGTCCCTGCCCCGCTCCTTGTCGTACCCGGCCATACTGACGCCGATGGTGCGGGCGTTGGGCGGCAGATTGGTGATATCCGCGTTCACATCGTGCGCGTGAAGCGGCTCCATGCCGCAGATCGCGTCGGGCAGCTTCCGGCTGATGATCGGATGCTTCTTGCGGAAGGCGATCATGTATTTGAAGAATTCGAAAAGTTCCCGGTTCTTTTCCAGAAGCCTCCAGTCCAGCCAGGAGATCTCGTTATCCTGGCAGTAGGCGTTGTTGTTGCCGAACTGGGTGTTGCCGAACTCGTCGCCGGCCAGAAACATCGGCGTCCCGCGGCTGCACATCAGAACCGCGCAGGCGTTGCGGATCATCTGAAAACGCAGGTTCAGCACTTCCGGATCCCAGGTATCCCCCTCCGCCCCGCAGTTCCAGCTGCGGTTGTCATTAGAACCGTCGGTATTGTTCCAGCCGTTGGCTTCGTTATGTTTCTCATTGTAGGCGTATAAGTCGTAGAGCGTAAAGCCGTCGTGGCAGGTCAGGAAATTCACGCAGGAATTATAGCCTGCGTAGTTGTCGTTGCCGTCGGAATAGACGCCGCCGTACATATCGCCGGAACCGCAGATGCTCCAGGCCGCGTCCCAGCTGTTCCAGGCGTCGCCCTTCAGAAAGCCCCGCACCGCGTCCCGGTAGCGTCCGTTCCACTCAGCCCAGCGCTTGCTGGCCGGAAATTTGCCCACCTGATAGAGGCCGCCCGCGTCCCACGCCTCGGCGATCAGCTTGACATTTCCAAGGACCGGATCGTAGGCCAGCGCCTCCAGAAGCGGCGGCTCGTTCATCGGCGCGCCGTCTGCCTTGCGCCCCAGGATACTGGCCAGATCGAAGCGGAAACCGTCCACACGGTAGTTAATGGTCCAGTAGCGCAGGCAGTCCAGGATCAGGTTCCGGACCACCGGCTGGTTGCAGTTCAATGTGTTGCCGCAGCCGCTGAAATTATAGTAGTAGCCGTCCGGCGTCAGCATATAGTAAAGCTGATTGTCGATGCCCTTAAAGGAAATGACCGGCCCCTTCTCATTGCCCTCCGCGGTGTGATTGAACACCACGTCCAAAATGACCTCGATGCCGTTGTCGTGAAACTCCCTGATCATCTGCTTCAGCTCCGCACCTTCCCGATGATGCTCCCTGGTGGAAGCGTAGCTGGTATTGGGCGCGAAAAAACAGACGGAATTATAGCCCCAGTATTCCAGCAGATGGTTGCCGTCCACATCCCTGGCGTTGACCGTCTCATCGAACTCAAAGATCGGCATCAGCTCCACCGCGTTGACGCCCAGTTCCTTTAAGTACGGGATCTTCTCCTTCAGCCCGGCAAACGTGCCCGGATATTTCACGCCGGAGGAACCGTGCCGGGTGAACCCGCGCACATGCAGCTCGTAGATGATCAGATCGCTCATCTTCTTCGTGGACTGGGGCATATCGCCCCACTCAAAGACATCCTTCACGACCCGCGCGTGATAGGTGCTCTCCATGTCCCGGACGCCCCAGACGCCCTGACCGGTGACCGCCTTGGCGTAAGGATCCAGAAGGATCTTCGTCTTGTCGAACCGGTACCCCTTCTTCGGATCCCACGGGCCGTCGACCCGGTAGGCATACTCAAACTCATCGTACTTAAGACCCATGACCAGCATGGAATAGACGTTGCCGATCTTATATTTCTCCGGAAACGGAAGCACGGCAAAGGGCTCGCTCTCCCCCCTGCGGAACAGAAGAAGCTCCACCGACGTGCCCCGGATCGTATAGATCGTGAAATTCACGCCGAGTCCAAGGGCCGTGGCCCCGTTCATGTCGTAATATCCCGGCCTCACCGGGTAACCCGCGATAATATCCATGGGACGGACGGAAACCGAATAGTCCATCCGTTCATAGCGGTGCTGTATGGGATCCATCATATCTCTCCTTTGCCGCGCCCGATCCGCTTTGACCGGGTTCCTCAAGCTTAGCGCTGCCTTGTACTTTCCTCTGCTGCCGTCTGCCGGCAGCCTACTTCATTATAGTATGCGGAATAATTCGCGTCAAATAGTATTTTGGACCATGTAAAAACGTCCGCACTATAAAAAGCAGTTTTAACAAAACGGCGGCCGCAGGGAATTTCAATGCTTCCCTGCGGCCGCAGCTATATCATTGCTTCTTTTGCGGACTCTGACCGCAAATATCTTACGTCTCGTCCTCGTCCTTTCTCAGCGCCAGAATTCCGAACGCCCCCATCATTCCTAACGCGACCAGACTGAATAAGGCTGCCGCGCCTACCGGTTTATTGTCGCCGGTTGTCGGGGCCATAAACGCAAGCGGCACATCCTCGTCTTCAATATTTGCAAGAGGTACCGGGCTATCCGGGAAGCTTGAAAGCGGCGTCGGATTATCCGGGATCTCAGTTCCGGGATTTCCGCCCGGATTATCCGGGTTCCCCGGATTCCCCGGATTCTCCGGAGGTGTGCTGCCCGGATATTTCTCGATCTCTACCTCGTTGGACGGCTTCGGGTTCTCCCTGCTTCCTTCCGGCGGGTCGTCTGGATGATCCGGATCAACCGGCGGATTCTCGTACCACACAGACCCTGTATTGGTCCAATTCTGCGTACCGCCCACATTCGGAACCGTCACGGAGAACTGAACCTCACGGCTTTCTCCGGGTTCCATATCGCCCAGCGTCCAGGTAATCGTCTTTGCCGCGCCGTCATAGACGTATGTCTCCGGCTTCACGCTTCCTTCTACCAGAACCAGCGGGATCGTATCGCCCTGCACCGTCTTTTGCGGAATCATATCCGTCACGACCACGCCCTCCGCGGTCTCCGTTCCGGTACTGGTAACTACCAGATAGTAGGTTACGGTATCGCCGCCGTATACGCGGAACGTTTCCTTCGTACGGCTGTGACGGTTACTGGACTGTTCTTTCTTGATCATGATGCCCGGAGCCGGTTCCTTATCTTCCACCTCGTTCGTAGGCTCCCATGGATCATCCGGATCTTCCGGCTTCGGCTCCTCCGGCGGAGTCTTCGGATCGGGATCCGTCGGCTTATGATATACATAAGCAACATTGTCCCAAACGGTATCCTCAGACACATCCGGCACTCTCACCACGAAAGATACCGTCGCGCTGCCGCCGGCCTCGATCCGGTCGATCCTCCACATGATCGCGCGGCTATCATTTTCAAGCTGCCGGCCATTGTTATTGATCTTCACCAATGTCAGCTTCGCCTGATCAGCCGGCACGCTTTCAGGAATCCGGTCATATACGTACACATCTGAGGCCGCGGATCCGCCCCGGTTGTAAACCGTGATATAATACGTGATCTGATCGCCGTTCTTCACGGTCTGCGTTTCCGTTGTCGGATCTCCTCCATTGACCGCGTGGGTCTTCTTCGGCTCTGTCAGTCCGGGAATCCCTTCCTCGATCTCAACTACGTTGGACGGATCCCACGGATCATTCGGATCTTCCGGTTCGTCTTCCGGCCCGCCCGCAGCCGGCTTCTTCGACGGTACCGGGTAATCCGGGTCCTGCGGTTTCTGCGAATCTCCCGGGATCGGATAATCCGGATCCTGCGGTTTCTCCGGATTGTTGGAGAACATCACATGGCCCACATTATCCCATCTTGTAATTCTTGAAACATCCGGCACATCCACGCTGAAGGACACTTCCCTTACGGTCTCCGGCTCCATATCGCCCAGATACCAGTAAATGGTCTTCCCATCCACGGAAAATCCTCCGTCGGAAATGAGATAACCGCCGTCAGCGCTCTTCGCCAGAGTCAAAGGCTTCTGATCCTCTTCGCCATCCACACGGAGCGCGTCGGGAACCGTATCCGTTACCCATACGTTCTTCGCCGTCTCACTGCCGGTACTTCTTATGGTCAGATAGTAGGTGACAAGATCGCCGTCGTCCACCTGCAGCAGGTCTTTCGTGCGCTCTCCGTCATTCACCTTCTGATCCTTCTCAATGGTGAGCGCCGGCGGGCAGGATCTGGTCTCAACCTCATTCGATCCCTTAAACTTCCGCTCTCCGGAAGCACCTTTGTATCCCAGCTGCGCCTGATTCGTCCATTCCGTCTCATCCGCCACATCCGGGATTCTCGCCTTAAAGGACAGCACTACCGAACTGTGCGGAGACATATCTCCCAGATCCCAGGTAATCAGGCCGCTTTCATCGACCGCGCCGCCGTGACTGATGGACTTCGGAATCAGCGTCAGCTCCTTTCCGGTACCGCCGCTTAAGACAACGCCGTCAGGAATCCGGTCCGTGACAACCACATTCTCCACGGTTACATTGGACGGGTTCGATACCGTGAGATAATAAGTCACTGTATCTCCATCTTCCGCGTGATCGAGCAGGTCTTTCGTCTTCTCCCCCTCGTCGGTACTTCCGGCCTTCGTCAGAGTCTGCTCTTTCTCAATCTGCGGGTCCGGTTCATCCGGAGAGTAAACATTGGTAAAGACAATTCCGTCTTTGCCGGAATGCGCGCCGCCTCCGATCGCCTCGTAGGTTACGCTTTCCGCGGTCGGTTTCCCTTCCGTTCCGCCGATCACGACCGTCACCAGCCATTTCACCGCATCAAAGTTCCATCCGTCTATGATGTCCGCAATCTCTCTGATGATATACTGATAGGTTCCGGGCTCTGTAAATGTGATCCGGCCAAACCTGAAATGTCCTTCCGCGTCGTTGGAAACGACCGTATTATCCGGCAGCGGCGCCGCCGCGTCAGAAGGAGTTGACGTATCCGCTTCCTCATCCGGCGCGGGCGCGTTGGAACCGGTCGCCGTGTTCATTTCCGGCTCAGACCCGAAATCTCCATCCGCCTTATCCGCGTCCGAGTCAGTCGCCACACTGATCTCAAACCGGAACATGCCGTCAATGTCTCCCGCATACGGCAGATAATTCCCGTCGCCGCCCTGCGCATCTGTCAAAGCGATCTTCTGGCCTTCCAGAGTAAGCTGCACCTGGCCGGGGTCGCAGTGATTCACGAAAACGATGCCATCAGCTGCGGGACTGACAGATATCACGGATGTCAGCCTGCCGGTATAAAAACCATTGCTGTCAATGTCTTCTTTGATATCAACTGTAATCGTGTATACAGTCTTATCAAACTCCGTTACATTAGTAAAGAAACCTTCTTTCTCCGCCATCGTGTACGTATAGGTTCCCGTCTTCCCGAAAGTAAGGTTGTCAAATACAAAAATCCTTCCGCCCGCTGCGTTTGACACCTCGACCGGCCCGCTCTCTTTCAGCGGATCGCCGGCCGGATTATCGGCATCCGGAGTGATAACGAATGTAAACTCGCCTCCTGTAAGCGCGGGAGCTGCTCCTTCATCCGCTGTCAGTCTCTTCTCCGCATCCAGACTTACAGATGCCGGAGCCGGCGATTTCTTTTTATTCGTGACCACCACCGAAGCAGCGGGTTCGGAATCTGCCCTGATCACGCCTGACGACGGACTGACGGCGGCGTAATACGCTCCGCTCGGGATTTCTTCAATTTCATAACGGGCTCCGACCGGCAGGCCGTTTATCGTAATGGACTGGCCTGCTTTCAGTGTGAACTCAGCCGCGCCGCCGCCGATTGAAATGCTATCCGGTTCTCCCGACCGAGGGCTGTATACAACCGGATATGTTCCGTCCGCTGCGCCTGTAAAAGTGATCCTCATCTTAAAGGCGGCATTCATTTCAGCGTCGCTTATCTCCGGGAATCCGTCGGCAGCTTCCAGCTTCTTCGTGACCGTCAGGGAGCCGGTAGACTGAAGCTTCAGGTAACCGTCATTATTATGCTCTACCTTGATGCTTCCGTTATCTCCTCCCAGCTGTTCATCCGCCAGATGGGATGTCGTGCTGTCCGGGTTCTTATGGCCTGTATTGTCGTCCGTCTTTTCTGTGTCAGGTTTGACCCTTACACCATGGTAATACGAATTCTCCTCTGTAGGAGTAAACACTGTGCCGGCGCCTTCGTTGCTCCAGTAGCGATCTTTAATCGCCGCGCCCGCCTTCGCGTAATACGGCGCCGCTCCACGAAGATCCTCATTCAGAGCAACCTTATAGGTGAAGGTGATGGGACTGATCTTGTCGCTCTCATAGCTTTCGACAGCCGTCTTCGTCGCAGCAGCTGCCCCTTCACCGGTAACCATTCTGACAGGAAGCAGTTCCTCCGGGATATGGATCGTTAATACCTGCTTTCCTTCGCTGTTCGCTGCGACCTTCGCCTGGATCCCGCTCAGGCCGGATTGCACTGTCTCACGATAGGAATTAACAACGCTTCCTCCTGCCTCCGCACTGATCCACTCGCCGTTCGTTCCGGCAACCGGAATTTCAGCAGTATATGCAGTACCAGAATTCTTATACTGAACCGATACGGAAACCGTACCCTCCAAATGCATCCCCTCGCCGATGGTATCGGTGTAGGTAAGGCCGCCTGTTGTGCCCGTTCCGCCGGTAACCGTACGGGTCGGCTGGTAAAGCACTTCTTTCGAAATATCCTTCAGGACATCTGTTGGATCACCGCTCGTAACGGGTTTATACTCATCAACATAGGCAATATTTTTTTGATCTGCCTGGCTGGGCGCATTAAGCGTATACGTGAACCACTGGGAGTAATTGTCACGTCTGTCTTTCTTATTAAGCGTATTGCTGCCGCTATAGATACGGAGTTGATTATCCGATGCGCTCGCTATCTGGGCAGAATTCACATGTTTATTCTTACCTGCGTCATAACTCTCACTTTGCTCCCCACCGTATGATGTCCAGCCTGTGAACATTTCATCTGATGGAAGTTTACCATCTGTTATCAGATGAGAGTACAGGCTATATGCGCCATATTCACCGCCTATCTGCGGATCGGTATTATCAGCAGTAAAGTACTCCTTCGGAGCCAAAATGGCCTTCTGTTCTATCTTCAGACCGTCAAGGGCCTCCATTCCGATTCCGACCGAGTACATCTTGAAGGCATCCTTATCAGTTTTAAGACTTTCATACTTTTCCGCGATGCCGGTCTTCATATGCGCGCCTTCCAGCACGGTAAGGAGAATAAGTCCTGCCAGCGAGTGGTCATCATCTCCTCCTGCCGCCGAAATATTCCACATATCATGATATACATTCGGATTCCCGTCATAGGGATCTTTTTTACCTGCTTCCTCCACAGGCGGCATAATTTTTGTCGCGCTTCCGTCTGTAAGCAGCAGAACTACGGGAATGCGTCCTGACTCATCCGTGAAATCACCCTGCCGGTTTGGATCCGCATATGCCTCGTCAACCATTTTCAGCGCCACCGAGAATCCTGCCTCGATGTTTGTATTGTGGCCGTATTCATTATTCTTCAAAGCAGGATAAGGAGCGGGCGTAGTAATCGTACTTCCATCATACTCCAATCCCCAGTTGTTTGAGATTGCCGTCCCCTCAATTTCCTTCCCCGCTGACGTAACCAGCTTATTTCTTGTTAATGTATAATGATTCTCCTCCTGCTTCGGTCCTAAATAATGATCGTTCAAATTCTTACAAGTGATATATGAAGCATCAGCACCTACCGGTTGATAATGATCCAGCGGAATCAACTCTGTCGCCATCGCGCCAAACGCCACCATGCCGATTCGGTTACGGTCATCACTCAAAACCGTATCGAACATGCTGTTGACAGCAGCAACCGTCTTCGCCATTCTCCTGTTGTCATCATCATCCGATTCCGCGTTCTCGACAAAATAGCCCATGGAACCGGAAATATCCATAATTACGATCAGATCGACAGGCCGTGTCTCATTGACCTCTTTTACCGTGCTGCTTCCCAGCGCGGAATACGTGACGTCAAACGCCCAGGGGTCGCCTGATTCCTTCACCGTCTTATCCGTCCAGACGTACCCCGGTTCCTTGCCGGCAAACGCATTCCCATACTCCCCGGACGTATCCCCGTCTGCCACTCTTCCGTAAGGATCCGTCCCGCCGGAAAGCAGGTCCGCATAGGCCGGTATCTGCATCGAAGTGACGCACATCGTCAGAGACAGAAACGCCGCCAGGCCTTTCCGTCCCCATTTTTTCAAATCCTTTCTTTTCATAATCACGCTCTCCTTTCCGTCATTCTCTTTCATTTTCCGTTTCATCCATCCTTACCCTTTCAGCTGTCATTTCATGAAATACAAATACTCGCCGATGATCCTGCATACATTGCGCCGCGCGAAACGCGCGTTTTCAGGAATACAGCCGCGAATGATCTTGTTCTGATGCGATTGTCCGTGCCGTTTACACCACCCGGAATAAATGCCTGGCGGCGGAACCGGCGGCGGACTTCGCTTTTACCGCCCCGGGATCCAGTGCAGAATGAATCAGACACATTAGTTCCAATGTGCTTCGGAAATACAACTGCTGGGCTTTCCAGCAGACTTCGCCCTGCCAGCTGTTATGCTGGCGGCAGATGATGCGTACTAAAAATGCTTCCCTGCGCCTTGCGTCGCCGCGGCGCCCCAGCCCCGAAAGGCCGGCAGTCTCGGAGACAGCCCGGCGCCCGCGTCCGGTTTTAAACGCCCGGAAAGCCGCATCCGCAGGAACAGGCTGATCCTCGTCCATCCATTCATTTATCATAAGAAAGGCCCGATCCAGACCCGCGAAAGGAACCGTCTCCTTCTGCGGTATCCGGATGATCCGGCCGGTCACGCTGCCGTCAGCCAACATTTCCGTATGAAGCAGAAATGCGGCCGCTGTTTTCAGAATCTGTTCCGCCATGTGTTCTCCTTTCTCATGCCGCTGCCGGCATCTTATCCGATCACATGAATAGATCCCTCATAGTTTGGTCTCCGCAGATCGCCTGCGGAAACCAATTCCCCCCTGAACAGTTTTATTATAGTCTTTATAACGACTATAGTCAAGTAAAAAATCACATTTTATTCTTAAAAATGCAGAACACCGTACAGAAAATCAGACATAAATACAACATATCTGCCTGTCTTTACTGCCTGCATACATATCAACCGGAAAGAAGGGATATTTTGATCGTCTACACACCATTTTGGAGTACACTGAAGGATTCGCAGGAAACAACCTACACGCTGATCAACAGACACCACATTTCCAGCTCCACGATCGACAAATTGAGGAAGAATAAGCCGGTGACCACCACCACCTTAAACGATCTTTGCCGGATCCTGAACGTCGGCCTTGACTCGATCGCGGAGTATATGCCCTCGGACGAGGACCAGGTTCTGTGATTCGGCATCGGACATCCGTAAACTGCGTCGGCCAATTCACATCCTGTATGGTATGACAGGTCATGAAAAAGCAAAAACCACTTGCGCGAATCACATTTTTCATTATAATAGTATCAGACATGAGAAGGAGGATCCACATATGCCCAAACGAAACGACATCCACAAGGTACTGATCATCGGCTCCGGCCCCATCATCATCGGTCAGGCCTGCGAGTTCGATTACTCCGGCACACAGGCCTGCAAGGCCCTCAGGAAGCTGGGATACGAGATCGTATTAGTCAATTCCAACCCGGCCACGATCATGACCGATCCGGAAATGGCCGACGCCACCTATATCGAGCCGCTGAACGTGGAGCGGCTTGAGCAGATCATCGCCAAGGAGCGCCCCGACGCCCTGCTGCCGAACCTGGGCGGCCAGTCGGGCTTAAACTTGAGCTCCGAGCTTTACAAGGCGGGCGTCCTGGACAAATATAATGTAAAAGTCATCGGCGTGCAGGTGGACGCCATCGAGCGCGGCGAGGACCGCATTGAATTCAAAAACGCGATGAACGCGCTGGGCATTGAGATGGCCAGAAGCGAGGTGTCCTACAGCGTCGACGAGGCGCTTGCCATCGCCGACAAGCTAGGCTATCCGGTGGTGCTGCGTCCGGCCTATACGATGGGCGGCGCCGGCGGCGGCCTGGTCTATAACCGCGAAGAATTAAAGACCGTCTGCGCCAGAGGCCTGCAGGCCAGCCTGGTGGGACAGGTCCTGGTAGAGGAATCGGTCCTGGGCTGGGAAGAGCTGGAGCTGGAGGTCGTCCGGGATTCGGACGGCAATATGATCACCGTCTGCTTCATCGAGAACATCGACCCGATGGGCACCCACACCGGCGACTCCTTCTGCGCCGCGCCGATGCTAACCATTTCCGAGGAGCTGCAGAAGCGTCTGCAGGACTACGCCTACCGGATCGTGGATTCGGTCCAGGTCATCGGCGGCACCAACGTCCAGTTCGCCCACGACCCGGTCACAGACCGCGTGGTGGTCATCGAGATCAATCCCCGCACCTCACGTTCTTCCGCCCTGGCGTCCAAAGCCACCGGCTTCCCGATCGCCATGGTATCCGCGATGCTGGCCGCCGGCCTGACCCTTAAGGACATCCCCTGCGGCAAGTACGGTACCTTGGACAAATATGTCCCGGACGGCGACTATGTGGTCATCAAGTTCGCCCGCTGGGCGTTTGAGAAGTTCAAAGGCGTGGAGGACAAGCTGGGCACCCAGATGCGGGCCGTCGGCGAAGTCATGAGCATCGGCAAGAATTTCAAGGAAGCCTTCCAGAAGGCGATCCGCAGCCTGGAGACCGGCCGCTACGGCCTGGGCCACGCGAAGAATTTCGACACGCTTTCGAAGGAACAGCTGATAAAAATGCTCCTGAACTCCTCCAGCGAGCGGTATTTCCTGATCTACGAGGCGCTGCGCAAGGGTGCGACCATCGACGAGATCTACAACATCACGAAAGTGAAAAAATATTTCCTCACGCAGATGAAGGAGCTTCTGGACGAGGAAGAGGCCATCCTGGCCTGCAAAGGAAGCCTTCCCGCCGACGAGCTGCTCATCCAGGCCAAGAAGGACGGCTTCTCCGACAAATATTTAAGCCAGCTTCTGGCTGTCCCGGAGGACGACGTGCGCAACCGCCGCCTGGCCCTCGGCGTAGAGGAAGCCTGGGAGGGCGTCCACGTCAGCGGCACTCCGGACAGCGCCTACTACTATTCGACCTACAACGCGCCGGATAAGAATCCGGTAAGCACCGATAAGCCGAAGATCATGATCCTGGGCGGCGGTCCCAACCGCATCGGCCAGGGCATCGAGTTCGACTACTGCTGCGTCCACGCATCCCTGGCCCTCAAGAAACTGGGCTTTGAGACCATCATCGTCAACTGCAACCCGGAGACCGTGTCCACCGACTACGATACCTCCGATAAGCTGTATTTCGAACCGCTGACCCTGGAGGATGTGTTAAGCATCTACCACAAGGAGAAGCCTCTCGGCGTTATCGCCCAGTTCGGCGGCCAGACGCCTCTTAACCTGGCGTCCGACCTGGAGAAGAACGGCGTCCGCATCCTGGGCACGGCCCCGTCGGTCATCGACCTGGCGGAAGACCGCGATCTGTTCCGCGCGATGATGGAGAAGCTCGGCATCCCGATGCCGGAATCCGGCATGGCCACCACCGTGGACGAGGCTCTGACCATCGCCAACCAGATCGGCTATCCGGTCATGGTGCGCCCCTCCTACGTGCTGGGCGGACGCGGCATGGAAGTTGTCTACGACGACGAGAGCATGGCCGGCTATATGCAGGCAGCCGTCGGCGTGACCCCTGACCGGCCCATCCTGATCGACCGGTTCTTAAACCACGCCACTGAGTGCGAGGCCGACGCCATCAGCGACGGCGAACACGCCTTCGTGCCCGCGGTCATGGAGCATATCGAGCTGGCCGGCATCCATTCCGGAGACTCGGCATGCATCATCCCGTCGGTCCACATTTCTCAGGAGAACTTAAAGACCATCGAGGAATACACACGGAAGATCGCCGTGGAAATGAACGTCAAGGGCCTGATGAACATGCAGTACGCCATCGAAAACGGCAAGGTCTACGTGCTGGAGGCCAACCCCCGCGCGTCCCGCACCGTGCCGCTGGTGTCCAAGGTCTGCAACATCCGCATGGTGCCGCTGGCTACCGAGATCATCACCTCGGAACTGACCGGCCGGCCGTCGCCGGTTCCGGCCTTAAAGCCTCAGGACATCCCCTACTACGGCGTCAAGGAAGCGGTCTTCCCCTTCAACATGTTCCCGGAGGTAGACCCGCTCTTAGGCCCGGAAATGCGCTCCACCGGCGAGGTGCTTGGACTTTCCACCTACTACGGCGAGGCCTTCTACAAGGCCCAGGAAGCCACCCAGACCAGGCTGCCGCTTGAGGGTACGATCCTGATCTCCGTCAACGCCAAGGATAAGCCGGAAGTGGCTGAGATCGCTGAGGAATTCGCGCTGGACGGCTTTAAGATCCTGGCGACCGGACGCACCTACGACATCATCCGTCAGGCAGGGATCCCGGCGGAGCGTGTAAATAAGCTCCATGAGGGGCGGCCCAATATCCTGGATCTGGTGACCAACGGGACGATCCAGGCGATGGTGAATTCGCCGTCGGGGAAGGACAGCGCCCATGACGACAGTTATCTGCGCAAGGCGGCTATTAAGGCGAAGATCCCGTACTTTACGACGATGGCGGCGGCTCGCGCGGCGGCGAAGGGGATCAGTTATGTGAAGACGCATGCGCAGGCTGAGGTGAAGTCGATCCAGCAGTTGCATGGGGAGATTAAGGATAAAGAATAAGAGCGCGCAGTCGCGAAATTAATACACAAAAGGACCTGGTCCGCTCAGGAATCATATTACCTGCGGATCAGGTTCTTTTGGTTTCTAGGCAGATAAAACGTCAGGAACGTTCTGCTCGTGTGGTACAGGGCATGGAGATGGGACACGATTCGTGAAAGATACGCGCAGGAAGCATACTCCTCCTGAGGTTCAGGTTTGCTCGCGGGGAAATCCTAAGTTCACAACAATTTGCTAAAAGCGGCACGGAAAATGGGCAACTCGCTTCGCTCAGACAATCCCATTTTCCGTGCCAACGCAAATAGCTGTTCACTAAGGATTTCCACCGCTCGCAAAATTCACCTCAGGAGGAGTATGCTTCCTGCGCTGGTTATTTCTTGCTGATCACATTTATGCAGGAGACTACGCAGCGGAGCGGACCTCCCGCGACTATTTACCCAAGCAACTACTCACACAGTTCCACGATCGCCTGCGCAAAGATCTTAGCGCTCGTCACCAGATCATAAAGCACTGCCCTCTCATCAGCCCCATGCATCCGGTTATCCGTCCCCGGCATAGAGGCGCCGAAAGCGACCCCATTTTCCAGATGATGCACATAGGTACCTCCGCCCATAGACTGGCACTCGCCTTTGAGTCCGGTGTGGGCCTCATAAACGGCGAGAAGCGTCTGGACGAAATGCGAATTCTCATCTACATGATGGGGCGGGTTGAAGGAATCGTTGTGGAGCGTGATCCCCTTCGCCGCAAGATTCTTCTTCGCCACGTTCAGCATATTTTCCACCGTCGCGCAGACCGGGCACCGGGTATCGAACATGCCTTCCAGTCGGCGGTCGGTCACCTTCAGCATGGAAAACGCCAGCGTCAGTTCGCCGGAAATGTCGTCCTTCAGATCAATTCCCATGGCTTTGCCGTTCACATCGCCGTGGGGCATCAGGCTCAGCAGGTTCGCCACTGCCGTCATCTGCGGACAGGGGGCGAGGGGCAGCCGGGTCAGATATGTCAGGAGCCCGGTCAGAGCGTTGTTGCCGGTCTGGGGGCTGGCCGCGTGGGCGCCCTCGCCGACAGCTGTGATCTTCACGCGGGGTGCTGCACCGACAGTCGCAGTTTTCTCGCCGGAAGCTGTGCCGGCGGACGCGGCTTTCACACCGGGGGCTGTGCTGTCTCCGGCAGACTCAGCGGACACATTTTCTGCAGCGTCGCCGCTTTCACAGGCTTCCAGCAAAAACTGCACGCCGGTCTCCGCCGTCACATCCGCCGCTACCTTCTCCATTTCTGCCGGATCAAGTCCTTCCACCACCGCGAACGCCTTTCCCGGGACTACGTTCACTTTGATTCCGGCGTCCACACTGACCAGTCTGGGCAGCGCCGAACTGGCCGCAAACTCCGCGTCGAACTGGCCCGGCAGGCGGCCTTTCTCGATATTGGTCAGCGGGAAATCCGCGTCCGGTGAGAACGTCATCGGCGCTTCTTTCTCGATCTTGTAGTAATGGGCGATATCCGAACTGCCGCACTCTTCGTCACAGCCGAGGATCAGACGCACATTTTTCGAGACCGGAAGTCCAAGTTCCTTCACGCAGCGAAGCGCGTAGAGGGCAGCTACCGCCGGGCCTTTGTCGTCGGAGGTGCCGCGGCCATAGAGTTTACCGTCCTTGAGGATCGGGGAAAATGGCTCCGTGATCTGCCAGCCTTCTCCGGCGGGGACTACATCCAGATGGGCCAGGATGTCCAGCTGCTTTGCCTGGTCATTTAAGTCGACAGTGCCTACGTAGTTGTCGTAATTGCGGGTGATGAAGCCGTAGGACTCCGCCATCTTAAGGGCGGTGTCAAGAGCCTCGGCCGGGCCGGGGCCGTAGGGCTTGCCTTCCTCGGCAGGCATTCGCTCGCTGTTGATGCGGCAGAGAGTGAAGATGTCTTCGATCATCTCTTCGGTATGCGCGTCGATGTAGGCGGCGATTTCGTTTTGGTATTTCATGGGAATATATGATACCTCGCTTTCCTTGATTTTATTGTGATGGCTCCTAATTGCGTCCGAACTCGCTTAAGACTAAATTCGGATTCCTGTCTTCCACCATCCCTACGCTCCAGCTGTTGACGAACAGCAGAAGCGGATTGCCTTTCAGGTCGCGGATGCGCTTCATGTCGGACGTGCCCTGGATCTTCTCCACGTCGATCTGATCCTTATTCTCGACCCAGCGGATGTACTCGTAGGGCAGCTGGTCCAGCTTGACCTCGACGCCGTACTCATTTTCCAGCCGGTAGGTCAGCACCTCGAACTGCAGCTCGCCGACGACGCCGACGATGATCTCTTCCATGCCGGTGTTGAACTCCTGGAAGATCTGGATCGCGCCTTCCTGGGCGATCTGATTCACGCCTTTTAGGAACTGCTTCCGCTTCATCGTATCCACCTGCCGCACACGTGCGAAATGCTCCGGTGCGAAGGTGGGGATGCCCTCGAATTCAAACTTTTCATTGGACAGGCACAGCGTGTCGCCGATGGAGAAGATCCCCGGATCGAACACGCCGATGATATCCCCGGCGTAGGCCTCGTCCACGATCTTCCGGTCCTGGGCCATCAGCTGCTGCGGCTGAGACAGGCGCAGCTTCTTGCCGCCCTGCACATGGTTGACTTCCATGCCTGCCTCAAACTTGCCGGACACGATCCGCATGAATGCGATCCGGTCCCGGTGGGCCTTATTCATATTGGCCTGGATCTTGAACACAAAGGCCGCAAACTGCTCCTTAAAAGGATCGATCTCGCCGGTCGTCGTCTTCCTGGGAAGCGGCGACGTGGTCATATCCAGGAAATGTTTCAGAAATGTCTCTACGCCGAAATTGGTCAGCGCCGATCCGAAGAAGACCGGCGACAGATTCCCACGGCGCACCCGCTCCAGATCGAATTCATCCGCGGCGCCGTCCAAAAGCTCGATCTCGTCCAGCAGCTGCTTATGATAATCTGCGCCGATCACCGACTCCACGTCCGTTCCTTCCACGTCGAAGGTCTGGGACGCCACTTCCTTCTGACCGCCCATGGCCGCCGTAAAGGTCGTGATCTTGCGGGTATTCCTGTCATAAACGCCTTTGAAATTCTTCCCGCAGCCGATGGGCCAGTTGATGGGACACGTCCGGATGCCGAGGACATTTTCAATATCGTCCATCAGTTCAAACGGATCCTTCGCCTCCCGGTCCAGCTTGTTGATAAATGTAAAAATCGGAATTCCCCGCATCACGCAGACCTTGAACAGCTTGATGGTCTGGGCCTCCACGCCCTTGGAGCCGTCGATAACCATGACCGCGCTGTCCGCCGCCATCAGCGTCCGGTACGTGTCTTCGGAGAAATCCTGATGGCCCGGCGTATCCAGGATATTGATGCAGTAACCGTCGTACTCGAACTGCATGACCGACGAGGTTACCGAAATTCCTCTCTCCTTCTCGATCTCCATCCAGTCGGAAACCGCGTGCTTCGTGGCCTTGCGGCCTTTCACCGTACCCGCCAGGTTGATCGCGCCGCCGTAGAGAAGGAATTTCTCCGTCAGCGTCGTCTTGCCGGCGTCCGGGTGGGATATGATCGCAAATGTTCTTCGTTTCTTGATCTCTTCAGCTATATTTGACAAAATGATTCCTCCGGTCTCCCTGCGTTGCTCCCGGACGATCCGCTATGCAATCGTCCGGACTGATAATAAATTCTCACAAGTCATCAGCATTGTAATATGAAATCCCCGCAGCGTCAAGGAGTTTGCTTCCATCCCTCGATCCATGTATGCACTAACGGCATCCACTCCTGCACCGCCGGCACCAGCTGGGCGCTTCCCGGCACGGAAGTTTCCGCGTTCGCCAGGGACAGGCCGTGTCCGCCCTGCGGGAAAATGTGCATTTCCACGTTCACGCCGCACCGGCGCAGGGCCGACGCCAGGAAAAGGCTGTTCTCCACCGGCACGGAACCGTCCGTAAAGGTGTGCCACAGAAACGCCCGCGGCGAATCCTTCGTCACGCGCAGCTCCAGGGACACAAAGTCCTCCATCGTGCCCCGGCTCTCCTCTTCCGTGCAGCCCATCCCGACGGCAGTTAATCCTGTGCCGCCGTCCTGATCCGGCGTTCCCGTCAGCTCTGCCACGTGTACTGCGCCGGCCGCACCAGCCAGCGGCCCCACATACTTCCGGAAATATTCCTCCGCCGTCATCTTCTGTCCTTCTGTTCTCAACAGGCACTCGAAGGACCCTCTGTGGGCGAACGGCCCGCTGCTGATCACCGGATACCCGAGGATCATGCCGTCCGGCCGCACCTGCTCCGCCGTAAGTCCCAGCGGCTCCCACACGAACTTCCGGTTCCAGAACATGCCCAGGCTGCAGGCCAGATGGCCCCCGGCCGAGAATCCGCAGATATAGATCTGCTCCGGATCCACCAGCCACTCCTCGCTGTGCTCCCGAACTATTGCTACTGCTTTCGCCGCCTCCCAGATCGACACCGGGAAATGATTCTCCGGCGCCACGCTGTAGTACAGACAGAAGCAGTGATATCCCATCGACAAAAACTGCATGACAACCGGCTCCGCCTCCCGGTCGCTGCAGAACGCGTAGCCGCCGCCCGGGCAGACGACTACCGCCGGGCGCAGGCGCTTCGGCGCCACGCTGACCGGATCCAGAATGTATTCCCGAAATTCCGCCGTGCCGGTCTGCTGGCCGGGAACGGCGATATGTTCTACCTGATACCTCATAATTATATCCTCCATTTCATCTTATTTTATTATATCTTCACCTGTTGCTCTCCGTTTTTGCCCCGCGAACAGCTCCGTCAGCAGCCTGTCCGCCACCTCGTCCTTGCTCATGATCCCCAGTTCCGTCTCGCCCTCCGCCGTGATCAGCGTTACCACATTGGTATCCACGCCAAATCCCGCGCCGGCTACCTTCACATTATTGGCGACTACCATGTCCAGATTCTTCTTCACCAGCTTCTGTCTGGAATTCTCCAGAAGATGTTCTGTCTCCATGGAGAAACCGCACAGCAGCTGCCCCGGCCGCTTGTGTTCGCCCAGATACGCCAGGATATCCCCCGTCCGCTCCAGCGCGATGGACAGTTCGTCGTCTTTCTTCTTCATCTTCTCCGCTGCGATCTGCGCCGGCCGGTAGTCCGCCACCGCCGCCGCCTTGATGATCGCGTCCTGCTGCCCGCTTACCGCCGTCACCGCGTCAAACATTTCCCCGGCGCCTGTCACTTCCACCACATTTACAAACCGCGGTTTCTCGATCTGCGTCGGCCCGGTCACCAGCGTCACCTCCGCGCCCCGCCTCGCCGCGACCCGCGCGATGGCGTAACCCATTTTCCCGGAAGAATGATTCGTCAGATACCGCACCGGATCGACAGCCTCCTGGGTCGGCCCCGCCGTCACCAGGATCTTCTTCCCGGCCAGATCTTTTTCGTATGCGATCTCCTGCAGAATATAATCCAGAAGCGCCTCCGGCTCCGGCATTTTCCCGGTCCCGGTGTCTCCGCAGGCCAGATAACCTACCGCCGGGTTGATCACGTGCATGCCATAGGATACACAGGTTTTCAGGTTATCCTGGGTGATCGGATTCTCATACATCTGGGTATTCATGGCCGGAGCGATGTATTTCGGACACTTGCAGGCCAGAAATGTGGTCGTCAGCATGTCGTCCGCCAGTCCGTGAGCCACTTTCGCGATCACATTGGCGGTCGCCGGCGCCAACATGAAAATATCCGCCCGTTTCGCCAGCGCCACATGCTCCACACTGTACCGGAAATTACGGTCGAAGGTATCCACCAGACATTTATTCCCGGTCAGCGTCTCGAATGTCACCGGCGTGATGAACTGCGTGGCGTTTTCCGTCATGATCACCTGCACGTCCGCGTGCAGCTTCTTAAGCGCGCTGGCCAGCGACGCGATCTTGTAGGCCGCAATGCTTCCGCTGACGCCAAGCACCACCGTCTTTCCCTGCAGCATATCCATTTCCTCCATAAGAACTATTACTATCCACAAATCTCCATAAAGTATACCACTGTCAAATTTGGTTGTAAACCAAATTTCCAGTGGCAAATCAGAAGTATCTGTGATAAACTGTGTAAAAGATTGCTGTACACACCTCACGGTTTTTCACATTCAGTTTTTATAAAACAGAAAAACAGCATCGGAACGGAGACAGAACATGATCCTCACCATAGACATGGGCAACACCAACATCGTCGTCGGCGGCATCGACGACACAAAGACTTATTTTGTAGAGCGCGTCACCACCAACCACGCCAAGACAGACATGGAATACGCCATCAATATCAAGAGCATTCTTGAACTGCACGGCGTCGCCCCCGCGGATATCGAGGGCTCGATTCTCTCCTCTGTAGTTCCGCCGCTGAACGCCACGATCCTCTCCGCCGTGGAAAAGATCTGCGGCTTTACGCCCATGCTGGTCGGCTCCGGCATGAAGACCGGCCTCAACATCCTGATGGACAACCCGAAGACCGTAGGCAGCGACCTGATCGTGGACGCTGTGGCGGCCGTCCAGTCATTTCCGTGCCCGATCATCATCATCGATATGGGCACCGCCACCACGATGTCCGTGGTCAACGGCTCCGGCTGCTACATCGGCGGCGTCATCCTACCCGGCCCCAAGGTCTCCCTGGATTCCTTAAGCGGCAAGACGGCCCAGCTGCCCTACATCAGCCTGGACACCCCCGGCAAGGTCATTGGCAAGAACACCATCGACTGCATGCGTTCCGGCATCATGTACGGAACCGCCGCCATGCTGGACGGTGTCATCGACCGGATGGAGGAAGAGATCGGCGCGCCCGCCACCCTGGTAGCCACCGGCGGCCTGGCCCGGTTCTTCACGCCGCTCTGCAGGCATGAAATTACCTATGTGGATGACCTGCTGCTGAAGGGACTGCTGATCTTATATAAGAAAAATAAAGCTGACTGAGCCGGCGTCCGCTGCACTCCAAGCAGTCATACGGAACCGTAAGTTCATACAGAGCTCACGCCATTAACGATTTGCATGGAAACACAGCGCGCGGAACAATCTCTCTGCTCCGCGCGCTTTCTTGTCTTCTCATCCGATTCTTACTCCGGCTTTCCTCAGTTCCTCTCGCACCTCGTCCACATCTCCGTCATGAAACACCATCCCGCTCATCCCGACATACCGAGCCGCTTCCACATTGGCCGGCAGGTCGTCGATAAAGAAGCACTCTTCCGCCTTCAGCCCATACCTTTCGCAGAGCAGCCGGTAGATCTCTTCCCGCGGCTTCATGAAGCCTGCCTCCGACGACACCGCCAGCCCGTCGAAGAACCGGCTTACCGGGATCTTCGGCCAGTACTGCGGATGACGCACGCTGGCGTTGGACAGCAGATAGATGCCGTAACCGGCGTTCTTCAGTTCCTCTACCAGTTCATACATCCCTTCCACCGGCGCCACCGGCTCGTCCCACTCAAAGACCAGCTTCCGCACATATTCGTGCAGATGAGCCGGAATCCGCTCACAGAACCGCCGCACCACCTCCGCCTCATCGATGACGCCGCGGTCCATCTGAACCCACTCCACCGAGCGGAACACCTGGTTAAGCAGCAGCTTCTCCTCCTGTGGTGTCACCTCCAGGCGTCTGACGTAACGCTCCGGATCGAAATGGATCAGTACTTTTCCCATGTCAAATACAATGTTATGTATCATTATTCAAGAATCTCCTTGCTTGATCTGTCCAGCCCGTCCACTGGACTGATTCGTTCACGCTCCGAAGTTCATTTGCCCTTCACGGGCTGCCCGCCCGGCACGCGATGAATTACCTAGTGCAGCATAAACTTCCTCGCCGCATTTATCCCGACCTTATAAGGCAGCGGCCGCAGCTCCCGGTCGGCCTCCTTCAGCTTCTCGCGGATGCTGATATGCTGGGGACAATGCTGCTCGCATTTGCCGCACCCCACGCACTGGGACGCGAAGCCCGGCTCTTTGCGCATGCCCATGTTCTGGGCGAACTCGAAACGGGCCGACGATTTCTTCTCCATATACATCAGATTATAGTAATAGAAATTGCCGGGAATGTCCACGCCCTTCGGACAGGGCATACAGTAACGGCAGCCTGTGCAGCCGACCTTTTCCTTCTCGCGGATGATCGTCCTGATCTGTTCAACAATCTTCAGATCTTCCTCGGTCAGATCCCCCGGTCCGGCTTCCGAGGCAACGCGGATATTTTCCTTCACCATTTCCATGGAGTTCATGCCGGACAGCACGCAGGTCACCTCCGGCTGGTTATAGAGCCACTGAAGCCCCAGTTCAGCAGGCGTATAGCCATGGCTGTCGGCGGCCAGCGCCTCCTTCGCCTTCTCCGGGAGATTTACCAGCTTTCCGCCCCGCAACGGCTCCATGATGATGACCGGAATTCCTTTTTCGGCCGCCGCCTGAAGGCCGCGACGCCCCGCCTGGGTATGCTCGTCCAGATAATTGTACTGGATCTGGCAGAAATCCCAGTCGTAGGCGTTTAAGATCTTAAGGAACATCTCGGTCTCGCCGTGGTAGGAAAATCCAATATTGCGGATGCTTCCGGCTTCCTTCTGCCGCCGGATCCAGTTCTCCATCCCCAGCTTCTTCAGATTCTCCCACTCCGCCAGATCCGTGAACATATGCATCAGATAGTAGTCGATATGATCCGTGCGCAGGCGGGAAAGCTCCTCACGGAACGTCTTGTCGATGGCCGCCGCCGACCGCATGATGTACTGGGGCAGCTTTGTCGCGATATTGACTTTGTCGCGGCAGTGGTTCTCGTCCAGGATCCGTCCGAGGCACTCCTCGCTGCCCGGGTAGACATAGGCGGTGTCGAAATAATTGACGCCCTCCTCAATAGCAAGCAGCACCTCCCTCTCCGCCTTCTCATAATCAATGGCGTTGCCTTTCCTGCCAAAGCGCATGCACCCGTATCCCAACTGGGAAATGGGATTTCCGTTCCGATCGTTTCGGTACCTCATGGCCGTCCTCTCCTTTCATTCAGGAAAAATCGTCCGATACTCTCCGCTGGCATCAAGAATAGAAATATTAATAAGAGTACCGCTGATACTCATTCCTTCCACTAAATTTTCATTGATAATGCTCTGAAGCTGCTCTTCAACCGTATCTCCTGCTTCGGCTGAAGCCAAAAGTTTTTCATCCGCATGATCCATATATTCCTGCATCCGGTTATGTATATTCTCTAACACATGATCTCTTTCGGAAACTGTCAAATTCTCATCTGAAACCGCATAAGAGAGCATATATTCCATGTTACAGCCAAACTCCAGTGTGTCCAGGATTATGCGGCCGGCGGTCCTTTCTATTTCCACATGATCGGTAAACATCCCGGAATTATCATCGGAAAGCAGTTCCGAACAGGTCGCCGGCAATGAATACGCGATGATCCGGGCTTCGGTACTTTCGTCTTCAAAATAATCTTCTAAATCACTCAACACTAAATCCAGCGTATTGGCATCATTAAAAACATCTAACGTTAATGCGCGAAAATCCGAAAGCGTCAAATTCTGATAATCCGCGGAAATCAGCTGTCCTATCATTTCCTCTTCATCATCAAAGCTGTAACCAAGCGGACCGCCTTCCTGGGAATCCGATTGTGTACTGCTTTCATCGTTGATGGAACATCCGGTTATTTCCGTATCTTTTGCGTAATACACGACAGGAAAGAAAGACACAAAATCGGCGTTTTTTAATATTACATTTTTAACGACCGCACCTTCCGCAGCTCCGAAAAACCCCATATGATCGGTTTTCTTTGTTACGGTCAGGTTATAAATAATATAACCGTTTCCATCAAATATTCCTGTAAAAGGCTCGTCAGGACTTCCTATCGGCGTCCATTCGTCTGACAGAGTAATATCATTATTCAAAATATAGTTACCGGATAACGGATACTGCTTTCCGATAGCCTGTAAATCCTCTTCGGTTGTGAGTAAATAGTATTCTTCGTTATCAACCGCGGTCGTTTCCAACACGGGGCCGGCGCTTTCCTGGATCGACGCCTGCGGAGGCGTCTGTATTCCGCATCCGCTGCCCAGCATAAGAACGCCAAAACATATTACAACTGCGATCGTTTTCTTCAATTCTGTCCCTCCTGTTGTTGCCTATATGTTTTGAACATTATATCACACTTCAAATCTTATGGAAAGTTATTTACGATATGAAAGCGGTTTCTTGTTAAGGCAATCGAGATATTATCTTCATTGCCTCAAGTGTGTTTGCGCATTCACGCAATATCCCATTTATACTCCTTATCATTTTCTTATAAAATAGATTGATAAATGCTCCAGTTTCGTCTATAATAATATTAAATATTAAATTAGCCGAAGGGAGCACATCGCTGTGTACATCAATAGACACTCTGAAAAAACCGTGCAGGAACTGGCGCGGATGTTTGGGGCTGTGCTTGTTGCCGGGCCCAGACAGGTTGGCAAGACTACCATGCTGGAAAGACTGACCGATGGAATGAATTACGCCACATTGGACGATCCCATACTCCGGGCAAGCGCTGAGGAAGAAAGCGTGACCTTTTTTAAGGATTATCCGCCTCCTGTGTTTGTGGATGAGATCCAAAAGGCGCCGGCTCTATTTGAACAGATCAAAATGCTTCTTGACCGGGAACGAAAAAAAGGACAGTTCTTTCTGTGCGGCTCCCAGCAGTTTAGAATGATGAAGGGAGTCAGCGAATCCCTCGCCGGACGCATTGGGCTTGTCACACTGCTTGGATTCTCTCTGCGCGAGTCCCACGGGATTGCGTTTGATGTTCCGTTTCTGCCCACAGAAGAATATTTTTCCCAAAGAAAGCTGAATATCGCGAACATTTCCTACGACGAGGTATGGAATACGATTCACCGGGGTTCTATGCCGGAACTGCGCGACAATCCTGATTTCGACTGGCAGATGTTTTACGGCGCATATGTACGGACCTACATCGAACGTGATGTCCGGGAGCTGTCGGAAATCGGGGATACTGTGAAATTTACAAAATTCATGGTGGCGGCCGCCGCTTCTACGGGACAGCTCCTGAATCTGTCGTCATTGGCAAGAGATGTCGGCATCAGTCAGCCCACCGCCGAGCGCTGGCTTTCGATTCTCGTGACGTCCAACCTTGTATATCTGCTTCCGCCCTATTCGAATAACATTACTAAAAGAGCGATCAAAACGCCAAAGCTGTATTTCCTTGACACAGGACTTGCCGCCTATCTGACCAGGTGG
This sequence comes from uncultured Lachnospiraceae bacterium, assembly GCA_947626395.1. Classification (GTDB taxonomy): domain Bacteria; phylum Bacillota; class Clostridia; order Lachnospirales; family Lachnospiraceae; genus UBA3402. The sequence continues at coordinate 12,489 of CANQRU010000036.1, read as the reverse complement.
AACACACCGGAAGTCCTGAAAAACGGTGCGATGGCGGGAGCGTTTTTCGAGAGTTTTGTATTATCCGAAATCGTGAAGAGTTATTACAATCGGGGAATTTTGGAGCTTCCGCTGTACTTCTACCGCGACAAAGATGGAAATGAAATCGATCTGCTGATTGAAGAAAACGGTACCCTGTATCCGATTGAAATGAAAAAGCATGCCGATCCGCGGAAAAGAGATATGGAAGCTTTCGATCTGATTGATAGGATTCCGGGTATAAAGCGCGGCCCTGGCGGAGTGGTCTGCCTGTACGATAAGCTCATAACTCTTCGGGGAGAGGACAGAATCATCCCTGTGAATTTCCTCTAAAGTCTAAGAAAGGGGCGCGGAATCGTCCCCTTTATTTCCATGCGGGCACCGCATCATTGACGCTCTGCTCGTATTTTCATGCGAACAGAGCTAAGCGACGTCCTGCTCGCATTGTGCCAGTCTGCGCATATTCAGCTCAGATAATTCCTCATAGCCTTCAGCGCGTTCTTCTCCAGCCGGCTCACCTGGGCCTGGCTGATGTGGATCTCTTCCGCTACCTCGGTCTGTGTCTTCCCTTCGAAGAATCGCATATCGATGATATGGCGCTCCCGCTCCGGCAGTCGATTCATGGCCTCGCTTAGGGAAATGTCCTCCACCCAGTTTTCCTCCACATTTTTCTTGTCGCTGATCTGATCCATAACGTAAAGCGGATCGCCGCCGTCGGTATAGACCGGCTCATAGAGACTCACCGGCGTCTGGATGGCGTCCAACGCGTAGGTGACGTCTTCCTTGCTGACGCCGATCTCATCGGCGATCTCCGCAAGGGTCGGTTCCTTGGCGTTCCTGCGTGTCAGGCCTTCCCGGGCGTAGATCGCCTTGTAAGCGGTGTCGCGCAGGGAGCGGCTGACGCGGATGGAATTGGAATTGTCACGAAGGTACCGGCGTACTTCGCCCATGATCATGGGCACGGCGTAAGTAGAGAATTTCACATTTTGCGATATATCGAAATTATCGATGGCCTTGATCAGTCCGATGCAGCCGATCTGGAACAGATCGTCCACATTCTCGGAATTGCCGGAGAAACGCTGGATCACGCTTAAGACCAGACGCAGGTTGCCTTTGATGTACAATTCACGGGCTTCCGCATCTCCCTCTTTGATACGCCGGAACAGGTCCTCTTTCTCCTCATTGCTCAGAAGCGGCAGTTTGGCCGTATTCACCCCGCAGATCTCTACCTTGTATATGGACATCCCTGTTACCTCCGCATCATCTGATCGATTCCGGCGCGGCAAGCGGCCGTTCTATCTGAATGATGGTCTTTTTCCCGCGGATTTATACGGCTCAGGGTTTGAGAAAAATTACCTGCTGAAAATGGGCGGAGACGCCTTGACAACTGTGCGCGAAGCTCAGAAAATGGTTACTGTTTAAAAGGGAAAAATTATCAGAAAATTGGCCCTGTTTTGGTGAAAAAACTATTTTTAAAAATAGTCTTTTCAAAAGCGGTTTCTTTTGCTATAATAATTTGGCACGGAGTATGGCGTAGTTTGGTAGCGCGCTCGGCTGGGGGCCGAGAGGTCGCAGGTTCAAATCCTGTTACTCCGATGAGCGGAGTTCGTGAAGACGAACTCTTTTTTTGCATTAACAAGCAGAAATTGAACCCCTGCCGTGTACTTCTCTCAATCAGACACAGAGTCACTTTTTTGTAAACTGACATTGTAAAAGGATCCACAGAACCCGAACTAATCTGATTCTGTGGATCCCCTGTTTTATTCATATCTTATCCAGCCATACTGCTGCTCAGAACATCATCTGTCTCTGCACTGGCAATAGTTCCGGAACCCTCTTACGACGGCTGCTTCCCGATATAAGCCTGGATACCGCCGTCCACATACAGGATCTGGCCGTTAACGAAATCGGATGCGTCGGAAGCCAGGAAGACGGCCGGGCCGCCCAGGTCTTCCGCCTCGCCCCAGCGTCCCGCGGGGGTCTTGGAGACGATGAACTGGTCGAACGGGTGACGGGAACCGTCGGGCTGCTTCTCGCGCAGCGGAGCGGTCTGCGGGGTCGCGATGTAGCCGGGGCCGATGCCGTTGCACTGGATGTTGTACTCGCCGTACTCGGAAGCAATGTTCCTGGTCAGCATCTTAAGACCGCCCTTGGCCGCCGCGTAGGCAGATACGGTCTCGCGGCCGAACTCGCTCATCATGGAGCAGATGTTGATGATCTTGCCGTGGCCCTTCTTGATCATGCTGGGGATCACCGCCTTGGAAACGATGAACGGACCATTCAGATCGATATCGATGACCTGACGGAAATCCTTGGCGGACATCTCGATCATCGGGATCCTCTTGATGATGCCGGCGTTGTTCACCAGAATATCGATGACGCCGACTTCAGCCTCGACCTCGGCCACGAACGCGTTCACAGCGTCCTCATTAGTCACATCGCAGACATAACCGTGAGCTTCGATTCCGGCCTCCTTGTAAGCCGCCAGACCCTTGTCCACCAGCTCCTGCTTGATGTCATTGAATACGATGGTTGCTCCGGCTCCTGCCATGGCCTTGGCAATGGCGAAACCGATTCCGTAGGAAGCGCCCGTGATCAGCGCAACCTTGCCCTCCAGGGAAAAATTCGTGCTGCCCATAATTACCCTCTCCTTTTCTTATTCTCGACGGCTTGTCCAAGTCGCGCCGGAGTTTGTATACAAAATTAAAATTTGTATACAAATTTATGTTAGCTCTACAATAACACATCCGCGGCGCTTTTGCAAGAGGTTTTTTCAAAAACACGCCAAAATCTTCCTCCTGCGTACCGGCATCGAAAATGCCCCGCAGGGCCGGAACAGTTCCAGACCTGCGGGGCTGCATCTCTTCTGGTGTATTTCCTGATAATTCCTCTTACTGCTGACATCCGCAGCCGGTATTAGCCGCGTTGGCAGCTGCCACCGCGTTGTAATAGCCGGTGTAATCGTAGGTGTACGGAGTCAGGATCTCCGTGGCGTTCGACGCGGACGCCGGAGTTGCGTTATTGCCGCAGCCGCAGGTCGTTGTCGTGGTAGTCGTCGTATTGCAGCCGCAGTTACCGGTGGTGCCGCCGGCTACGCCGCTGTTATTGCCGTTGCCGCAGGTGCCGCAGCCACAGGGACGAATGCAGGGACGGCAGCCGCAGGTATTGGTATTGCAGCCGCAGGTATTGCAGCCGCAGCTGTTGTTATCGGTATTGCCGCCGGCCACGCCGCCGTTATTGCCGGAGTTATTGCCGCAGGTGCAGGTGCATTTGCAGGTGCAGTTGCTGCCGTTGTTATTCGTGCTTCCGCCGCCCACATTGCCGCTGTTGTTATTGCTGTCAGCAGGCCTGCAGAAGTAGAAGCATCTCTTCTGGCAGTAATAGCCGTTGTTATTGCCGCTGCCCGTATTGCCGCCGGCCACGCCGCCGTTATTTCCGCTGTTCCCGTTATTGCAGCCACAGCTGCAGCAGTTTCTCCTGCCGCATCCGCACAGATTCCATCCAAAGCAACTCATATGATCAAATCTCCTTTAATTTTTCATGTTTGTACTATATCCTATGAATGAATGGGACATTGTGTGAAAGCTGGTCTCAGAAAACATATTTGTAATTCCAGAAAATATATGATACACTGTCCTTACATTTTCCCACATACAACCGGCCGCGGCACTCCTGGCATACATACCGCCGCAGACCGCGGCACGTCACTCACAGAAAGGATCAGACATGAACACACCGTTAAAAGTTATCATCATCGGCGCCGGCGCCCGCAGCGAGGCCTACACCGAACTCATGCTCCGCATGCCCGACAAATATAAGATCATCGCCGTGGCCGAGCCTATCGACAGCCGCAGGGAAAACGTGCGGGTAAAGCACGGCGTCAGCGACGACCTCTGCTTCACCGACTGGAAGCCGCTTCTGGATCTGGGAAAGATCGCGGACCTGGCCGTCATTGCCACCATGGACCAGCAGCACTTCGAACCGGCCATGAAGGCCATTTCCCTGGGATACGACCTGCTGCTGGAGAAACCGGTCTCCCCGGATCCCGCCGAGTGCCTGCAGATCGCCCGCCATGCGGAGGAAATGGGCGTGCGCGTCGTTGTCTGCCATGTTCTGCGCTACACGCCGTTCTTCGTCACTATCAAGAAACTGATCGACGACGGACGGCTGGGCGATATCGTCTCCATCAATCATGAGGAATGCGTAGGCAACGTCCACCAGAGCCACAGCTTCGTCCGCGGCAACTGGGGCAATTCCGGACGCTCCTCCTTCATGCTCCTGCAGAAATCCTGCCACGACATCGATATTCTCCAGTGGCTGGTCGGCAGGCGCTGCTTGAAGGTTCAGTCCTTCGGCTCGCTCACTCATTTTACGGAAAAGAACGCTCCGGAAGGCGCACCGGAGCGCTGCATCGACGGCTGCCCCGCAGGAGACACCTGCCCCTACAACGCCGTGAAGCTGTATCTGGACGACAAGCGCAACTCCTGGTTCCGCACGGCCTGCACCCGCGAGACCGATCCCACCGACGAAATGGTGGAGAACTCACTGCGCACCACCGAGTACGGCAAATGCGTCTACCACTGCGACAACGACGTGGTGGACCATCAGACTGTAAATATGCTGTTCGAAGGCGGCGTAACCGTAACCTTTACCATGAACGCATTTAATAAAGGCGGCAGGTTTATCCATATCATGGGTACGAAGGGCGAACTTCACGGGGCCATGGAAGGCAGGGGCCCGGTGTCCCTCTATGATTTCGAGACGAAGACCACGACGCAGATCCCGCTGATGGACGAAACCGGCCGGGTGAGCGGCCACGGCGGCGGGGATGAAGGCATTGTAACCGCGCTCTACGAGTATCTGACCGGCGTGTACAAAGGCTGCTCCATTTCCGACATCGGCGTCTCGGTGGACAACCACCTGACCGTGTTCGCGGCGGAACAGTCACGGCTTACCGGGCAGACCATCGATATGGACGAATACGAGCAGAGCGTCACTGCCACTCTGCCCGCATGGAAATACAGGCAAGGCGTCACTGACGCTCTGTCCGCACGGAAATACAACCGCAGTCCGGAGCGGCATTACGCCTATTTCTGCAATAAAGAATGCGAGTATTTCCCCTGCCATCCCACAGACGGCCGGGAAGATTTCAACTGCCTGTTCTGCTACTGCCCGCTGTATCCGCTGGGCAAAGACTGCGGCGGCAATTTCAGATATCTGCCGGATGGCCGGAAAGACTGCAGCGGCTGCGTATTCCCGCACCGGCCGGAGAACTACGACGCGGTGGTTGGAAGATATTCTGAGATTATGGATGCAATCAACAAAAATGAAGAGGCTCATGACCCAAATATGCCAAAAGACGGCAAGTGACGCCGGATATTAGGAAAATATTAATATTTTTTCATAGGAATCCTAATAACCGTCCATCCAGGATCTGCTATACTACCTTTGAAGGACAATATCAACTGCCAATACATCACAACCGGGAGGCTCCCATGCCGGACAAGATCCTGATCGTCGACGACGAGACCGCCATCGCGGACCTGGTGGAGGTCTATCTTCAGAACGAGAACTATACTGTATTCAAATACTACACCGCCGGTGACGCCCTCGCGTGCATTGAACGGGAAGAGCTGGATCTGGCGATCCTCGACATTATGCTGCCGGATATGAACGGCTATGATCTCTGCCGCCGTATCCGGCAGGATCACACCTACCCGGTCATCATGCTGACCGCCAAGGACGAAGAGACCGATAAGATCACCGGCCTGACCCTGGGCGCTGACGATTACATTACCAAACCCTTCCGTCCTCTGGAACTGGTGGCACGGGTGAAGGCCCAGCTGCGCCGCTACAAACGCTACAATCCAGCCAGCGCCGCACCCGAAACGGAAACCGACGTACTCTCCCACTCCGGCCTGCTGCTGAACGTCCGGACCCACGAGTGCATGTTAAATGAACGGCCGCTGACGCTGACGCCTACGGAGTTTTCGATCCTCAGGATCCTTCTGGAGAATAAAGGCAACGTGGTCAGCGCCGAGGAACTGTTCCATCAGATCTGGCAGGACGAATACTACAGCAAGAGCAACAACACGATCACCGTCCACATCCGCCATCTGCGGGAGAAGCTGGGCGATACCGTCGAGAAACCAAACTACATCCGGACCATCTGGGGAGTGGGGTATAAAATTGAAAGACAACCGTAGATCCGACTATTCCGGCTTCAAGCGAAAACTTTATATCCGCCTGATCTGCATCGGCGTCGCCGCGCCGGTCCTGATCTATCTCTTCTACCGGCGGTTCTGGCACAGGCGGGGCGGCGACTGGCTGGTAGCGGTTTTCCGCAGTCTTTTTCGTATCAGCGATGAGGAAGCCCACCGGCTCTATACAATCATTTTCCGCGGCAATATCACGTTCTTCTGGATCGCCGCGATCATGGTTCTGTTCTTCCTGCTCCTGTGGGTGATCCTGAACTGGTTCACCAGTTATTTCGACGCGATCAACCGGGGCATCGACGGCCTTTTGTCCGACGGCGGCGATATCAGTCTGCCGCCGGAAATGGCCGCCACCGAGCGCAAATTAAACGAAGTAAAGTCGGAGCTTCACAAACGCGCCGTGGACGCCCAGCTGGCCGAACAGCGCAAGAACGACCTGGTCATGTACCTGGCCCACGACATCCGCACGCCCCTCACCTCAGTCATCGGTTATCTGAGCCTTCTGTCCGAGGCCCCGGATATGCCGGCCGAACAGCGTGCCCGCTATGTGGGCATCACGCTGGACAAGGCTTACCGGCTGGAGAAAATGATCAACGAGTTCTTCGAGATCACACGCTATAACCTGCAGCAGATCACGCTCACGAAGGAAAAGATCGACCTCTGCTACATGCTGGTGCAGCTGACCGACGAGTTCTCCCCGCTTCTTATGGAGCATGGAAATACCGCAGTTCTGGACGCCGACGAGGATCTGACCGTCTGCGGCGATCCGGACCGCCTGGCCAGAGTCTTTCAGAATATCCTGAAAAACGCGATCGCTTACAGCAGTCCCGATACCGAGATCCGCATCACCGCGTGGGAATCGGAAGACGATGTCGTGATCGTTTTTCAGAATCAGGGCAAAACGATCCCCAGGGAGAAGCTGGCCACTCTCTTCGAGAAATTCTACCGGCTGGATACGGCGCGCACCTCCGATACCGGCGGCGCCGGCCTGGGGCTTGCCATCGCAAAGGAGATCGTCACGCTTCACGGCGGCACGATCGCGGCGGACAGCCGCGACGGGATCGTGGAATTCACGGTCACGCTGCCGAACCGGTAAGCGTCCTGCATCTGTGGCCGCATTTTGCCGATTAGTGAATCTCAACCTCACATTAACATTTTCTTAGGAATCAAACAATCCGATATTAAAGAACCCATGCCTCCTGTCCTGTAAAATGAAGCTGACAGGAGGCATGATAATTATGAATAAACAATCTGATCAAAGACAAAATCCTAACACGCACCACAGCCGCGGCCGCCGCAAAGCCATACGCAGACGGCGAACCCGCTTCTGCTTTCTCTGCATCTGCGTCGCAGCCATCACGACCCTGCTCTGCCTTCCGGCCTTTCTGAACCGGAATGTGCCGGGAACCGGGACTTCGGAGCCATCGTCCTTTCTGCAGAACGATCTGCCTGATTCTCTGATCCGGATCGTGAATCCGGCGAAACGCCAGAAGATGGATAATGCCGGCGGCACGACCATTTCACCCGGAACAACAGACGCTGATTCTGCTCATACAGGCAACTCAGACAACGCCTCGCAGACAGGCGGCAACTCCGATACTGCAGCGTCCGCTTCCGGCTCCGGCACCCCCTGGTATCTTCTGCTTGTCAACCGCACCCATCCGCTCCCCGACGGCTATCAGGACCAGCTGGAGCTGACTGAACTCGACAACGGCCAGTCTGTAGACTCCCGCATCTATCCGGCCCTGCAGTCCATGTTCGACGCCATGCGCGAAGACGGCGTATATCCGATAGTGGCCTCCGGCTTCCGCACCACGGAAAAGCAGCAGAGCCTGATGGACGAAAAGATCGCGTCCTTTGAGTCCCAGGGCTATTCCGCCGACAGGGCGAAAAAGGAAGCCGAGACTTGGGTCGCCATCCCCGGCACCAGCGAGCATCAGCTTGGTTCCGCCGTGGACATCAACGCCGACGGCATCCATTCCGCCGGCTATCAGGTCTATGAATGGCTGGACAAACACGCCCACGAATACGGCTTTATCCACCGCTACCCGGACGATAAGACCGAGATCACCGGCATCAGCAACGAGCCTTGGCATTACCGCTATGTAGGCGAAGAAGCCGCGGCGGAAATCCACCGCCGCGGCATCTGCCTGGAAGAATATCTGGATGCTGTATCCGCCGCCCCTTAAAAGAGGCGCGGTCTGTTTCAGAATTCTATCTCGTAATAACATCCACCGGCACGTCGAAGATCTTCGCGACCTTCAGGATCGTGTCGATATGGCGTCCGACCGCCGCCGCCATATGATGGGTCGGACCTGCCTCGCTCCAGCGGTTGCAGAATTCACGGGCGCCGCAGGTGAAGCGGGTTCGCATATTCGTATCGCCGAAGGTAAAGATCGGGCCGGGCTCATTGACGCCCTCCGCCGCGACAAATTTGAAATGTCCGTCCTTATCCTGGGTAATGCCCAGATAAGTGACCGGGCCCGTGGGCGGATAAAACTGGGTCAGATAGCCGCCGCCGGTCTTGCCGTGGAACACGGGGACGATCTTCATCGTCGGCTTCTTCGCCTGGGAAATATCCGCGTCGCCGGAGCCGGAATGGCCGATGATGCAGATATCTTCATTGAAATCGATGGAGTACATTTCCGACAACTGGCCGGTGCCCGCGATCGTCTTTAAAATGCTCATGGCCATGGCCACTTTAATATCGCCCTCCACCGCGCAGGCGGTTCCCTGCTTGATCAGCATGGAGAACGCCGGGATCAGCATGCTGTCCAGCTTCCCGGCCACGCCCTGGGCGAAGCCGTCGTAATGGGACGCGATCAGCGCCAGCTGCTCGTCCTTCACCCACTGCTCGAAGGCCACCACATATCTGGCCATATCCCAGACCTTCCCGATGGTGCCGCCGCCCTCGATATCGAAGGTATCCAGGATATCCTGCGCCTTGGCGCGGATGGCTTCCTCGTCGGTGATATTGTCGGCGATGGCCCACATTTTCTCCCAGTCGAACTGCTTGGTGTAAAGGAACATCCTGTGGTACAGGTTCGTCTCGTCAATGTACAGATCCATCATGCCCGGGTAAGGACGTCCGATCTGGGCCAGGTTCGTATCGCGGAAACGGCGCCGTACCTGGGCCGCCCGGCACCAGTCCTCGATCTCCGCCTGGGCCTGTGGATCCCCGCCTTCGACCACGCCGGTGATCACCGCGTGGCGCTTTCCGGCGCGCTCCAGATCCGCCACCATCTCGCCCACAGCGCCGCAGGCGTACAGCTCGCCCAGCCAGGTGGCTGTGTCCGTATTTGCATAATCCGGCGCTTTCTTCTTCTGCAGGTTCACCAGCACCACCGGCACATTCAGGTCACGGACCGCTGGCAACATATTGTAGGAAGTGGCGTAGGTCAGAAGCTGGATGATCACCAGATCCACATCCGCGGCCCGGAACTTGTCCCCCGCCGCCATAGACAGCTCCTTCGTCGTGACCAGCCCCCCGTCGATCACCTCCACCGTATCCGGCAGCGTCTTCTTGAACGCCTCGTACTGGGACTCAAATTCCGGCACCAGCGACGGAAACTGGGGCAGATAGGCGCCCAGCGCGATGGCGAATACGCCGACTCTTGCTTTTGTCTCAACTAACATAACGAAATTCCTCCTTCTTAAATTGGTCCGCGCGTTCTCCGCTTTCCTGCCGGGGAGAACACTTCCGCAGCTAACATTTATAATTATTATAATGGAATCCATCGAATAAAATAAGGTTCCTATTTTACGAAAACAGGAACCTTATTTGCACCGAATCCTCATTACCGCTGCGGCCGCAGCATTGCCGCCGCCCCGCTGCCGCAGCCATATCGCCGTCTTGCTGCGCAGAATAATGCAGCTATGTTATGCTGTTATACGTCCGTCACACTTCATCATCCGGCTTCTGCCCGTCGTGAGCCAGCCATTTGCAGTCCGTAACGTCCATATGGGTAAACGTCGCCTTAAAGGAAGAATCCTCCGGGCTGCAGGCGTACATGCCGAAAGCGATCTCATCGGCTGCCTCCCACATATGGCAGACCCGCATCTGCGCGAAATGCTCCCCATCCTCAGAACATTCAATGCAAAAATCGTCCTCTCTGCGGCTTAACCGGTACCACATGGATTTGACCGACGCGTCAATCTCCGTGGTCGCCCAGTCCGAATATCCGTGGTTAGTGGCCACGCTGCCCAGATGCTGGAATACTTCGTTCTCATACTCGATGGAACCCTTCAGCCAGTTCTCGCTGTCCAGATACATCACCACGCCGCACTGGTCGAAGCGGTGCTTGCTCTCAAACTCCGTCTTCACCACGAATGAGAAGAATTTCTCCCTCGTGCGCATCTGAAGAACCGGCGCGTTGTCATTTCGAAAATGATAATAAGTGCGCTGCCACAGATCCGTATTAGGCTTTGTGATAATCTCGATCCGGTCGTTTCCGATCGTATACGACCGGGGTTCTCTCGTCCATTGCAGTTTCGTTGTGTCAAACATAATGCCTCTCCTTTTATGCTCAATTTTCTGACCTACATAATAGCATCTCAGAGCGGAGAACGCAAGAAGTTTCATCTCCTGTACAGTTTTCGCCAAATCCCGGCTAAACCCTCAATCAATATTCCAATGAGCACAACTGTATTTGCAAACAGAACAGCCACTACCATTTCTATTTCGCAAAATAGAAGCTTGAGCTAGTTCTCTGGACTATCTTTTTCCTTGACTACTCTACAGATTGGGATTGACTGAAGTCCTTGAATTAGCTAAACTTCATGTTATCCATCGCTGAAAATGTCTTCTATCTCTTTCCGCATCAATTCCTTTAGATCTGGCGGGATACGGAACAGATTCAGAAAAGCCGTCTCGTCAAAGGGCGTCCCGGTACCACCGCATATTGCAGAAATCCATGAAAGGTATTCTTTCACCATTTCTTCACGAATTTTCTTTATAATGAAATAATCTGTCAGAATCACAAGGTTCTCCGACAAATCATGGGTACCGTCGTCCATGCGGATCGTCCGATTTAGCAGGATGTCAGTAAATTGATGTGTGTACTCATGAAACAACTGAAAAAAGGCCTGCTCAACTTCTCGTTCATTTTGAGGGAGCGGTACCGCGGCAAAAAAAGAATCCCATGATTGTAATCCGCGCCCGTTGCAGGTTATGCTGAACGAAAGAAAAGCGACTGCTCTGTTTTTTTGATAGTGTGAAAATACGCAATCGCACGATCTCAAGAGCGATTCAAGCTGCGTCTCACACTTCTTGCGTCTGTCATGCGTATTCCGATATTCCGACTCCCAATAGGGAAAATATATGAGGGACTCTTTTTCAAGTGCGGTTACAAACGGTTCGACAAAAAAATCTTTATCCTCTCGTGTAAAACCGGGATAATTCAAAAGCCTTTTTTTCAACTCCTCAAAACTCTCATCAGGCTGTGTAAGCGGCAGAAAATTCACGATTCCAAGGCGTTCAAAATGTTGATTGTAGTATTGCTGAATTTTAGTCGTGGCACGTCTCAGATCAAATGAGCATTCGGATGTTCTTCGATACTTTTCAAACTCGTGGATGTATTTTTCAGAATACAGATTTGAATCATTACACACCTGCATATATGCCAACACATGATAGACGAGATCAACGCATTTAGAATATATAAAAACAATTTCCGCCACAGGCCGGCACCTCCTTTACTGTACGAAGAGTTCCCTTTACACCGATTTATTTATCTTCTCTTCATTGCGCCTTATAAATGCGATAATTAGCCCAATAATTCCTGTGCCGCTCATAATCATTCCCCCTACAAATGAGAATTCAAATGGATCTTTTCAGCTTCAGCTGAAAATTTGGTTTTGTAACATATTCCAAGTAAGTCGGTCTGCCTGCATATTCCAGATATGCTTTGAATCTTTCAACGATAGCAGGGGTAGTGATTAACTCTTGAGCCTTGTCTATCGAAAAGAAAGCAGACTCAGAGTTTTCATTTGAAGGACGCGGTATGCCCTCTTTTGCCCTGCAAATAAAATCGAGCATAATCTTGGTGGGCACTTCTTTGACCCCGTTATACCCGGGATATTTACAAGTGTTTGATGATATGCAAAACACTTCTCCAACCTCAATATCAATGCCTGTCTCTTCCATAACTTCTCTTTTAACAGCGTCGATCACGTTTTCCCCGACTTCGACCTGCCCTCCTGGAAATTCCCACCCTCCGCGATGTGTTTTTACCAGCAGGATATCATCATTATCATT
>CANQRU010000035.1 GCA_947626395.1 uncultured Lachnospiraceae bacterium | reverse complement strand
TACATGCTGGATACGATCTGCGAGCCGCAGGAGCGCAACGACGTGCTTTACCAGTGGAAGGACGACGAGCATCTGCTGGCCAGGAACAAATTTATCGGGGATCTGTACAATGATTTCCAGAAGGATAAGGAACTGGACGTCTTCATGAGGACGCTGGTGGCCAATTATATTCTGGAAGGCGTGTATTTCTACAGCGGTTTCATGTTCTTCTACAATCTGGGACGGAATAACCTGATGCCGGGGTCGGTGCAGGAGATCCGTTATATCAACCGCGATGAGAATACGCATCTGTGGCTGTTCCGCAATATTATCCTGGAGATGCAGAAGGAAGAGCCGCAGATGTTCACGGAGGAGAAGAAGGCGGTCTACCGTGGGATGATCAAGGAAGGCTGCGAGCAGGAGATCCGCTGGGGTCATTATGTGATCGGCGACGATGTGCAGGGACTGAATAAGGGGATGATCACGGATTACATCCAGTATCTGGGGAATCTGCGGTGCACGAATATCGGGCTGGATCCGATCTATGAGGGGCATGAGCAAGAGCCGGACAGCATGCGGTGGGTGTCCCAGTATTCCAACGCGAATATGATCAAGACGGACTTCTTCGAGGCGCGGAGCACGGCTTACGCCAAGAGCAGCGCGCTGGAGGATGATCTGTAGAAATTGCAGAGAGCAAGTACAGAAGAGAACCGGAGAGATTGCGTACGGTTCTCTTTTTGTATGCAGGCGCGGGGAAAAGGCGCCCGCGGATGCGGACGCCTTGCTGCGTTCCGGTGCGCAGGAGAGGACGTCAGAGGCGTCTTTCTGCGCTGGATCTTACATGTGGTGATATCCGTGTTTCTGCTCAGAGCAGTTTCCGGATCGTTATCGCTGTATTGCTGTAGGAAGCATTGTCAAAGCCGGTCGGCGAGACCAGGGAAATGGCCGCGGGAGTGCCGCCGGTCACATTGACGATGGTGGTGCCGGATACGGATACCGGTGCATTGTCTGCCGCCACATAAGCCGAAGTAGTTGTGCCGTCGATGGCGGCGCCGCCATTGGTCAGGGCCAAAGTGACAGCCGTGGGTGCGCCGGCAGAGGCGGTTACTTCGGTATTGTAGGAGATTTCGTACAGGCCGTCCTCGTTCAGCGTGAAGGTGCCGCTGCCTGCGTCATGAGTGATCGCCGGGCCGGCCTGAACCGGGGTGGAGGCGAGCAGCAGCGGCGCTGTGCCGGAAGCAACGGTCTGAGCGGCGGTATTGACTGCGTTAAGCGCGCTTACCTCGGGCAGTATGGCGTTGGCGCTCATCGGACCGATCGGTCCCTGAGGTCCCTGAGGTCCGGCGGGTCCGGCAGGCCCCTGAGGTCCGGCGGGTCCGGCAGGCCCCTGAGGTCCAGCGGGTCCAGCAGGTCCCTGAGGTCCTTCCGGTCCGGCAGGTCCCTGAGGTCCAGTCGGCCCTTCCGGTCCCTGCGGCCCAACCGCGCCGTCAGCGCCAGCGGGCCCCTGCGGTCCTTCCGGCCCAGCGGGTCCCTGAGGTCCAGCCGGTCCAACCGGTCCCTGCGGTCCAGCAGCGCCGTCAGCGCCAGCGGGTCCCTGAGGTCCAGTCGGTCCAACCGGTCCCTGCGGTCCAACCGCGCCGTCAGCGCCAGCGGGTCCCTGAGGTCCAGCCGGTCCAACCGGTCCCTGAGGTCCAGCAGCGCCGTCAGCGCCAGCGGGCCCCTGCGGTCCTTCCGGCCCAGCGGGTCCCTGAGGTCCAGTCGGTCCAACCGGTCCCTGCGGCCCAACAGCGCCGTCAGCGCCAGCAGGTCCTTGAGGTCCAGCGGGTCCAGCCGGTCCTTCCGGCCCAGCCGATCCCTGCGGGATCGTAAAGTTTAGGATTGCGTTTTGATCTGTCCCTACGTTGGAGACGCTGGCCAGAGAACCCGGTGTGCCGGTTGTGATCGTACCGATGGAGATTGTAGCTGCCGCGCCAGCCGGACCGGCTGGTCCCATGGGTCCGGCCGGTCCTACGGGCCCCTGGGGTCCCTGCGGTCCGGGTGTACCCGCGGCGCCGTCAGTGCCCTGCGGGATCGTGAAGTTAAGAATTGCGTTCTGTTCGGTTCCTACGTTAGAAACAGCGGCCTGGGTGCCGGGGGCACCGGTAGTGATGACGCCGATGGAAAGCGTGGCCGCCGGTCCTTCCGGTCCCATGGGTCCGGCGGGTCCGGCTACACCCTGCGGTCCCTGGGATCCCTGTGGCCCAGCGGGTCCCTGAGGTCCCTGCGGCCCGGTCAGGCCCTGCGGCCCCTGAGGTCCGGTCAACCCCTGCAGCCCCTGCTGCCCGGCAGGACCCTGACAACGAGGCGGGCAGGCCGGCGAACAGGGCAGCGTGCCGGAATGCGGACAGGGCGGGGCGTATACCGGGATATCGCAGCTGCCTCCGACGGCAGTATTTCCGCCGGAGCCGCAGCAGTTATCAGATGGACAATTATACCCATAGTTTGGGAAAAACATATGATCACTCCTTTCTATTCTGCCGGACAGTTCCGGGATATGATCCCGTCCCCGCCGGTCTGCTATATCATATGTCCCAAATACAGGTTTGGTTCGTCCTCCTTTTGCGCCGCGAACTGTTTGCACCGGATGTTCGGTTCGGTTTTCATGCCGGACCGGTCTATTCGTCAAATTCTGCCACAACATAAAAACCGCGGTCATTTTGCTTGATGTCACGTACGATACCGCGGGTCGATTTCAGGCGGTCCCGGCCCTTATAGCAGCCGGACATGGCTACCGCCGGCTCAATGATATAGCTGGTGCCGCTGAGCGCTTCATGGGCTGTGATCTCAACTTCATCACCGATGTTTACAAGCCCCTGACGTTCCATTTTAAACTCGATAACTCTCATGGCGATATGCCTCCTTCCTGCTGATTATCTCACAGAAACGTCATTTCTACAATCAGAAATTCCGCGGGAAATCTCCGGTATCTTTGACGGTATCGCCGCGTTTTTGGGCGTGATCGCAGGGACTTTTTACAGAATACATATTGAAATGAAAGAGGGGAACCGATATAATATGAGTAAACGCGTGAATATAACGTATAAAGACAGACTATTCCTATTTGTTTTTCAGGAAAAGAAGGAATAAGGAGGCGTACGACATGGAAGACCGGCGTCCATGCCCCCGGCTGTACCGACAGCTGGATGAATACTGCCGTTCCGACGTTTATCCTTTCCATATGCCGGGACATAAGCGGCGGATGGATGTGGGATTTACGGCGGAATTCCCCAATCCGTACAGCATCGACCTCACGGAGATCGACGGTTTCGACAACCTCCATCACGCCGAGGGCATTCTGCGTGAATCCATGGATTGGGCTGCGTCTGTATACGGCGCCGGCCGTACGTATTATCTGGTAAATGGAAGCACCTGCGGCGTATTGGCGGCCATCTGCGCGGCGGTTCCGCGGGGCGGCACGATCCTGATGGCCCGCAACTGCCATAAGTCCGCGTATCACGCCGCGTCGCTGAATGAACTGAATATTCGGTATATTTATCCACAAATAGCAGAAGAGTTTGGACTGCAGGGTGGATTATTGCCGCAGGACATCGAGGAAATGTTGATAAGCGCGGACGAAACGTCGGATCCGCCCGCTGCTGTCTTTATCACTTCTCCTACTTATGACGGCGTAGTGTCGGACGTCCGCGGGATCGCCGGCGTCTGCCGCCGGTATAGCGTACCGCTGATCGTTGACGAGGCCCATGGAGCTCATTTTCCGTTCGGGGAAATGTTCCCGGCTTCCGCGCTGGAGATGGGCGCGGATATCGTAATACAAAGTTTACATAAAACGCTTCCGGCTTTCACCCAGACGGCGCTTCTGCATGTACGGGCGGATTCTGGCCTCATCGATACCGGGCGCCTGGAATATTATCTGCAGGTTTTCCAGACGAGCAGCCCTTCCTATGTGCTGATGGCCGGGATCGAGAGATGTATTGAATATATGGCGGACAAAAGGCGCGGTGAAATGCAGCGCTTTGCCGCCCGGCTTGCGGATCTGCGGGGGCGGCTGCGGCGGATGGAGCGTCTCCGGCTTCTGGATCGGGATATGATCGGGAAGGCCGGAGTGTATGATCTGGATATTTCGAAGCTTGTAGTGTCCACAAGATATGCGGCGGGGCGGATGAGCGGTTCGGAACTGGCGGAAATCCTCCGCCGCAGCTATCATCTGGAGATGGAAATGTGCGGCGCTGATTATGTGACGGCCATCACGACGCTGATGGACAGCCGGGAGGGACTTGCCAGATTAGAGGCGGCATTGCTGGAGATTGATGGGAAATTGAGTTCCGGGCCTGCGAAAGCAGATTCCGCGGTACCTGCGCCTGCAGCTTCCGCCTCCGCGGCTCTGCCGCGTTCGCAGACGGTCCTGCCTATTTACGAGGCGCAGTCGCGCCCGGTCCGCGCGATTCCTTTCGAGGAGGCAGCCGGCTGCATTTCCGGAGAATATGTCTATCTGTATCCGCCCGGAACGCCGGTCGTCGTACCGGGAGAGCTTCTGACGGAAGAGATTATCGGCCTGATCCGCCTGTACAGGGAGCGGCGGCTCCCGATCCAGGGCCTTTGCGATCATACGGCGGCTGCGATCCGTGTGCTTATATGAAAGAGAGGATATTTTTATGGGCAAAGTAATCGTTATCGAGGGCAGCGACGGCAGCGGCAAGGAGACCCAGACCCGCCTCCTTTTCGAATATCTTCAGGCGCAGGGGCAGCCTGTGCGCAAGGTGACCTATCCGAACTACGAGAGCGATTCCTCGGCGCTGGTGCGGATGTATCTGGGCCGCGAGTTCGGCGGCGACGCGTTCGCGGTCAATCCATATGTAACTTCCGCGTTCTACGCCGTCGACCGGTTCGCGTCCTATCTGAAGGAATGGAAGGATTTCTATGAATCCGGCGACGATCATGTCGTTATCTGCGACCGCTATGTGACCAGCAATATGCTGCATCAGGCGGCCAAGCTGGATACGCCGGAAGAGAAAACGGCGTTCCTGGACTGGGAATATGATTTTGAGTATGTGAAGGGCGGTCTGCCGGTGCCGGAGCACGTATTCTTTCTGGACGTGCCGCCGGAGGTATCCGCGCGCCTGATCCGGGAGCGCGCCAATAAGATCACCCACGAGGCGAAGAAGGATATCCATGAGGCGAATCCGGATTTCCTGCGCCGCTCCTATGAGAACAGCATCCTTTTGGTTGAGAAATACGGCTGGGAGCGGATCGCATGCTGCGATGGAGAGGGAAATCTGAAGACCATTGAAGAGATCCATGAATTGATCCGCGGCCGCCTGGGCTGGTGAGCCGCCGGTACGAAAATACCAGTGAAATAAAACTATACATGAAATTTAAATTATGATATACTGTCCACGTAGGCAGCGAACAGAGCCGCGCGAATCAGAATATACCATGCGGAGAGGGGGACACCGCGTTATGCCGGGCTTTAACGACATCCTTGGCCATGAGGCCGTAAAACAACATTTTCAGAAAGCCATCGAGGCGCATAAGATCTCTCACGCCTACATCCTGGCGGGAGAAGCCGGCATGGGCCGCAAGTCCCTGGCCCACGCGTTCGCGCTTACGCTTCTGTGCGAGAAGGGCGGAAGCCAGCCCTGCATGGAATGCCACGCCTGTAAGCAGGTCCTGTCGGACAACCATCCGGATCTGATCCATGTGACCCATGAGAAGCCGGCGACGATCGGCGTCGACGATATCCGCGAACAGGTGACCGACACGATCATGATCCGCCCCTACAGCAGCTATTATAAGATCTATATCATCGACGAGGCGGAGAAGATGACGGTCCAGGCCCAGAACGCGCTTCTCAAGACCATCGAGGAGCCGCCGTCCTACGCCGTGATCCTGCTGCTCACGACCAATCCGGAGGCATTTCTGCCTACGATCCTGTCCCGCTGCGTGCAGCTGAAGCTGAAGCCGCTGCAGGATTCGGTGATCGAGGAATATCTGGAGAATGTACTGAAACTCCCCGAAAGCGACGCCCGTCTCTGCGCCGCCTTCGCCAGGGGGAACCTGGGCAAAGCCATAAAGCTTGCCGGTTCCGATGATTTCAGGCATATGTACGAGGAGCTGCTCTATGTGCTCAAGCATGTGAAAGAGATGAGTATTACCGACCTTCTTGCCCGGATCAGGAGCTGGGAGGACGAGCAGATGGATATTTATGAATGTCTGGATTTCATGCAGGTCTGGTACCGGGACGCCCTGATGTACAAGGTGACCAAGGACATGGATCTGCTGATCTTTAAGGAAGAATTCGCCGCCATCGGCGAGATGGCGCGTCAGATCGGTTATGACGGATTTGAGATGATCCTGCAGGCCATCGATAAAGCGCGGGTGCGCCTGCAGGCGAATGTGAATAAGGAACTCGCCATGGAGCTGATGCTTCTGGTGATGAAGGAGAATGAAGCATGATAACAGTAATCGGAGTAAGATTTCGCAACGTGGGAAAGATCTACTATTTTTCTCCCGGGCAGCTTAATATCAAGGCGGGCCAGCATGTGATCGTGGAGACGGCCCGCGGTATCGAATACGGCTATGTGGTCCTCGGCAACCGCGACGTGGAAGACAATAAGGTGATCCAGCCCCTGAAAGCCGTGATCCGCATGGCCAGTGAAGAGGACGACCGGATCGAGACGGAGAACAAGGCGAAGGAGAAAGACGCCTTTAAGATCTGCCAGGAGAAGATCCGCAGGCACGGCCTGGAGATGAAGCTGATCGATGTGGAGTACACGTTTGATAACAATAAGATCCTGTTCTATTTCACCGCCGACGGGCGCATCGATTTCCGGGAGCTGGTGAAAGATCTGGCTTCGGTGTTCCGTACCCGGATCGAGCTCCGCCAGGTAGGCGTCCGCGACGAGACGAAGATCGTCGGCGGCGTGGGCATCTGCGGGCGGCCTCTGTGCTGCCACACCTATTTGTCCGAGTTCATTCCGGTGTCCATCAAGATGGCCAAGGAGCAGAATCTGTCGCTGAATCCCACGAAGATCTCCGGCGTCTGCGGCCGTCTGATGTGCTGTCTGAAGAATGAGGAAGAGACCTACGAGTACCTGAACAGCAAGCTGCCCGGCATCGGCGATACGGTTACCACCGACGACGGTCAGAAGGGCGAGGTCCACAGTGTAAATGTACTTCGCCAGACTGTGAAGGTCCGCATGGTCGTCGACAAAGACGAGATCGAGATCAAGGAATACAAAGTCGAGCAGCTCCGCTTCAAGCCGCGCCGGAAGAAAGAGAAGAACCAGGGAGAGAAGAATCAGGCGCAGGACGCGGAGCTGAAGAAGCTGGAGGCCCTGGAGAAATCCGAAGGGAAATCGAAGCTATGACGGCGGATGTGGAGATTCGGCCCACTGAGCGTATCGACGACCTGGAACGCAACGGCCGCCGCATCATTCAGGATACGACGAAATTCTGCTTCGGCATGGACGCGGTCCTGCTGTCCGGTTTCGCGCGGGTGCGCCGCGGCGAGAGGGTCATCGATCTGGGCTGCGGCACCGGGATCATTCCGATCCTGCTGGAAGCGAAGACGGAAGGAAAGCATTTCACCGGTCTGGAGATCCAGCCGGAGATGGCCGGTATGGCCGCCCGCAGCGTGGCGCTGAACCGCCTGCAGGATAAGATCGACATTATACAGGGAGATATTAAGGAGGCCAGCCGCCTGTTTGGTCTGGCCTCTTTCGATGTAGTCACATCCAATCCGCCCTACATGGACGGCGGCGCCGGCCTTAAGAATCCGGATGAACCCAAGGCCATCGCCCGTCATGAGATCCTCTGCACCCTCGACGATGTGGCCCGTGAGGCGGCCCGCCTCTTAAAGTCCGGCGGCCGTTTCTATCTGGTTCACCGGCCCCGCCGCCTGCCGGAGCTGATCGTCACGATGCGTGCTTACGGCCTGGAACCCAAGCGCATGAAAATGGTCCACCCGTTCACCGGTCGCGACGCCAACCTGGTGCTCATCGAAGCCGTCCGCGGCGGCCGGCCGCTGATGAAGGTGGAAGCGCCGGTTATCGTATTTAAGGAGCCGGGCGTCTACAGCGACGAGATCCGGGACGTATACGGATATTAACCTGCCGTTACCGAAGACCGGAACCGATTCCGAAAGCGGCGGGATCCGGGATGCGTGTGGACATTGACAGGCTGGAGCCACAGAACGGAGCCTGCGGGAATGCGAAGAAACAGAATGATCATGCTGCAGCAGATCCGGCTGTCAGAAGGGAGAATTTCGATATTATGCCGAAAAACCATAAACCCAGGCCGCGTCACCAGAATCGTGAAACTTTTGAAAATGAAAATGAAGCCGCAGGCCGCCCAGACCCGGAACCGGATATCCCAAACGGTGCGGTTTCAGAATGTGAAAACAGCGATCCTGCGATTACGGAACCCGATATCCCGGACCGCGGAATTCAGGGCGGCACCCTCTATATCTGCGCCACCCCCATCGGCAACCTGGAGGACATTACCCTCCGGGTACTGAACACGCTGAAAACGGTGGATCTGATCGCGGCCGAGGATACCCGCCACAGCATGAAGCTGCTGAATCACTACGATATCCATACCCCCATGACCAGCTACCATGAATATAATAAGGTAGAAAAGGCCCGCGCCCTCGTGGCGCAGCTGCAGGAAGGGCGCAGCGTCGCGCTCATCACCGACGCCGGGACGCCGGCGATATCCGACCCCGGCGAGGAACTGGTCCGCCAGTGTATGGCGGCCGGCGTGCCGGTCACGTCGCTGCCGGGCCCGTCCGCCTGCGTCACCGCGCTTACGCTGTCGGGGCTTCCCACCCGCCGTTTCTGCTTCGAGGCGTTCCTTCCTTCGGAGAAAAAGGAGCGCCGGCAGATCCTGGATGAACTGAGGGACGAAACCAGGACCATCATCATTTACGAGGCGCCGCATCATCTGATAACGACGCTCACGGACTTGAAAGAAGCGCTGGGCGGCGGCCGTTCCATGACCCTCTGCCGCGAACTGACGAAGAAATACGAAGAAGCCTGGCAGACCACCATCGACGGCGCCCTGTCCCGGTTTGCCGCAGAAGAGCCGCGGGGCGAATGCGTGATCCTTCTGGAAGGCCGAAGCATGGAATCGCGGAAAGAAGAGCAGGCGCGCGTCTGGGAAGAGATGAGTATTGAAGAACATGTAGCCCTTTACGAGGCGCAGGGCCTTCCCCGCAAAGAAGCCATGCGGCAGGCGGCCAAAGACCGGGGACTGAGCCGCCGCGATATCTATCAGCGCCTGATGGAACAGGAATAGGAATAGGAAACCGCCGGCCCGTCAGGGCGGCGGTTTTATGTCTGGCGCGGAAGGACGGCAGGACGAAAATTCGAATACATTAGATTTTTTCTGCAAAAAAAAGAGCGACGATATCCTGCTGTCTGCGGTCAAGCAGAACTTTGCCTACGATTTCCGCCATTATGACCGGGTCGGTCCATCCGTTATTCTCGGAAGTTTCATTCCCGGAAGCTTCCGGCACGGCCGGACCGGCCGGATTTAAAGGCCGCAGGGAACAGCGGTTCCCCTTCTCCCGGTACTGCCTGCACATCAGCCTCTGTGCGTGGTTGGCCACGACGATATCTCCGTCGGCCGGAAGCCGTTCATTTTTCAGAAAAACATACTCGTTCGGATAGAAAAGCGGTTCCATGGTGCTGTCATCCATGATCAGCGCGTAATCAGCCCCAAGGCTGGTCTGCGTATACCCCAGGCAGTGGATGCCCGCGGTCATGGAACGGGAGGACACATAGCCCAGTACCGGCACCCAGGACGGGTTCTTTTCCGATGCGGCTGAATTATTATACGCCGGCGAACTGCCGGTATTTCCGATCAGACTGATCTCCATAAAATGTTCGACCTTTTCTTTGTCCGTTTCGGACAGAAGTTCAAAACGCGCGGCCAGCGGCTGCTGGTCATTCTCACAGGATCCGGTCACAAGCCAGGAGAAAGATACCTGGAGAAAATTTGCGACGGCCAGGACCTTGTCTACAGATGGAAGATTCTTATCCCATTTATAAATCGTACGCGCCCCAAAGCCCAGCGACCGTTCGAGCTGGGCAAGGGTAAATCCCTGCCTGGCGGCCGCGGCTTTGATCCGCTCAACCATTTTCATAGCAGTTACCTCCTTAGTATGATGTCGAAGATGCTACTTTGGGAGCAAAAGGTAGCAAATTTTCGACTTGCAATGTTGACATTGCGTAAATTTGCGAATATAATGAAACCGAATGTATTAGTCATCGAATAGATTATATAGTACTTGAAAACATACTTCAAGCGAAAAAGAGGAGATGTTTTTATGAGGCGTACCAGGAAGCCGACTGCGGAGGGGATGGAGATCAAGATGGCGCTCTTCGCGCAGGATATGACTGTTAAGGAGCTTGCGGGCCGGATCAATAAATCTGAAGCGACGGTGTGTGAAGTGATATCCGGCAAGAACCAGAGTGAGAAGACCAGGGACCTGATCATGAGGGAACTGCACCTGGTAGCGGACTAAAGGCGTGCAAACTATCGTTGAAGTACGCCGAAAGGCGTTTCAGAAAGAGGATCGCATGTTAAGAGAGGGTCTGCGGGTACATATGTTTTCCGCATATTCCATGGAATTTGACGGTCAGCCGGTGAATATCATGCGCGGCAGCAGCACGAAAGTGCTGCAGGTGTTTGCCATGCTCCTTCTGGCCGGTGACAAGGGACTCCCGAAGCGGGAACTGATCGGCAATATTTACGGCCAGGGTCAGGAGCGCGGCGCCGATCCCAACCGTAATCTGAATAATCTGCTGTACCGCCTGAAGAAGCAGCTTACCGTCTGGGGGATGGAAGGGGCCACCGTGAATCTGGAAGGAGGCTTCGCCCGCTTCGAGGCGGATTTTCCTGTGGAAGTAGACGCCCTGATGTTCGAGCAGAAGACGATCCAGGCGCTGGAGAACGAGAGCGGCATGGAGAATCGGCTTGGCCTTCTGGAAGACGCCATGGAACTTTACACCGGGGATTTTCTGGAGGAATACTGCACGGAGCTGTGGGTGATCCAGAAGGACCAGGAGCTGAAGCGGCTGTATTTCAAGGCGGCGGAGCTGCTCGGAGAAGAGTACAGGCAGCAGGGGAACCTTCTGAAGGCCAGGGACGTCTATCATAACGCGTCGCTGCTGTTCCCGTTCGAGTCCTGGCAGCTGGCGGAGATCGACTGCCTGATCGCGCTGAAGGATTATAACGGCGCTTACGCCGTCTATCAGAATACAGAACGGCTCTACGATGAAGAACTGGGGATCATGCCAAGTACGGAATATAAGGACCGGCTGGAGATCATCGAGAAGAACTCGCTCCGTCCCGTCCGGCGGCTCTCCGATATCGCCGAGTCGCTTCGCGGTGACCCGGACGACGGCGCCTATTACTGCTATTATCCGGATTTCATCGACTCCTGTCAGATCCTGTCCCGGATCGCGGAGCGGACCGGACAGTCCCTCTTCCTTCTGCTGTGCACCTGGTCATCCCGCGGCGGCGCGGGACGCCCAGAGTCAGAGAAGCGGCAGGAAGAAGAGCGGCAGATGGAGATCCTCAAGGAGACCATCTCCCGCGTCTTCCGCAAAGGCGATATCTATACCAAGTACAGCCGCTGCCAGTACCTGATCATCTTAAGCGGCACCGGCCGCGAGAACGGCGTCCGCGCCTTCGAGCGTCTCTACCGCGCCTGGAAGAAGCGCCCCGGTATCGCCGGCGAGCTGAGCTACAGCATGGATTCGCTGCTTGGGTTCCGGGAAGTGGAAGGGAATGCGTGACGAAGCCGGAAGCGCCACGAAGCCGGGGGATCCGGACGATTCAGATATCGGTCGGAATGCCCGGACAGGGAACAGAACAGGAATGAATTATTTGGGCCCCGCGGAATCCGCGGGGCCCCATCCGTCAGCCGGTAAATATGCCATGTCTTTTGTATTATCTGGTAAGTTCAGCGATCTCTTCTTCCGAAACGCCGAGCGAACGGAGTTTGGCGATCAGTTTGTTTTGGGTGGCTTCTGCTTCCGCCACGGCCTCTTCCTGTCGCCTAGCCGCTTCCGCCACGGCCGCCGCCACAGCCTCTTCCTGCCGCCGGTCCGCTTCCGCCATCAGGATGTCGATATCAAGGATCAGTTCATCGTCCACGATCTCATTTACTCCCTCATGTTCCATCTCCTCGTACCTCCGATAGATATATTCTAAATTATATCATTTTGAATCAGATCTTTCAACGCCTTCAGGTTCTCCGGCGTCCGTTTTTTCTCGTTTTTTCCATCCTCCCGCTCCCGCAAGAAAAATAATGCGAAAAAAATAAAATTTTTTCCAAATCTGCCATCCATGAGTCAAATCCTGAGACACTCCACCTGTTAAACTTAAGCCAAAACCATCAAAAGGAGAGGAGGGAGGTTCTATGGGTGCGCAGCTGGCGATGCACGCGCGCAACCTGATCTGTATCGGCGTAGACAAGGTCACAGGCCGCGACTACTCCGGAAGGATCTGGCACCAGTACCGGACCGGCCCGATCCATTTCTCCACCACCATGGAACTGGTGCAGGAGATGGATGAACTCTACGACAGATGGGATTTCCCCCAACGGTCGACGCAAGTCCGGCACTTTGGAAATGGGGAGCCGAAGACTTCGGCGTTAGAGCGAGAGGAGGAGACAGCATACATGGACGAGGCGCGTATCAAGGACAGGACAGGCGATATCGGAACCTTCATCGTCCGCGTCAAATACAGACAGAACGCCACCTGGCAGGGCGAGGTGGTCTGGGCCGAGAAGCAGGAGCGGAAATATTTCCGCAGCGCCCTGGAACTGTTGAAGCTGATCGACGGGGCTCTGGACGAAAGTTCACAGGCGCCCCCGGGGGCGGACCCGGAAGAACCGCAGACAGCTCCATAGTAAGCTTTATATAGATAAAAAAGGATGAAAAAAGGAAAAATCTTGAAGGGAGAGAAAGGAAATGAAGGAAATGTGGACATTTAACAAGAAGAAATCCCGTCTGCTGGCCGGTTTCATGGCGCTCGTGCTGGTGTTCTCCAACATCGCGGCGAATGTGCAGACGGTGTACGCAACCGGTATCGCCACCCCGAGCAACGGCACACTGCTGCAGTTCCCGGGCCAGAACAATGACGATACGGCAGAGCCGGATCTGACGCAGGGTCCTGAAGAGACAGAGCCGTCAGAAGGCCTTGTGCTGGATATTCTGCCCAGGGCGGAATTCGATGAAGAAGCCGGTCGGTATGTGTGGAGCGGCGGATGGGATACCTATAAGTACAGCGATCAGGAAGGCGTGACCCTTGGTCAGGTCCTTCTTCAGGATAGCGAGTACAGCACCCTGGCGGAAGAACTTACCGGAACCTGGTCATCGGATAATACCGATGTCCTGGCCATGTATGACGACGGCGACGCGCTCGTCAAGTCCATCGGCCGCGCGACGGTGACCTTCACCTATGAAGCGCCGATGGCCGAGCCGGAAGCGGTAACGGATGAAGCAGCGGAAACGCCTGCCGATACTGTGGCGACGGAAACCGAACAGTCTGAAGATGAAGCTGCCGTGAAAGGCGAAGCGGTCGTAGATGAAGCGGAGCAGTCTGGCGACGAAGCTGACGCAGAAGGCGAAGCGATCGTAGATGAAGCGGAGCAGTCTGGTGACGAAGCTGACGCGGAAGGCGAAGCGATCGTAGATGAAACGGAGCGGTCTGGCGACGAAGCTGACGCAGAAGGCGAAGCGATCGTGGATGAGGCTCAGCCTGCCAACGAAGAGAATGCAGGCGATGAGACAGGCGACTCCGGGGAAGAGACTGTCGGAGAGGCTACGCCGCAGAATGCAGATAAGGCGGAGGAGCCTTCTGTTGATGCTGCAGAGGATACCACTCCCTCTGAGACGGAAACTGCGCCTCGGACGACTGAGGCTCCCGCAGATGAGCAGAACGTTTCTGAACCGGAAGAGAACGATGAACCGGCGGCTGCGGAAGACGCCGAAAATGAATATCCGATGGAAGACGGAACCGAACTGAGCTGGTTGGTGAGAGTGGAGAGCAGCCGTGTGACGGTCTACTCTGACGAGCCGTATAACGACGTGATGCAGCTGGCTGTGGAGGCTGGATATGAGAATCCGAACTTCGGTGAGTCCCATATTGAAGCTATGGCCGAGGAACCGCCGTATGGCGTGAACGTCACCCTGCCCACGGATGGCGTATGGAAATCCCTGGATGAGAATGTGATCTCCCTGACCGCTGATGGCGGTATGACCGTCAAGGTAGACAACGGCGTGTGCCAGATCGCTTACGGCTATGTGGACGAGAGCGGAGAAGTAGCTGTCGCCATGTGGGATGTGGTGATAGGCGTGGGGATTGCGCCGCTGAATGTTAGAGCCCAATCACGAACGACGAGTAAAGGCAATAAATATTCGTATTATCCGGCTCCTACACAGACAGGTTCCGCAAGGGAACCCAATGCAAATGATTTGAAGTCTGACGGAACTGGGGAGTATAAGTTTGTGCTGCCTAATAGTAATTCAAAAAGGCTTCATCTCGTCAGTCCATTCTATCTCAGCAGCTCAAGGAGTTCTAACGGTACGGTTGCAATGATTTACAGGCTCTACAATAAAACTGCGCAAAATTATGTATATGTATATTGCGCCGATGCAGGAATCACAGCAACGGGTGGCAGTAGTAGTCAATGTGCCTATCGCC
This sequence comes from uncultured Lachnospiraceae bacterium, assembly GCA_947626395.1. GTDB lineage: Bacteria > Bacillota > Clostridia > Lachnospirales > Lachnospiraceae > UBA3402. The sequence goes on along the minus strand of CANQRU010000035.1, from coordinate 22,949 downwards.
GTGATAACCTCGAAAATTCTTGGTTTGCTGCTGGTAAGACCCAACATGAGCTGAATAAACTCCGTGCAGTTGTTGAGAATTCGTACCCTTATATATCTAATATAACTGACATTATTGATCCGATGGTGGATGCAGGATATACGATTCAGGGTGCAGTTGATCTGGGACAGATTATATCTGCCACTCAGTCAGCAATCTGGAGCATCACGAACGGTGAGCGTAGAACATTCAAGAGAATTGTACCTACTACTAACTTAGATAGTTACGCCAGACGTGGTGAAAAACGCTTTGGGACTGTGACAGCAGAGTACAATACTAATACAAGCCAGGTTAGTTATAATATTGAACAGATACAGAATTATCTGTTGTCTCGCACGGCCTCTAGTTCGAGTCCTGATGTGGTTATACGAAGTATGACTGCAGACTATGCGGGAAAGGGAGGATCGTATACAATCCGAGTTGGATTAAATGCTAAAGTGGCTTCGGGCAGCGATATAACAGTGACAATAAAGAAGGGCAACACCACTCGGGGAACAAAAAAACTTAATGCTGGCGATCAGTACGCCGTTTTTGAAAATGTTACAGGAATTAATTCAGGCGACACAATTACGGCGACACTGAGCGGAACGCAGAGTGTAAAAAATGCTGTTTATTACTATACTCCCAAAGATAAAACTAAAAGCCAAGCTCTCATCGGCATCGGTAAGGGCCAAGCTCCTGTTTCAGCTTCCAAAGACATTAAAATAACAAATACTGAACTGACACTTAGCCTGACGAAATACGAAAAGCTTAATGGTACCGAGACAACAACTCCTGTTAATGGTGCCGAGTTCAGATTGTACCGTAAGGGCAAGAATGGTACAGCGGATACGCTGGTCGCGAGTGGCCTTACGAGCGATACGAATGGCGTGGTCTCCTACACATTCAAAGTCAATAATGGTGCAGACGCAAGCGAGTTTTATTTTGTCGAAACAAAAGCACCGGATGGGTATGAGGCAGCTGATAGGACGACGAAGTATAGTAACAATGCTAAAGTGTATAATGAGAAAAAGGTCGGCAATTTGACGGTCAAAAAGACTGTGCAAAACGGAACAGGGATTGCTGATACTACAAAACCTTTCCAATTCCATGTGACAATTGGAGGAGATACGTATGAGTTCTCATTGGCGCATGATGGCAGCTGGACCTCACCGAAGGATTATCCTGTTGGAACCAGTTATACAATTACGGAGGATTCCTATGGTGGGTATACGGCTTCGGGACTGGTCGGAGGAACAATTCAGGCAGGCGGCAGCACGGTAAATGTTACAAATACTTACAATGTAAACTCGGTCTCTACTGATCTCAAGGTAAAAAAGACAGTCCTTTACGGCGGTTACGAGCAGCCGGAAGAGCAAACATTCACGTTTTCACTGAATGGTCCGAGTGATGTAACGTATCCGCCCACGACTTCTGTGACAACGAATGGTACAGATGATGCCTTGTTTAGCGGGATTACGTTTACAAAAGCTGGCGACTACACATTTACAATAACGGAACAAAACGATAATTTACACTACATTTACGACCCAAGTGTATGGACGGTAAACGTAGTTGTTAGTGATGACGGAAATGGGAACCTGCGTGTTGACAGCAAAACATATACGAAAGATGGCGTAAGCAATAGTGACGCAGCCGCATTCACTAATACATATCAGCCTCGTCCGACCACCTATACACCAACGGTTTCTAAAAATGTCACGGGTGGCCATGAACGGCCGTTAGCTAAGGAGTTCACATTCACTTTGGCTGAGGCTGAGACTGACAATCCGAAGGTATTAACGGACAGCATGAGTGCCACCGTGGAAGTTCCCGCAGGCAACGGTGTGGGACCCTTTACAGGTTCATTTGATGAAATAACGTTTAGCAAGCCAGGCACGTATAACTTTAATATTACCGAAGATTCGGGAGATGAAAAGGGTTATACGTATGATACGAATACGAGTAGATTGACTGTTACAGTAACGGATGACCACAAGGGAACGTTGATTACAGCGATCAGTTTCGATGGAGGAGATGGTGCTGAGTTTACCAACACATATGCTCCTGAATCCGCCACCTGGGCTCCGTCTGTAACAAAGCAATTTAACGGCGACGAAGACCCGAAAAAGACAGAGAGAGTGTTTACGTTTGATCTGTCTCTGACGAGTGGAAATGCAGCTGATGTTGAGATACCTGATACGAAGGCCGTCGTAAGCAATAGCAATGACTGGAACGATACCTTCAGGGAGGTTAAATTTAAAAAGGCCGGCACATACACATTCCAAATTGCAGAAGAAAATCCGAATTTGGCTGGTTATGTAGGTGGCGTTGCGGCAGTGCAGGATATAACTGTTGTGGTCAAAGATGTGGATGGTCAGTTGACGACTTATGCTGATAATGAGGGAACTTTGGTTGTTTCTGGATTTACCTTTACCAACACATTTGATTACGTTGACACCTATTGGACTCCCAGCGTGGAGAAGACGATGGATACGAACGGCCATGACATTCCTGAAGGCTATGAACAGACGTTCTCCTTCACGTTAACTCAGACAGAAGGCCCGGATGGTGTGGCTGAGGTTGTTGAGGAACCACAAACTGTAGAGCTGAAGGTTACTCCTGAAGAAGGAAAGACTTTTAAGAATGGACCCGTTTCTGGAACAAAGTCGTTTGATACAGTCACATTCAAAGAACCGGGAACCTATAAATTCACGATTTCCGAGGTGCGCGGCGATACGGATCCTACCGGCTACACCTATGATACGACGGAGTATATTGTTACGGTCGTAGTAGAGGATGTCGCGGCGAAGGACGGCAATCTGCAGAAGACCGTAACGGTAGAAAAGAAGGTCGGAAGATTCACGGCCGGCGGTCCGGCAGCTGCTGACGATACGGCTTACACATTTGAATTCACCAACACCTATAAGCCGGTGCCTACGGAAGTGGTGCTGGATGTTAAGAAACATATTGATGCAGCTGCGGAACAGGGCGGCTACACTTATCCGGAGGATACCACATTCACATTCGTATTGGAGAAAGATCTGGGAAGTTCAGGCCGGTTCAGTATGGGGGAAGTGCTGGAGAATCAGGCAGTCACCCTGGAGGCCAATGACACGAAACCCGGAGTGGAGGCGGGAACAACCGAAGGCAGTGTGAGTTTCGCTCCGCTGAAATATGAAAAGGCCGGCACATATAAGTACCGTATCCGTGAAGAGAGAGGCGATACCGCAGGGTTTACTTATGACAGTACGATCTGGCTGGTAACCGTGGAAGTAACGGATAACAAGGGCCGGCTGGGAGCGGCGGTCACCTACAGAAATGGCGATTCGACGAACGATGCTGCTGAGTTCACCAATAAGTATGATACTACAGAAGTCTCCTACGCGCCGCAGATTACCAAGGTCATCGAGGGTTCTGAAACAGCCAGGGAGAAGGAATTCGTCTTCAGCCTGGAAGCGGTTCAGGCAGAGAATGGCAGGTTTACCATGGGAGAGGTGATCGGTACTGCCAGACTGCAGCTTAAGGCAGGAGAGGCCCTGGGCTATGCAAGTTTTGAGGAGATTACGTATAATAAGCCCGGCACATATAAGTACTTGATTAAAGAGGTTAAGCCGGATGATGCCGCTGAAAACTACAAAGGCTATACCTTTGACGGCACTGTATGGACGTTGGTTGTTGAAGTGGTGGATACCGGAAATGCGCTGAAAGTCGACTCTGCCACCTATACGGCCGGGACTGAGAAGAGTACCGAGTCCGCAAAGTTTACCAACCAGTATCATGTGACCGAGACAAAGCTGAACGCCGGCATCAAGAAGACGGTCGAGGGAGACGATCGCCCGGCAGGACAGGAGTATAAGTTCCTGTTCGACATTACGCAGGCGGACGATCAGAAAGGCGCGACGCTTCCGGATGAGACTGAGATCACCGTGGTGATCAGGAGCGACGAGGGTTCCGAGAACAGCGGACGCTTCGGGGACATCACCTTCACGGCGGCCGGGACCTATACGTTCGAGATCGCAGAGAAGGACAACGGGATCCCGGGCTACACCTACGACACCGAGCCGTTTGAGATGACTGTAGAGGTCGTGGACAATGACAGCCAGCTGGAAGTGACGGATGTGAGCTTCACAAAGGGCGGCCAGGAAGTGACAGTGGAGCCGATGACGAACGAGATCGACAACACGAAGCAGTTCGAGACGGTATTTACCAATGTCTACACAGTGGTACCGGTGGAATACGCGCCAAAGGTAACGAAGGAAGTGACGGGCGAGATCCGTCCGGAGCACAAGTATTTCCACTTCACGCTGGAAGCTGCAGAGGATTACGGTGACAGCCTGACGATGCCGGAGAAGACCACGGCGGAAGTGCTGGGGACGGCGAACGGGAGCGTGACGACCGACAGTTTCGGAGAGATCACGTTTAACAAGGCCGGGACCTATGAGTTCAGGATCGAGGAGACGAACGACTCCCTGCCCGGTTACACCTATGATAAGAACGTCTGGACGCTGACGCTCGTGGTGTCTGACCATGCCAGCGAGCTGAAGGTGGACAGCATCACCTACGCAACGAAGGACACCGTAACGAACGAGGACATCACCCTTGTGGGAGAGACGGCGGCCGCGGAGTTCGTGAATGACTACCAGGTGAAGCCGACCGTATACGGGCCGGAGGTCGTGAAGACGATCACGGGCATGCCGCTGTGGGATGAGACGTTCGAGTTCGAACTGACTGCGTCGGCGGACAACACGGAAGGCGGAGCGGAGTTCAGCGGAGCGGAGAGCGCGAGGAAAGTGACCGTGACCGGAGCGGGCACGGCGAAGTTCGACGACATCACGTTTAAGAAGGCCGGGACCTACACCTTCACGGTGAAGGAGACGGCGGGTAACAGTCCGTACTGGACCTACGACGACAGGAGCTGGACGCTGACCGTGGTGGTAGAGGATGAGGACAGCCAGCTGGTGGTGAAGAGCCACAGCTACACCAGCAACAGGCCGACGCCGGATACCAGTGAGACGGCCGCGGAGTTCGAGAACGGCTTCACGGCGCCCGGCGAGCTGCGGATCAGCAAGACGGTGACGGGCAACGCCGGGGAAGTGAGAAGGGATTTCCATTTCACGGTGACGCTGACAGACCAGTCAGGAAACCCGCTGAAGGGAAGCTACAGCTACACGGGAAGCAGCATCTACGGAAGCGAGGACGCGCCGGCGGACGGAGTGATCACGGACGGAGTGGTGACGGTGACATTGAGACATGGCCAGGAGATCACGTTCCATGACATCCCGGCCGGGGCAGGATACCGTGTAGAAGAGATAGAGGCAGACACGGACGGATACCGGACGACGTTGACGTTGAACGGGAACGGCCAGGCAGCGGTTGTTGCGGAAGGAACGATCCAGATAGAGGGGACCTCGGTAGTAGAGTATGAGAACTACAGGTACCAGCCGACCGGCGGAACGACGCCGGACCGTCCGGGAACGAATATCCCTGACAACGAAGTACCGCAGAGCCCGGGGACGCCGGAGATCATAACGATCAGCGACGAGCCGACGCCACTGTCGAACTTCGAGACGATCGAGGATGAGGATGTGCCGCTGGCATTCCTTGCCCCGATGACGGGAGACAACAAGCCTGTGGGAGCGGCAGCGCTGTTCGGGCTGCTGGCCCTGGGAATGATGGGAGCGTTCGGAATCCTGGCTTCGAAGAAGGACGAGGAGGACGCGTAAGACCTGTCCGGAGCGCAGGACGCGCGGATAGAACGGAATCACAGTAAGAGATGCGGGCCGGCCATCGGCCGGCCCGCATAGAGCAGAACAGAGAATAAACTGCAAAGGGTGAGCGCCCACAACCGGCGCTCACCCTGATAATTTTATTATAAGATAATGTACGCGGTCTGCTTATCAATCTCCCCAATTACTAAAGGAAATATAATACCCGTCCGATTCATAGGAAGAGACGAACACGTATACGCTGTAGCTTAACTCTTCCGGGGTGACGTCTTCGTATTCGAGCTTCGGAAGACGGCGTTTCAGATCATCCAGCCAGGCGGCCGTGTCGGCTTCGGACAGAGACCAGTCGCCGGAGGCCCGGAGAATGGCAGTGATCTTCTCCGCGATCTGAATCGTCTCATCCGCGCCGGACCAGGAGATATTGACGGAATGCAGCTGGTTCGTGGCGGTGTCGGAGCGAATTTCCATGGAAGTTCCGCTGCCGAAATAGAAGGAGTCATACCGGTTAAAAGAGGTATAGCCGTAGGAATCTTCGGTATTGGAGGTAAAGACATCGTCCGACTCGACGGAATATCCCATATCCGAGAGGAAAGCGACCAGTTCGTCGGACATCTGTTCCCCGGTGACGTGGAAATGTCCGTAGCTGCTGCAGTTGACTCCGGCGGCGATAACGTCAGCCTCGTCGAGTTCCCAGTTCTCATATTTATCTTCTTCGGGATCTCCGGCCGCATTGTTATTCCATTGTTCCAGAAGCTCGTCGAGAGAGTTCTCTGACGGATAGAGGGACACTGCGCCGGGGAATGCGCCGCCTTCGGACGTCCCCTTCAGCATGGTGTTGAACAGAGAGAGAAAGACGGATATCACAGACACGGCAATGACAAAGATTATGATCACGGAAACAATGAGCGCGGTCCGGTCCCCGGCGCTGGAAGTCTTCGCGGTCCTGGCCGCTCTGCGGGGCTGGTTGGGTACGGACTGGCGGGCAGACTGGTTCGGCACGGCCCTGCGGACGGGCTGGCTGGAGACGGTCTGTCCGGATGACTGGCCGGAGACGGTCTGCCGGGAGGGCTGCCATGTATTCGGCTGCATATTGTAGGCGGGATCGTCATAGTCGTGGAAGGAGCAGTCGTGCTCCGCATCCGGATGCCGCTCGTTCAGATAATAATTTACATCGATGGTCAGCGGATTGCGGATCCGCTGGCGGCAATGGTCGCAGTAATGCGGTTTGGTCATCTTCTGGTCGCAGATCGGACAGATCTTGTATTCCATAGTGTTCTCCCCCTGTCAGAAATTAGCGTCTGATGACATTTTATCGCAAATACCGGCCGGATTCAAGTGTTAACGCGAAATCGGCCGTACGGTTCCGAAGACCGCGCGGCCGGAGTGTGTCGGTATTGTATTGTACGAACGGCGGTATCAGCACATGTATCACGCGTCAAGCTGCGCCAGCGCGGCTTCATCGGCGATTACTGTCACATCCGGATGGAACTGCAGGATGGACGCGGGGACGCGGGGCGTCACCGGTCCGGCGACCGCTTCCCGGAGAATGGCGGCTTTCCCCTCGCCGCTGACCAGCAGAAGGATCTTCTTCGCGCGCATGATGGTGCCGACGCCCATGGTGTAGGCCTGGCGGGGCACATCCTCCTCCTTCTCGAAGAAACGCCGGTTGGCTTCGATGGTGCTGCGCGTCAGATCCACGCAGTGGGTGGCCTTCGCAAATGCGTCCGCAGGTTCATTGAAACCGATATGGCCGTTATGGCCCAGACCCAGGATCTGCAGGTCCACGCCGCCAAGCTGCGCCAGGACCGCCTCGTAGCGGCTGCACTCGGCGTCCGGATCCGGCTGGGAGCCGTCGGGGATAAATGTATTCGCGGGATCGATGTTCACATGCCTAAAAAGGTTCTCCTGCATGAAATAATAGTAGCTCTGATCATTGTCGCGGGTAAGGCCGCGGTATTCATCCAGATTGGCGGACTTCACCTGAGAGAAATCCAGGTGTCCGGCCTGATACTGCCGGACGAGTTCTTCATAGGTTCCTATCGGAGTGGATCCGGTGGCCAGACCCAGCACGCAGTCGGGCTTCAGATGGATCTGCGCGGCCAGGATCATGGCGGCGGTGCGGCTCATTTCCTGATAATCGGTCGTTCTGTAAATTTTCATCGGTAATACCTCCATTCGGAAACTTTGTTCTCGGCCATATTTATGGTGATTGTACCATTTTTTCGGAATGTTTGCAATGGTTTCTTCATAAATTATAGTAATGGCTAATTAGAAGAAATAAATGCAGCGCAAGGGAAGGAGCAGAGGAATGTCGGATTATCGGAGATTGATCTCGTACATATATGCGTATGAAGGCGGCGTGAAAGGGCGCAATATCGGTTTCGCCAAACTGGAGGCCCGCGGCGGCCAGTGCAAGATCCAGGTGAGCGTGCGCAGGATCTATGTGGGAAATCAGGACGTAGGCGTCTATCTGCTGACGCCGGACAAGGAGATCCTGGTCGGGCGGATCTTTCTGCGGGGCGGCAGCGGCGAATTCCGTGCGGTGGTTCCATTTGATAATGTCGACGGCTCCGGGCGGGGGATGGATCAGTGCTATGGACTGACGATCCACAGCACAGACGATGCGTGGCGCTGTTATACGACGATCTGGGAAGACGCGGTGGCCCATGCGGCGGCGGTGGAGCTGGAGGAGGCTACGGCGGCGAATGCCGAGGCGAAGGAAATGGAGAAGCTGCCTCCCGCGGAAATCACGGAGAAAAGCCTTGCCGGAATGGACGGCGCGCCGCGGGAATCGGTGGTGGAGAGTATCGAGAGGGAGATCGCGGCGCAGCCGGCTGCGCGGAAGGCAGTGACGGAGTCCGTCGGGAGAGGGATTGCGGCGCAGCCGGAGGAGACATTGCAGCCGAAGCGGACGGAAGTTCCGGCGGCACAGCCGGAGGCACCGCTGATACAGGAGCCGCCGATGCGGCAGCCGGAAGCGCCGGTGATATATCCGCAGCCGGAGACTCCGCACATACCGCAGTCGGAGATGCCGGCGGTGCAGGTTTCGGAGACTCCGCACATACCGCAGTCGGAGATGCCAGCGGCGCAGGCGCAGGTTTCGGAGATTCAGCGCGCGCCACAACAGGGAACATCGGAGCCGCGGCCGTATGTGCCGGAGAGCCCGTGTGTAACCCAATCAGAAGCAGCGACGCAGCCGGAAGCAGAGGCTCCGCGTGTACCGCAGCCGGAAGCATCTGCGGTCTATCCGCAGCCGGAAGCGATGCAGCCGGAAGCCCCGCCGCAGCCGCAGGAAGCGTCCCGACAGCCCTCTGAGGGCCCTGTCCCGACGAATTTATCTTCCGGCGACACAGCCCAGCCTGTCTCTTCTGCCCCGTCCGGAACTGCGCCGTCCCCGGAGGGTCAGCCGGCTTCGCAGATTCCGCTCCCGGATCCGTCCGGTCAGCCGGACCGGGACGACATCGGCCGCCTGTGGAGCCATTTCCAGAGACATTATCCGAAGATCCAGGCCTTCGACTATCACGGCGGCTGTGAGATTCTTCTGATCAAGCCCCAGGATATCGGCCTGCTTCCCCGCGAGACCTGGGCTTACGGCAACAACAGCTTCCTCCTCCACGGCTACTATAACCACCGTTATCTGATCCTGGCCCGCCTGTCGTCCCCGGACGGCGTCGTCCGCTTCCTTTTGGGCGTCCCGGGGCATTACTACAGTAACGAGAAATACATGGCGTCCATGTTCGGCTTTCCGAACTTCGTCCTTTCGAAAATGCAGCCGGCCGGCGACGGGCGTTTCGGGTACTGGTATACGGATATAAAGCTGACAGACGGAAGTACCAATAGAGCATAAACATAGAAAGCAGCGGCTCCGCGGACGGCTGGTCCTGCGCAGACGCTGCTTTTTGATGAGATGCAGAGAAGCCGGGAGTGAACCGCCGTCAGTAATCCACGCCGCGGATCTCCGCATTTGGGATCGTCTTCTTCACGATGTCCAGAAATTCGTCCAGTTCCGCCCGTTTATAGGCCGAGAAACCGCTTTTTAGCACATGGCCGGAGTCCACAAAGCCCTGGATGAAATACCGCTCACAGCCGCCGATCCAGGCGGCGATATCGGTGAAATCCTCCGCGGTGTGGATCCCTTTTACGGTCGTGGTCCGGAATTCGTAAGGCACATGGCCTTCCATCAGCCACGCGGCGCTTTCCTCGATGGAGGCCAGACGGAAACCATTGGCAGCAGTACTGACAGGCGCATCCGTAGGCTGTCCGGAGTCGTATACGGTACCAGCCGCGGCGCGGCCAGCTCCGCATACCTCCGCGTAATGCTGCCTCCCGGCCTTGATATCCATAGCCACATAGTCCACGACTCCCAGCCCGCACAGATCCTTCAGTACCTGGGGCCGGTAGCCGTTGGTGTCCAGCTTTATCTGATAATCCATTTCTTTGATCCGCTGCATCAGCGCCGCCGCATCTTCCGGCCAGAGCGTCGGTTCGCCGCCGGTGATGCACACGCCTTCCAGGATCCCCTGCCGCCGCTTCAGGAACGACAGGAGTTCTTCCGCCGTCATCAGTTCCGGCGCGCTGCCGCCCAGCAGATCGGAGTTGTGGCAGAACGGGCAGCGGAAATTACAGCCGCCCAGGAACACGGTGGCCGCCACTTTGCCCGGATAGTCCAGGAGAGTTGTCTTCTGCAGTCCGCATATTTTCATCTTTGCCATATTTTTATCCTTTATCGTTGATTACCGCGCTGCTGATCCGTACGTCCGTGAACATCCGGGTGTCGCGATACATTCATCTTACCGCATAAATGCCGTACTTTCAAGCGGAACAGGATTTTGGGTGTTGAGAATTTCACAAATAGGTGGTATAATCTTCGCGTATGTATTGTGCAGTATGCCGCCGCGGGATGCCGGGACGCCTGTGGGCCTTGGACCGGCTGCCGGTACCGGCCCGGATATATACGGGGCGCAGGCGTACTGCGAACCGGCGTACTGTGGATCACGGAGGTTTCTTTATCCTATGAGAATCATCATCATCGGCTGCGGCAAGGTCGGCCGCGCGCTGGCCCAGCAGCTGAGCGAAGAGAATCACGACATTGTTATCGTAGATACCCAGGCCCGCAAGCTTGCGGAATTTAATGAAGAGGTGGACGCGATCTGTGTCGCCGGCAACGGCGCCAGTATCGGCGTTCTGGAAGAGGCCGGAGTGGACGTGGCGGATGTGCTGATCGCGGTCACGGGCTCCGACGAGCTGAACCTGCTGTGCTGCCTGGTGGCCCGCAAGGTCAGCCAGTGCCGCACGATCGCCCGCGTACGCAATCCGGTGTATCAGAAGGATATCAGCTTTATCAAGGAGAGCATGGGCATTTCCATGATCATCAATCCGGAGTACACGACGGCCCGTGAGATCGCCATGCTTCTCAAGTTCCCGTCGGCGATCCAGATCGATACCTTCGCCGGGGGCAATGTCCAGATCGTCAAATTCAAGCTTCTGCCGGAATTCTGCATGAGCGGCCAGCCCATGTACAAGCTGGCGGACCGTCTGCCGAAGGTGCTGATCTGCGCCGTGGAGAGGGATGAAATGATCGCGATTCCCCGAGGCGATTTCGTACTCCATGACAACGATCTGGTTTCCATTGTGGCGGCTCATGAGGACTGCCAGCGGTTCTTCCGGGATCTTGGACTTTCGACCCGCCCGGTGAAGAACGCGCTGATCGTGGGAGGCGGCACGCTGGGCTATTATCTGGCCCAGCAGCTGCGGGAGTCGAAGATCGACGTGCGTATCGTGGAACGCGACCGGGAACGCTGCGAGATCCTCTGCGAGGCGCTGCCGGACGTGTCTGTTATCAATGGCGACGGTTCCGACCGGAAAATCCTTCTGCAGTCGGGCTTTCTGTCGGCGCAGGCCATCGTGTCCCTGACGCCCATCGACGAGGAGAATATTTTCCTGTCCCAGTTCGCCAAGGACCGGACGAAGGCCAAGCTGGTGACGAAGGTGAACCGGCTGGCATTCGACAGTATTATCCAGAAGCTGGATATCGGCAGCGTCGTGTACCCCAAGTACATAACTGCCGACACGATCCTTCAGTATGTGCGCGCCCAGCAGAACGCGGTCGGCGGCAGCGTACAGACGCTGTGCCATATCCTGGACAACCGGGCCGAGGCGCTGGAATTTTCTGTGAAACCGGACAGCCTGGTGGCGAATATGACGCTGGCGCAGCTAAGCCGCAGGCTGAAGAAGGACCTTCTGGTCTGCAGCATCAACCACGACGGCAATGTGATCATCCCCAAAGGTCAGGACAGCATCCGGCCCGGAGATACGGTGATCATTGTTACGACGCAGAAAGGGCTTCAGGACATTAATGATATTCTGGCGAAATAGGTGTGAGTTATGAATCATTCGATTATCCGATATATCGTGGGAATGACCCTGATCCTGGAGGGAGCGCTGATGGTTCCGTCCTGCATCGTGGCCGTGATCTATGGGGAGACGGCGTTCTGGGCGCTGGCCGTGTCTGTGCTGGCCTGCGTCGCCTTTGGACTGCTTCTGCGCGGGAAACGGCCGGACAACAGCGTATTCTTCGCCCGGGAAGGCTTTGTGGCGGTAGCGCTGAGCTGGCTGGCGATCAGTGTGATGGGGGCGGTGCCTTTCGTTCTCAGCGGCGCGATCCCGGATCCGGTTCAGGCGCTTTTTGAGGCGGTATCCGGCTTTACGACCACCGGGGCCAGCATTCTGGCGGCGGTAGAACCGCTTCCGAAGAGCATTCTGTTCTGGCGCAGCTTCACCCACTGGATCGGCGGTATGGGCGTGCTGGTATTCCTGCTGACGCTCCTGCCTATGAGCGGCGGCTTCCATATGAGCCTGATGAAGGCGGAGAGCCCGGGCCCTTCCGTAAGCCGTCTGGTGCCGAAGGTTCAGACGACGGCGAAGATCCTTTATCTCATTTACATCGGTATGACAGTGATCGAGGTGTGCCTGCTCCTTCTGGGGCGGATGCCGCTCTTCGACGCGCTGACGCTGTCCTTCGGTACCGCGGGTACCGGAGGTTTCGGCGTGCGCAACGACAGCATTGCCAGCTATTCGGTTTATAATCAGGTGGTCATCACCATTTTCATGATTCTGTTCGGTATCAATTTTAACGCGTATTTCTTCATCCTGTTCCACAGGGCCGCGGCGGCCTTCAAGATGGAAGAGGTCCGCGCGTACCTGGGCATTATCCTGGCGGCGATCCTGATCGTCACGTTCAATGTGTGGCATTACGGCCTGTTCGACAGTCTGGCGAAGGCGTTCCAGCAGGCGGCGTTCCAGGTGGCGTCCATCATCACGACCACCGGCTACTCGACCGTGGACTTCGATCTGTGGCCGGAGATGTCGCGGACGATGCTGGTCATGATCATGTTCGTCGGCGCCTGCTCCGGCAGTACCGGCGGCGGTATCAAGGTGTCGCGTATCGTGATCCTGTTCAAAACGGTCCGGAAGGAGATTTGGACGTATGTGCATCCGGACGGCGTGATGAAGGTGCGGATGGACGGCAAGAGCGTGGACCACGAGGTGGTGCGCGCGACCAATGTATTTTTCGCCGCTTACTTCGCGGTGTTCTCCATTTCCGTGCTTCTGCTGTCCATCGATAATCTGGACGCGGTGACGAATTTCACGGCGGTGGCGGCCACGCTCAATAATATCGGGCCGGGCCTGTCGCTGGTGGGGCCGTCAACGAATTATTCGGTCTATTCGGCCAGGTCGCTTCTGGTGATGATCTTCGATATGCTGGCGGGACGCCTGGAGCTGTTCCCGCTGCTGGTGTTACTGTCGAGAAATACCTGGAAGAAGTTCTGATGCCGGATTCGGCAGTTGTGAGCGAGGGATGTACAGTTGTTATGAGGTTTAGGAAAACTCAGGTTGTTTCGGATTCTGCGTCCGGTAGTGCGCCTGCGGAACTTCTCGCCGCGTTCCTGGCGGCGCGCAGAGCCTTGAAAAATGCCGTCAGCATCTGCGAGCATTCTTCCCCCAGCACGCCGGTCTCCGTCTCCACCTGATGGTTGAAGCCCGGTTCGTGCAGAAGATCCAGCACGGAGCCGGCGCAGCCGGCTTTCGGATTCATGCAGCCCATGACGACCCGCGGGATCCGCGCCTGGACGATGGCCCCGGCGCACATGGGGCAGGGCTCCAGCGTCACATACATGGTGCAGCCTTCCAGCCGCCAGTCGCCCATGTTCCGGCAGGCCTTTCGGATGGCGGCGATCTCGGCGTGGGCCAGGACCGTGTGGTCGGTCATGCGGCGGTTGTAGCCGCGGCCGATGACCTTTCCTTCGTATTCGATCACGCAGCCGATGGGCACCTCGCCCAGCGCCTGCGCTTTTTTTGCCTCGCGGATGGCGGCTTTCATGTATTTTTCCTGTGGGGTCATGGTCATGGCGGGTCTCCTTAATGAAGGTATCTGATAAAGTTATTTTACGGATACTTTCTGCGCTTGTCAATTCATTCCGCGTCCCCGTTTTCCCGCCTTGACAAATCCGCCCGAACCCGCTATACTGTTTCTTGCCGGCGATGCGCCGGCGGCCTGATGAAGTCATAACTTTTCCGTGCAGCCGGGGAGATAGCGGTGCCCTGTACCTGCAATCCGCTCTAGCAGGGGTGATGTCTCACCCCGGGCAGTCTGTTGCAGAGCTGCCCTGCGTAAGTGGTGTTGACGTCCGGGTCTTGCGCAACAGAGCTTCGTGAACCGTGTCAGGGCAGGAATGCAGCAGCACTAAGCGGATCACTCTGTGTGCCGCGAGGCAGCCTGGGCCGAGCTAACTGCGCAGGTAACGTCTGTGGCAGCTGTTCAAAGTGAGACGCACGGATTTCCATTCTGATATTTCCCGCGGGGCCGGGGCGGCGCAGGAAGATCCGCCATCGGAACCGCATTTACCCGGATTCATAATTTTATAATTTCTCGAATTTCCCCTTGTCCCATCCCGGCCTTTGTATTATAATAACACAATGGGGTTATTGTAATGACATAACTTTATCTTATAAGAGAAAGGGGATTTAAGGACATGATTAGAGTTGGAATGCTCACCAGCGGCGGCGACTGCCAGGCGCTGAACGCGACCATGCGCGGCGTGGCGAAGGCACTGTACAACATGTACGACAACGAAGTGGAGATCATCGGTTTCGAGGACGGCTATAAGGGCCTGATCTACACGGACTACCGGATCCTGAAACCGCGGGATTTCTCCGGTATTCTTACCCAGGGCGGCACGATGCTGGGCACCTCCCGCCAGCCGTTCAAGCTGATGCGCGAGCCGGATGAGAACGGCCTGGACAAGGTCGAGTCCATGAAGCAGACCTACCGCAAGCTCCGCCTGGAATGCCTCGTGGTCCTTGGCGGCAACGGCAGCCAGAAGACGGCCAACCTTCTCCGCGAAGAGGGACTGAACATCATCGCTCTGCCGAAGACCATTGACAATGATCTGTGGGGCACCGAGATGACGTTCGGATTCCAGAGCGCGGTGAACGTGGCGACCAACGCCATCGACAGCATTCATACCACGGCTTCCTCTCACGGCCGCGTCTTCATCGTGGAGATCATGGGCCATAAGGTAGGCTGGCCGACGCTGCATGCAGGTATCGCCGGCGGCGCGGATATCATCCTGCTTCCTGAGATCCCCTATGATATCAATATCGTCGTGGACGCTCTGAAGGAGCGCAACCGCCAGGGCAAGCGCTTCTCCATCCTGGCAGTGGCGGAGGGCGCTATTTCCAAGGAAGACGCCAAGCTGACCAAGAAGGAACTGAAAGAGAAACAGGCCAAGGGTCCGGTCTATCCGTCGGTCGCCTACGAGATCGGCGCGAAGATCGGCGAGCTGACCGGCCAGGAGATCCGTGTGACGGTTCCGGGCCATATGCAGCGCGGCGGCGAGCCCTGCCCGTATGACCGTGTGCTTTCCACCAGACTGGGCGCCGAGGCGGCTTACCTGATCAAGCAGAAGGAATACGGCTACATGGTCTGCGTGAAGAACAACGACATCGACAAGATCCCGCTGAAGGACGTAGCCGGGAAGCTGAAGGTCGTCGATCCGAAGAGTTCCATTATCCGCGAGGCGAAGATGATCGGTATCTGCTTCGGCGACGAGAAGATGAAATAAGCATCCGTTTACAGAAACAGGTGTCCGTGCGTGTGCTGTTCCCGCGGGAGCAGCCTGCATGGACGATGATGACAGGAGATACGGATTCATGTCCTACATGGCGCTGTACCGCAAATGGCGTCCGGCCGCTTTCGACGATGTCAGGGGCCAGGACCATATTGTGACGACTTTGAAAAATCAAATACTGTCCCAGCGCATCGGACATGCGTATCTGTTCTGCGGCACCCGCGGCACCGGGAAGACCACGATCGCCAAGATCTTCGCGAAAGCGGTCAACTGTGAGCATCCGGTGGACGGAAGTCCCTGCGGCGAGTGTCAGACCTGTAAGAATATCGTGGCGGGTGCGTCGCTGAACGTCGTGGAGATCGACGCCGCGTCCAATAACGGCGTGGATAATATCCGCGAGATCCGGGAGCAGGTGCAGTATCCTCCGACGGAGGGACGCTACCGGGTCTATATCATTGACGAGGTTCATATGTTATCGACGGGCGCCTTCAACGCCCTGCTCAAGACGTTGGAGGAGCCGCCTTCTTATGTGATTTTTATCCTGGCGACGACGGAAGTGCACCGGATTCCGATCACGGTGCTTTCCCGCTGCCAGAGGTACGATTTCAAACGCATCTCCATCGCGACGATCACGGACCGGCTTGCGGAACTGTCCGCGGCGGAGAAGATCGACGTGGAGGAGAGGGCGCTTTCCTATATCGCGAGGGCGGCCGACGGCTCCATGCGCGACGCGTTAAGTCTTCTGGATCAGTGCGTCGCGTTCCATTACGGGGAGCGGCTGACCTACGACCATGTGCTGGATGTGCTCGGCGCGGTGGATACCGCCATCTTCAGCTCGATGTTCCGCGCTGTGGCCGGGAACCGGACGGCGGACTGCATCCGGCAGCTGGAGGAACTGGTGGTCCAGGGTCGGGAGCTGTCCCAGTTTGTGACGGATTTTATCTGGTATATGCGCAATCTCCTGCTGGCGCAGACGGCGGAGGACGCGGAGGGCATCGTGGACATGTCCACGGAGAACCTGCGGCTTCTGAAGGAGGACGCGGGACTGACGGACGGAGAGACGCTGATGCGCTATATCCGCGTGTTTTCCGATCTGTCCAACCAGATCCGCTACGCGTCCCAAAAACGGGTGCTGGTGGAACTGGCGTTTATCAGACTGACGAAGCCGCAGATGGAGCATAATTATGATTCTGTCATCGAGCGGCTGAATAAGATCGAAGAGACGCTGGAGGAAGGCGTTCCGGTGAGTGCGGGCGGGGCAGGGATGCCCGGATACGGCGTGCCTGCAGGTGCCGGCGCCAGCGCATCCTCTGTAGGCAGCGGTGCCGCGGGCAGCTTGGCAGGATATGGTGCCAGCGGATTTGCGGCAGAGGCAGGAACCGGCGTATCTGCGCAAACCGCGGCTGTGACGCCGGGCGGCGTACCCGGCGCATACGCGCAGCCGGGACAGGCGTTCACGCCGCCTCGGGAAGTTACGCTGCCCAGGGCCCAGATGGAGGATCTGCAGATGATCCGCAACGACTGGGGCAAGATCGTCCGGAATCTGGGAGGCGCGGTGCGGCCCAGCTTCCGCGACACCATTGTGGAACCGGGCGGCGACAGCTGCCTGACGGTCGTATTTTCCAGTGTGAACAGCTTTGAGATCGGCAGAAGGCCCACAGTCATGGGACAGCTGGAGGAGTATGTCCGGTCGGCCTACGGCAAAGACATTTATTTCAAGGCCAGACTGCTGGGGAATGGCGAGCGCACGGATACGGTCTATGTGACCGCGGAGGATCTGAAAGAACATATCCATATGGATATTTCAATAGAGGAGGAATAGAGACCATGGCGAAACGTGGCGGATTTCCGGGCGGCATGCCGGGGAACATGAGCAATCTGATGAAGCAGGCCCAGCGCATGCAGCGTCAGATGGAAGAGACGACGAAGGAACTGGAAAGCAAGGAATATACGGCGTCGGCAGGCGGCGGCGCGGTAAGCGTCACCGTATCCGGGAAGAAAGAGATCACGGCCGTGAAGATTTCCCCGGAAGCCGTGGATCCGGATGATGTGGAGATGCTGGAAGACCTGATCATGGCGGCGGCTAACGAGGCGTTCCGTCAGATGGAGGAAGATTCCGCGGGCGCCATGTCCAAATTCACCGGCGGTTTAGGCGCAGGCCTCGGCGGTATGGGCGGAGGTTTCCCGTTCTAGATTATGGAATATTACAGTGGCCAGATCACGAAACTGATCGACGAATTATCCAGGCTTCCCGGCATTGGCGCCAAATCGGCACAGCGGCTCGCATTTCACATCATCAATATGCCGGAAGAGCAGGTGGACCGGCTGGCGTCGTCCATGACGGAGGCGCGCAGGAATATACGCTATTGCAAAGAGTGCTGTACGCTCACGGATCAGGAGCTTTGCCCGGTCTGCAGAAGCGCGGGCCGCGACCACAAGACTATCATGGTGGTAGAGACTCCCAGAGATTATGTGGCTTATGAGAAGACCGGAAGATACGACGGGGTCTATCATGTACTCCACGGCGCCATATCCCCGATGCTGGGGATCGGTCCCGGGGATATAAAGCTGAAGGAGCTGATGCAGCGTCTTCAGGGAGATGTAAACGAGGTGATCATCGCCACGAATTCAAGCCTGGAAGGCGAGACGACGGCGATGTATATCAGCAAGCTGATAAAGCCTACAGGAATCAAAGTCAGCCGCATCGCCAGCGGCGTCCCGGTGGGCGGGGATCTGGAGAACATCGACGAGGTGACTCTGCTCCGTGCGCTGGAAGGGCGGATCGAACTGTAACCGCCGGGAATACACGCCGCCGATCGTACGGCGCGCTTTCATGCGGGGCCCGGCCGCGGGGGAAGTCCGGACAGCGGCGAATACATTGCGTCAGAACGCGGCGGAACAGCCCGGAGCGGGTTCTGCGCAGGAAAGCAGGAAGGGATACCATGGACAAGTACGAGTTTAACATTAAAGTTGAACAGATCAAGAAACTGGTGACAAAGGGGGATTTCACCACCTCCATGAAGATCGCGGATACTATTGACTGGCGGCGCGTGCGCAACGCGAACCTGCTGGCGATGATCTCCCAGGTCTATGAGAAGAATGGAGAGTATCAGGAAGCCAAGGAGATCCTGATGCAGGCGTATGAGCGTGCGCCTGTCGGAAAGAGCCTTTTATTTAAACTGGCGGAGCTGGCCCTGCGGGAGGGGAATGTCCGCGAGGCCGAAGAGTATTACCGGGAGTTCACCGAAGCGGCGGCAGGGGATCCCAGGCAGAATCTGCTCCGGTATCTGATCCTGAAGGCAAAGGGGGCGTCCAGCAGGCAGCTGGCGGCCACTCTGGAGAAATACGTCTCGGTGGAACTGGATGAACGCTGGATGTATGAACTGGCGGAGCTGTATGCCGCCATCGGCGAGAAGAATCTGTGCGTACAGATGTGCGATAAAATCGCGCTGATGTTCGCATTTGGAAAATATGTGGACAAGGCGCTGGCCCTGAAAGCCCAGTTCGCGGCCCTGTCTGATTATCAGCAGGATCTGGTCAGGAATCCTGACAAGTATGAGGCCCAGTATAAAGCGGTAGAGCAGGAATTTGAAAACGGAGCCCTGGACGTGTTCGGAGAGGACGATTCGTATCCGGAGGATCATTTCTCCGGAGAGATGCAGTTCCCAGATCATGATTATGACGACGACGGCGGACAGTATGAACAGTACGGGGAAGAGCCGGTTTATGAAGAGGACGCATACGGCCCGGAATACGACGGCCAGGAGGATCAGGAGCCGGAGGATGAAGATGTGATCTATGAGGAGCCGGCCGGAGATGAGGATGCTGCGGAGGAATCCGCGGAAGAGACCGACGAAGAACTGCAGCGCGCGCCGGAACGCGTAACGATCGATGAGGAGCTGGTGGCGAATCTCCATCAGGCGGCGGCTGAAGAACAGCTTGCCAGAGAGATGTCCCGCCTGACCCGTGACGGCGCGGCGGACGAGAACGTATTTAACGAGCAGACCAAGAAATTATACGATATCCACAGAGCGCTTCCGCCGGCGCTGCGTGGCGAGGAAGTCCCGGATGAAGATCCGGAGGAAGCCGGGAGCGCGGAAGATCTGGAGACGGATGCGGATGAGCAGGAGATTTCCGGGGAGGCGGAGATGCCGGAGGCATCTGCGGCAGAAGATACAGACGACGCGGCCGGTCCGGCCGGTACCGAAGATTCGGATGAAGCTGACGGAGCTTCAGCGGCTGCGGAGGAAGAAGCGGTGCCTGAGTATATGGCGATCGAGACGCGTACTCCGGAGAAGGGAATGGAGAAGGCGATCGAGAAGCTGAAAGCGTATCACGTCCAGCACGACAGCCATAACCAGACGGTCAGGATCACCGGAAGCAAGCTGAACAGCCGCGGTGTGGACACAGTTACCGCCCAGCTGACCGGCAGGGATCTGATCGTGGATGAAGCGGGCGATCTGAGCGGCGAGGAACTGGAGAAGCTGGTCGGCCTGATGACGGCGGAAGAGAACCAGAACCATATGGCGGTAGTGCTTCTTGACAATCCGCGTCAGATGGAGGATCTGTATCAGAAATACCCGGAGCAGATGGGGAGCTTTACCCGGATCGACGGCGAGCTGGTGCCGGAAGAAGTGGCGATCGGCAACGCCGTTATGGAGCAGGTAGAGGAGCAGGAACGCCTGGCCCGCAAGGAAGAGGAAGGGCCGGAAGCGATCACTTCCACATCCGATGCGGACCGCAGTGCGGTGGTGGAACCGATGGAGCCGGAGCCAAGAGACGATGACCGCCGCCAGGAGATGGATGCAGATTCCTTCGCCCAGTATGCCTGCGATTACGCGGCGAGTATCGACTGCAGCATTACCGGCAAAAGCATGCTGGCTCTCTACGAGAGGGTAGAACTGATGGAGGAGGATGGGGTTCCGCTGACGAAGGAGAACGCCGAGGCGATGATCGAGGAAGCCGCTGACCGCGCTGAGAAACCATCCCTGGGCCGTCTGATCACCGGCGTGTTCTCTGCCAAGTATAATAAAGAAGGACTTCTGATCCTGCGCGAGGAACATTTTATATAAACGGAAACAGCTTATGAAGATTCGACTGGTGGCGTTTGACCTGGATGGGACGGCGCTGGATGATGAGAAGAACCTGCCCGAGAGGAACCGCCTGGCGCTGGCCGCCTGCGCGGAGAGAGGGATCCTGATCGTCCCCTGTACGGGCCGGCTGGCTGCCGGAATCCCGCAGGAGATCCTGGAACTCGGCGTCCGTTACGCCATTACGGTCAATGGAGGCGCTATTGAGGATCTGCGGGAGGAACGCACGCTGGATCTGCAGTTAGTCGGGCGGGAGACGGCGCTGGCTGTCATGCAGCTGGCGATGAGCCGCCCGGGCATCATGTGCGACGCTTACGCGGACGGAAGAGGGATTTCCGAAGCGAGATATTATGATCATCTGGAACAGTTCGGGATTCCGCCCCAGATCGTGAAAATGATCCGGCAGACCCGTACGAAGGTTCCGGACATGCTGGAATATATCAGCCGCCCGCAGACGGCGGTGAACAAAGTCAATATGTATTTTGCGGATCTGCGGGAGAGAGAGCTTATGCGGGAACAGCTGAAGCGGTTTCCCGATATTCTGGTGACTTCTTCCGTGGTGAATAATCTGGAGATCAATGGCGCGGGAGCTTCTAAAGGCCCCGCCCTAAAGCGCCTGGCGGGACTTCTTGATATCGATATCGGGGAGACGATGGCATTCGGCGACGGCGGCAACGATTATTCGATGATCGAGACCGCCGGGATCGGTGTCGCTATGGAGAACGCGGAGGAAGAACTCAGGGCGGCCGCGGATTATGTGACCGGCAGCAACAACGACGCCGGCGTAGCCCTGACGATCGAGAAATTCATTCTGACCGGCTGACGGGGGTTTGGAACGTATATGGAATATTTCAGGGAAAACTGGCTGCAGATAACGGTCGGCGTTTATCTGCTGGGCATGGTGCTCTACGGTCATTACCGGGGGCTTATCCGCCTGGCGGTCTCTATGGTGGCGCTGGTGGTTACGCTTGCAGCCGTTCATTTTGCCATGCCGTATGTGGGCACATTTATCAGGGAGAAGACGCCGGTTTACGGCTGGATCACGGACAGCGTCAGCGGCGCGTTCGGCATCGGCGAAGAGGCGCTTCCGGACATGCAGATGCCCGCGGCGCAGCGGCAGTTCATCGAGGAACTGCGTCTGCCGGATGATCTGAAGGAACTTCTTATTGAGAACAATAACAATACGGTCTATGATCTGCTTGGGGTAGACGCCTTCGCTGAGTATATCGGCAGTTATCTGGCGAATGTGATCATCAACTTTGTCGGATTTGTGGTCCTGTTCCTTTTGATCTATATCTCTTTAAAGCTTCTGGCGGGAGCGCTCGATCTGGTGGCGAAGCTTCCGATCCTGTCCGGCATGAATCAGCTGGCCGGCGCCGCGCTGGGCGGCCTGCAGGGGCTTTTTTTTCTATGGCTGATGTCTCTGCTGGTCACAGCGTTTGCCGCGACATCCTGGGCGTCCGCTGTACTCGATCAGATCGAGGCGAGTCCCTGGCTCTCGTTTCTCTACCATTATAATCTTGTCTCGCGCCTGGCGCTGGGGATCGTCAGGGGGATCATTTCATAAGAAGCGGAGTTTTTTGCTGATTTGCATATATATTATATTGAATAGACACAATTCGTGGCAAAGAGGATCGGTCCCTCTTTGCCGCGTCTGTCACAAGGCACAAAATATAGAGGAAAATATAGGAAATTCGCATATCTTGTGGTGCTAAAAAAAGCCTCAAAAATTGTTTAAAAAAGTAGCACAAATCCCTTGACATTTCCCGGGAAAAGATGGTATATTATAGTTCCACCGCTTAAGCGGGCAGTCGTGAATGGCGGTGAAAAAAATTTCAAAAAAGTTGTTGACAAAGCCAACCTGGTGTGATATCCTAGGAAAGTTGCGGCGGAAGTCAGCAGCACACGGACCTTGACAATTGAAGACTGAACAGTATGCAGAACCCTGAAGATTCTTTTAAGAGAATTTCAGAACGATGTAT
>CANQRU010000034.1 GCA_947626395.1 uncultured Lachnospiraceae bacterium | reverse complement strand
AAAGTAGCGGCCACAGAGACTCAGATGTCAAATGTGGCCGCTTACTTTTTGAATAGGCTTGTTTTGTACCGTTTACGCGCTGTCTGACCATTTGTGCAAACATAATTAAGGGGGGAGCGCCTACAATCGGTGCTCCCCCTTTGCAGTTCATTCTCTTTTCTGCTTCATGCGGGCCGGCCGATGGCCGGCCCGCGTGTCTTACTGTGATTCCGTTCTATCCGCGCGTCCCGCGCTCCGGACAGCTCTTATGCGTCCTCCTCGTCCTTCTTCGACGCCAGGATTCCGAACGCTCCCATCATTCCCAGGGCCAGCAGCCCGAACAGCGCTGCCGCTCCCACAGGCTTGTTGTCTCCCGTCATCGGGGCAAGGAATGCTAACGGCACATCTTCATCCTCAATCGTCTCGAAGTTCGACAACGGCGTCGGCTCGTCGCTGATCGTTATGATATCCGGCGTTCCCGGGCTCTGCGGTACTTCGTTGTCAGGGATATTCGTTCCCGGACGGTCCGGCGTCGTCCCGCCGGTCGGCTGGTACCTGTAGTTCTCATACTCCACTACCGAGGTCCCATCTATCGGGATCGTTCCTTCCGCAGCAGCCACAGCCTGGCCATTTCCGTCCAACGTCAACGTCGTCCGGTATCCTTCCGTGTCTGCCTCTGCCTCTTCCACCCGGTAGCTGGTTCCGGCCGGAATGTAATGGAACGTGATCTCCTGCCCATGCCTCAGGGTCACCGTCACCACTCCGTCCGTGATCACTCCGTCCGCCGGCGCGTCCTCACTTCCGTAGATGCTGCTTCCCGTGTAGTTGTAGCTCCCCTTCAGCGGGTTTCCTGACTGGTCTGTCAGCGTCACGGTGAAATGGAAATCCCTTCTCACTTCGCCGGCGTTGCCCGTCACCGTCTTGCCGATCCGCAGCTCGCCAGGCATCGTGAACTCATTCTCAAATTCGGCCGCTTCCGTCGTAGTCTCGCCCTTATTGCTGGCGTAGCTCCAGCTCTCCACCTTCAGCCAGCTGTCGTCGTCGACTATATTCACAGTCAGCGTCCAGCTTCTGTCGTCATAGGTCCAGTAGGGGCTGTTTCCGGCTGTCTCGCGGATCGTGAAGGTATACTTTCCGGCCTTCCTGAAAGTAATATCATCGAACTTTGCGGTACCCGCGCCGGTCACCGTTACATGTTTCGCAGAATCGGCATTGGTGAACTCAACTCCGCCTTCCTTGTTGTCCGCTGCCGCTTCCAGAGCAAAATCAAATGTCTCATCCCACAACGGCGTTCCGCTGATCGACTTCTTAACCTCAGGTACGAAAGATATCGGTTTCACCTGGTAATCGTTGGTGAATGTGGCTTCGGTCGAAGAAGTGGTCTTGCCTTCCGCCTCATATTTTGTTTCCGTGACTGTCAGCTGACCTTCTAAGTCCTCCACCAATACAGTCAGCGTCCACTTCGCGGCGTCATAGGTATATCCGTTCTCCTTGTCGTCGGCCTCCTCGATAAGGAATGTGTAGGTTCCGGGCTCCTCGAACTTCAGCTCATCGAACTTCGTGGTTCCCGCGCCGGTCACGCTCACTTCCCTGCTCTCCGGCATCGTCAGGCCGCTCTTCAGCGCCAGCGCATATGCCGGCGGCGTATAGCTGCCCTCGGTAATGCCAAATCGGAATGTCTTCTCGATCGGTCTTTCCTCACCGGTCAGAACCTTGCTGACTTCGGGCTGATAAACAGTGGGGGTTACCTTGTAATCGTTGGTGAATGTTGCCATCCCACCAGCCGACTCCGTTCCATCGATCTGGGCGTAAGAGGTCGTGTTCACGATAAGCTGATTACCTGTATCCACGATCTCCACTGTCAGTTCCCACTTCTTCGGATCGTAGGTATAACCGCCTTCTCCGCTGTCAGTCTCACTGATGATGAACTTATAAGTTCCGGCCTCATTAAATGTAATGTTGTCAAAGGCTGCAATGCCGGCTCCCTTAACTGTGACCGTCTTCGCTATCGTTTCTTCACTGAACGTGATGTTCGTTCCATAATCCTCTTTCGGTTCCAGAGTGAACGTGAACGTCTTCTCCGTCGGTCTCGCAGCTGCATCGCGGGCAAATTCCTTGTTCACCTTCGGAGCATACTTTGTTGACAATACATCGTAATCGTTGACGAACCTTGCGCCTTCCTCTTCGGGTACGTCGGAAGTATCCACAGACACACCGTTCTCAAGACGGACATACTGCGTGCTGGCAACTTTCAGCTCTCCCTTGTTATCCACGACCGTCACGATCACATGCCATGTGCCGTTATCGTAGGTGTAACCGGGCAAACGCTCCGTACCGGCCTCAAAACCGGTCATCTCGTCGATCTCGAAGATATAGGTACCGGCTCTGCTGAACTCGATCTTATCAAAGTAAGCTTCGCCCAGCTTTCCGGGCTTTCCGGAACCCGTGATCGATACCGTCTGCTTCTCCGGAAGCTTCGCTCCGTTCCTCGCCGTCGCGTCGAGCAGCGCCAGCCTGAAGTTAAACGTGGCAGTATTGATCTCAGGTCTTACGGATCCGGTCACGTACTTGGTGACATGCAGCTGCGTATCTGTCGGCGTTATCCTGTACTCATTGTAGAAGGAAGCAAAAGCTACATTCGGATTCTCGTTGCTGTATACCGGGCCCACGTTATTCGTCTTCGTACCCGTTATCGTCTTCGTGTACTTTACTGCTTTGACTTCCAGCTGGCTCTCATTATCTTCAATTGTCACTTCTACATTCCAGACTGTGTCGTCGTAGATATAGTGCTCGTTGCTTTCATCTTCCTCACGGATCTCGAAGTTATAGATTCCAGCCTTGGTGAACTTGATTTCATCGAACTTCTTGCGGCCCGCGCCGGTTATCGTAACGGTGCTTTCCTCCGGAAGTTTGGCGCCATCATCTCCAGGCCCTCCATTCGGATACCATAAGCCCTCTGCCAGTGTGAAAGTATAAACCCTGTCTTCCGCAGGCTGGTCATCGCCGTAAACGATTTTCATGACTTCCGGTGCGAAGTAGGTCGGTTTTACTTCATAAGTGTTCGTGACCGTCGCATGATCCACCTGCACGTCATCATAATACGGCGTTGCCTCCAGTATACCCTGATCCTTATTGTACCTTACTTCGACATGCAGCTCTTTGACAGCCTGGTCGTAGGTGTATCCAGGATCCGAGCCTTCCTGTTCTGTGATAGTAAAGTAATAGTCGCCCAGCTCACTGAATTCGATCGCTCCAAATTCTCCCGTCGTTTCGCCTGTTACCTCGACGCTGACCTCAGTAGGCATTGTATAGCCATTCGCTTTCTTATAGGTCGTCTTTGACGGATCATCTGGATTTTGTTCCAATTTACCTACATCTTCCAGATCGAAGTTGAACTTCTTATCCTTCGGCCTCACGGCACTACTGCTCGTAAACTCCTTCTTAACCTGCGGAGAGTAGGTAATCTCAGCAACTGTAAACTGATTATTAAATCCGTTTGCAATCCCATCATCAAAGACAGTGCCCCCAGAGTATGTTCCGGTCGCTTCCAGATTAGATCCGCCTACCGCTTCAACATTGACTGTTAGCGTGACTTCACTTGTATCCTTCTGAATCGTTGGGTCAGTAACATCACTTTCTGTAATGTGATACACATACACACCAGGTACATTATAAGAGATAGGATTAAATTCTTCCTTTGCTGGCAGCCCACCGGCAACTGTAATCTCTACATAAGCCGGATCCGGCATTGGTGCACCCTGCGTTACAGCGCTAATGGTAAACTTATACGTCCTGCTCGGTGCCGGAGTGCCGTCAATTGTTGAAGACACCTTTTTTTGAACAATAGGCTTATACGTTGTCGGAGTATACGTGTAGTTATCAAATTGCGGTGTAGTACCTGTCAATTTTTCTTCGGAGGATAACGGATTTCCATCTCTATCGTTAACCCTATAGACAGTTATCCCGTTCGCCGCCACGGTATAAGTGTTGGTAACGACCTTAACCTCTATGTTTTTAAAGTTCGGATTTGTAACAGTGGTTGTATGCTCAAGCTTCTTTTCTGTACTGGTAGTATCTTTTTTCAGGGTCACAACCAACTTATAAAGCGACTTATCATACGAAGCGTCTTTCTCTGGATTTGCAGGAATTTTCTCACGCAGATAAAATGTGATCTGCGCCGGCTCCTTCGTATCAAAATACTTATCAAGATCCGCAAAACTGTTAAAGCAGAATTCGACATTGCCGCTAGCATCATTTTTTGCAGTTGCAGCCACATCACCATTGCTATACAGTAGCACAAACTCATACTTATTTGCAGGCGGATTGGTTTTGCCGTCGTTCAATTTCTTTACCGCACCCAACTTCAGATCCAATACGTTGAATGTAACTTCTTGATTTTCTTTGGAGCCGAAGTACAGACCGCCATTGCAGCCGATACCGCCACCGTGAACATATGATATATTGCCGGAAATGTCCACCCACTGATCACCCTCATCATCAGGGAAGCTTTCCTTCGATTCGGCCGAAGGATTCGCTGTGAGGCCCACTATTTGTTCCTCATATGAAACCACATCGCTGTCCTGAATTTTCACTGTTTTAAAGTTACCGTTCGAGTAATTACCTATCCACGCGGTATATTGTTCGGAACCGCCGCCTGCCATATAGTTACCAACGATGGTCGAACCAGCGGTATATAAATCTTTTGCGTCATCCGGCCCAAGTTTCATGACGTCCATTGAGCCTTTCCACGTATATTCTTTTCCACCGCTCTTTACATGACCGCTTTTGCAAAAGTCTACAAAGTAAGAACATCTATCTGCATAATCTTTGTCATCGTTATCCATATCGTCCGTATATTTGCCATGCGCATAGGAAGTACCTATCGCGGTGTTGTCATAGAGAGCCAACCCATCAATAGCGACAAGGGAAGCCTCGCCGTGGACACAGCCTGCAATTCCACCGCCATACCCATATGCGGTGTTATTGGTAACTTTAGCATTGACAAGTGTGGCTTTACCATTATTATTAACGTACAAGCCGCCACCGCCCAAATCGGTTTTGGAACCACATATATTGTTTATAATCCTGCCGCCTTCAATATATGCAGTACCCCAGACGAAAATTCCACCGCCTTCACCCGCAAGGTTATAATTATCTCCACTTGTATGACCACTCGTGTCAACAGTCTGATTACTTTCGACTGTACCACCGGTCATGTTGAAATTAGCACCCTTATTCACAAAGATGCCACCGCCGCGCTGTGCTTTATTGTCCCTAATAGTACCTCCTTGTAGGTTAAAGGTTCCGTTCTCTACATAAACACCGCCACCAACGCGGATACTGCCTCTATCATCAAGGTCCGCCACTTCACCAGTCGCCACCGTGCCCATACCGCCAGTGACTGTAGCATCCTCAAGTACAATCTTCGCTCCATTTGTAACAGTGATTGCGCTTCGATTTCTACCAGAGGCATCAATCGTTCCACCGCCTCTAATAGTCATTGTGCCAGAGCCATTATAAGTAATAGTTCCATGCCAAATTCCGGTAACCACCACATTATGATTACCGTCTCCAATTACCCAATCACTTTCCGGTATTGAATCTTTATCACATATCAGGCTATTTCCATCTATCAGCGCCGTCCCTGAATACTTCACACATACGGCCCATGTCAGGACAGTTCCCGGCTCCAGCGTCTTCTTGTTCTCTTCCGCAGGAACCTCTGGAGTCTCAGAAGCCTCCGGGGTCCCGGAAACCTCAGGAGTCTCCGGCTGGATCGCGTTGTTTCCGGTTGCTTCCGGCACGGATTCCGTCTCGTCGGAACTATCCTCAGAAGCTACTTCCGTCGGAGCCGTGTCAGAATCCAGCGCGGCCAGCGGCACTTCGCCTTCCGTGATCACTTCCGTGCTGCTCTCAGTTGCTTCCGCTTCGGTTTCCTTCACAGCGGCAGACTCGGTCTCTTCCTCATTTTCAGGCGCAGCAGTGCTGACGTCCGCACTGACGGTCGTCTCTGCCTCTGTTTCCGTTTCAGTCTCAACTTCAGTCTCCGCCTCGGCTTCCGTTTCGGTCTCAACTTCGGTCTCCGCCTCGGCTTCTGTTTCGGTCTCAGCTTCGGTCTCAACCACGGTTTCCGTTTCAGTCTCAGTCCCCGCCTCGGATTCAGCCTCAGCCGTGCTTTCAGTCTCCGCCTCCGTCTCTTCCGCCGCGGTCGTTACGGTTTCCGCTGTTTCGCCGTCTGCAGGCTGCTCGTCGCTAACCGTCTGCGGATCGCCGACGGTCTGACCCTCGCCAGCCACGTTCTCTTCTCCGCCGGACACCGTCGCCTCTTCCGAAGGCGCTGCCGTACCGCTTCCCTCTGCAGGTACGTCTTCCGCCGCTGCGGCCGTGACCGCTTCGCCTTCATAGGTGAACGTCACATTGACAATACCCTCGTCCTTGACCAGCGCGGTACCGTCCGGGTAGACTTCCATGACCTCGTCGTTATCGCCTTCCCAGGTTCCGGGCAGGTTCATATCCAGAGGACCGTACTCTTCCTCATATTTGCCGGACATCAGCAGTTCCTGGCCCAGGGTATGATCGGTCTCCTGACCGTCATACATATACTGGAGCCATTTGCCCGTCCAGGTCTCCGCGGCGGCCGCGTCTTCTTCGGCCTCCTCGTTTTCCGCATCTTCACTCTTCTCCATCTCGGGCCAGATGGAGACATAGAAATCATACGCTCCCGCATCATCCGCAGTCACGCCGGCGCCCATATCGTCTAACAGATCGCCGGATCCGTCGCTATCCTGGTTCCCTGCGGATTCCCATTCGCCGTTGTCGCCCAGATGGAACGCCGGGCCGAACGCGTACACGGTCTGCACGTTCGCCGCGATGTTGGAGAACACCAGCACGAGCGCCATGAAACCGGCCAGCAGACGGGATTTCTTCTTGTTAAATGTCCACATTTCCTTCATTTCCTTTCTCTCCCTTCAATAATTTTCCTTTCTCATCCTTTTTCTATCTATGTTGAAGCTTCTTACGAAGCTGCCTGCGGTGCTTCGGGCGCCGCGCCCGGAGGCGGTGCCGGACCTTCGTCCAACGCCCCATCGATCATTTTCAGCAGTTCCAGAGCGCTTCGGAAATGCTGTCGTTTTTCTTTCTCGGCCCAGGCCACCTCACCCTGCCAGGTGGCGTTCTGCCGGCACCTGACATGTATGATAAAGGTTCCGGTGCCTCCGGCCTGGGATGTCGTTTTACTGCCATCCATATCGGTAGTCCCTCCTTCTGTCAGCAGAGGCTGCTTCATCTTTGATTCAACTATATCAGCCGCCCACTCTCACGGACTATATAATCCAGCCGTAAAAAGGGATATTTTTCCTGTGTTCAGGAAGATTCCGCCGCATTTTCCATATCCGGCGTCTCGCCCAGGGCCCCGTCGATCAGCTTCAGAAGCTCCAGGGCGCTTCGGAAATACTGCTTCCGGTTCTTCTCCACCCAGACCACTTCGCCCTGCCAGGTGGCGTTCTGCCTGTATTTGACACGTACCAGGAACGTGCCGATGTTGCCTTTTCTGTCGTTCAGCCGCCGTTCATCCATCTGTCCGCGTCCCCTTTCCCGTTCCTCTGCCGGCGTTCTGCCTGCCTGTGGGTCAAATGTTCTTACGTTCGTAGAGCGCTGCGGAAAGTCCCATCTGTCGTACAGTCTGTCCAGTTCCTGAATCAGCCCGACCGTGGTCCCGAAGCTTACCGGGACGGACGAATACTGGTGCCATATCTCACCGCTGTATTCCTGCTCCGCCATCCGGTCTACACAGATGCAGACCATGTTGGGCGCGTGCATATTGTATTGCGACAGTTCCACAGGACCACCTCCTTCGACGCCCGGGAGGTACGCCGCGGGTACGCAAAAAAGCCATGGCGGCATAACTCCATGGTTCAACTATAGCAACCGGGGACTCTCACGAACTATATCATTTGGGAAAAATGGAAATATTTTTTCGAATTGACAGCTCCTGCCGCGTCTTTTAGAATAAAGTCAGGAGGACTCTTTCCATGAAAATGAAATCGAAAAAGAACATGTATATGTATATAATAATGAACATACTGACCGCAGCCGTTCTCTGCCTCAGCGCCTGCGGCGCGAAAACCGAACAGGCCGCGGACGGCGGCAGCCGGATCGACATGGACACACGCCCGGGCTCCCACCTGGCCAACCGGCTGGAGGATTTCACTTTTACGACCTATGACGGCGAAACTCTCAGCCTCTATGAGACGCTGCAGGAAAAGGATATGGTCCTGATCAATATCTGGGCCACCTGGTGCGGCCCCTGCCGGATGGAATTTCCTTATATGGAAGAAGCATATGAAGACTATAAAGACCGCGTCGAGATCTTCGCCCTGTCCTGTGAGACCGACGACACGGACGAAGTGCTGGAGGATTTCGCCGGTGAGCTTGAACTGACCTTTCCGATAGGAAGGGACTCCGCCGGTTTAAGCTACACCTTCCGGGTAAACGCGATCCCGACCTCCATCGTCATCGACCGTTTCGGAACCATCTGCTTCATCGAGGCCGGTTCCCAGACCTCCGCCGACAGTTTCCGGCGGCTGTTCGACGCCTTTACAGGGGACGATTATACGGAATCCGTCTTCTTAAGCGAGATCCCGCCGGAAGCGGCCGAAGAAGAGACGAAGGGCGGCATCCGCGTCTATACTCTGTCCTTTAAGGATCAGGACGGGGATCCGGTGAAGGACGTCGCCGTGAATGTCTGCGACGATACGTCCTGCACGCCCATGACGTCCAATTCCAGGGGCATTGTACGGTTCATTCTGCCCGGCTATGCCTACCATATCCAGATAACCGGCGTCCCGGACGGATATGAATATTCCGGCGACGCCGAGGTGTATCTGGATGCGGGCGGCGGGATCACGAATTTCTCACTTACCAGGGAATAACTTCTCAGATTCCCACATTGCCGCTGCTGACTCCGGCCATCTTCCCCTCAAGGGGCAGCCATTCCAGGGCCTTCAGGATATATCTGTCCCAGAAATCCCACTCGTGGGCTCCGGGGCCGGTCTCGAAGGTGAAGCTGACGCCGTGGGACTTAAGGACTTCCGCAAGGGCGTTATTCTTCTCCAGCAGCGAGTCTTCCGTCCCGCAGGCCATATAGATCGCAGGGAACTCCTCGCCCGCGGCCGCCATCTGCTCGATCAGGAACCGGGGATTGCGGTCGCTTTCCAGGGCCGCCGCGAGATCCGGGCCGAAGCAGCTGTGCTTATACTCCTCTGATTCCGAGACGAATTTGGGTTCTTCCGTCTTGACCAGGAAGTTCTCGTCTGTGATGAACGCTCCGGACAGGGCGACGATGGCCCCGAACGTGTCATGGTACTTCAGGCCGTTGCGCATGGCGCCGAATCCGCCCATGGACAGGCCGCCGATGTAGGTATCCTCTTTCTTACGTGACAGCGGAAAGGTCTTCCTGGTGAACTCTACCAGCTCGCGGCCGATGAACTCGCCGTACATGGCGCTGTTCCAGGGCTGATCCACATAGAAGGCGTTCTCGCCCGCCGGCATGACCACCGCCAGGTCGCGCTCCTCGGCGTACCGCTGGATGCGGGTGCCGTACAGCCAGTCGTTCTGACTGCCGAGAATGCCGTGAAGCAGATACAGGGTCTTGTAGGGCTTCCCCTCCGGCCGCCCGGAAGCGCCCCCGAAATACATCTTGTCCGTCGGCAGGATCACGCAGAGGGGCACCGTGCGCCCCAGCGTTCTCGCCATGAAACTCACTTGAAATACTGCCATGTTGATCTTCCTCCTTTTATTTTAGCCGCATGTTTTTCATCTTTCGGCACATGCGGAGATTGTACTATGTCCTGCGGACATACTCCCTCGTTCTCCGGTCACACTCCTTCCGGGGGATGCGCACGGTTCACTTCGGTGTTTGTCCTCCCGATGGTCGGGCGCGAACCGATCGCCCTACTCATCGGCGCTCTGTCCGGCGAGCAGAAAATACCGCACGTACAGCCCCGCCGCCAGCGCCGCGCTCACGAGATCCGCCAGCGCCTGGGCCGCTACCACGCCCATGTACCCGGCCAGCGCCACCGCGACGGCCAGCACGATCAGGAAGATCACGCCCTGACGGCTGACAGACAGCAGGAAAGAGGGAAGCATTTTCCCGGTGGCCTGGAACAGGCAGGACAGCAGAAGCACCACAGCCGCGAATACATTGCCGGCAGCCTGCCAGCGCAGCATCACCGTGCCGTCGGCCACAATGCTTTCCACATCGATAAACCCGCGCAGCATCGCCGGGGCAGCCGCGAAAAGCGCGGCGCTGATCACCGCGGCCAGGCCGCACAGGAATAGCAGACAGAACCGGATCAGCTCCTTAAGGCGCTTTCCGTCACGCGCGCCGTACAGATAGCCGAACAGCGGCACGCCGCCGAAGGCCAGGCCCACCAGTATCAGCTGGGCGATCATATTGATCTTCAGCACGATGCCCATGGCCGCGATCTTGTCGCTTCCGTAGGGCAGCAGAAAATGATTCACGACCACCAGGCTGACGCTCTGAGTCAGGTTCGTGATCGCCGCCGCCGTGCCGACGCCCAGGATCTGCCTAAGCTCCCCACCGGCCACATGGCTGTCACTCGGCGCCACCGACAGGAAACGGCTGCGGCGTTTTAACATGATCAGCAGAAATACGTCGCTGAACACATAGCCGATCACCGTGGCGACGGCCGCGCCCCTGGCGCCCCAGCCAAGCACGGAGATCAGGATCGGATCCAGGATGATATTTAACACCGCGCCGCCGGCCGTCCCCACCATCGAGGTGGTCGCCATGCCTTCGCAGCGCAGCAGATTCGAGTGGATAAAGCTCAGAATAATGATCGGCGCTCCGGCCGTAAGTACCGAGAAATACTCCGCCGCGTAAGGCAGCGTATCCGCGTCCGCACCGATCAGCCGCAGGAACGGCCCGCGGAACAGAAGAAGCGGCACCGCCAGCACCACGCCGGTCAGGATCGCCACATAGAAGCAGAAGGAACTGACCCGCCGCATGCCGTCCGCGTCTTCGCTTCCCAGCATCCGTGAGATCAGCGAACTGCCGCCCTGGCCGTAGATATTGCCGAAAGCCATCAGCGCCGTGAATACCGGGCTGCACAGGGAAACGCCGGCTACCAGCGCCGTATTGCCGGTCTGCGCGATAAAATAGGTATCCGCCAGATTATAGATCAGCGTTACGATCATGCCTGTCATCACCGGCAGCGCCATTTTAAAATAAGTGCGCGGCAGGTGATCCAGGTCAAAAACAGACTGCTCCATAAAAAATACCTCCTAAACTGCACTTATCAAAGCTATTCTATCATGAAGTCCCGGAAAATGCCAATATCATTTCATACGATATCTTTTCGCCAAAGTAACGATTGTAATCCTTCCGGACTTAGAGTATACTATCCATATCTGCATTTTTCACAGGGCGAGAACCGACCCCCGCAAAATTACCCGAAAGGAGAACATACCCATGCAATCAATCAAACTCAGAGACGATTTCTACTGGACCGGCATCATCGACGACAAGCTGCGCGTCTTCGACATCATCATGTACACCGAGTTCGGCACCACCTACAATTCCTACGTACTGAAAGCCGACGGCCAGACGATCCTGTTCGAGACCGCCAAGGCCAAATTCTTCGACGAATATTTAAGCAAACTCAAAGAAGTCGTCGACGTGACCAGGATCGACTACCTGGTCGTCGAACACACCGAGCCGGACCACGCCGGAAGCGTGGAGAAACTTCTGGACTACAGCCCCCAGATGAAGATCATCGCCACGGCCACAGCCATCGGCTTCCTCAAAGAGATCGTGAACCGCGACTTCGTAAGTCTGGCTGTCAAGGACAACCAGACCATGACCATCGGCAATAAGACGCTGAAATTCATGGTCGTGCCCAACCTGCACTGGCCGGACACCATGTACACCTTCATCGAGGAAGAGCAGATCCTGGTGACCTGCGATTCCTTCGGCTCCCATTACTGCCTGCCGGAGGTGGTCTCCAGCGCAATTAAGAACGAAGACGACTACCAGAGCGCGCTCCGCTACTACTACGACTGCATCATCGGGCCGTTCAAGCCGTTCATGCTCAAGGCCCTGAACCGTGTGGAAGGCATGGACATCACGATGATCGCCACGGGCCACGGCCCCGTGCTGGTGGGCGACCGCATTTCCCAGGTCATGAAGACCTACCGGGAATGGTCCACCGTCGTGAATCCGAATACGAAGAAGACCGTCGTGATCCCCTACGTCAGCGCCTACGGCTACACCGGCATGCTGGCGGAGAAGATCGCCGAGGGCGTCCGCGACAGCGGCGATGTCGACGTGCGCGTCTATGACATGGTCACCGCCGACAAGGCGAAGGTGAACGAGGAAATGCTCTTCGCCGACGGCCTGCTCTTCGGTACGCCCACCATCGTAGGCGACGCCCTGCAGCCCATCTGGGACCTGGTGATCTCCATGTTCCCCGGCACCCACGGCGGCAAGCACGCCAGCGCGTTCGGCAGCTACGGCTGGAGCGGCGAGGGCGTGCCCAATATCATCGACCGCCTGAAACAGCTGAAGATGAAAGTCACCGACGGCCTTAAGATCCGCTTTAAGCCCAGCGAAGCCGACCTGGTGACGGCTTACGAATTCGGCTATCAGTTCGGCTGCCGCGTGCAGAACAAAGAAGTGACCCTTCCGAAGAAGAAAGGTTCCCGCCAGCTGGTCAAATGCCTGGTCTGCGGCGAGATCTTCGATTCCTCCATCGAGGTCTGCCCGGTCTGCGGCGTAGGCAAGGAGAATTTCGTTCCCGTCGAGGTGGAAGAGACCGGATTTGTGAACAATACGAAGGAATACTATGTGATCCTCGGCAACGGCGCCGCCGGATTTAACGCCGCCAAGGCTATTCGGGAGCGTGATAAGACCGGAACCGTGGTCATGATCTCCGGCGAGGAATATTCCGCCTACAACCGCCCGATGCTGACCAAAGCGCTGGTGGCCGGGCTTTCGGCGGAGCAGATCGCCATCGAGGGCGCGAACTGGTACGAGGCTAACCAGATCTACCAGATCCTGGGCAGGAAGGTGATCTCCGTCGATACGAAGGAACAGAACGTATGCCTGGACGACGGCTCGAAGATCCATTATACAAGGCTGATCTACGCCCTGGGCAGCGAATGCTTCATACCGCCGATCAAAGGCGCCAATCTGCCGCAGGTGGCTGCGATCCGCCGCTTAGACGACGTGCGCCGTGTAGAAAGTCTGATGAAGCAGTCCAGGTCCGCCGTGGTCATCGGCGGCGGCGTGCTTGGTCTGGAGGCCGCCTGGGAACTTAAGAAAGCCGGGCTGGATGTGACGGTGCTGGAAGCCGCGCCGGTCCTGATGGGACGGCAGTTAGATGAAAGCGCGGGAGAGATCCTGAAAGGGATCGCCTTGAAGCAGGGAATTAAGATACTGACCGGAGTGAATATCGCGGAGATTGCCGGGGACGGCGCATCCGCTTCTGACGCAGCAGCCGGCAGCACCACCGACCATGGCGCAGCGGAGAACGGCGCCGCCGATAACGCGGCTTCGAACGCAGCCGGTCACGTCACCGGCGTCCGCCTGGCCGACGGCCAGTTCTTCGAAGCCCAGATGGTCGTCATTTCCACCGGCGTCCGTGCCAATACCGCCCTGGCCGCGGACATGGGCCTGGAACTGGGCCGGGCTGTCAAAGTGAACAACCGCATGGAGACCAGCATCCCCGGCATCTACGCCTGCGGCGACTGCGCGGAATACCAGGGCTTGAACCTGGGCATCTGGCCGGAAGCCTCCGAGCAGGGCAAAGTGGCCGGCACCAACGCGACCGGAGACAACGCCGAGTACGCGCCGGTCTCAGCCGCTCTCACGTTCCACGGCATGAACACCGCTCTGTTCGCCGCCGGCGACAACGGCAAGAATCCGAAGCTTCTCTACAAGACCGTAGAGTTCCGCGACATGGGCAAGGGCCAGTACAAGAAGTATTTCTTCTTAAATAACCGCCTCTGCGGCGTGATCCTCTTAGGCGACCTGTCCGACATGGCGAAGATGACCACGGCGCTGGAGCAGCATGTGACTTACCAGAAACTGATGGCGGAATAGATCCGCGCCGTTGTCAGACAGTATGGCAGGGGCGGCTGCAAGATACATTTCTGCAGCTGCCCCTGCCTTTTCGTCTTCTCAATGATTCTATATCATACAACTATTCGTATTCCCCACTCGGATCACGACAGCATATCCGCGATCCGCACTGCCAGTTCCGGGAACAAATGGAAAGCAATCTCCTCATTAAAAGAATACTGGCAGTTTTGGTTCTCATCCTCAAACCAGTAGACAGATACGGTTTCCGTATATGGATTAACAATCCAGTATTCACGCACTCCCGCAGTCCGGTATTTCAGCAGCTTCAGCCCATAATCACGGCTTCTCGTAGATCTGGAAACGATCTCAATGATCAGATCCGGCGCGCCATAGCAGGCATCCTCACGAATCTTGGAACGATCACAGACCACATACATATCCGGTTCAACCCGCGTTTTGTCATCGTTATCCAGATAAATGTCGAGATTCGCATAGAGTTTACAACGGCCCCTGTTTTTCTTGATATGACTGACCAACTCATATTCCAGCTCACGCCGAATCTCCTCGTGTACCGCTTTCGGCGACGCCAGCAGGAATATCTGTCCGTCGATGATCTCCACCCGCTGCTCATCCGCAAACATCTCATCCGCGTCATCTGCAGTATAATCCTTTCTCTCAGCCAACGCCATGTTGATCTTCATTACCTCTTCCTCTCCGGCAGGATCGCTGAACATATTCCTAAGCCTCCTTTCCATATGCGTCGCTTTATCGTCTCAGCATACTATACTACAATTCAGCGAATCTGTCCATATTCTTCTCCTGGAACTTCTGGCGAATCGCCTTATGAAATGCGAAGAATGCGGAAGTCCACCTTTCATGGTTCTTTCCGTTCATTGAAATGATCAGAATTTCCAAATGAAGTATCTTAATATTATTATATTTAAGACGAAAAGTCAACCTCTCTGCAAGCAAATTCTCAGGAACTCACATAGCTGGCGTACTGACAGTTAAAAACACCGGGTACATTGTCAGCCGCGATTTTCCTTCCACACGGCCGCGGGACGCCTACTGCTCGTCCCGCCACCCTTTGCACACGTCGATCCACGCCTTGAATCCAGAGTATCTCTCCAATTCCGGGATCGTCAGCTCGATAGCGCTGTTGACGCTGCCGCAGGCCGGAAATACGGTCTCGAACCGCCTGAGGGATTCATCCAGATAAACCGTGACGCCTTCGTTTACCGCGAAGGGGCATACGCCGCCCACGGCGTGACCGACCAGTTCCACGGCCTCTTCCGGCGACAGCATTTTCGCCTTCGTACCAAACTGCACCTTGTAATTATGGTTGTCGATCTTCGCGTCCCCCGCCGCGACGATCAGGATCGGATGTCCGTCCACCATAAAGGACAGCGTCTTGGCGATCCGCTGCGGCTCGCAGCCCACCGCCTGGGCCGCCAGTTCCACGGTGGCGCTGGATACGTCAAACTCCATCACCTTGTCTTCCATTCCCAGACTGCGAAAATACGCTCTGACTTTATCGATCGACATAATACGTTCCTCCTGTATCTTTTTTGTTCCGTCCGGTTCTCTCATTCCGCACGATTTGAATTCAATATTCTGCCTGTCCGGCATCGTTCCCCGGCGCGCGGTTTCCCGCACAGCCGCCTGCGCAGCCTCCCGCCGACCACCGGCAGCCGGTCGGAGTACCTGCGTTGCCGCCCTTGGCGGATTCCCGCAGCTCCCACGGCAGCGACCGTCCGACCCGGTACATGGCGTCCACCATTTCGTCGAACGGCACCGGATGGGTGATCCCGGAGAGCGCCAGCTGGGCGCAGGTAAACGCATTGGCCACGCCAATGGCGTTCCGGCTCTGGCACGGCACCTCCACAAGCCCGGCGATCGGGTCGCAGACCAGTCCCAGCAGATTGGAAATGGCCAGGCTGGCCGCCTGGAAGCACATGTCCGGCGTACCGCCCATCAGCTCCACGATGGCGCTGGCCGTCATGGCCGAAGCCGCGCCTACCTCCGCCTGGCATCCGGCTTCCGCTCCGGCGACCGTCGCGTTGCGCATCAGAAGATAACCGATGGCTCCCGCGTTCAGAAGACCGTCCATCTGCTTTGTCTCAGGCCAGCCATAGATCTCGGACAGGGACAGCACCGCCCCGGGAAGCACGCCCGAAGATCCGGCTGTCGGCGCCGCCACGATAAGTCCCATAGCCGCGTTGACCTCCAGCACCGCCAGAGAATACGCGATCGCGCGGGTCAGCGCCTCTCCGCAGAGCGATTCGATCTTCGCATCGTATACCTTCCACGCCTCGCCGCCGATCAGGCCGCTGAGAGACCGCCGCGGCTGGCCAAGCGGTTCGTGAACCGATGCCTCCATGATCTGAAGCGACCGTTCCAACCGCTCCCGGACAGACTGCTCGCTTACAGAGCCCAGTTCCTTTTCCCGCCTAAGCATCACCGCCGATATCGTAAGACCGTGCTCCCGGCACAGCTGATGCAATTCTTTTCCGCTGGCAAAATCCATACTCATGTCACACACTCCCGCTGCGTCACTGTCCTGCTGTATTCCCGCAGTCTATTTCTTCCTGCTGTCCGCCGCATTGATCACGCTGCGGTTTTCCGCGATCTGCCGCCATTTCAAGCGCATGACCTGTCCCGCGTCATTTTCCGCGGCAACTGGCGCCTGCGGTTCCCCGCTGACAGCGTCTCAAACTTATATCTGTATCAGCATGATCTCATGCACCAGTTCATTCTCCCGAATCTCCTCAAGGAAATCATTCGGGATATTCTCATCCGACTCCACGATCAGATATCCGGTGCCTCCCTTATAGTCACGGTAGAGCCGCATAAACGCGATATTGACGCCATGCCGGCTCAGCACATTCGTCACATGGGCCACCACACCGGGCCGGTCCGCGTGCTTGACGATCAGCGTACTGTAGATACCGGTAAACACCACGTCGATATCATTGATCTGCACGATCCGGATCTTCCCGCCGCCCACCGATTCTCCGCGGACGGTCTGAACCTGCCCGTCCGGGCTCTCCAGCCGGATGTCCACCGTATTGGGATGGGCGGTCTTCGTCTTATCGTCCCATGTAAAATGATACTCGATACCGGCCGCGTCGGCCAGCGCATAGGAATCACGGATCCGCACATCATCCGTTCCGAAACCCTGGATGCCGCCCAGAAGCGCTTTATCCGTACCGTGCCCACGCCCGGTCTGGGCGAACGACTCATATAATGTAAAATCCGCCTTTGCGATCGGCTTCGAAAAGAGCTGATACGCCAGCAGCGCAATATTTACCGCCCCCGCCGTATGGGAACTGGACGGTCCGATCATATTGGGTCCTATCACGTCAAACACACTGATGTAATTCATGATGCGCTCCTTTACCAGGCGTATGCGGCGTCTCAGTTCGCAGCCACCGGTCCCTGCGGTCCCTGTGCTGCCAGCCCTTGTACTGCCGACTCTTCCACTTTCACTTCCGCTTCCCTCTGCGCCTTCAGCTGTTCCCTCGCATACTCTCTCAGAACTCCGCACCAGACATCATACGCTTCCGGAGTCTGATGCACAAAATAATCGCTGCAGTATAACGCGGCCAGATCTCCGCCCTCATCCGCAAGATGCGGCGCCAGATCCACATAGCCCCAGCCGTTGTCAGCCGCCAGCTTCCGGAGCGTTTCATTAAATACCCGGATATTATCATTATTCAGGCGGTTCTTCGCTTTCCCGCGGAGCACGTACGTCATACTGATCAGATGGATCTCCGCTTCCGGACTCAGCGCCCTGATATTCGCCGCGATCGCCTTGTAATTCTCACAGGTCCCTTCAATACCGCTGATGTTCAGATCATTCATACCGAAAAGAAGAAATACCTTCTTCGCTCCCATGAGCGCAATCGACTCCCAGATCTGCCTTTTCTGCCCGGCATAAATCGGATGAAGGCTGTTCTTCGTCACCGGTTCCAAAGCGTGGGATGTCGAATAGCTTCCCGCCGCCAGGAACTGGAGCCTGCTCAGCCAGGTGTTCTGCCGCCGCATGGCGTAGTTGCGGAAACCCAGCATGATCGAATCGCCAACCATCACCGAATTATCAAAATATGCGTCGATCTCTTCTTCCGTAATCTCCGGACCGGCCCCGGCCTGATCTCCGGCAGCGCCGTCTCCTGTCTGCGGAACTGCCGTTCCGGCAGACTGTTCCGCGGGCGCTTCCGGCTGTCCCGCAGACGTCCCCGACTCCTGCTGCCCCGCAGTTGCTCCGTCTGCCGACTGTCCCGCAGTCGCCCCGTCTGCCGACTGCCCTGCAGTCGTTCCTGTGTCCTGCTGCCCTGCAGTCGCCCCGTTTCCTGGCTGCTCCGCAGTCGCTTCTGCTTCCGGCCTCACCGCCAGCGGTCCCATCGGGCCGGATGCCTCCTGCGTCTCCGCGGCTGCCTCCCCGCCCGGCTCCACGGCAGCCGCCGTCACTGGCGCCGTAACCGCCATAAGCACCGCCATGCCGACGGCGCATTGCTTCCGGATCCAGTTGTATTTCTTCATCGCTCTTATCCTCCGTAGTCCTTTATCAATAGATTGCCCGGATCCCCAGGTCGGAATCCAGCGTATTCATATTATACAAAATAAGGATATCCGTAACGCCGGCGTGATCGCCGATGAAATTCGACGGTCCCAGCCGGTAAGACCTTGTGTCAAACACATAGATCTTACGGAAATGATGCGTCAGAAACGGCACCAGGCTGTTGGCATAGCTGTCCTTCAGAAGCATCAGCTCCCGATCCGACTCCGCCGTCTCATTGGTGATCTCGATCAGCGAGTGCAGATTGTCAAGGAAAAGCGAATATTTATCCTTCTGCTCCACATAATCCAGATTGTAAAGGCTGCCGCTTACCGCTCCCATATCCGTATAGTCCACGGTAAGGCGGTCGTCCGGATTGGTGTAGATCGTGATCTCGTCGCCCGGCAGCGCGTAATCATTTACCTTCGAATAAACGGTTCCTTTAAATTCCGTGGTCACCGTCTGCGCGTCCAGCTCTTCAAGCGGAACCGGTTCCAGGCCCAGCTCCCGGCATACGGCAAGGTATCCGGCGTACGCCCCATAGGTCGTCCAGTGATGGTCCAGACGGTAATAGATCTGACCGCTTTCCCCGGCCTCTCTCAGAAAACCGCTGCAGTCGATCATCGGGATCCCGGACAGTTCGCCGATCCGGCTGATCGTATCCATCTGATCACATGCCGGCTCCGGTCGGTGATCCGGCAGCCGGTCCGCCAGAATACAGGACGCCGTGGGCACCAGCATCAGGCGCAGATTCAGGCTTCCCCCTTCCGGCGTTTTCATTCCTGCGATCTTCTCCGCGAAGGTATGAAGGATCTCTCCGATCTTCTCCGTATTTGCCGGTTTCTCATAGCGCTCGATCAGATAACCGCCGTCGGCGATATAGACGCCGTTGATCTCGCGGCGGCCCTGCAGAAGTTCTGCCCGCGTCTTAAGCCCCATGAAAAAATCCCGGCACGGAAAATGATCCGATACATACGCGCTGATATCCGACATATACTGCCCGCTGCGCAGGCTTTCCCAGGTCAGAGCTGGAAATTTCGCCAGATAACGGTTTTCATTTTCGGAAAATGTCTTTTTCGGGAACAGCACAAGACCCGCGGCCATCGCCAGTACCATAGCCGTCAGAAGCCACGCTGTTATTTTCCTGATCTGTCTGTCTCCTGTCATCCTATTCCTTCCTCAGATCATAAACTCAGAAACGGAAATACAAAAATGGATTATACGTATCATTCACCAGATACGCTGTTGCCAGAAGAAAAAGGACCACATACCCGGCCGCGCTCACACATGCCGCCACGGTCCGTCCGCCGGCCGCCAGCTTCTCCTTCTTCTTTCTGATCCACGGATAGACCGGGAACGCGAGCACCGCCGCGCATATCAGCAGTACTCCATAGTTTTCCAGGTACCACAGGCATTCGCCGCCCCACAGGCTGTTGCCCGCCGCGCCTGCCATCAGCAGCAGATAATTTCGCAGCGCGGCTCCGTCGTCAAACACAAAGATCACGAATCCGACTGCCACGATCACCAGCGTGTACAGGTGCTTTAAGACCGCGGGCTGCTTTTCCAGCCAGTTCCCCCATACATATTTCTCCAGGATCAGCAGTACGCCGTAGTAGAGTCCCCACAATACAAAATTCCACGCGGCGCCGTGCCACAGGCCGGTCAGGAACCAGACGATCAGCATATTACGCAGATGCTTCGCCGTACTGACGCGGTTCCCGCCCAGCGGGATATACACATAATCGCGGAACCAGGAAGACAGCGAGATATGCCACCGCCGCCAGAAATCTGTCACCGACACGGCCGCCAGCG
Organism: uncultured Lachnospiraceae bacterium; assembly: GCA_947626395.1. Lineage (GTDB taxonomy): Bacteria > Bacillota > Clostridia > Lachnospirales > Lachnospiraceae > UBA3402. The sequence goes on along the minus strand of CANQRU010000034.1, from coordinate 18,680 downwards.
GATACCGGAAATTCTCCGGGAAATGAAAGTCCAGCATCCATCCCATGCCGATGGCCATATCGCTGTAGGCGCTGAAATCAAAATACAGCTGCAGCGTGAACGCCGCCGCGCCCAGCCAGGCCGTGGCTACGGAAGTCTGAACCGCTTCAAGCGCCTTGATACTTTCCCAGAGCGCTCCCGCCTGATTGGCGATCAGCACTTTCTTAAAAAGACCCTGCATAAAGCGCAGGATACCATTTTCCACCTCTTCCCGCCGGACCTGGCGGCTGTGCAGTTCCCTGTTCACCACCGAGAAGCGGACGATCGGGCCCGCGACCAGCTGCGGGAACATGGACACATAAGTCAGATACGTCAGATAATTGGGCTCCATGGGCACCTGTCCGCGGTACAGATCGATGATATAGCTCATGCTCTGGAAGGTGAAAAAGCTGATGCCCACCGGCAGTCCCAGCTCCAGCTTCGGAACGGACGCCCCCGACAGCAGGTTAAATGTGCCGATCAGGAAATCGGCGTATTTAAAAAATGCCAGCACCGACAGATTGATCGCGACGGAACAGACCAGAAACAGCCGGCGACGCGCCTTCGTCGTGCCAAATCTCTCCATCAGGCGGCCGTTGGTGTAATCCACCGCCGACGCAAACAGCATCAGCACGATATAGACCGGCTCGCCCCACGCATAGAAGATCAGACTGAATAGAAGCAGGATCCCATTCTTCAGGGAATACGGAACCGCGTAATATATCAGCAGGCACAGCGGCAGAAAAAGGAACAGAAATGGAATACTGCTGAATACCATCTCTCCGTCCCGCCTTACTGAAGCCCTGCTTCGATGATCGGCTCGATCGCGCCGGCGTTCTCGGAGATCACCATCCAGACATAATCCCCGGTCTGATGGACGGTGCTTCTGCTCACGATATCATATTGATCCGGAAGATAATTTTCCATCTCCGCCGCTTTCTGGTTAATGACCGTCTGGAGCGAGTCCGCAAGCGCCTGCTTATCCGCGCCGCCCGCTTTCACGATCACGATCGTTTCCGCGGAAGTAGCCATTTCCGACATGACAAACAGATAGTCTTCCGCCGAGGACACATCGATCCCGAAATAGTTGGCGATAAAATCTTCGGGAACCGTCATCGGAGAATTCAGACTCACCTGCTGTTCGATCTGTGAATAAATGTCGCTCAGGCTGGCCGCCGTCGCTTCCGTTTCCGCTGCGGCTTCCGTCGCTGCCTCTGTCCCGGCCGCGGTTTCGGCTTCTGTCGCCGCTTCCGTCTCCGCTGCGGTCTCCGTCGCTGCTTCTGTCGTCTCCTCCGCTGCTTCGGCAGTCTCCGACGATTCCTCCGCAGTCGTCTCAGCGGCCGCTCCCGTCGTTTCTTTCTCCGTAACGGAAGTTTCCGATGTTTCCTCCGTGGTCGCTGCAGCCTCTGTCGTTTCCACGGCCGAAGCCTCAGAAGAAGCCTCCGTTTGCACGACCGTTTCTTCCGGTGATGTCATCTCAGGCGTCTCCGTCTGGCCTGCCCCTCCGGATGAGCCGCATCCGCCCAGCAGCAGTACCATCGCCATCATTCCCGCATACCTTCTTACCACTCTTCTGTTCATCCTCGTACTTCTCCCTTACCCGTATGATATCCTTTATTCTTTATTACATGCTCTCTCCGTTAAGCTCAGTCGGACGCCCCGGACGCAGCCACAGGGCCCGCAGGTCCGGCGGCCTTTTTCGCGGCTTCCGCTGCCGCCTCTTCTGCCGCCGCTTTCTCCGCCGCCTTCGTAAGCTCAGACTTCGCGTAATCCCGAAGCGTCTGGCTCCACACGTCATAGGCGGCCCTGCGCAGATGGATATCCCTGTCGCTGCTGTAAAACTCGATCAGGTCGCCGTTCTCATCCGCCAGCGGAGTCGCTATATCCACAAAGCCCCATCCCTGCTCTATGGTCAGATTCTTCATGGTCTCGTTATATTTGCGGATATTGTCGTTATAAAGATTATAATCCCGATGGCCTTTCACCGTATAGGGCATGCTCATAATGTAAAATTCCACATCCGGCGACTGGGCCCTGATTCGTTCCGCCAGTTTCACATAGTTCGCGGCGGTTCCGTCGATCCCGGTGATATTGATATCATTCGGACCGAAGAGCATGAAAACTTTCTTCGCTCCCATCATCGCAATGGAATCCTCTACAAGCCGCTTCTCACCGGCATAGACCGGGTGGATGCTCTTCGCGGTCACCGGGCGAAGCGCGCTGTATGTGGAGAAGCTGACCGCCGCCAGGAACTTAAGCCGCCCCAGCCAGGTATCCCTTCTGACCATGGCGTAATTCCGGAAATCCTCCATGACGGAATCTCCCACAAATACCGAATCGTCGAAAAACGCATCTATCTCCTCCGGCGCGATCTCCGGGACGGCCTCTGATGCTCCCTGAGCAGATTCCGAGGCGGTTGTTTCCTTCGTTCCCGTCACCGCTGTTTCCGTGCCGGCGTTCTCCGCTGTCCCCGCCAGCGCCGCATACGCGGCCGCCGGCTGCGAAGATATCATAAGAAGCAGTGCACAGACTGCACATCCTGTGCGGATCATTGATCTTTTCATAATTTTATATTCCCCTCATATCCGTTTTCCGGCACGCGGAAGGCGTGCCGCCCGCTCCCGCAGCTCAGCCTTTCTGACCGAACCGTTCCTCGATCTCGCCGAGCATCTGCACGCGCCTCTTATGGCGCTCTACATCCAGCGGTTCCGTGTCCAGCCAGGCGTCGATGATCATCTTCGCCAGTTCCACGCCGACCACCCGCGCGCCGAAAGCCAGAATGTTCGAATCGTTATGCTGTCGGGACAATCTGGACGTATATGGCTCGCTGCATACGCAGGCCCGGATCCCCTTCACTTTATTCGCCGCGATGCTGATCCCGACGCCGGTCCCGCAGATCGCGATGCCGAGCGGCGCTTTGCCCTCAGCTACGAAGCGGCCGATCCGCTCGCCGTATACCGGGTAATCGCGGGTATCCGCATCCGAATTCCATCCAAGATCGATCACTTCGTATCCCTTTTCCTCCAGATGCTTAATGATCTCCGGCTTCATCTCCTTCGCCGTCGGATCGTTTGCCAGTGCGATCTTCATAAGATATCTGCCTCCTTATCTTCCATATATCTTCTGCCTTATCTAAGGTAAACGTTCTTCACATTCTCCAGTTTCGAACTCATATTCAAAAGCATCATATCCGCGACCGTAAACGCGCACATCGCCTCCACGACGACCACCGCCCGCGGCACAATGACCGGATCATGGCGGCCTTTGATCGAGATCTCCACATCCTCGCCGCCGCGGTTCACGGTCTGCTGCGGCTGCGCGATCGAAGGCGTCGGCTTGAACGCCGCCCGCAGAACGATCGTATCTCCGTCGCTGATACCACCCAGGATGCCGCCGGCGTGATTGGTCGCCTTGTGAATGCCGTTACGCGCTTCCGAGCCGCCAGCGCCGCGAAAACTGTCATTGTTCCGCGATCCGGTGCTTGCTGCGGCGGCGAACCCGTCGCCGATCTCCACGCCCTTGACCGCCCCGATGGACATGACCGCGTGGGCCAGCCTGGCGTCCAGCTTCTCAAACACCGGTTCCCCGATCCCCGCCGGAAGCCCGCGCACGACGCACTCTACGACGCCGCCCGCGGAATCATTCGCGGCCATCATCTGATCCAGATACCGCTCCGCTTCCGCCGCCGCCTCCGCGTCCGGCATGCACAGCCGGTTCACGGCCGCCTGCGCCAGGTCGAACCGTTCCTCAGAGACCGTCACAGGCCCGATGCTTCTGGCATAGGCCATCACCGTCACGCCCAGCTCTGCGAGCAGCTTCGCCGCCACGGCTCCCGCCGCCACACGCCCGATGGTCTCCCGCCCCGAAGAGCGGCCGCCGCCGCGGTAATCCCGGAAACCATATTTCTCATCAAATGAGTAGTCCGCGTGGCCGGGCCGGTACACGTCCATGATCGCGCTGTAATCGTGGGACCGCTGATCGGTATTGCGCACGATCATCGAGATCGGCGTGCCGGTGGTCCTTCCCTCGAACACGCCTGACAGGATCTCGACCAGGTCCCCCTCCTGCCGTGCCGTCGTAAAGCGGCTCTGGCCCGGTTTTCGCCGGTCCAGGTATTTCTGCACATCTTCCTCACACAATAAGAGCCCGGCCGGACAGCCGTCGACTGTCACGCCCAGGCCTTTGCCATGGGATTCTCCCCATGTAGTCATCGTCAATATCGTTCCCCAGGTAGAACCTGCCATCTCTATTCCTCCGGCTGCAGCTTCACGATCTCACAGCAGTTCGGCTCGTCCACATACACCGGATTCGCGCACATGATCAGAAGGCCCTGCTCATAATCCACGGCAAAGAATGTAACCGAGCCGGTCTCATGGTTGATCGACGCCACATGCTTATTGTCCGGAAATACGGCCAGATCCTTCGGATACTCTCCGCTGACCGGCAGACAGCAAAGCATCTCCAGCATGCCTGTCGCGGCGTCGCGGCTGTAGACGCTGATCGTGTCGTCGCCGGCGTTGCTGCAGTACAGGTACTTCTCATCGGAAGAGAACCGGATCGCGCAGGCCGCGGTAAACTGGCTGTGCCGCTTGCCCATGGAGTCGATCCGCTGGATCCGCTCCAGCTTCGGCACCTTCGGCCCGGTCTCGTAGGTAAAGACGTCGATGATATTGGCAACCTCATACATCAGATACATGAACTTGCCGTCGGCGCTGAAAATGAAATGCCGCGGCGCGGACTCCAGGTCGCAGGAGATCGTATCGACCAGAAGCATCTCCCCCTCAGTGTCGCTCATACGGTAAACCTTCAGCACGTCCATGCCCAGATCGGCGACCATGACGTAGTTCCCATCCGGCGTGATACGGACGCAGCTGACATGGGGACGGAATTTGCGGTCCGCCACGCTGCCCAGGCCCTTGTGAAAGACGCCTGCCGCCACGCTGCCCACGCTGCCGTCGGGATTCAGATGCATGACCGTCGCCTTGCCGTCGTGATAGCCGGCTACATAAAGATACTTCCCATCCGGATCCACCGATAACTGGCAGCCGCGCATGCCGCGGATATTGGCCAGATTCAGACGGCTGAGCGAGCCGTTCTCCAGGATGCGGAAGGATACCACGCCTTCATCCGCAATGGAATACAGTGTCTTTCCGTCAGGAGACGCCGCCAGATACGAAGAATTGTCCACATCCACCTCGCACCGCTTGGTGAACAGGCCTTTCTCCACATCCACATCACAGACCGTGATGCCGCGGGCGTTGCCTGTATAAGAATAAGAGCCGATATACGCTACATATTTGTCCTTCATTGGCAGGAACCTCCCTGATTATTCTCTCTTTCATACTGCCGCCGGAAGCACACGCCTACCAGCTTTTTCAGTATAACACATCTTCGTAAAAAAATCTATTGACATGCGCATTTTTTTCTGTATAATGGGTCTTGCGTTTTGTTTATTATTTCTAAACTTTTTATTTATTTTTATTGTCAGTTAGTATTAGTAAACTTTTTGATTAGTATTTGGCCATTGTCAGATAACGGAGGCAGATCATGGATATTGGAGCCAAATTAAAGGAACTGAGGGTTCTGAAGGGCCTGACGCAGGAGGAACTGGCGGACCGGGCGGAGCTGTCGAAGGGATTTATTTCCCAAGTGGAACGGAACCTGACCTCTCCTTCCATCGCCACGCTGATGGATATCCTGCAGTGCCTGGGGACCAGCACCTCGGAATTCTTCAGCGAGAGCCAGGAGGAGCAGATCGTCTTTGGAAAGGACGATTATTTTGAGAAATACGACGGCGAGCTGAAGAACATGATCCACTGGATCATCCCCAACGCCCAGAAGAACGAGATGGAGCCGATCCTTCTGAAGCTGGAGCCCGACGGATCCACCTATCCGGACAATCCCCACGAGGGCGAGGAGTTCGGCTATGTGCTCCAGGGCGCGGTGTCTATCCACCTGGGGGCGAAAGTCTATAAAGCGAAGAAAGGGGAATCCTTTTATTTTACGTCAGATAAGCAGCACTATCTGACGTCGAAGACCGGAGCGACGCTTCTGTGGATCAGCTCGCCACCCAGCTTCTGAGCAGAGCGGCGGCGCATTGTGTAACAGCAACACATTCTGCAAAGCAACGCAACATATAGCAACAGCGCACTGTGCAGCAGCGCCGCGTTGTAATACAAAAGAAATATGTAAATACTATGTCAGGAGGAAACTGCAGTGGACCAAAACGCGCGATCTGAACATTTTCTGGAAATTAAATCCCTGTGCCGCACCTTTGAGGACGGCTTTATGGCGGTGGATAATTTCAGCCTTACCATAAAACAGGGGGAATTCGTGACCTTCCTGGGCCCCTCCGGCTGCGGCAAGACCACGACCCTGCGGATGCTGGCGGGCTTCGACATGCCCAGCAGCGGCGAGATCCTGTTAAACGGCAAGGACATTACCAAGCTGCCCCCCAACGAAAGGCCCATCAACACGGTGTTCCAGCGGTACGCCCTGTTTCCCCATCTGAATATTTTCGACAATATCGCCTTCGGCCTGAAGCTGAAGAAACTCCCCCGGGCGGAGATCGTCAGGAAGGTCAAAAAAGCGCTGGAGATGGTGGATCTGGAGGGCTTCGAGTCCAGGACCGTACAGACCCTGTCCGGCGGTCAGCAGCAGCGGATCGCCATCGCCAGGGCCATCGTCAACGAGCCGCAGATCCTGCTGCTGGACGAACCCCTGGGCGCGCTGGATCTCAAGATGCGCAAGGAGATGCAGCTGGAGCTGAAATCCATGCACGACAAGCTGGGCATTACCTTTATCTATGTGACCCACGACCAGGAGGAGGCCCTGACCATGTCCGACAAGATCGTGGTCATGTCGGAAGGCAGGATCCAGCAGGTGGGCGAGCCGGAGGATATCTATAATGAGCCTAAGAACGCGTTCGTGGCGGATTTCATCGGGGACAGCAACATTTTCAACGGCATCATGACCGGCAAATACAAGGTTCGTTTCTGCGGCGCGGAATTTACCTGCGTGGACGACGTGGAGAACGGCACCATGGTCGAGGCGGTGCTGCGTCCCGAGGATATCGAGATCACGCCCCCCGGCGAGGGAATCATTGAGGGAGAGGTCAGTTCCGTGGTGTTTAAGGGCGTGCATTACGAGATCACCGTGCTGTCCGGCAAGAACGAGCTGGTGATCCAGTCTACCCGCAAGGCGCAGGTGGGAAGCCGGGTGGGACTGAGCGTTGACCCGGAAGGGATCCACATTATGATCGCCGAGAACATGGTGAACAAGTTCGAGGTAGGCGTGAAAAACGGCTACCGGCCGGATTTCCTGGACGGGGTTCCGGACTTTGACATCACAAGCCTGCTTCCCGGTTCCCGCATGGAAGGCGGCACGCTTCTGGACGCCCACGGCGACGAGGTGGCGCCGGAGACCCTGCGGGTGATCGTAACCATCAAGCCGGAAGACATTACTATGAACGACGACGAGGAAGCCGGCATGGTAAAAGGACATATCGTCAATATGATCTACAAGGGCGATCATTACCGCTACATCGTGCGGTCGGACGACGACGAGGACTTCATTGTGCGCGACGAGGATCTGTGGAACATGAACGACTACGTGAGTCTGGTCATTCCCAGGGACAGCCTGCAGTTCGCGCTGAAAAAGTAACGGTACGGAGGTAGCGATATGGGTGTGTTCCGTTTTTCCAGAAAGCAGCTTGGCATTCCCTACGCAGTGTTTCTGATCTGCTTTGTGGCCGCGCCGCTTCTGGTCATTATCTATTACGCGTTTACCAATGGCGAAGGGCAGTTTACGCTGGGCAACCTGACAGGCTTTTTCACCAGCCCCTACACGATCGGGACGCTGGCCTACAGCTTTGCCATCGCGGTGGTGACCACCTGCGTATGCCTGCTGCTGGCGTATCCCATCGCCTATATCCTGGCAAGGAGCCATTGGAAGGCCAAGTCGGTCGTCATCGTCATGTTCGTCATGCCCATGTGGATCAATTTCACACTGCGGATCACGGCGCTGAAGGAGATCCTGACCGTGGTCGAGGGCAACCTGGCATTCCATCCGTTTCTGAATACGATCATCGGCATGACCTACGACTTTCTGCCGTTTATGATCCTGCCCATGTACACCACGCTTCTGAAGCTGGACAACAGTCTCCTGGAGGCGGCCGCGGATCTGGGCGCCAATCCGTTCCAGGTATTCTTAAAGGTGACGTTGCCCCTGTCCGTGCCGGGGATCATCAGCGGCGTGGTCATGGTATTTCTGCCGTCCATGACCAACTATGTGGTGCTGGATATGCTGTACAACAGCACCTACATCATGGGCAGCCTGATCGGCAGCTACTTCAGCGCCTACGACTGGCATAACGGCTCGATGATCGCACTGATCCTGCTGCTCATTATCCTGGTGTTTACGCTGGTCACGGACCGCTACGCGGATGAAGACGCCGGGAACCGGGGAGGTGCGCTGCTATGAAAGCTGCTGTGAAAAAAGAACTGCCGGGAAAGATCTTTATCGGCGCGATGCTCATTATTCTGTATCTGCCCATATTGGTACTGGCCTTTTACAGCTTTACCACCTCCGCCAATATCGGTTCCGTCCATGGCTTTTCCATGGACAATTACGTAAATCTGTTCTCGAATGAGGAACTTCGCAGCATGATCTTCGGCACCGTGCTGCTGGCTTTCGGCTCGTCCCTGCTGGCGGCAGTGCTGGGAACCCTGGGCGCCATAGGCGCTTTCTATTCCAGGAAGGCGGCCAGGGGCGTCATCGGAGGCTTAAACGAAGTACCGGTGATCAACGCGGACGTCGTTACCGGCTTCTCCGTATGCATCATGCTGGTGGTGGTGCTGGGCATCGATAAGAATACCTTTGTTCCGCTGGTGATCGGCCATGTGGTGCTGTCCGCTCCCTTCGTCTATCTGTCGGTAACGCCGAAGCTGAAGCAGATGGACTCCAGCCTGTACGAGGCGGCCATGGATCTGGGCGCGACTCCCAGGCAGGCGCTGACCAAGGTGGTTCTGCCGCAGATCCAGCCCGGCATCGTGTCCGGATTTGCTCTGGCGGTGACGCTGTCGCTGGATGATTATTTCATCGCCAGCTACACCAAGCCGGCCACCTTTGATACCATCAGCACCTATGTCGTGAACGCCACAAAGGGCTCCCAGACGGAGATCAAGACGGCCCTGTGGGCGCTGTCCACGCTGATCTTCCTCATCGTAGTGCTGGTTGTAATTCTGATGAATCTGCGGGACGGAAAGGAGGCGGCGGACTTTGAAGATTAAGAAACTACGCGCGGCGGCGCTCTGTCTGGCCGGAACGGTTCTTCTGGGTTTTGCCTGTCCCCGGGCGGCGGCCGCATCGGCACAGAAGGACGGCGAGCCGGTCACGCTCCGGGTCTGCAGCTGGGAGGAATATATCGACCTGGGAGACTGGGATGAGGAGGAACTGATCGAACTGGATAACGGCGCGGAGATCTTCGGGGAAGACGCCCTGTACCGCGAGTTTGAACAGTGGTATTATGATACCTACGGGAAACAGGTGCGGGTGGAGTATTCCTGCTTCGGCACCAACGAGGACCTGTATAACCAGCTGACGCTGGGAGACACCTACGACCTGGTCTGTCCCTCCGACTATATGATCATGAAGCTGATGGCGGAGGGGGCGCTGGAGCCCTATTCCGACTCCTTCTTTGACCGGGACAATAAGGAAAACTACTATATAAACTGCGTATCGCCCTATATCGCGAAGGTCTTCGCGGAAAATGAGATCAACGGAGAGAGTTGGGACCGCTACGCCGCGGGCTACATGTGGGGCGTGACAGGCGTACTGTATAATCCCGAGCTGATGACTGAGGAGGAAGCGTCCACCTGGGCGGTGTTCGACAATCCGAAATTCTTCCGGCAGATCACGCTCAAGGACAATGTGCGGGACACTTATTTTTCCACATTGGGGTATCTCCGGCAGAAAGAGCTGATGGATGAATCGTTCCGATCAGACGCGGATTATCATGAGAAGCTGGGCGATATGATGAACGACGTATCCCCCGAAACCATCGACGAAGTGGAAGATCTGCTGGGGCACATCATGGGAAATATCTACGCGCTGGAAACAGACAGCGGCAAGGCGGATATGGTGACGGGCAAGATCGCTGCCAATTACCAGTGGTCGGGAGACGCGGTATACGCTATGGACCAGGCCGAGGAGGACGGCGTGTATCTGCAGTTCGCAGTGCCGGAAGAATGCACCAACCTCTGGTTCGACGGCTGGGTCATGCTCAAAGCCGGAATCGGCGACGACGCGGAGAAAAAGCAGGCGGCGGAAGCCTTTGTCAACTTCCTGTCCATACCGGAGAACGCGGTGCGGAACATGTACTATATCGGCTACACCTCGGCCATCTCCGGCGGGGACGACGATACCGTTTTCTCCTATCTGAACTGGTGCTACGGCGCGGAGGACGATGAAGAGGATACCGTGGACTACCCGGTAGGATATTTCTTCAGTGAAGACGGCGACGACGAGAACTATACGGTCCACGCTTCCGCGGAACAGATCGGCCGCCAGCTGTATACCCAGTATCCGTCCCAGGAAGTCATTTCGCGGGCGGCTGTCATGGGGTACTTCGACGAAGCGCAGACCCATAATATCAACCAGATGTGGATCAACGTCCGCTGTCTGGACGTGAGGGATATTCCTGTGTGGTGCTGGCTTGTGGCTCTGTGCGCCGTCATCGCGGCCGCGGGGGCGGCTGTGGTATACCGGAAGAATCATACTCTCGAATAAAGCGACCGCGACAGCCGAGCAGACGGCAGATGTCCGTCAGACGCGGACCGGATGATCCGGAATACAATTTCTCTTTTTAGCGATATTTGACTGACATTTTGGCTCACCTGTGTATTGCTATTGTGTTAATAATCCGATATAATGAGAAACAGAGGGACGCGCAGGAGGGAATATTTTATGGAAATCTACGAATTACTGGAACAGCTTCTGACTCATGTAGTGGATATCGCGATCCTGGTGTTTGAGTTTGTCGGCGTGTTCGTCATCATCATCTCCGGGTGCCGGGGAATCCTGGATTACGTGAAGAAGAATCCGCAGATCCGGCTGAATCTGGCGACAGGGATGGCGCTGGGGCTGGAATTCAAGCTGGGAAGCGAGATCTTAAGGACCGTGATCGTGCGGCAGCTGAGCGAGGTGGCCGTGGTGGCCGCGATCATCTCGCTGCGGGCGGCGCTGACCTTCCTGATCCACTGGGAGATCAAGACCGAGAAGGCGGATGAGGAAGCGGCGGCGGCGCTGAAGGCCGCGAAAGGGAAATAATTTCCATGCAAGAAGGGTGCCAGTGACACCCTTCTTTATTTTTAATATCCAGGAGCATAATAGTTTATAGTGCTTGACATTTTAACTAATCCAATATATACTAATTATATAATTACTAATTGTACAATTAGTAATTTGCGGATTAGCAATTTTCTTTATTCGTCAGCAGGAGGCATATACTTATGTTTGTCGGGCGCAGCAGAGAATTACAGAAACTGGAAGAGGCTTACCGGAAAGAATCCTTTGAATTCGCTGTTTTTTACGGGCGGCGCCGAATCGGGAAGACAACTCTGATCCAGGAATTTCTTAAGGATAAATCCGCCGTCTATTATATGGCGGTGGAGGGAACCTCCCAGGATAATCTGGCCGGTTTATCGAAAGCAGTGATGGCCCAGACCGCTCTGTTTACAGAGACACCGGCCAACGGGACTTCCCTCTCTTCTGCGCCGCAGCAGGTTCCGGGCGCGCCGACCCCGGTATTTCGTGATTTCGCGGCGCTGCTCGATTATATCGACCGGCTTTGCGATACCCAAAGAATCATATTGGCCATCGACGAATATCCGTACCTGGCCGCCTCGTACCCAGCCATTTCCTCCATGCTCCAGAGCCATATCGATCAGCGCTGGAAGGACAGTAAGCTGTTTTTGATCCTCTGCGGCTCTTCCATGAGCTTTATGGAGAATCAGGTACTGGGCTACAAGAGTCCTCTTTATGGCAGACGGACATCACAGTTTAAGCTGCGGCCGTTTACGTATTTTGAGTCAAAAGCCATGCTTCCCGGATTTTCCGGCGAGGAGCAGGCCATTCTCTATGGAATAACCGGCGGAGTGCCGGAATACCTCTCACGGATCGATACCGCTCTGTCTGTGGACGACAATATCGTCCGGCTGTTCTTCGACGAGAGCGGCCGTCTCTTCGAGGAGCCGTCCAATCTTCTGAAGCAGGAGCTGAGAGAACCCGCCACCTACCAGTCCATTATCACCGCCATCGCCGGCGGCGCCAGCCGGCTGAACGAGATCGCTACCAGAACCGGCCTGGAGACCAGCGGCTGCAGCAGCCAGCTGAATTCCCTGATCTCCATCGGTATCGTCCGCAGGGAGACGCCGTTCACAGAAAGCGCGGCCAGCCGCAGAACTCTGTACCGGCTGGCCGACAATATGTTTCTGTTCTGGTACCGCTTTGTGCGGCCCAATCTGAGCCTCATCGCCAGCGGTATGGGCGAAGCCCTTTACTATATGGCGGTGAAGCCGCAGCTCAGCGATTTCATGGGAAGCATCTTCGAGGAAATATGCCGGCAGTACCTGTTTCTGCCGGAAGTTCACGCAGCGCTCCCCTTCTTCTTCGGCGACGTGGGCCGGTGGTGGGGACCGAACCCCATAAAGAAATGCCAGGAAGAGATCGACCTGATGGCTGTGCAGGAGCATTCCGCGTGGTTCGGCGAGTGCAAATGGCGCAGCGAAAAGGTCGGGACAGACGTGGTAGAAACACTTCTGGAGCGGGGCGAACTGTTCGCCTATCCGGATAAATGGTATACCGTCTTTTCCAGAAATGGATTCCAGGACGCCGTACAGGAGCGCTACGGGAATAACCCGCATATACGGCTGATCTCCTTTGAAGAGATGGATTTAAAATAAGCGGCCGGCCCGGGATGACCGCGCGCCTTTGCTCACAGTTCCGGGCCGCCGGCGGCCGGCATCAGTCGTTCGTCGTATTCCGATATTTTAACGACGTGGTATCCGTATATTTCTTAAATAGCAAAAAGGAGGGCATTTATCATGAAATACGCAGACGGCAGAATCACAGACCTGCAGGTCGCCTACATCGGCGGCGGCTCCCGGGGATGGGCGTGGACATTTATGACGGATCTGGCGAGAAATAATTCCCTGAGCGGAACCGTCCGTCTCTACGACATCGACGAGCAGGCGGCGAAGAACAACGAGATCATCGGCAATCACCTGTCCGCCCGCCCGGACGCAGCCGGCAAGTGGGAGTACAAGACGGTTCCGACGCTTAAGGACGCCCTGTGCGGCGCGGATTTCGTTGTCATCTCCATCCTGCCCGGCACCTTTGACGAGATGGAATCCGACGTGCACCTGCCGGAGCGGCTGGGTATCTATCAGTCCGTCGGCGACACGGCCGGCCCCGGCGGCATCATCCGGGCGCTGCGCACGATCCCCATGTTCGTGGAGATCGCCGAAGCCATCAAAGCGTATTCGCCGGACGCCTGGATCATCAACTACACGAATCCCATGTCCCTGTGCGTGAAGACGCTGTACCATGTATTTCCGCAGATCAAGGCCTTCGGCTGCTGCCACGAGGTGTTCGGCACCCAGAAGGTCCTGGCAGGCATCTGCGAGGAGACCTTTGGCCTGGAGCATATCGACCGCAGCGACATCATCATCAATGTGCTGGGCATCAACCATTTCACATGGTTCGACGCGGCTTCCTACAAGGGCATTGACCTCTTCCCGGTCTACCGGCAGTATGTGGATTCCCATTATGAGGAAGGCTTCGGCCAGGCGGACAACAACTGGATGAACAGCACCTTCAACTGCGCCCATCGGGTGAAATTCGACCTGTTCAAGCGCTACGGCCTGATCGCCGCGGCCGGCGACCGCCATCTGGCCGAGTTCATGCCGGGCGGCGAATATCTGAAGGATCCGGAGACCGTGAAGAGTTGGAAATTCGGCCTTACGCCGGTGTCATGGCGCAAGGAGGATCTGGCGAAACGGCTCGCGCGCAGCCAGCGGCTGGCAAACGGAGAAGAAGAGCTGGATCTGAAGCCCACCGGCGAGGAGGGCATTTCCCTGATCCGCGCCCTCTGCGGCCTGGACCGGGTGATCAGCAACGTAAATATTCCCAACACCGCCCTGCAGATCCCGAATCTGCCCGCGGAAGCCGTGGTGGAAACCAACGCGGTATTCAGCCGTGATTCCATCCGCCCCGTCGCGGCAGGCGAGATTCCGGAAAATGTGCGGGCGCTGGTCATGCCCCATGTGGAGAACCACGAGCGGACGCTTCGGGCCGCGCTGACCTGCAACCGGGATCTGGTCTATGAAGCGTTCCTAAATGATCCTCTGGTGAAGGGACGCGCCGCAGAGGCAGACGTGAAGAAACTGGTAGATGATATGATCGCTAACACGATGTCATATCTGCCGGATGGGTGGAAATAGAAAAGCAAAAATACGGAAGCCGTCAGAAGAGCGCAGCGCCGAATGCGCATAATGCAGAAAGCACGCCTCTGACACCGCTCCCGGCATACGATCGAGTGAGAGGCGGTGATCAGCCACCGTCCTCTCACAGAACCGTGCATGCCGTTACACGGTAATTTCAATGGTTGACGTGCACAGACCGATACGCAAGGCAGAAATTAAATTTCCTCATTCGTGTTTACTTTCATTCGGTTTGGGGATATAATAATAGCAATCTCAAGTTTTCTTTAGATTTTAAGAATGAAAGGATGGAAATTATGAATTTAGCAAAAGTCTCTGCCAATGGTCAAATCACGGTGCCGGTAGAAATTCGCCGTCTGCTCGGTCTCAAATCCGGTGATAAAATTCTCTTTTTCCAAAAACAGGACGGAGAAGTTGTTGTGAGTAATGCGTCTGCGCAGGCAATTCGCAGGGCACAGGCCGCCTTCGCCGGCGCTGCCGATACAATGGGAATTTCCAGCGAAGAGGATGTGCAGGCGTTAGTAGACGAAATACGTTACGGGAAGGATTGAAACAATGCGGATATTGATCGATACGAACGTCCTGTTTTCCGCATTGGTATTCCCAAATTCCAAACCGGCGCGGGTATTGTTATATGTCGCGGATAAGCATGAAATGGTTTTATGTGACCGTAACATCACAGAAATCAGAGAAATTTTGAAACGGAAGGCATCACGCTTTTTGCCGGATGTAGAAGTGTTGCTTGCAGAAATGTCTTATGAACTGATCCCGGCGGTTGACCATGCAGAAAAGCTGATCCGTGATGCCAAAGATCAGCCAATCCTTAATGCAGCTATTGTGTATGATGTAGATATTATCCTTACCGGAGACAAGGATTTCCTCAGCCTTGATATGAAACATCCCCAATGCATGACAGTAGCACAATTCTTGGAATATGAAAATGTTGAGCAATAATCTTATCTTTTCCCGGGAAAATACGGAACAACGCCAAAAAAATACCGAGAGGATTATCGCAATACTCTCGGTATTAGTATTAGTCTGCATAGCAATGTCAGCTGCCTGATCACAGCTGCGCCGCTCCCCGGCAATACGTCTGGCACACATCATAATTGTCTTCCAGCACCACGATATCCGCGTCGCACCCGGCCGCCAGACGGCCTTTCCGGCCGGACACGCCCAGGCACCGCGCCGGATTCAGCGTGCAGGAGTTCAGCGCCGCGTCGAACGGCACCATAGCATCTTCTACCAGAAGCTTAAGTCCCCGGTTCATATGCAGAGTGCTTCCGGCGATCGTGTCGGTACCTTTCAGATAAGCGAGACCATTTTCACGGATCTCAATCGGATGGCCCCCCAGATCGTACTCGCCGCCGGGCGGGCAGTGCTTGGCACGCAGGGAATCGGTGATCATGATCGCATAATCGCGGCCTTTGGCCGTGAAGAAATTATTCAGCGCCGCCAGGTGGGAATGGCATCCGTCGCAGATGACCTCGCCATAGATGTCGCGGACGCGCATGGCCGTCCCCACCAGCCCCGGCTTGCGGTGATGGTAGGCGGTCATGCCATTATAGACATGGGTCATGGACATCGCGCCGTTGGCGACGCCCAGGATCGCCTGCTCATAGTTCGCCGATGAATGGCCCATGCTGACCACCACGCCGTGGGTGCTGCAGTAGCGGGTCAGCGCAAAATCTTCGTCATGCTCCGGCGCCAGCGTGATATAGCGGATCAGCCCGCGGGCCGTCTCCTGATACATCTGGAACTGCTCCACCGACGGCTTCGCGATCGCCTCCGGCGGCTGGGCCCCCTTGTATTCCATATCCAGATACGGTCCCTCGAAATGAATCCCCAGGATCTCGGCGCCCTCGTAACCATTTTCCACAACCGACGCCACGTTCTCCACCGCTTTCGTGAGAACGTCCGGCATCTGGGTCACGGTAGTCGGAAGAATCGAGGTGACGCCTTCTTCCGGGATGCGGCGCATCCATCCGCGGAGGCCCTCCGGCTCGCCGTCATTGGTATCGAAGCCGTACGCGCCGTGGGTGTGGATGTCGATAAAGCCTGGTACGATACGCTTATCGCCGTAGTCCGCGTCGGACGTCTTCGTGTTGTACGCATATACCGCTTCGATCCGGCCCCGCTGTACATCCAACTGCGCCGGGATGAACTGTCCTGCCTGCCAGACACGGGTACTCTGTATGATCATAGTTGTGGTCTCCTCTCTGAATAAACGCCTATTACTCCAGCCATCTGCCCGCGGTACTTACACGCAGTTGATGCGTTCACAGGCTTCTGTGGCATTATTCTTGCTATTATTTTCTCGTTACTCTTCCCGCCTGATCACGATCGACGTGATCACTGGCTGGTCTTCCTTCGCGATGGTCCCGTTGCCGTCCGTCGGCTTCGCGTCCCTGCAGATCTGATCCACATACTCCATGCCGGACGTCACATAACCGAATGCGGCGTACTGACCGTCCAGATATGTACTATCGGACTGGACGATAAAGAACTGGGAACTGGCGCTGTCATAGTTCTGGGACCTGGCCATGGAGATTGCTCCCCGGGTATGGGACAGCGGATTGTCATGGCCGTTCGCCGAGAATTCGCCGACGATCTCCTGGTCCGCTCCGCCAAGACCGGTTCCCTCCGGATCGCCGCCCTGCATCATAAAGCCGTCAATGATCCTGTGAAATGTCAGCCCATCGTAGAAACCATCCTCTGCCAGCGCAATAAAATTCTCCACCGTAATGGGCGCGGCGGACGCATCCATCGCGACCGTTATCGTACCGTAGCCTTCGACGGTGATATCCGCATAGATTGGATTCTCGATCCCATCCGGCCCCGTTACCATTCCATCGCCTGCAGCATCGGCAGTCCCTTCCGCGGCGCCGTCATCCGCCTCCGTCGCCACCGTGGTCTCCGCGTTCTGCTCCGCGTCCCTGCCGGCGCCCAGCCCTCTTGCGATAAATGCCACAAGAAGCAGAACTACCACAACTGCGACCGCTGCGCATATGATAATAAGACCTTTTCCGTCCTGCGAGCCGTTCTGCGGTTTGTTCTTCTGCTTATTCTGCGATTTGCCCTGTGATGTATTCTGCGGTTTGCCTTGTGCCGCATTCTGCGGCTTCTTCTGCGATTTACCTTCCATAGTTACGGTCTCCTCTTTTCATTACTTATCTCAACGCGGAAAACGCGCTGCAAACGCCCCTTCCCGCATATTGGCGCAGTCTGAATGCCGCATTCCCATCGCTACGCATTCCCTCCCAGCAGATCATTCATACAAATGGTCAGCTCCGGGTACATATGAAATGCGATCTCCTCATCGAACGCATACTGGCAGTTTTGGCTTTCATCCTCAAACCAGTACACAGTCACATTCTTCTGATACGGATCCACGATCCAGTATTCGCGAACTCCCGCGGTGCGGTATTTCAGCACCTTCAAGCCGTAATCCCGGCGTTTGGTGGATTTGGATATGACTTCGATCACCAGGTCCGGCGCGCCGTAGCAGGCGTCCTCATGCACCTTCGACGGGTCGCAGATCACGAAGACATCCGGCTCCATCCGCGTCCTGTCGTCATTGTTCAAATAGACGTCAAGCGGCGCCACGAACGCCTGGCATGGGCCGCCTTTTTCAGCGATATGGGCATCCAGCTTTGACCATATCCGGACAAGCAGCCTCTGATGCACCGTCCTCGGCGATGCAAACAGGAAAATCTGTCCGTCAATGATCTCCGCGCGCTCCTCCTCCGGAAGCGCGTCCACATCCGCTACCGTAAAATCTTTTCTTTTTGCCAACTCCATATTCCTTCTTATAACCTCGTCCTCTCCGACAGGCTCTCCGTAGAAAATCATCGCCAAGTTCCTCCTTTCCTCCCCTGATTTACGATCTGCGTATAGTATAACCGATGTTTCCACGCCTGTCTATCTTATTTTCCCTCGTGGAATTCCAGGCGAAACGCCATCGATATACCGAAAGACACGGGCGGCATGAACGCCGCTGTCCGCAGATATGTGCTCTGAATTTCCATGAAGTGTATTCAGTATAGCACAAAACCAGGGCGATGTAAAGACCTTTCTGCTGATCCGATGAAGTAAACGAATTGTCAGTTGACATGAAAAAGACGATCCCCAAGGGACGATGACCTCAGACTCATTTCCCCA
>CANQRU010000033.1 GCA_947626395.1 uncultured Lachnospiraceae bacterium | reverse complement strand
AATGGAGAAGATCTTCTATGAAAGTTGGTGAAACACCAGGAAATGGAGAAGAATCACCAACTTTTAGAGAAGAACCTGCTTTGTCATTCACAGCGACGGCCGGGTGCTTCTTTCTACCTGGACCGGAGGCAATGTATTCAGCAATTATCTTGTCTATCTGCAGGCCGCGTCCGATTTAAGCGATACGGAGGCAGCCAGGGTCCGAAGCGACTGGGAAAGCGGGGTTTCCGGTCTCGTGCGGTGCAAAATCGGCGGTGTCGACAACTGTATCCTGTATCAGCCGGTGGGCTATCAGGATTATATCCTTCTGAGCGCGGTTCCGTTAAATGTGGTCAGCGCCGGATTCCTTGCGGTACAGAAGACCACTGTGAACGTGCTGGCCGTTGTCTTTCTGCTGCTGGGAGTGGCCGCGGTTGTGTTTGTGATCTGGCGCGGCTATAACCAGTCGCGGAAGAACCGGACGGAGCTTCAGTACAGGGAACTGATGTTCGATGTGCTTTCCAGCAGCGTGGATGATATTTTCATCATGCTGGACGGCACAGATCAGTCGGTGGATTACATCAGTCCTAATATCGAGCGGCTCCTGGGCATTTCGGCGGAGGAGGCCCGCGCCGACATCCGGGTGATGGAGAAGTGCGCGGTCAATTTCGATGTGGTGATCCCGAAGCAGGAGATCGAAGCGATCCCGATCGGCGGCAGCCGGTACCGGGAATGCGAGTACATGCACCAGACCACCGGGGAGCGCCGCTGGTACCGTATGACCGTATACCACCAGAGCATTCAGAACGTGGTCAAATATATCATCGTACTGTCGGATCGCACCCAGGAGCAGCAGATGAACCAGAAGCTGCAGGAAGCCCTGACGGCGGCGCGCAGCGCCAATGAGGCCAAGAGCAATTTCCTGTCCAATATGTCCCACGATATCCGCACGCCGATGAACGCCATCGTCGGCTTCTCGGTGCTTCTGGAGAAGGACGCGGACGATGCGGACAAGGTGCGGGAATACACCCGCAAGATCATGGCGTCGAGTCATCATCTGCTGAGCCTGATCAACGACGTGCTGGATATGAGCAAGATCGAGAGCGGAAAGACGTCGCTGAACGTGGACCGGTTCAGCCTGCCGGAGCTTCTGGAGGAGCTGAATATCATCCTGATGCCGCAGGCGAAAGCGAAGAAGCAGGATTTCACGATCCGCGTGCAGGGAACGCCGCCCAAGCAGCTGGTCGGCGACAAGCTGAGGCTGAACCAGATCCTGATCAACCTCCTGTCGAACGCGGTCAAATATACGCCGGACGGCGGCAATATCGAATTTACCGTGACGGAGCTTCCGCAGGCGCAGCCGGCCGGGCAGTATGTGAAGCTGCGTTTTGAGGTGAAGGATAACGGCATCGGCATGAGCGAAGAATTCCAGAAGCATGTATTCGCTCCCTTCAGCCGTGAGATCAGCTCCGTTACCAATAAGATCCAGGGAACAGGGCTCGGCATGGCGATCACGAAGAATCTGGTGGACCTGATGGGCGGCATCATCCATGTGGAGAGCGCGCCCGGCAGGGGCAGCACTTTTACGGTGGAACTGTCCTTTGCTCTGCCGGAGCAGGAGGATCTCCGGTCGCAGGAGCAGCTGTCAGCGGATCCGAATGCCCGGCAGGAAGGCGCTTCGGAGGCGCAGACTGCCGGCGCGATGGAAGGAAAGCTGTTCCTGGTGGCGGAGGATAATGAGCTGAACGCGGAGATCCTGACGGAGATGCTTGATATCGAAGGCGCGGGATGCGAGCTGGCGGAAAACGGCCGGGAAGCGGTGGAGATGTTCGAAAAGTCCGCGCCGGGATATTACGATATGATCCTGATGGATGTGCAGATGCCGGTGATGAACGGATATGAGGCCACGCGGAAGATCCGCGCCGGCAGCCATCCGGAGGCGAAGACGATCCCGATCGTGGCCATGACGGCCAATACCTTCGCTGAGGACGTGCGGGACGCGCTTGCGGCCGGTATGGACGGGCATCTGGGCAAGCCCATCGATATGAACGCGGTGAAGGAAATGGTGGGACGGCTTCTGAACAGAACGAAAGATAGATCAGAGCGCGAAGAGTAACCGAAGGAGGAGAGAGCCATGAAAAGACAGCGCGTTTCCGCTCTGCTGATACTTGCAGTAATGGTCTGCCTGACAGCCTGCGGCGGGGGAGGCGGCCAGAAGCATACCACCCTGTCGGTGATGGGCCGAAAGAGCGATATGGAGAAAAGTTACATGACCGCGCTTTTCGGACACTACGAGTCAACAACCGGCAATAAGCTGAATCTCATCAAAATTGAGGACGCTGATTTTGAGACGCAGGCCGCGAAGCGTTTCGCGGCGGGAAATGTTCCGGATGTATTTCTCCATTTTCATAACGCGGATCTGAACCGGTTCGATGTGGCCGGTAATTTCTGTTATCTGAATGACGAGGCGTGGGCCGATGATCTGACGGACAGCGCCCGGGCCTACTGCGAGGACAGGGACGGGAACCTTCTGGGGCTGCCGTTCTGGGAGAACTCTGTATCCGGCTGCTACTACAACAAGACGATCCTGGACAGTCTGGGGATAAAGCCCGCTACGACGCAGGCGGAGTTTGACGTACTCTGTCAGGTGCTTTCGGAAACCGGCTATACGCCGATCTGCTGGCCGGCGGACGGCTGTACATGGATGTACCAGTTCGGGCTGGATCCTGTTTTCGCGGATGATCCGGAGCTTCTGGAGAAGCTGAACCGGAACGAGATATCCTACTCCGGGATCCCGCAGGTGGAGAGTATGGCGGAATGGATCGGCAGCGCGGCGGAGAAAGGCTGGTTCGGATCGGACTATCTGCGGACCGGCTGGTCGGATATCAGTCCGGATCTCGGCAGCGGCGACGCCGTCATGACGTTTATATGGGATACCTGGTTCTATACGGATTTTGAACAGGGACAGAAGTACGGCATCGATGATTTCGCCGTCATGCCGGTGTTCATGAACACCGCGGAGGAGGGCACCTACGAGGGCGGCAATCTGAACATGATGATGATCAATAAGAACGGGCAGCAGCTGGAGGCGGCAAAGGAATTCCTCGCTTTCTGCGCGTCCCCGGAGAATTATAACGTGGCCTTCGACGGGATCTCCACGGTGAGCTGTTTTAAGGGACAGACCACCAATATCCAGTCGGAAATGGTGACGGACGCGCAGGCGTCCATCGCGGAAAAGGAAAGGGTCTCCACCGCGGCTTCCCGGATCGTCGGCTACAGTGCGGACGACGTGGCGGCGGCGTATAACAGCCTCCTGCGCGGCAAAACGGACGCCGCGGGATGCGTGAAGATGATGGACGACGCCCGTAAGGAGGAAGCGAAGAAGTACGGTGCGGAAGGGTTTTGATCCTAGATGATCTCAAGCTCACAGGAATCGCTGCCCGCGGTGATGAGGATACGGTATATGCTTTTCGGCCAGGCTTTGGCCAGACGGGGATCGGTGATCGGGATCTCCTCCATGTTGATCTGTTCGGCGCCTCTGACGCGGCATGCGGCAAGGGCGCCGATCTGTATTTCCATGCAGGAAGGGCGCCAGTGACGCGCTTCTTGTGCTTCCATGCAGGCAGGGCGCGGGTGACACTCTGTTCCTGTTTCCGTGCAGGAACAAAGAGAGGGTTTTTCGCAGGTGAGCAGCGTAAGAACCACCGGCATCGCCTCCGCCAGGTCCCAGGCGTCGCGGATCACGATCCGGCGCCCCTTTTCCAGAGAGACAGCGCGGATGTAAGAGCGGATCCGGTTATCTGGATAAGCGGGGGCGATGTCCATGGAGATGCGGGATTCGGCGCGATTCTGATGCATGATTACGCCGGCCGCCGCGTACTGAGGTCCTGCCGCCTGCATCACGCCGCCGATGGTGGGCAGGTTGTGCCAGGCAGACTGCATGGTCCAGATCTCGTAGCGCCGGTCGGAGAAAGTCTTCTGCGTGTAGGATTCCACGCCCAGGTCGATGAACAGCGGCCGTCCGTCCTTGTAAATGATGAAGCTGCCGGTGTCGTTGTGATTATGATTGTCATCGTTGTCTCCGGCTTTGACGGCCAGGCAGAAATGATCGTCCCTGGCGATGAAGAGGCCGGTGCTGGGGTAGAAGATGTCGGGGGGCGCTGCAACGGACGGGGAGCCGGCCGCCGCCATCATTTCCTCATGGCAGAATACAGCCTGAGCGCGGTAGAACAGGTTGTGTTCTTCCACGGCCAGTTTCTCTGATACGGAGCTCTCCGCATAATCCCGGGCGGCGAATGCCGCCAGGGCGTCGCTGCCGGTCCGTTTTCCGAAGAGATATTCCCGCGCACCGCGGCGGCCCGCCAGGGGCGAGCAGTCCGCAAAATTGAGATAGTACGGTCCGGCTGCATGGACGTTCAGGATGTAGGCGGCCATGTTGCGGATCTTTGTTTCCCGGTACACACCGCTGAACCGGCCGCCGGTGATATCGTTCAGCACTTCCAGCGACTCGAAGAGCGTCAGCGCCGCGTGGCCGAAATACTGCGCTCCCTCGTCGCAGCAGCCGTCCTCCTCATAGTCGGCCAGAAAATAATCGAGACTTGCGCAGGCCTGACGGAAGACGCGGTCTTTCCAGTCGGGTGGGAGAATCGATGCCGATGCGGTACTTTCCGCCGCAGTACCGTCCGTCCGAGACATAGTTGTGGAAACTGCTGTTTTGCCGCATTCCGGAGTAGAACCATCCGTCTGAGTTGTAGTTGCAGAGAATGATGCCTCGTTCTGCTTCACTGCCGGGATCGGTTCTCTCGTAAACGCCGCCAGCAGCACATTCTGCGTACACCACGACGTCCAGTTATTGAGCGGTCTGGAACCGTTGCCCATCCACCAGAAGTATCTGGTCAGATACGGAACGAAGATTCTTCTCTGCAGATTATCATTGACTAAAGTGGAAATGGCCGGGCTTACGTTCGCCAGCGCGTCCCGCAGCAGATATTCCGCCACGCCGAGAACCGCCGCGGTCTCGGCGGCGAACAGATCGACGACTGGTTCGGTCACATCCGGCAGCGGCATCTGCGGCCCGTCTGCGGAATTGTGGGCCGGAAGCTGCCAGCCGCTTTCCTCGCAGATCAGGAAGATGCCGTTGACGATATCATCCAGAAACCGTCCTTTATATTCCGCGCATTCTGCCAGGACCAGCGCACAGAGCGCCGTCCGGCGGGCGAACTGCTTGTCCTCGTAATGAACCCGGTTGCCGGTCCTTGTAAATTCCATGTAGTCCGTGGCCAGGATCTGCGGGTATGCGTAACCCAGATAGTTCTCCCCTTCGGTGATCAGCGCCGCCTTCAGATCTTCCGGCAGGTTCTCCCACGCCGCCCGGTCCGCGGCGGCAGGAAGACCGCGGTATACGGCAGATGATTCTATCACAATGTTTGAAGCAATTTCAGCGAGCATAGGTCGATTCTCCGTTTTTCATTATTTTCTGTAAAGATTCTGCTCTTGTAATTCCATTTTCGCGTTCTGTTTCCGTCGTCGGATCTCTGAGACTCTATATCCAGAGTATGATATGGTTTCCGGCAAAAGTCAAGCATTCCCTTCATCAGAATCGTTGACAAACGCCGCTGGGAAAATCTATAATATTTACATATTGATCATACGCAGGGAGGTGCGGAAATGAAGGTATTATTGATCGGCGGGACCGGAACCATCAGCACGGAGATCTCGAAGAAATTGCTCCGGGACGGCCATGAACTGTGGCTTATCAATCGCGGAAACCGGAACCATGAACTTCCGGAGGGCGCGCATACGATCACTGTGGATATTAGCGACGAGGAGAAGGCGGCCGCGCTGCTGGCGGGTCAGTCCTTCGACGCGGTCGCGGATTTCATCGCGTTCGTTCCGGCGCAGCTTGAGCGGGATTACCGGCTGTTTCGGGGAAAGACCGGGCAGTTTATTTACATCAGTTCCGCGTCGGCGTACCAGAAGCCGCTGTCGGATTACCGAATCGACGAGGGCACGCCGCTTTCCAACCCTTACTGGGAGTATTCCCGCAATAAGATCGCGGGCGAGGAGTATCTGATGAAGCTGTACCGGGAAGAGGGATTTCCGGTCACCATCGTGCGGCCCAGCCACACCTACTGCGAGCGCAGCATGCCGATCGGTTTCCACGGGAAGAACGGAAGCTACCAGGTCCTGAAGCGGATGATGGAGGGCAGGCCGGTGCTGATCCACGGCGACGGCACGTCTCTGTGGACGCTGACCCACAGCCGGGATTTCGCGAAGGCGTTCGTGGGGCTGATCGGAAATATCCACGCCATTGGCGAGGCGGTGCAGATCACCGGTGACGAGACGCTGACCTGGAACCAGATCCATCAGATCGTGGCACATGTGCTGGGAGTTACGTTAAAGCCGTATTACGTATCGTCGGCGTTCCTGGCGGCCGCGGCGCCGGATGGGCTGGGCGACGGGCTTCTGGGCGACAAGACCCACAGCGTGGTCTTCGACAACAGCAAGCTGAAGCGTTTGGTGCCAGATTTCACCGCCACGGTGCGCTTCGACCAGGGGGCGAGGGAAGCTGCGGCGTACATTTTAAGCCATCCGGAATGCCAGGCGGAAGATCCTGAATTTGACGCGTGGTGCGACAGGGTGATCGCCGCGCAGGAAGAGGCGCTTCGGAAGGTGCGCGGGAAATAAGCGCAGCGCCGTGCGCGTGAAGAGTCAGTATGTGCGGTTGCATTTGTATGCTAAAAAGCGGAGTATTGCGGATGGAAAATATCTGCAATACTCCGTTTTGGATGACTGGCAGAACAGAAGGATCGAATTGACAATGCCTTCGGAAAGAAGTACAATATTTTACAACTGGATACACATGACGGATTTTGAAAAATGAATAAGGAGGAAACAGACATGAACGACATTCTGAAAGCGATCGAAACGCGCAGTTCCACCCGCGGCTATACGGATCAGAAACCGACGAAGGAGCAGATGGACGCCCTGCTGAACGCGGCGCTGCAGGCGCCGACGGCGGCCAACCGGCAGGAGATCCACATCTCGGTTGTGGACGGTTCCGATCCGATCCTGGCGGAGATCGAGAAAGAGCGGACGAAGGGCGCGGTTCCGCCCCATAATTTCTACTATGAGGCGCCTGTGGTAATGATCTTAAGCGGCGATACGGCGTTCCACTGGTCGGCGGTGGACGCGGGCATCGCGGTGGAGAATATCTGCCTGGCGGCGGAGGGACTTGGCCTTGGCAGTCTGATCATCGGCTGCATCCGCGACGCGCTGTCCGGCGAGAAGAAGGAGTATTTCGCGAAGGCCCTTAAATTCCCGGAAGGCTACGCGTATCAGGTGGCTGTGGCGGTGGGAACCAAGGCCGTCACGAAGGAGCCTCATACCTATGATAAGGAGAAGAATATTTCCTGGGTGTAGGCGGTGCGGGGAATCGGCCGTTTTTGAGCGCGTGCGGCGGGGTGTCTGCTCTTTCCGGCGGAATTGTACCGGTTAAACGGAAAATTTACCTCTGTTTGTACTCAGTATCTATGGACTTTATGAATTTACTGTGCTAAAATGGTAGAAGAGTAATAGATTCACCAACAAAAAGAGGTAACTGAAGATGAACAAGAAGATTAAGACGGAAGCGGTAGACGATCTCTTCGAAGCGATTCTGACCCTCCGCGATACGGATGAATGTTACGCGTTCTTCGAGGATGTGTGTACTGTGAACGAGCTTTTATCCCTGTCGCAGAGGTACGAGGTCGCGAAGATGCTTCGGGAGAAGAGGACTTATCTGGATATTGCCGAGAAGACTGGGGCGTCCACCGCGACGATCAGCCGGGTGAACCGGTCGCTGAATTATGGTAATGACGGATATGATATGGTGATCAACCGGCTGAAGGAACGCGCGGCGGACGCGCCGAAGAACGCGGAAGAGCAGTAAGCGGATGCACGGTGGTTGCCAGGCAAAGAGTGAGGGATATTACAGGAAAGCCGTGGGCGTAACGCTCACGGCTTTTTCTTCTTCGATTCGGCCGGATGTTCCTCGCGGATCTGGTCGATCAGCATCTCCATGGCCTGCTTCTTCAGGTATACGTCGAAGCCCAGTTCGCAGATGAACGCGAAGAGCTGCAGATACGACCGGTCTTCCTCGTCCTGATCCGGGAACATATCCTGGACGTTGCGGTATTTGCGGATCACATCCTCTTTCAGCCGCTTCATTTGCTCCTTCTCCAGGGAGAAGATCTGCTCGTAGATGTCCTGCAGGGACAGGCCGGACGAATCCATGAAATGGTCTTCCGTGATGGGCGAGAACAGGGCCGCGATATCATTGAAGGAGAGCATATTCTTGAAGTAGTAGATATAGATCAGCAGAAGCATATGCTCGCGGGTGTATTTCTTCTTGATCGGCGGAGGAAGCAGATCGTTCTTCGCGTAATTATTGATCATGGTCTTGGTTAGGACCTTGTCGTCCGGATAGCGTTTGGATTTCTCCAGATTCTCATCCATGAAGGTGGTCACCTGATCCATGTAGAGATTGATATTCGGGATCTGCTCCGGTTTTACGTAGTCCAGGCTGTCCAGCCGGGCGAAAATGTCCCGAAGCCTGTCGTGGTTGCTTTTCATATAGCCTCCTGTATTGGCGATGTCTGTCGTATCATGATCAAACTAACTACGTTACATTATATAGTATTCAAAACCAGATGACAAGAGAAAAATGAGCGATTTGTTCGAAACCGGAGGAAGAAATAAAAAACATAGTTGAAGGATGCACCGATTTCCTGTATAATAAAGGACAGTCATTGATAAGAAAGTGAGGTACATTTCCATGAAAAAAGCATACAGTACAGAGAAAGCGCCGGCGGCTATCGGGCCCTATTCCCAGGCGGTGAAGGCCGGAGATTTCGTCTATGTGTCCGGGCAGATCCCCATTGATCCGGCTACGGGATCCTTCGCGGGAGAGGACATCACAAGCCAGACCAGGCAGTCCCTGACCAATATCAAGAATATCCTGGCGGAAGCCGGACTTACGATGGACGACGTGGTGAAAACGACGGTGCTTCTGAAGAATATGAATGATTTTTCACGGATGAACGAGGAGTACGCGAAGTTCTTTACCGGCGTATGCCCGGCGCGGGCAGCCTTCGAGGTGGCGGCGATCCCGCGGGCGGCTCTGGTGGAGATCGAGGCGGTGGCCTACTGCGGGGAGAAGTAAACCTACGGCTGATAAAAGAGATTTATAACATAGAAAGGAATATTCCCATGAGATATCAGATGAAGACACAGGGCGTGTGCGCCTCCCAGATCACCTTCGATCTGAACGGCGACGTGGTAACGAATGTGAAGTTTGACGGCGGCTGCAACGGCAATTTAAAAGCTGTCAGCAAGCTGGTGGACGGCATGACGGTGGATCAGATCGAGGGGAAGCTGAAGGGCAATCTCTGCGGATTTAAGCAGACCTCCTGCGCGGACCAGCTGGCGATCGCGGTACGCAGGGCTTACGAGGAATCCAGATGAGCAGTCTTGACCAACTGAATCCGATGCAGAAGGAAGCGGTCGCCTGTACAGAGGGGCCGCTTCTGATTCTGGCGGGCGCCGGTTCCGGCAAGACCCGCGTGCTGGCCCACCGGATCGCCTATCTGATCGAAGAGAAGAAAGTGAATCCCTGGAATATCCTGGCTATCACCTTTACCAACAAGGCGGCCGGGGAGATGCGGGAGAGGGTGGACCGCCAGGTGAGCTTCGGCGCGGAGAGCATCTGGGTCAGCACCTTTCACGCGGCGTGCGCCAGGATCCTGCGGCGTCATATCGAATTTCTGGGGTATACGACCCATTTCACGATCTACGACACCGACGACCAGAAGTCGCTCCTTAAGCAGGTTTATAAGGCCATGGATATCGATAACCGGCTGTATAAGGAGCGGATGGTGCTTGGGCGGATCTCGTCGGCCAAGGACAAGCTGATCACGCCGGAGCAGTTCATAACGGACGCCGGAGCGGATTATCACGAGCGGCGGATCGGGGAGATCTACGCCGAGTACCAGACGCGGCTTAAGAAGAACGATGCGCTGGATTTCGACGATCTGTTAATGAAGACCGTGGAGCTTTTTATGACCCAGCCCATGGTGTTGGACTATTATCAGGAACGGTTCAAATACATCCTGATCGACGAGTATCAGGACACCAATAAGGCCCAGTTCGAGCTGGTGCGCCTCCTGGCGGACAAGTATAAGAATATCTGTGTGGTCGGCGACGACGACCAGTCGATCTATAAGTTCCGTGGGGCGGATATCGGCAATATCCTGAATTTCGAGGAGGCATTTCCGGGGGCCGCGGTGGTGAAGCTGGAGCAGAACTACCGGTCCACCCAGACGATCCTGGACGCGGCCAACGCGGTGATCCGCAACAATGTGGGGCGGAAGGAGAAGAGTCTGTGGACCGCCAACGGGACCGGCGAGAAGATTATTTATAAACAGTTCGACCAGGCCTATGAGGAGGCGGACTTTATTATCCGCGATATCCTGAACCATGGCTACCCCTACGAGGACTGCGCGGTGCTCTACCGCACCAACGCCCAGTCCCGTCTTCTGGAGGAGAAATGCATCGCCTGCAGCGTGCCCTACCGGCTGGTGGGAGGCGTGAATTTCTACCAGAGGAAAGAGATCAAGGATATGCTGGCGTATCTGAAAACGGTCGCCAACGGCCGGGACGACGTGGCGGCGGCTCGGATCATCAATGTTCCGAAACGGGGCATCGGTCAGGCGTCGCTGGGCAAGGTGACAGTGTTCGCGTCGGCCAACGACTATACGCTGTATGACGCCATGACGCGGGCGAGAGGGATCCCGGGGCTTGGCAAGGCGGCGGAGAAGATCGGGAGATTTACGGATCTGATCGAGTCGTTTAGGGCGAGAGTGCGCAGGATGCAGGCGGATGCGGCGGACACGCGGGATGCCGGGGTACCGGAGAGCGCAGGCAGTGCCGCCGGAATCAGAGTGCGTGAAACAGCCGGGGTTGACGGTTTTGGCCTTTCAGATGAAATGGAAGCTGAAGGCAGAAATGCGCAGAAGATGAGGGCAGGTAATGCCGGAAGCACCGGACAGAATAATTCGGATGAGTGTGTATACAGCATCCGGCAGCTGATCGAGGATATCCTGGACGAGACCGGCTACCGGGAGGAGCTGGCGGAGGAAGGGACCGAGGAGGCGGACAGCCGCCTGGAGAATATCGAGGAACTGGTCAATAAGGCGGTGGACTACGAGCGTGAGGCGGAGAATCCGACGCTGGACGGCTTCCTGGAGGAGGTCGCGCTGGTGGCTGATGTGGATGAACTGGACCAGAGCGAGCGCCGGGTAACGCTGATGACGCTTCACAGCGCCAAGGGCCTGGAATTTGAAAATGTGTACTTAAGCGGCATGGAGGACGGCGTGTTCCCCAGCTACATGACGGTCACGTCCGACGATCCGTCGGAGCTGGAGGAGGAGCGGCGCCTGTGCTATGTGGGCATCACCAGGGCCAAGCGGCATCTGACGCTGACCGGCGCGCGGCTGCGCATGGTCAACGGGCAGACCAGATACAGCAAGCCGAGTTGCTTCCTGGACGAGATCCCGGAGGAACTGGTAGAAGGCGGCCTGGAGTCGTGGAGCGGCTTTGGAGGGTACGGCAGCGGCGATATAGGAAACAGGGACAGTTATGGAGCTCATGACAGCAGCCTTAGTTTTGAAAGAGGTTACAAAGGTTACAACGATACGGACGGAGAACCGGTTCGCTGGATGGATGATATTCCGGAGCAGCAGGGCCTTCCGTGGAATAAAGCCGCGCGTCCGGAATTTTCAGGGAACCGCGATTCTCATACCGGCGGTCTGTCGCCGCGGACGGCCCGCAGGGATAAGCCGGCGGGAACCAGCCGCTTTGCACCGGATTCCAAACCGGATTTCGGCCGTTCCTTTACGGTTCAGAAGAGCAATACCTGTCTTTATAAGGTAGGCGACCGGGTAAAGCACGTCAAGTTCGGCGAAGGCACGGTCACTGCGATCGAGGAACGTCCGAAAGACTACATGGTCGCGGTGGATTTCGACTCTGTGGGAGTCAGGCGTCTGTTCGCGTCGTTTTTAAAGAGCCAGGAGGCATAAGCCTGCTTTCTGACGGTGCCGGCCGCGAAGTCCCGGCGGCTGTACAGACAGGGGCGGAGCGTGCGGGTGAAAGAGAACGAAAGTTTGCGAATTCGTCAAATAAAAATTGCAAAACTGTACAGATTATGATAGTATAAAGAAGGAATATGATCTTAAAAGGAAATGAGAAGGAGGGTGTTTGAGATGAATAAACTGGATGCTATGGGCAAAGAGGCGTTAAGCCGTGTGGAAGATCTGGTCAGCGCTTCGAAGCTGAATGAACTGATCAAGAAGCGTGAGGACGCGGATAAGAAGCTGAACACGATCCTGTGGGTGCTTGCGATCATCGGCGCGGTAGCGGCGGTGGCGGCCATCGCTTACGCGGTGTACCGTTTCTTCACACCGGATTATCTGGATGACTTCGAGGATGATTTTGACGATGACTTTGATGACGATTTCTTTGAGGATGAGAAGGAGCCGGAGCCCGCACCGGAAGCAGCGCCGGCGGAATAAGTTAAGAGAACAGAGGGCGTGCCTCTAAGACGGGGGGCACGCCTTTTCTTTTGCGCGGAGCGTTTTCGAGGTGCCCGGCGCGGACGGAGCGGTCAAAGTAATATCCGTAACAGCAAGGAAAGGATCAGCTATGAAAAAAGGTGAGAGATATATCGGAACAGTTGCCCGCATGGCGTTTCCCAACCGGGGAATTGTTACAGTTGACGGCGAGACAGAGACCGCCGTCGTGAAGAACGCCTTGCCCGGACAGGAGGTGGAATTTGCGGTCGGTAAAAAGCGGAACGGCCGCTGCGAGGGCCGCCTTCTTCGCGTGGTCACACCGTCGCCGTTAGAGTGCGAACCGGGGCGTTGCCCGCATTTCGGGATCTGCGGCGGCTGTACGTTTCAGAGCATTCCGTATGAGGAGCAGTTAAAGATCAAGGAGCAGCAGGTGCGGGAGCTTCTGCAGCCGGTGGCCGACCGGCAGAGCGGCACGTTCGACCATATTTTCGAGGGCGTGAAGCCCAGCCCCTTGCCGTCGGAATATCGGAACAAAATGGAGTTCTCGTTCGGCGACGAGGAAAAAGGCGGCCCGCTGGCCCTCGGACTTCACCGCCGCGGCAGCTTTCACGATGTGGTAAATGTGGACGGCTGCCGGATCGTGCATCCGGATTTCACGCGGATCCTTGCGGCGACGCGGGAATATTTCGCGGCGGAAGGAATTTCATTTTACAGGAAGCTGCAGCACAGCGGCTATCTGCGCCATCTGCTGGTGCGCCGGGCGGTGAAGACCGGGGAGATCCTGGTCGCGCTGGTGACGTCGGGGCAGATGGAAAGTGGGGGTGCAGAACAGCCGCAGATGGAGGCTGCAGGGATGGAGCAGTCAAGGGGAGAGAGCGAGTCTGCAGGGCTGGAGAGGCCGGAAGGAAAAGGCGAGAGTCTGGATTGTAAACAGGCTGTCGGAAAAAACAGCATAGAAGAGTGTAAGCAGTTGCCAGAAGGCAATCGGATAATCGGAGTGAAAGATGCTTTAAACGATAAGATCCGTCATGGATTACCGCTTAATAAATCAGACGAAACCGCGCTTCTCGCCGGCTGGCGCGATGCGATCCTGTCTCTGCAGCTTGACGGCCGTTTCGCCGGGATCCTGCATATCCGCAACGACAGCCTGGCGGACGTGGTACAGAGCGACGAGACGACGGTGCTGTACGGCCAGGACTATTTCTACGAAGAACTGCTGGGACTGCGTTTTCAGATATCTCCGTTTTCCTTCTTCCAGACAAATTCGCTGGGAGCGGAGGTTCTCTACGACACGGTCCGCGAATATGTGGGGGATACGAACGGCAAAGTGGTGTTCGATCTCTACAGCGGCACCGGAACCATCGCCCAGATGCTGGCTCCGGTGGCGGAGAAGGCCATCGGAGTGGAGATCGTGGCCGAGGCAGTGGAGGCCGCCCGGCAGAACGCGGCGCGGAACGGACTTGATAACTGCGAATTCATCGTGGGTGATGTGATGAAGGTGCTGGCTGCGTGGGGAGCGGGGGGCGGTTTCGGCGCCGGCGTATCCCCGGATATCATCATTCTGGATCCTCCCCGCGACGGCATTCATCCGAAGGCTCTGGACCGCATCGGCGGCGAGATCCGCGCGAAGCGGATCGTCTATGTCAGCTGCAAGCCCACCAGCCTTGCGCGGGATCTGGAGAAGCTGATGGCGTATGGGTATGTGCCGGAGAAGATCTGCTGCGTGGACATGTTCCCTTCGTCGGCGAACATTGAGACTGTGTGCAGCTTGAGCAATCCTGGAGAGCAGGCAGGAGCGGGTGAATAACCTTGTATCTTTATTTGTTATTCCTCCGCGGAGCTCAAGAGTGCGGCAGCCAGATCAGCGGCATCCTGCGCGCCGGTGGCCATGCCGAAGCCGCCGTTGCCGATGTTAAAGGCGGCGGTCGGTCCGCCGTCGGAATTGCGCCACTGACTTAACCAGGCGGAATACTGTTCCTGGGTGGCGGCTGCGCCGTCGATGGTGATACCGCCGGGACCGAATTCA
This sequence comes from uncultured Lachnospiraceae bacterium, assembly GCA_947626395.1. GTDB lineage: Bacteria > Bacillota > Clostridia > Lachnospirales > Lachnospiraceae > UBA3402. Next base: position 24,952 of record CANQRU010000033.1, on the reverse strand, counting down.
TCATAGGAAGCCTGTGAGACAATGGAACCGTGCATACCGCCGGCCGTCAGATCGCAGACCCAGTACTGAATGACGTCGCTGGCCGCTCCTTCCGGGGTCATGTAACCGCTGAACATGGCATAGCGGTTGGACAGATCCAGTAAATTAAGCCCATCGTTGGGCATGCGGACCAGCTGTCCGTTCTGGAAGTGCATTACGATGATGCCGGAGTAATCGGGGAAACTGCCGCCATTGCTGAAGTCGAAGGGAATGACTCCGTTATTCAGGAATACTGCGGCTGGAGAACCGTCTCCTGCGTCGAAAAGTGCGGCATAGCAGTGAAATTCGTCCCCGCCGATCGGTTCGGAGCCGGTCACATATTCGGCCTGGGATTCGTTTACCAGCTGCTGCAGGGCTTCACCCAGCTGGACGGCCTGATCGGCGGTCATAGTTGAGGCAGCGGGGTCACCGAAGTAACCGGTCTCCTGCAGAATGGCAGTGCTGTCCCATTCTCCGCTGTTCAGAAGATCCAGCCCGGAGGAATCCAGAATAGCAGTGCAAAGAGTCTCATCCTGAGTCACGTCTGTCATCACGAAATCAGGAATGTCGGTCACGGTGAATTCTTTCACAGTGATGGAAGAGGCGCCGGCATCTATGGCGGCGGTCTGTCCGGCGGTAACGGATTCAGTTACATCTCCTGTCGAACACTCCACCGTGCCTTCCAGAATGTAGACGTTCATATGGTCGGTGCCGGTCACTTCTACCCAGCCGCAGGTACCCCATATGGCGGTAACCATAGTGGACGTCCGGATGTTTAGCGTTTCGTCCTCTGCCAGCGGTTTGGTAACGTTGAAGAACAGGCTGCCGCTGTTGACGGTCAGCGTCAGGTGTTTCCCCTCTTTTTGGATATCTACGTCGCTGTTTTCGTCCATTTTAGTCAGTTTGGTGTCATCCAGGTTGATCCAGCCGTAGCTGGCAGCCCGGGTGGCTACGCCGTATCCGCTGAACAGGCCCAACCGGTCCATCAGGGACACGTCTGCGCCGTCGCCATCAGTGACGGCCACGGTGCCTTCGGTTTTCACCAGCCACATGCTGGCCGCTTCCACCGATCCGACAGTGTTCATCATGGCGGAAGCGGAGGCTTCAGCAGCGGCAGAGGCTGCGGTATCGGCTGCTGAGGAAGAGGCGTTGGACTTGTCCGGCCCGCCGCAGGCGGTACAGGACAGCAGCAGACAGGTGGTCAGGGCCAGAGAAATCATTTTTTTCCAATTGAATTGTTTCATTGCGCATTTGCCTCCCCTTGATTTTGGTCGCCCCATTCGCACATCTGATCCAATATAGGAATAAGGGATTTTCCTTTTTTGGTCAGACTGTATTCTACTTTCGGCGGGATCTGCGGATATTCCTTTCGGTTCACAAGTCCGTCCGCCTCGAGCTGCTTTAGGGTAGAGCTGAGCGTTTTGTATGTGATGCCGCCGATGTATTTCTGCATTTCATTGAAGCGCACGATCCGGAACTCCATCAGCGTATAGAGGATGAACATTTTGTATTTGCCCTGAATGAGGGACATGGTATAGTTGAAGCCTGTATTCTCCAGTTTGCAGTTCGCAATGCATTCCTTACTCATAATACTTTCCTCCGGGATAGTATATATCTTAAATGAACGTACTTGTTTTTGATAACTGCGCTGGCTATAATTATAGTGTCCGGGTGACCTAAAGTCAATAGAGGCGTGGACAGAGCCCGGACAATCAAAAATTTATCTGTTAAAGGAGCGGGAAACGATGAAGAAAGATTTTGGGGTACAGCCGTATCTGTTCCCGATGCCGACGTACATGATCGGCACATACAATGAGGACGGCACTGTGGATGAGATGATGATGGCGTGGGGCGGTATCTGCGCCGAGGATATGGTGGCGCTGAATCTGGAGGCCGCTCATAAGACGGTCGCGAATATCCGGGCGCGGGGAGCGTTCACGCTGGCGATTCCGGGGACGGATACGCTGGAGGCGTCGGATTTCTTTGGTATCGCCACCGCGAATAAGATGGCCGATAAGTTCGAGCGCACCGGCCTTCACGCGGTTAAGAGCAGCCGGGTGGACGCGCCGGTTATTGAAGAATACCCGGTCACGCTGGAGTGTACCGTCGTGAAGATGGAGGATGAGCCTTACGGCCTGCGCGTGCTGGGCCGGATCGAGAATGTCCTGGCCGACGAGAGGGTGCTTGACGAGAAGGGAAAGATCGACGCAGGGAAACTGAACGCGTTCCTTTTCGACCAGATGCAGAACGGTTACTATGCTGTGGGAGAGAAGATCGGCCAGGCATGGCACAGCGGCGCGGGGCTGATGAAGAAATAATGTGACTTAAGCCAAAAGGCCGTGCATGGGGAAAAGCTGATTCCCGGCACGGCTTTTTCGGTGTTATGATATTGGCGTTTTTCCGCATTTCCGTTTTCGATTCTGGAGGCACCCTTGCTGTCGATCAGCCGGCGTTTAACTTCTCAGCGCGTCCTGGATATTGTGTTTCCGTCTCTCGTTCAGCTTCTCGTACATCGCCCGTTCTTCCGGGGAGAAGCCTTCGTACTGGATCTGTTCCAGATCGCACAGGACGAACAGAAGCTCCGACATCACATTTTCCGCTTCCTGCGTCACTATGTATTCCTTCTCGCCGGCTTTCTGTTTTTCCTCTTTCTGTTTGGACTCCTTCTGCTTTTCTTCCTTCTGCAGTCCGTTTGCTTCGGCTCTGGCCTTCGCGCGGTCTTTCTCGACAGCCGCGATCATTTCCTTGCTGAGAAGCTTCTGGATCGACGCGGACAGTTCGCGCCTGGTAATATTCAGAAGGTCCGCGATCTCTTTTAAGGTGCATTTCTCGTGGGGCTGGCCCAGGAAATACAATAGCTTCACGTCGACGGTGGCCAGATCGTTCCGCAGCGCCACGATGTCGAGCAGCCGCTCCTGCAGCTTCCTCTCCCGGTAGGCGTCGAAGAAAACGCCTTCCCCTTCCAGGGCGCCTTCGCCGATCCGCGTCCGTTCGTAGCCCAGCCGGTAGGTTCCGGGGATATTTAAGGGGGAGACGCTGCCGTCGCTGGCGGCGTCGAACAGGAAGCGGTACACCTGCCCCTTTCGCTTCTCGTAATCCATATCGTCGAAGACGTCTTTGTAGAAATCGTTATAGCAGGCGAAAACGGTGCGTTTCATCTGGATCGTCTTCTTCACGCTGATTCCCTGGGAGACCAGGGAGCCTTTTGTCTTGACATAATAGTACACCGGGATCTTAAGGGCGTAGATCGTCCTGGCATGCCGGACGTATTCCAGATTGAACATGAAGTCCTCGCACCAGCTGACAGAACTGTCCATCCGTAAATGGTGCTTTTCTATGATAGAGCGTTTGTACAGCTTGTTCCACAGGACGCCGTAATAGAAATCCGCCGGCTTCTGCATCATCTTGATGGCGAAATCAGTCTGCTCCATGACGCCTTCTTCTTCGATGTTCCCCTTCTGGGAAACGCGTTCCCCGATCACCCGGTAGAAGTCGGCGATGACCATGTCGCAGTTGTGATCCGTGATGGCCTGTACCAGAAATTTGGTCGCTTCCGGCGTGAACCAGTCGTCGCTGTCCGCGAACTGCAGATACTTCCCCTTGGCCCGCGCGATCCCCCGGTTGCGCGTGTCGGAAACGCCGGAATTCGCCTTATGAAGCACCCGGACGCGCGGATCCTTTTTAGCGTAAGCGTCACAGATCTCCCCCGAAGTATCTGTGCTTCCGTCGTCCAATAAGAGCAGTTCAAAATCCCGGTATTCCTGGTTCAGGATGCTGTTCACGCATCGGTCGATCGTTTTCTCGGCGTTATACACCGGGACAATAATGCTTACCAGCGGCATTGTTTCGTAATCTCCTTTTTCGGTATTCCGCGCCGCGGAGGAAGCTGCCTGGCGGCGCAGATTTCATGACTTTAAAGTTATAATATCATAAAAGGACCGGTTTTACAATGCCCGCAGAAAGACGTCTGATCAGTAAATAAAAGATAGTGAAATGAAGTCTCGAATGTGGTATGATAAGATGCGGAACTGTCAAAGCATTTTTCTGTTAAGGAGAAGAAGATGAAAACACTCGTTGTATATTATTCTCAGAGCGGAAACGCACAGTGGATGGCGGAGCGGATCGCGGCCGCGCTTTCCGCGGACATGCTGCGGCTGGTGCCGAAGAAGGCGTATCCGGCGAAGGGGTTCGGCAAATATTTCTTCGGAGGCGGCAGCGCCGTCATGAAGGAGACGCCGGAGCTGGAACCGTACGAGGCGGATCCTGGGAAATACGGCCGGATCGTATTCGTGACGCCGGTCTGGGCCGGGACGGTCACGCCGCCGCTTCGGACGTTTATTCAGACGGAGGATCTGGCGGGCAGGCAGTTCGCGCTGGCGGCCTGCAGTCTGGGCGGAAGCGCCGAAAAGACCTTCGCGGCGCTGAAGGCCCTTCTGGGCGTGACCGGCGATGTGCCGACGCTGTGGCTTGTGGAGCCGAAGCAGAAGCAGAAGCCGGAGAATGAGAAAGCGATCGAGGAGTTCTGCAGGAAGCTGTCGGTTTAGTTGAATCAATCTCTCAAAATGGTTGTTTGATTTCTCCTCCATAGGTATGATACCATGGATACAGGCGATGGATCCGCGCTGGAATACATTTTTGGAGGATGATTTTATGACACTTTATTTTGGTGAGACATTCAGACGGAACCGCCAGGAACGCGGCCTTACGCAGGAGCAGATAGCGGAAGTTCTCTGCGTTTCTCCGCAGGCTGTTTCGCGGTGGGAATGCAGCGCGGCCTATCCTGACATTGCGCTGCTTCCGACGATCGCGGACTATTTCGGCATTTCCATCGAAGAACTGCTCGGCGTCAGTATTGCCCGGAGACAGGCAAAGATCGGGGAATATAAGGCGCAGTTCCAGGACGCGGTCAATCATGGCCTGGCAGAGGACTGCATTGAGATCGCCCGCGCCGCCGTGAAGGATTTTCCGAAGGATTATTCGCTTCAGAATATGCTGATGTACGCGCTTTTCCTTTCGGGCGACGATTCGGGAAATATTCCCAATTGGAAAGAGAATCAGGAGAAATACAAAGAGGAGATCATCGAGATCGGCAATATGATCCTGAGAGAGTGTACAGACGATGCGATCCGCCTGGAAGCCAAATCGCGGCTTGGTTTTCACTACTGCGAGATCGGCGAGTTACAGAAGGGCCGGGAGATCATAGAGTCGCTGCCGTCGGAGGATTCTTCAAAGGAAGCGCTGCTTTACTGGGCGGTGCACGGAAGCGAACGGTACCGGTATCTGCACAGCAGGATCGCCGAGACCTGCAGCCGGCTGATCTGGTGTATCTGGCGATACGTGCAGAGCGGGGATCCGGCGCTGACGCCGGGGGATAAGATCGGTTTTCTTGATCTTTGTGAGAACATCGTGCGTCTGATCTACAGCGACGAGACGGATTTCCGTATCTGGTGCGGTGAATTTGCCCGTATCTGTCTCGAGACGAAAATACCGCTGTATCTGGAACTTGGAGATACGCAGGCAGCGCTTCAGGCATTCGAACGCGCCGCGGAGTATTTACAGCTGGACAGCGAGCTTACGGAACCGTATGTCTGCGTCTCGCCGCTTGTGGCGGGAGACCGGTTTGAGCCTCTTTGCGATACCGTCGATACGCGGCCGCTGGCGCAGACCGCCATCGAGGACTATATTTCGCGGCCATGTTATGACGTTCTGCGGGACGACGTTCGCTTCATTGAAGCGCTCCGCGCGATCGAGTCGATCTATGAGACTTAAGTGCAGGCGGAAGATGGAAAATAATGCGCTTCCATAAGCGGAAGTGAAAAAATGCGTTTCATGCGTGAGACTGTGAGGCTTATGACAGGCCGAACGTGTGAAGCGCATTTCTTATGTCGGTATCCGGAGAGGCATCCATGCGATAAAGGTGTTGAAATCGGTTCTGAAAAGTTGGATAATAGAATGAGCAGCCAGGAACGGATGGAAACAGATCGTTACGAATGAATGAGACGGAGAAAACAGGCATGGTCATATATCTTGTAAGGCATGGCGAAACAGACTGGAACCGGGCGGGCCGGCTCCAGGGACAGACGGATATTGAACTGAACGAAAAGGGCAGGGAGCAGGCGGCGATGCTGCGCGAGAAGCTATCGGAAGTCGAACTGGACGCCGCGTTCTCGTCCAGCCTTACGCGGGCGAGACAGACGCGTCAGATCATTCTGGACGGGCGGAACGTTCCGGCGTGGGACGAGCCGCTTCTGAAGGAAATGAATTTCGGGCAGTGGGAAGGAGATATGCTGAAGGAGATCCAGGCAAACGAGGATCATCCGCTGCACGATCTCTTCGTGCAGCCGGGACAGTACGCCGCACCGCAGACCGCGGAATCCTTTGAGGATCTCTATCGTCGGACCTGGAAGTTCATGAATGAGAAACTGCGCCCGCTGGAGGCGGCGTATGGCCATGTTCTGATCGTCGCCCACGGCGGGGCGGGCCGGAGTATCCTCAATCCTCTTGCGGGCGTTCCGATTGCGCGCTTTTGGGAGAAACCGATGGGGAACTGCGCCGTCGCGCGGATCGCGCTGGAGAACGGGGAGTTCCGCCTGCTGGAATATGATCCCGGAACAGCATTTTCATCAAAAAAGATAGGAATTCTCGGAGAAGAAGAGTAAGGAGAAACCTATCGTCGGAACCTATATCTATAAAAAATATCGTATAACCCGTATTGAAAGGAAATATTGGACAGGGGAGAACTCCCGGGAATATAATACATTCATAACAACTGGTTTCGGATAAAGGCAGGACAAGAATGTAAAAGAGGAGGTCATTTCCATGAGGAAATTCAGAACGGTATTCATGCGCGGCGGCACCAGCAAGGGCTGCATGTTCCATCGGGAGGATCTTCCGGCAGACCGCGCGGAGTGGGACAGCATCTTCCTGCAGGCCATGGGCGACCCGGATCCCAAGCAGATCGACGGCCTGGGCGGCACCGTTTCGTCCAACAATAAGATCGTCGTCGTATGGAAGAGCGAGGAGCCGGATGTGGATGTGGAATATCTGGTGGGACAGGTCATCGTCGGCAAAAGCCAGGTGGATTACAAGTCCAACTGCGGCAATATGACCGCGGCCGTAGGTCCTTACGCGGTGGAAGAAGGCATGGTGGAGATCACGGAGCCCGTCACCACGGTCCGTATGCGGAACCGCAACACGGACAAGTACATCAATGTGACGGTACCCATCGACCCGGAGACGAAGACCTTCGCCCAGGACGGCGACTGCGCCATCGCGGGCGTGGACGGCACGGCGGCGGAGCTGCAGGTGAATTTCCTGAATCCGGCCGGCGCCAAGACCGGAAAGCTGCTGCCGACAGGCCATGAGGCCGATGAAGTGGTGATTCCCGGCTTCGGGACGATCCAGGCGACCATTGTGGATGTGTCGAATCCGATGGTGCTGGTGCGGGCCGAAGATATCGGCATGAAGGGGAACGAGCTTCCCGAGGAGATCAACGGCAATGCGGAGGTCTGCGCGCTTCTGGAGAAGATCCGGGGAACGGCGGCCTGCATGATGGGGTTCGCGAAAGACCTGGAGGACGCGGCGGCCAACTCTCCGGCGGTGCCGAAGGTGGGATTCTTCACGAAGCCGGTGACATTTACGGACATCGCGGGGCAGACGGTGGAGGCGGCGGATATGGATATCTGCGCCAGGGTCATTTCCGTGTTCAAATGCCATAAGGCGTGTCCGCTGACATCGGCCAGTTCCATTTCCGTGGCGGCGTTTCTGGAAGGATCGCTGCTTTATCAGACGCTGGGCGCTCCGGCGGCGGGGCAGAAGACCGTGCGCATCGGCCATCCCAGCGGCGTCATGACCATGGTTCCGTATATCGAGAAGGACGGCGGTGAGATCAGGCTGCCGAGCGTGGCGGTGCAGAGGACGGCGAGACGGATCATGGAGGGAACTTTGTATATCAGAAATTGACCGGACATAGAAGCGTGGGCGGCCCGCGCCAGCGGGATCCGGAGATTTCCGGTGCCCTATGTGCTGTCCAACTGCCACCACACGCTCTGCGCCGTAGGCGGCACGATCAATGAGGACGACCATGTCTTCGGGCTTGGGAATGTGAAGAAATACGGCGGTATTTTCGTGCCTCCGTACCGGGCCGTCCTTCACCAGTATATGCGGGAAATGATGGCCGGCTGCGGGAAGATGATCCTCGGCTCCGACAGTCACAGCCGTTACGGCGCCCTGGGAACCATGGGCATTGGCGAAGGAGGCGGCGAGGTCGCGAAGCAGCTTCTGGGCCGCACCTACGATGTGAAATACCCGCCGGTCGTCGCGGTGAAGCTGACAGGCGCTCCGCGGCCCGGCGTAGGTCCCCAGGACGTGGCGCTGGCTCTGACGGCGGCCACATTTAAGAATAATTTCAACAAGAATAAGGTGCTGGAATTCGTGGGTGACGGCGTCGCGAACCTGTCCATGGAGTACCGTATGGGCATCGACGTGATGACCACCGAGAGCGCGGCTCTGTCCAGTATCTGGTGTACGGATGAGAAGACCAGGGAGTATCTGGCGGAACACGGCCGGGAGGCGGATTACGCGGAAATGCGTCCGGCTGCCGGGGCGTACTATGACGCCATGATCGAGATCGATCTGTCCTCCGTGGAGTGCATGATCGCCCTGCCGTTCCATCCCAGCAACGCCATGCCCATCCGGGAGTTTAAGGAGAGGATACCGGAAGTTCTGGCGGAAGTGGAAGCGGAGGGAAACAGGATCAAAGGCGGTCACGGAGAACCATTTTCCATCATGTCCCATAGGAGAGACGGGGAGTTCTACGTGGATCAGGCTCTGGTCAGCGGCTGCAGCGGCGGGCTTTTTGAAAATATCGTGGCGGTGGCGGATATCCTGAAGGGCTGCGGGATTCCCGGGAGCGGCCTGTCTTTCGGAGTCAATCCGGCCAGCCTTCCGGTGATGGAGGATCTGATGAACCAGGGAGTGGCGGCGGAGCTGGCAGTCTGCGGCGTGACCCTGCGGCCGGCCATCTGCGGCCCGTGCTTCGGCGTTACGGACGTGCCGGCCAACAATCAGGTAAGCATCCGCCATATGACCCGCAATTATCCCAACCGGGAGGGATCAAAGCCCGGGCAGGGACAGATGGCGGCAGCCTGCCTGATGGACGCCCGCTCCATCGCGGCCACGGTGCGAAACGGCGGCCGGTTGACGGCGGCTACGGAACTGGCGGATGTGGAGTACCGGGGGCTTAGGCATCATTTCAACAGGAAGATCTATGAGAATCAGGTGTTTGATAATTTCGGCAAAGGCGACCCTTCCGAGAATCTGGTCATGGGACCGAACATCGCGGACTGGCCGGAAATGCAGCCGCTGAAGGACCATCTGCTTCTTCGCGTGACCGGCTCCTACCATGGTTCCGTGACGACCGATGAGCTGATCCCTTCCGGGGAAGCGTCTTCCTTCCGTTCCAATCCGGAGAAGATATCCGGGTATATGATGGCGAGCCGGGACGCGGAATTTGTAAGCCGCGCGAAGGCGGTGCGGGAGCTGGAGAGACGGAGAACGGGCGGAAATGCGGCCGCCGCATCCGGCGACACCGAACTGGATGCCATTCTGGCCGCTCTGTCAGCGTCTGAGCGCTGCGGCCCGTCCGGCATCACCTTCGGCGGTCTGGTGGTCAGCGATCAGATCGGCGACGGCTCGTCCCGCGAGCAGGCGGCCAGTTCCCAGAAGGTGTTGGGCGGCTTCGCCAATCTGGCGAACGAGTACGCCACCAAGCGCTACCGCTCCAATCTGATCAACTGGGGGCTGCTTCCGCTGCGGACAGAGGAGGGGCTGGAACTTGCGGTGGGAACATATCTGTTCCTGAAGGACATCCGCAGAACGCTTGAAGAGGGCGGCGAACAGGTGGCGGCGCAGGTGCTTGACGGGGACGGAAACTGCGTCCGCACGATCTCCTGTACGCTGGATCATCTGACCGGCGAGGAGCGGAAGATCCTGATGGCCGGATGTCTGATCAATTATTACCGCGGGCCGGAAGCCTGATACATCTTCCGGCCTGTTTTTTTATTTCCATGCAGGAAGGGCGCCAGTGACGCTCTTCTTGTATTTCCATGCAGGAAGAGCATTGGCACCGGCGACGCCCCGGCGTGTATTGCGGCAGTATGCAAAAATTAAGATATTATGCTTTCACTGGGAAGAAAAAAGAGATATAATAGAAACAGGAACGTATTTTCATGGGAGGGATGTGCGCATGGATCATCAGAACGGCGCGAATAACGGCCAGGAGGCGAAGAGAAGCATCCTGAAGGGTTTCTACGAGGCGCTGAAGGAACAGGAGAATAAGACGCCCGCGCCCAACGAGCTGGATTCTACCTGCGGCGTCGCCGACGACGAGTTTGTTCGCCGCTTCCGCGAGGTGATCCGGCAGGAGAACGAGACGAACCGGAATCAGGGACTGCCGGTCACCGGCTATGACTATGAGAAGAAGGCGTCTTACATAGAATACCCGGACGGGAGGCGAGTATATGGAGAGGAAACCTGAGATCATCGTCTTCGCGGGGCCGAACGGCAGCGGCAAGAGCACGGTCACAAAGGCGGCGAAGATCATCAGGCCCTACATTAACGCGGACGATATCAAGCGGGCGACGGAGTGTACGGATCTGGAGGCCGCCGAGCTTGCGGAGGATATGCGCGAATATGCGCTGGATATTCATAAAAGTTTTACATTTGAGACTGTGATGTCCACAGACCGCAATATCAAGCTGCTGCGCAGGGCGAAGGAGCAGGGGTATTTTATCCGCTGTATCTATGTTCTGACCTCGGATGTGAATATCAATGTACATCGTGTGATGCGAAGATTCGCATCCGGCGGCCACGGCGTTCCTGTGGAAAAGATCAAAAAGCGGTATGTCCGTGCGCTCGGTCTGATCCCGGAGCTTCTTGAGGTATGCGATATCTGCCATATTTATGACAATACCGATATTCCGTTCCGGATCTTCAAGAAAAGAAAGAGTGAATATTTTTACTGGGAGAATGAATTCTGGAGCAAAGCGGATATCTCGGAACTGACGGGCCATATGATCGAATGAACACGCGCGGCAGCCACGATCCCGCCGCCGGAAGACGCGATGCGGCGTGACGCTGAAATAAAAGGAAAGAAATAAAAGGAGGAACAGCATGAAGAAACTCGGATTTGGCTTAATGCGTATGCCTACGGTCGATAAGACCAACGCGGCGGACGTGGATATCGAGCAGGTGAAGCAGATGGTGGACCTGTTCATGGAGAACGGATTTACATATTTTGACACCGCCATCATGTACAATGGATTCGCCAGCCAAAGCGTGGCGAAAGCGGCGCTGGTGGACCGCTACCCGCGGGACAGCTTTACGTTGGCGACCAAGCTGCACGCGGGATTTTTCGATTCCTTTGAGGATCGGGACCGGGTGTTTAACGAGCAGCTTGCGCAGACCGGTGCCGGGTATTTTGACTACTATCTGCTTCACGGGGTCGAGAGCGCCATGCTGCCGAAGTATGAGAAATACGACTGCTTCCACTGGCTTCTGGAGAAGAAAGCCCAGGGGCTGGTCCGGCATGCCGGATTCTCGTTCCATGATTCCGCGGAACTGCTGGACGAGCTTCTGACGAAGTATCCGGAGATGGAATTTGTCCAGCTGCAGATCAACTATCTGGACTGGGAGAGCGAATGGATCCAGTCCCGTGCCTGCTACGAGACGGCCGTGAAGCACGGCAAGCCGGTGATCGTGATGGAGCCGGTGAAGGGCGGTACCCTGGCCCATGTTCCGGCGGAGGCGGAGAAGCTTTTCAAGGATCACGACCCGGATAAGTCCGTGCCGAGCTGGGCGCTCCGCTACGCGGCGTCGCTGGATCATGTGATGGTGGTGCTCTCCGGCATGTCGGATGTGGAGCAGATGAAGGACAATATCAGTTCCATGAAGGATTTCAAGCCGCTTACTGAGGAAGAGAAGGAGCTCTGCCATAAGGCCGCGGAGATCATCAACGGCCAGACCGCGATCCCATGTACGGGCTGTTCCTACTGCACGTCCGGGTGCCCGATGAAGATCGCGATCCCGCAGTATTTCTCCCTGTATAACGCGGTGAAGCGGGAAAATATGGAGGAGAAGGGCTGGACAGCCAGTTTCGCCAGCTACGACGTCCTGGCGCTGAAATTCGGCCGGGCACGGGACTGCGTCGGCTGCGGCCAGTGCGAGGGCGTGTGTCCGCAGCATCTGCCGGTCATTGAGAACCTGAAACTGGTCTCGAAAATGTTCGACCATTAAGAGGGATTCCTTCGCTTTGGGGGGGACTATGCCCGGCGGTCTTGCGGCAGTCTGCCGTATGCGGTTATTCGTTGACACGCAGGGTGAAAAAATGGTATGATACAGACAGTTGGAATTATTTGGAGTTTGTTTGAGCGGGGTTAATGAGAAGGCGGGGATGAGTTTTGGAAAAGCTTGCAGAGTGGTCGGCCGTTCTGCACGACCTGAATATGGTATCGATCGTATTCCGTATTTTTCTGGCGGCGTGCTGCGGCTGCGTTCTGGGAATCGAACGGGCGAAGAGCAATCAGTCGGCGGGGATGCGCACCTATATGCTGGTGTGCATCGGCGCGGCTGTCGTCATGCTGACCGGGCAGTATATGTTCGCGTATTATCAGACCGGTGATCCGGGGCGTCTTGGCGCGCAGGTCATCAGCGGTATCGGTTTTCTGGGCGCCGGCAGCATTATGACCGGACGGAAGCTGGAGGTTCGGGGTCTGACGACGGCGGCGGGACTGTGGGTCGCGGCCTGCATCGGACTGGCGATCGGCATGGGCTTTTATTCCGGCGGGCTTCTGGGCACTCTGGCCGTATATCTGACTGTATCGTGGCTGAAGCCGGTGGCATATCATTTTTCGCGGGAATGCAACTGCTTCGGCCTTTTTATTGAAGTCCAGGCCGCCGAGTACCTGCCCGTCGCGTACCGCATCATCGAAGGGGAAGGCGGCTATATTACGGAGAAGGAGATCATCGGTTACGGCGCGGACGGCGGCTGCAGCACGATCATTTCCGTGAGACTGCCGCGGATCAAGAATCCGGATGAGATCGTGGAGATCCTTTCCATCGAGAAATATGTGAAAATAGTGCGGTTTATCAATTACAGTACCGACTGAGTGCGCCGGGAAGGCGGAAACGTACGGTACAGAGAGATAAAATAACAGTCAGTTTTCTGACGGATAAGGGGGTAACAGGAGATGGATTTTGCAAAACTTGACCGTTTCATCGACGGGTTCTACGCCGACGACAGCCGTCTGCAGTGGAACAAATGGAACTACGCCGACGGCTGCCTGGCGCTGGCCGCTGTGCAGCTTTACAGGGCGACCGGGAAGGAACAGTTTAAGGATTACGCGCTGAACTACGCGGACCGGTATGTCCTGGAGGACGGCACGATCCGCACATACAAACAGGAGGATTACAAGCTGGATGACGTTCTTCCCGGACGTGCGCTGTTCTTCGCGTGGGAGCAGACCGGCGAGGAGAGGTACCACAAGGCGATCGAGAGCCTGGGAACCCAGCTGGCGGGCCAGCCGCGGACAGCTTCCGGCAATTACTGGCACAAGAAGATCTATCCGAACCAGGTGTGGCTGGACGGCCTGTTCATGGCGCAGCCGTTTCGGATGACGCTGGACGCAAGCCGCGGCTCGAAGGATCAGTACCTGGACGTCTGCAACCAGTTTGAGAATGTGCGGAAGAATATGCGGGATCCGAAGACCGGCCTTTATTTCCACGGTTATGACGAGTCGAAGAGCATCTTCTGGGCGGATCCGGAAAGCGGCTGTTCGCAGAATTTCTGGCTGCGCGCCATGGGCTGGTATCTGGTCAGCCTGATCGACACGATGGAGGAGATGGACCGGCACGTCTACGACTATCTGCGCCCGCTGCAGGATACGCTGCGGGAGGCGCTTCAGAGTATTCTGAAATACCAGGATCCCGAGACCGGGCTTTTCTGGCAGGTGATCGACCGCGCGGATCTGGCCTCGAAGGGGAATTATCTGGAGACCTCCGGCTCGGCGATGGTCGCGGCCACGATCTTTAAGGCCAGCCGTCTGCGCCTGATCCTGGGGGAGAAATACCTGCCGGCGGCGGAGAAGATCCTGGACAGCCTGATCCGGGACCGGATCGTGGAGAAGGACGGGAAACTGGTGATGACCGGAACCTGCGCCGTGGCGGGCCTGGGCCCGGATCCGGGGCGGAGGGACGGCAGCCTCGCGTATTATTTCTCGGAACCGGTGGTGGATGACGATAACAAGGGCGTGGCGGCTCTGTGCATGGCCTACGCCCAGTATCTGCTGTATAAGAAGTGGGAGGTGTCGGAGAGATGGAAGGCATGATCCGTGTACTTGCGGTTACGATGAGAAGCGCCGTGATCCAGGTGATGGACAACGACGCGGATTACCGGACGAAGGAATATGAGCTGCTGGTAAATGGCGGGCTGTACCTGCGTACGAACCGGACGGTGGAGACTATTTACGGTCTGACGCCGGACAGTATCTATGAGATTCAGATACGCCGGGGCGGAGAAACTGTCGGAACGGTAAGCGTCAAAACGCGCCGTGAATTCGTGACGCTCAACGTCCGTGATTTCGGCGCCCGCGGCGACGGCAAGAGCGACGATACAGCGGCGCTCCAGGCGGCGGTTCTTACATGCCCGGCGGACAGCCGCGTCTATGTGCCGGAGGGCGTGTATAAGTTTACCCATCTGTTCTTAAAGAGCGGACTGACGCTGGAACTGGGCGAAGGCGCGGTGCTTTCGGCGATCCCGGACCGGGATAAGCTGCCGGTTCTGCCGGGACGGATCGAAAGCTACGACGAGACCTCGGAGTTCCTTCCGGCGTCCTGGGAAGGGGATCCCCTTGACGCCTACGCCAGTCTGATCACGGGAATGTATGTGGAGGATGTGACCATCTGCGGCCGGGGAACGCTGGACGGGTGCGCGGATTTCGATAACTGGTGGAACAAGAAGTATATCGCCGGCGGTCCGGCCAGACCGCGGGCCATGTTCCTAAATCACTGCAGGAATGTGACGGTCATGGGGATTACGGTTAAGAATTCACCGGCCTGGAACATGCATCCGTATTTCTCCGAGCATGTGCGTTTCTACGATATGCATATTCAGTCGCCGGCCAATTCCCACAATACGGACGGCATCGATCCGGAGTCTTGTACTGACGTGGAGATCGCGGGGATCCATTTCTCCGTGGGCGACGACTGCATCGCCATCAAATCCGGCAAATACTATATGGGTCGGACGTACCGCACGCCTTCCCGGGATATCCGGGTCCACCACTGTCTGATGGAGCGGGGCCACGGCGGCGTCACGATCGGCAGCGAGATCGCGGGCGGCGTGGATCAGATCCATATCAGCCATTGCCATTTCGTGGAGACGGACCGGGGCCTGCGCGTGAAGACCAGACGGGGCCGCGGCAAGGATTCCTATCTGCGCGGCATTGTCTTCGACCATATCAAAATGGACGGCGTGCATTCCGCGTTCGTGATCAACAGCTTCTACTACTGCGGACCCGACGGCAAGTCGGAGTATGTGGCCACGAAGGAGACGCTGCCGGTGGACGACCGGACGCCCCGCGTGGGCAATGTGGAGATCCGCAATGTGGTCTGTAAGGACTGCCATGTGGCGGGAATCTATTTCTACGGTCTGCCGGAGTCGAAGATCGAGCAGGTAGTCATGGAGAATGTGCAGATCGCGTTTGCCGAGAACCCGGAGTCGGGGACGGCGGCCATGATGACCGGCTGCGAGGAGACGGCCGGGAAGGGGATCTTCATCCGCAACGCGGAGAATGTGGTGCTGAAAGGTGTGGAACTGACCGGGTATCGGGGCGAGCCGGTGGATATCGACGGTGTGGATCACTGGGAGTGGGACCGGTGAGATAAAGGCAGCAGGCCGCCAGCCGTAAGAGCCATAAGCGAGCGGCTGCGGCCGGCGGCTATGAATAAGGTGTGCAAGGAAAGGAAGGGAGAGTATGTCTGAGCAAAAAGAGTATCATGTGATCCGTGTGGGGCGGAATCTGGACGGTTGTCTGGCGACTGTGCAGGAGGCGGTTGCGGAGGCGAAACGGTATGCGGGCGAGCCGGTCTGCATCCATCTGGAACCGGGCGTCTACGAGGAGAAGCTGGTATTTGACCAGCCGGGAATTCTGCTGGAGGGCGACGATCCCCAGAGCACGATCCTCTGCTACGGGGATTTTGCAAGGAAAATGATGCCGGACGGTTCGGAATACGGCACGTTTCGTACCGCGTCCGTCCGGATCGACGCGGACGATGTGACTGTGAGGAATGTTACATTCGCGAACCTGGCGGGATCCGGCGCCGAGATCGGTCAGGCGCTGGCGCTGTACGCCGATGGAGACCGGCTCCTGTTCGATCACTGCCGGTTCCTGGGCGGTCAGGACACGCTTTTCACTGCGCCATTACCGGCGAAGGAGCTTCAGCCGGGCGGTTTCAAGGGACCGAAGGAAACCGCGCCCCGCAGGCCGGGAAGGCATTATTACCGCCGCTGTTATCTCCGCGGGGACGTGGATTTCATCTTCGGCGGCGCGGCCGCTTATTTAGAGGAGTGCGAGATCTTCTCTTCCAGCCGCGGAAAGGAGATCAACGGCTATGTCACGGCGGCCTCCACGCCGGAAGGCCAGGCGTACGGCTATGTGTTCGACCGCTGCCGCTTTACCGGCGACTGCCAGCCGGACAGCGTCTATCTGGGACGTCCCTGGCGCGACCACGCGAAGACGGTGATCCTGAATTCCTATCTGGGCGCTCACATTCGCCACGAAGGATGGCACGACTGGAACAAGCCAATTGCCCATGAGACCGCCTTCTACGCCGAGTACGGCAATTACGGTGAAGGCGCCGCGACGGATCGCCGTGCGTATTGGAGCCGGCAGCTCACGCCGGAGGAAGCGAAGGCGTATACGCCGGAGAAAGTGCTGGGAGAGTGGGCCAGGCGGTAGAATGACTGCTAATCCGGACGAATGAGCCGGAAGCTTGACTGACAATGATAAGACCAGTCATTAAGGGAGACGCACAGCATTGCGGTGCTGTAGTTTCCCTTTTAATCTTTAGGAAAGGCAAAAGCATAAGGGAATGAAAAAGCTACTTTACCCCGGAGGGAAGAAAAAGGTTTTCACAGTCTCCTACGATGACGGTGTCACGCAGGATGTGAGATTTGTGGAGCTTCTGAATAAATACGGCATAAAGGGAACCTTCAATCTGAACTCTGAGCTCATGCGTTCGGAGTTTGCGTGGGTTCATGAGAGCGGCATGGTGGTTAAGCGCCTGCCGCCCAGCGCGGCGCTGGGTCTTTACGACGGGCACGAGATCGCCAGCCACAGCCTGACGCACCCGTATTTTGAAGGAAAGCCCCGTGAGTTCATACTCTATGAGATGGGGCAGGACAGGGACAACCTCCGCCGCCTCTTCGGGCAGGAGGTGAGCGGCTTTGCCGCGCCATTTGATTACTGGAGCCCCTTGATGGCCGAAGCGGCCAAGGACTGCGGTTTTGCATACGCGAGAATCTCTGAGGAGAGCCATTCTTATGACCCGCCGGAGGATCCGTACTACTGGCGCCCGGGCATTTTCCATCTTGACGGGGAGCTTGATCAATTCGTGGACGGCTTTCTTGAGACGGACACCGAGCTCGCCATCTGCCAGATCGTGGGCCACTCCTACGATCTTGATGCAGAGAATATGTGGGGGAAAATGGAGGACATCTTCCGCCGTGTCTCCCGGGCGGAGGACGTAGCGTTCATGACGAATATTGAGATTGTTCGCTGTCTTACATCGAGGGTGGGGCTGAGGGCTTTGAACTGATAGGCTTTGATACATGCTGCTATACAAACAATGATATTGGAAGACGGGAGGTAAGGCTTAACTTAGGGTATTTCTTTCACAGGGATGAGCGAAGATTTTGATTTTTTCCTTTTGCGTTCGGTTCTCTCGGTTATTGCAATGAGGGGCTGACTACAATATCAAAATTTCTTCTTGACTTTCTCAGAAAAGTGTGTACAATAGATAACATAGGTTGCGCAACATAAGTTACTTTATGATGAAAGGAATAGAGTCATGTCGCCAAAATTCAAATTCACACGGAATGAAATTACAAATGCCGCGCTGAACCTGACACGCAAGGCCGGCCCCGACGGACTCACCGCACGGGCGCTTGCGGAGGAGCTTGGCTGTTCGGTCAAGCCGATTTTCGGGCTGTTCAAGAACATGGAGGAAGTGCAGGGAGCGGTTCTGTCCGCCGCGCAGGACCTGTACCAGCACTATCTTGCCGAGGATATGGCCGCAGGGAAATATCCGGCCTACAAGGCCAGCGGCATGGGCTATATCCGTTTTGCCAGGGAGGAAAGGGAACTCTTCAAGATGCTTTTCATGTGCGACCGCAAAGGGGAGCTGCTGAAGCCGGGTAAGGAAATGGATGTTATCATCCCTGTTATTATGAAAAACACGGGACTTTCCAGAGAGAAAGCGAAGCTGTTTCATCTGGAAATGTGGATATTCGTGCATGGCATCGCATCCATGATCGCCACCTCCTATCTGGACCTGGAGATGGAAACCGTCAGTGGCGTGCTGACCGATGCCTACATGGGGCTGAAGGCCCGTTTCTGTGCAGCGGAGGAAGAATAGCATGGACGCCATCAAAACAGTCGAACTCACGAAAAAATACAAAGATGTGACCGCTGTGTATGGGCTGAACCTCACCGTCCGGCAGGGGGAACTGCTGTCCCTTCTGGGCGTCAACGGCGCGGGCAAGACCACGACTATCAAGATGCTGACAGGCCTCACACGGCCCACCTCCGGCGATGCATATCTTCTCGGGAAAAGCATTTTGACCGAGAGCGCGGCCATCAAGGTCATGATTGCGGTATCGCCCCAGGAAACGGCGGTGGCCCCCAATCTGACAGTCGGGGAGAACCTGGAGCTGATGGCGGGCATTCACGGATTTCCCCAAACACAGACCAGGGACAAGGTCGCGGAATTGTGCGACCGGTTCGGTTTGGGGGAGGTCGCAAACAAAAGAGCCGGAAAGCTGTCCGGCGGTTGGCAGCGGCGGCTCAGCATCGCCATGGCGCTGATTAGCGACCCGCAGATTTTATTCCTCGACGAGCCCACCCTGGGGCTGGACGTGCTGGCCAGAAGCGATTTGTGGGACATGATCCGCGCCCTCAAAGGGAGCATGACCGTGATCCTGACGACCCATTACATGGAGGAAGCCGAGGCGCTTTCCGACCGTGTGGCGATCATGAAAAGCGGACGGCTCCTGCTCACCGGCACACCCGCGGAGATCAAGCGACATGCGGGTACAGACAAATTCGACGAGGCGTTCGTGCGGATTGTAAAGGAGGCGGCCCAATGAAAGTATTTGCTTTTTCCAAGCGGAACGATCTGGAAATTTTGCGTGACCCGCTGAACCTGTTTTTCGGAGTGGGTTTTCCCATCGTTCTGCTGCTCCTTTTGACCGTCATCCAGAGGAATATCCCGGTGGCGTTATTTGAAATCGGGCATCTTGCGCCGGGAATCGTCGTATTCGGGCTGTCGTTTATGACGCTGTTCTCCGCCACGCTGATCGCAAAAGACAGGGGCAGTTCCTTCCTGCAAAGGCTGTACACCACGCCCCTGACGGCGGAAGACTTTATTTTGGGCTATCTCCTGCCAATTTTGCCCATCTGTATTGCGCAATCGGTCATCTGCTTTGCGATGGCTGCGCTTTTAGGGCTTCCTGTGACGATTCATATTTTGACTTCGGTTTTGTTCACCATTCCCGTTTCGCTGCTGTTCGTGTCGCTGGGGCTGCTCTGCGGCAGCATTTTCACGGATAAACAGGTGGGCGGCATCTGCGGAGCGCTGTTGACGAACCTGACGGCGTGGCTTTCCGGCATCTGGTTTGACCTGAGGCTGTTGGGCGGTGCGTTCCAAAAGATCGC
This sequence comes from uncultured Lachnospiraceae bacterium, assembly GCA_947626395.1. Classification (GTDB taxonomy): domain Bacteria; phylum Bacillota; class Clostridia; order Lachnospirales; family Lachnospiraceae; genus UBA3402. Next base: position 4,943 of record CANQRU010000033.1, on the reverse strand, counting down.
AAATTTGTTGCCGTTCGTCCACGCCGTGGAGATGGAGCGGGCCGTCCTTCAGGGCGATTACACGGGAGTGTTCCCTCACATCTGGTGGGTAATCGGCTACGCAGCCGCCGTGACTGCCATAGCGGTATTCACATTTTTGCGGCAAATGAAAAGACAGTGAGCCAACAATAAGTGGAGCAGAGCGAAAAGAGGTTTGACATGGAAGAAAAAGTGCGGCTTTCGGATATTGCTTCAGAGCTGGGACTCAGCACGGCGGCGGTGTCGTATGTACTCCACGGCAAGACCGGCATGGTGTCGGAGCGAACGGCGGTGCGTGTGCGCCGCGCCTTAGAGGAGCGGGGGTATCTGCCGCGGGCGGCGGAGGTGCTGCTGGCAGAAAACCCGGCGAAAATCGTGGGAGTGGTCATCAATGCCCATGAAAAATATGAATCTCACGTCCTGGAGGACGCCTTTATCGCCTCGGCGCTTAACGCCCTCAGCGCGGAAACGACCAGACGCGGATTACAGATGATGGTGAGGGCTGTGAACGCCCTTGACGAAATTGTTTCCTTCGCCACCATGTGGAACCTGGAGGGGCTGGTGCTCATCGGCTTTTGCAGTGCGGATTACGGGCGCCTGCGGGAGAATGTCCGCATACCCTTTGTGGTCTATGACGCCTGCGGAGTCACAGCGGAACGCGTCTGTGCCGTGAACATCGACGACCGGCACGGGGGATTTCAGGTGGGCGAGTATTTTCGCCTTTGCGGGCACGAGCGCGCCCTGTGCCTGTCCGACAATGATATTGACATGGACCTGGAACGCTGGAAGGGCTTTCGGGAAGGCTTCGGGAGCGGCGCGGAGTTTATGATGATCCCGATGATCAAGGCGGAGCGGATGACCTTTTACCGGGAGAAACTGCCTAAGATCAGGAACTTCACAGCCGTTTTTGCTGTATCGGATTACTATGCGGTTGACCTCATCCGTTTTTTGCAGGGCAGCGGCGTCGATATACCGGGCGAGATATCCGTCGCCGGATTTGACGACACGCCCCTTTGCGGGTTGGTCTATCCGTCTCTTACCTCCGTTCGTCAGGACAATGCGGAACGCGCCAGGGCAGCACTGGACGCTATCGCAAAAATGCGGGCCGGTGAGCCGGCGGAACCGGTCATTACCCTCTCCACGTCCCTGGTGATCCGGGACAGCACAAGGAATTGCTGAACGGATTGATTTTTACATTGTATTGTCATTTTCAACAAAAACTACGTTCCATTTTTGTCACAGCTTACAGATTTAAGTTTTGAAAAGAATTCCTCCATCCGCTTATAATGGACGAATGAAGGAATCTTTACAATCATGGAGGCTGACATGGAACGAAAAATGATGAGTTCAAAAAAGCAGTCTTTTTTACGCTCGGTATGTGCGCTCGCCGTTCCCGTGGCGCTGCAGTCCATGCTTCAGGCGTCCTTCGGCGTGGTGGACCAGGTGATGATCGGCCAGCTCGGGGGCGTGGATGTGGCCGCTGTGGGTCTTGCCGGGAAATTCACGGGGATTTATAACGTGGTGGTCTCCGCCGTGGGCGCTGTGGCGGGGATTATGGTCTCGCAATACATGGGTCAGAAGAATACTGCCGAGACACGGCGGAGCATGGCCCTCAATCTGCGGGTATGCGTTCTCCTTGCCGCGCTGTTTACGATGGCCGGTATCCTTGTTCCAGAGCAGATCATGGGCCTTTATATCGCGGACACAGCGACCGCACAAACGGCAGGGCGGTATCTCGCCATCGTATCCGGCACTTTCCTTCCGGCGGCGGGGATCACGATCCTGTCCACGTATCTGCGGTGCATGGAAAAGGCGGCCCTTCCGCTCTGGGCCGGGCTTGCCTCGGCGGCGATCAACACGGGCCTTAACTGGATATTGATCTTCGGGCGGCTGGGCGCACCGGCTCTCGGCGTCACGGGGGCAGCGCTGGCCACGCTGCTCTCGCAGCTTGTATATTTCGCGTTTATCTTTGTGATGTATCTAAAGTACCGGGAGAGAGCGGAGAACACCGCGCCGGGACCCTTCGACTGGATGCAGTACCTCTCCATGCTGCTGCCGCTGCTGGTCAGCGAATTTATGTGGGTCCTGGGCGAAAATGTGTACGCGGGCATTTATGGGCACCTGGGCACCGACGCCACCGCCGCCATGACGCTGACGAACCCCGTGCAGTCACTGGCGATCGGGGCCCTGTGCGGCTTGAGCCAGGCCGCGGCGATCCTCATCGGCAAACGCCTTGGCGACGGGGACCGGGAAACGGCCTACCGGGAAGCCAAAAAGCTCCTGTTTTACGGCCTGGCGGGCTCCCTGCTGCTGAGTGTGGTGATCCTGTACGGCAGCCCATGGTATGTACGCATTTTCAAGGTGGAGGCGGACATCCGCGAACTGACGGCCCAGATCCTGACCGCCTACGCTGCCGTCATGCCCTTCAAGGTGCTGAACATGATCATCGGCAGCGGCATCCTGCGAAGCGGCGGAAAGACAACTTACGTCATGGTCATCGATCTGATGGGCACCTGGCTTTTCGGCGTACCCCTGGGTTTTCTCTCGGCTTTCGTGTTCCACTGGCCCGTCCCGATGGTTTACCTCACACTGTCGCTTGAGGAATGCATCCGCTTTGCCGTTTCTCTCATCGTTTTCAAGCGCCGCGGATGGATGAATCAACTGAAAGCGTAAGACGAAAATTTGCCGTGCGGCATTGGATTTTGTACCGCAGGTATGCTATACTGAGTGCAAAACGGCAAAAAAACGGAGGAAAAGCAACATGAAAAAATGGTTGTTGTTTGCCTTGACGCTTGTCCCGCTGGCGGCTGGTCACTTGATCGATATCACCACGCTCGTCCCGGTAGTTGGGAGCGCTGCGTTTTACCTTGTTCCGCTCGCGGTGACGGCATTCTGGTTTTGGCTGGGCAGGCAGTACGCCAAAACGGACTGGGGCCCCGGCAGAGCCATGCTGATCGGCAATGCCATTGGACTTATCTCGTTGGTGTTGTATCTGTGGCAGTTCGAACTGCAAAGCTCTGAAACGCGGGATGTGTTTTGGGCAGGGCTTTCCCAAAAATACTTTACCGCGACGCCGCTATTCCTGCTTGGCCGCTTCGCCAGGCTGTTCCCGCATCCCGTGACGGTTTTGATGCTGCTTGCCTTTTTGCTGCTGGCTGCGGTGTTCGCATGGGGCTTTTTCTCCGGCCGGAAAGAAAAGTGAAAAGACTGTGAGGCGAACGATACGTGGCTCAAAGCGAAAACTTGGGATTTGAAGGAGGCAAAGACAATGGGAAAGGATATGTGCGTCCCCTGCGAAAGCGGGATCATCAACCTGCGCGTCGGCGCTATCATCATGAAAGACGACCAGATCCTCATGGTCGGCAACAAGCGCAGCCCGGAGTACCTGTATTCCGTCGGCGGGCGCATCCAGTTTGGTGAGACCGCCGAGGAGGCCGTAAGGCGGGAAGTGCGGGAGGAAACCGGTGTGGACATGAAGGTCGATCGGCTCGGCTTTGTGCATGAAAACTACTTTTACGGCGACGCCACCGCCAACAGGGGAAAGCTGATTTATGAAATCTCCTTCTATTTTTACATGAAGGTTCCCCCGGATTTTGCTCCTGTCTGCGGTTCCTTTACCGAGGACGGACAGAAAGAATTCCTGTATTGGGTACCTGTTGATACGCCGGTGTCGTACTATCCAGGCTTTTTCCGAACAGAACTCCTCGCTCCGGGCCGGGAAGTCAAATATTTTCTGAACGACGAGCGGCAACGTCCCAATTTTTCGGGACATGGCCCAGAGCGAAAAATCGAAAATTTGAGGTGAAATAATGGCGTCGAGTAAAGAGTATTTAGACTTTATTTTAGGGCAGCTATCCGAATTGGATGGAATTACATACCGGGCTATGATGGGAGAATTTATCATCTATTACCGTGGCAAAGTCATAGGCGGTATCTATGATGACAGATTGCTTGTAAAACCAATAAAAGCAGCAATCAGCTATATGCCGACAGCGACCTATGAATTACCCTATGAGGGAGCAAAAGAGATGCTGTTGGTGGACGAAGTTGACAACAGAGAGTTTTTGGCGGGTTTATTTAACGCCATGTATGAGGAACTGCCAGCACCAAAACCGAAAAAAAAGAAATAGGCAAGTTCAAATTTGTGGAGGAATAATGACAACAGTATATTTTGTCCGTCATGCAGAGCCAAATTATAACAACCATGATGATTCTCTTCGGGAATTGTCTGCCAAAGGATTGAAAGACAGAAAATTAGTTACAGCTTTTTTGGCTGACAAGGGAATAGATGTAGCTTTATCGAGTCCATATAAAAGAGCAATAGATACGATTAGAGATTTTACAGATTCAGTTGGGCTTCCTATTGATATTATAGACGAATTCCGGGAAAGGAAAGTTGACAGCGAATGGATCGAGGATTTTGTTTCATTTTCACAGCGCCAATGGAATGATTTTTCATATAAATTATCAGACGGAGAATGTCTCCAAGAGGTTCAGGATAGAAACGTTTCTGCTTTGAAATCCGTTTTGGGTAAATATCAAGGGAAAAATATTATTATAGGAAGTCATGGTACTGCTCTAAGTACAATTATCAATTTTTATGATAATGCTTTTGGATACGAAGATTTTGCGAAAATTAAGAGTAAAATGCCGTGGATAGTGGAGTTTGAGTTTGATGAAAACGCAAAATTACTTGCAATAAGAAAACATGATTTATTCTGACAGCTTCCCGTTTGACGGGAAATGGATCAGAGCGAAAAATTGGAGTTTGAGGAGGTGCTGGATTGAGTGAATCGGAGCTTTATAAAGAACTTGGAATATTGACAAATGACAGGAGCAAATGGAAAACTGTAAATTTCTACTTTTCGGGAAGTGGAACAGCACAATGCTTTCTATCAAGAACTTGGAAACGCGCAAGACTGACG
>CANQRU010000032.1 GCA_947626395.1 uncultured Lachnospiraceae bacterium | reverse complement strand
ACAATCTTTACCGGTTTTTTCTGTATCTCAGCCATTGTATTACCTCCTGTTATTTTCATTCATTTTCGACTCGCAGGCCCGCGCCCGCAGGTATTCGTCTGCCTGCCTGCGCAGCCGGCCCGCCCGTTCATTTTACTTCACACCGAAGATCGCCATAAAGGTACCGGCCGCCACTGCCGTACCGATAACGCCGGCCACGTTCGGACCCATGGCGTGCATCAGCAGGAAGTTGGTCGGATCGGCCTGGGCGCCCACCTTCTGGGACACACGGGCCGCCATTGGAACGGCGGACACGCCCGCGGAACCGATTAACGGATTGATCTTGCCTCCGGTCACCTTGCACATCAGCTTGCCGAACAGGACGCCCGCCGCCGTACCGACCGCGAAAGCGATCAGGCCCAGGGCCACGATCTTGATGGTGTCCATATTCAGGAACGCCTCGGCGCTGGTGGTCGCGCCTACGGAGGTTCCCAGCAGGATGACCACGATGTACATCATCGCGTTGCTGGCGGTCTCGGTCAGCTGCTTGACCACGCCGCTCTCACGGAACAGGTTGCCCAGCATCAGCATGCCGACAAGAGGTGCCGTAGACGGCAGGATCAGGCAGACCACGATCGTAACAATGATCGGGAACAGGATCTTCTCCAGCTTGGAAACCGGACGAAGCTGCTCCATCTTGATCTTGCGCTCTTCTTCCGTGGTGAACAGCTTCATGATCGGCGGCTGGATAATCGGAACCAGCGCCATGTAGGAGTAAGCCGCCACGGCGATCGGTCCCATAAGGCCGGTCTGTCCCAGCTTGCTGGCCAGGAAAATGGATGTCGGGCCGTCAGCGCCGCCGATGATGGAGATAGCGGCCGCCGCGCGGTCATTGAAGCCCATGAAGATGGCCATAAAATATGCGGTGTAGATACCGAACTGGGCCGCCGCGCCCAAAAGGAAGCTCTTGGGATTCGCGATCAGCGGACCGAAGTCGGTCTGGGCGCCTACGCCCATGAAGATCAGAGACGGCAGGATCGCCCACTCATCCAGCTGGAAGAAGTAGTACAGAAGGCCGCCTGTACCGGTGGACGAATCCTCCGGGTGCACCATGATGTCCGGATAAATGTTCACAAGGAGCATACCGAACGCGATGGGCACCAACAGCAACGGTTCAAATCCCTTTCTGATGGCCAGATACAGGAAGAAACAGGCCACAGCGATCATGACCAGATTGCCAAAGGACAGATTGAGGAACGCCGTCTGCTGAAGAAGATTCGACAATGTCGTTGTAATATATTCCATGTTAATCCCTCCATCCGAAACCTGCGTTATCTACGCGGTTCCTAGTTTAATGTAGCCAGCGTCGCACCTGATTCCACGGCATCGCCCACAGCCACATTGATCGTGGCGATGGTTCCATCGGAGGGAGCTACGATATCATTTTCCATCTTCATGGCTTCCAGGACCATGATGACCTCGCCGCGCTTCACGGCCTGGCCGGCGCTTGCCTTGACGCCGAGGATCTTGCCGGGCATCGGAGCGGTTACGGCTACGGCGCCTGCAGCGCCTGCGGGTGCAGCGGGCTTCGGAGCCGGAGCGGCCGCCTTCGGAGCGGCGGGCTTCGGAGCAGCCTTGGGAGCAGCGGCCGGAGCGCCTGTGGAAACGCCTTCTTCTACGGTTACTTCATACACATTGCCATTGACTGTGATCGTATAATTCTTCATGATATAGAATCCTCCTATTATAATTTACACTTATTCCATAGCCGCATGCTTTCATGCAGTTACGCGTTCTTCCACTTGCTGTTCGGTACCCGGCGGATCGAACGGACCACCAGTCCGTCTGCCGGAACCGCATTCTCCGAAGCCGCCGCGATCGCCGCGGTAATAACCGCCACCAGTTCCAGGTCGTCGGTCACATCCTCTTCTTCCTCAACCACAGGAGCAGGAGCCGGTGCGGAAACAGGAGCCGGTGCCGCCGGAGCAGGCTCCGATTTCTCTTTCATCTTTTTCTCGATGACATTGATATACTTAAAGCAGCTGATCAGAAGGCTGATAAAGATCAGTACCAGGAACACGGTTCCCATGCCCATCAGCGTATTGAGCGCCGCCTTGGTCATGTTCTCTCCCAGGCTGTAGACCGGATTGAACGTCATGGACGTGATCTGGGCGATATCCTCATCGACTCCCAGCACGAACTCGCACTGACGCTTCTCAAACTGCGCGTCGACCGCGATCTCATAGCCGTCTTCCACCTCCGTCACGCGTCCCTGCTCCGAGATGGAAACCAGAGCGCCCAGATCGCTCTCCAGCCCCTTATAACTCTCAAGGCCGGTGATAACGCCCGGCTCGGCCGCCTGCTGCCCGATGATCATATCGATCTCGCTCTCCGCCATGGAGGTAACCTCCTCCAGCAGGGATCCGGCCGTCTGCACCATATAATCGGTCATCTGCGGATCCAGACTGCTTTCTATCTCGACCGTCTTCCCGCAGGCCGTCAGACTCATCAGGCAGAAAACCGTGCAGAGTATCCATACGAAATGCTTCTTAATCTGTTTCATACGCCTGTCACCTCGCTCAGATCGTGCCATGCTTCTTGGCCGGACGATCCTCTCTCTTTGTGAATAACATCTCAAACGCGGCGATCACACGCTTTCTTGTGTCCTCCGCGGGGATAATATCATCAACATAGCCGCGCTTCGCAGCCGCGATGGCGCTGGACTGAAGGGTCTGGTACTCCGCCGCCTTCTCATTGATCAAAGCCACGGCATCGTCCGCCTTCGCGATCTCATCGGCGTACATGATCTTCACCGCAGCCTGGGCGTCCATCATGCCGATAGCTGCTGTCGGCCACGCGTAAACGATATCTGCGCCGCAGGACTTGCTGGCCATGGTCAGGTAAGCTGTTCCGAACGCCTGTCCGATGATAACCGTCACCTTCGGAACGCTGGCATTGGCATACGCGTAGGTCAGCTTCGCCGCCGCCTTCGCCATATGGCGCTCGCTGCACTTGTCGGCCTTGTAGCCCTTCACGTTCACCAGGGTCAGGACCGGAATATTAAACGCGTCGCAGAAATCCACGAACTCCGCGGCCTTCGTGCAGCCCTCGGCTGTCAGCACCGCGTCATAGCTCGCCGTCTTCTCGCCCTTCTCATCCAGGCTCTCGCTGCGGTTCGCCACGCAGCCCACGGTATTGCCGTTTAAGCGGGCAAAACCGGTCACCATGGAGGGAGCGAACATGGGCTTCGTCTCAAGGAAGAAACCATCGTCGGAAATCTGGCCCAGCGCCGCGGCCGTATCGCCCGCGAAGCCGTCCAGGCCCTCGCACACACGGTTCAGATCATCCTCGCATACATCGTAGGACATGTCGTCCTCGTTGTTGGCCGGAAGAACGCCGACCAGCTCGCGGACCTTCGCCAGGACCTCATCCTCGGTTCCCGCGAAATCGACCATGCCGGCCTTCTCGCCCTGGAAATCAGCCGCGGAGGTGTCGCACTTGCCTGCGTAATTGCCGTCGATCGCATTCGGAGCGTTGACGAACAGCTTCGCCTTCTTCGACTCCATAAGGGTAAAATCGCTCATCGCCGCGGAGACAGCCATACCGCCGCCGCAGGTACCGAAGATCGCCGTGATCTGCGGGATCACGCCGCTGGCCATGGTCTGGCTCATGTAGAGCTGTCCGAAGCCGTGCAGCGCGTCGGTGGCCTCCTGAAGTCTAAGACCCGCGCAGTCTACCAGACCGATGACCGGAGCGCCCATCTTCATGGCCATCGAGTAGACAGCTGCGATCTTCTTCGCGTGCATCTCTCCCATGGAGCCGCCCAGCACGGAAGCGTCCTGACTGTACACATACACAAGGCATCCGCCGATGGTGCCGTAGCCTGTCACGACGCCGTCAGCCGGTGTGTCCTTGCCTGTCATGTTGAAATCGGTGGCCCTTGCTGTCACATAAGCGCCGACTTCAACAAAACTGTTTTCATCAAGCAGCTTAGCGATCCTGCTGCCTGCTGAAGTTTGTGCCGAATTACTCATTTTGCAGTCCTCCATTTTAAAATATTTAGTAGACGGACGCACCATAGGAACATCCATCCAGTGAATCCAATCTCTGCCGATTATAATTGTATCTCAGGGAATCAAGGATTTCAAGCAGAATTTCAGTCATATTTAAAAAATATCTTTCTTTACATCTTTCCTTCCCCGTGATAGAATATCCATGATTCAATGGTTTTATGGAAATACGCTGAGATCTTATTTGTGAAGGGAGTGTTATTATGGCTGGATCCGTCAATGTAAACGATATGCCCGGCATCAAATGGCAGGACCGGAAGCACCATCTGTGGTTCCCGTTAAGCTTCACCAAGTATTATATCGAAGACGAACGTCTGATGGTGAAGACCGGGTTTCTGAACACCACGCTGGAAGAGACGCTGCTCTACCGTATCGTGGACGTTACCTGTAAGCAGAGCCTGGCCGGCAAGATCTTCGGTACCGGGGACATCATTATCAAGACCCGCGTGGACGGCACCCCGGAGATCGTCCTTAAGAACATCGCGCGGCCGATGGAGATCCGCCGTATGCTCTCCTCCGCCGTGGAGGAAGCCCGCCAGAGCCGCAACGTAATCGGCAAGGAATTCTACGGCGGCCCGGGTATGCCGCCGCCTATGATCGATCTGGACGGGGACGGTATTCCGGATTTCGAAGAGCGTAATTAAGACGCCGCGTACCGCGGATCCTGGGTGTACACAGTTTTTCGGGGGAATTCTGACGAATTAGGAGATATTTTGCAATGGGACTTGAATTTATCAACAAGCTGCCGACGCCGGCGGAGATCCGGGAGCAGTTTCCGCTGCCCCACGGGCTGGCAGAGGTCAAGGCGCAGCGCGACGAGGAGATCCGAAAGGTGCTGACCGGCGAAGACAGCCGGTTCCTGGTGATCATCGGCCCCTGTTCCGCCGACAATGAGGACTCCGTGCTGGACTATGTGAGCCGGCTGGTTCCGGTTCAGGAGAAAGTAAAGGACCGTCTGATCCTCATCCCCCGTGTCTACACGAATAAACCGCGGACTACCGGCGAGGGCTATAAGGGCCTTCTGCACCAGCCGGATCCGGAGAAGAAGCCCAACATGTACGAGGGCATCATCGCCATCCGCCGGATGCACATGCGGGTGGTCCAGGAGACCGGTCTGACCACCGCCGACGAGATGCTCTATCCGGAGAATCTCCGGTACCTGTCGGATCTGATGTCCTACATCGCCGTAGGAGCCCGTTCCGTGGAGAACCAGCAGCACCGGCTGGTAGCCAGCGGCTGCGACGTCCCCGTGGGCATGAAGAACCCTACCAGCGGCGATCTGACGGTCATGCTGAATTCCGTCGTGGCCGCCCAGGGGGCCCACGAATTCATTTTCCGGGGCTACGAGGTCCATACGCCGGGCAACCCGCTGACCCACACGATCCTGCGCGGCGCGGTCAATAAGCACGGCCAGTACCTGCCCAACTACCACTACGAGGACCTGATCCTTCTGCACCGTCTCTACGAGGAGCGGGACGTGAAGAACAAGGCCTGCATCGTGGACGCCAACCATTCCAACTCCGGGAAACAGTACCAGGAACAGGTCCGGATCGTGAAGGAAGTTCTCCACAGCCGCCGCCATTCCGCCGAGATCCGCGAGATGGTGAAGGGCGTCATGGTGGAAAGCTATATCGTACCCGGCAGCCAGAAGATCGGCGAGCACTGCTACGGCAAGTCCATCACCGACCCCTGCCTGGGCTGGGAAGAGTCCGAGCAGCTGATCTACGATATCGCGGAAGGACTGTAAGCCTGATCCGGCAGCGCCTGGCCAGTCCGGTACCGAACGCCCATACGGACGGCTCCGGTCTATGTCATATCAAAGGCGGAAGCGAATCTCTCGCTCCCGCCTTTTTGATTCGGATAAAACCGCGTACCGGCACTCTTTTTTACAGCACTGACGCAGCCGCAGTCCATCCGCGCACCCCGCCCCGTACAGTTTTTACAGCAGTTCATCCACGCATACCGCCCCATACGGCCGTATGCTCATCCGGTATACATTGCCCTCGCCCAGGGCCTTCTCCATCATTTCCACATATTCATCCACGATATCGTTCGGAAGCATGGCCATGATAACGCCGGCGAAGCCGCCGCCGTGGACGCGGCAGGCGCCCCTCTGCTTCTCCGCAATGAAAAGCTCTGTCAGCGCCAGCGCGACCGTGATCCCCTGCTCCTGCACATTGGAATCCGTGTAACAGTTCTGAAGCCATTTCCAGGAAGAATTGCCGGAAGCGGTGATATTCGCCAGGAAATCATCGAAGCGGCCTTCCTTCAAAGCCGCGACTTCCGCGTCTACCCTCTTATTCTCCTCAAAGAAATGCAGCGCCCGCAGCACGGCGCGGTCGCCGGCATAGGCCCGCACTTCCGCCAGGCGCGCCAGAACGTCTTCCTCAGAGATCTGGGCGCAGACCTCCTTCCCGAAGAACTCCGCCACCTTCTTCATCTCATTGGGCACCGAGGAATAATCCGCGCTCAGATCCGCGTGGCCGCGGCCGGTATTTACAATGATCAGACTGTGGTTCTGAGAGGCGAAATCGAATTCGATCTTCTCCACCTTCGGCGCCTGGGGCTCGAAGAAATCGATCGTGATCAGACCGCCCACCGCGCAGGCCATCTGATCCAGAAGACCCGACGCTTTGTTCCAGTAGTTATTCTCCGAATACTTGCCGATGTGGGCGTAGGCCACCGTGTTCATGCGGCCGTCATTGAAAAATGTATTCAGCATGGAGCAGAGAAGCATCTCGAACGCCGCGGAGGAACTGACGCCCGCGGAGCTGATCACATTGCTGGTGATGACCGCGTCGAAACCGCCCACCTCGTAGCCGGACTCTTTAAATCCCATCAGAAGGCCCTTCACCAGATCCTCCGTCCCCGCCATAGCCGGGCTGGGAGCCAGATCATTCAGGTCGATCGTGAATTCCTGGCCGAATGTCTGACTGACGATATGTACACGGTCCGTGTGATTGACAGCCGCCGCGCCGACGCAGTCCAGATTAATGCTGCCGGCCAGCACCTTGCCGTGGTTGTGATCCGTGTGATTGCCGCTGATCTCCGTGCGGCCCGGGGAACTGAACAGCCGTATGTCCTCCCCGCCGAACTTGTCCGCGAAATCCCGCGCCAGTTTCTGATAGCGGGCCACGTTTTCCGCGGCCTTATCCCCGTACAGCCTGCCGAACAGCTCCTTCGCAGGCTCCGATTCCAGTAATGTCAATGCCTTGCTGATCTCCATATATGTTCTCCTTTCCGCGGCCCTGACGGCCGCCTGCCACACGATTGATTCCGCTTTACTACCGCGGCCCGGCGTCCTCCCGGTCCGCCGTTTCTTCTCGATCTTCGGCTTCTTCTTGGGCTTCCGGTTCCACAATTTCTTCCTGGCCTTCGGTCTCTACTCCGGCTCCCGGCCCCACCGCTTCTTCCTGATCTTCGGCCCCTACTCCGGCTTCCGGCTCCGCCGCTTCTTCCCGATTTTCGGCCTCTACTCCGGCCTCCGGCCCCGCCGCTTCTTCCGCCTCCGGCCCTTCCGAAAGCGGAATTGCCTTCATCTGACCGGCCAGCTGCATGGCCGCCTCGCGTGCCTTCGCTTCCGCCCGGTCAGCCGCTTCCGTCGCGCGCCGCAGTTCTTCCTCGTCCATCTTATCCTGCAGCTGGCGGATATCCGCTTTATCCTTCACTTTCCGCGCCGCGCCGAACTTTACGGCCGCAGCTATGGCGATCACGGCCAGAAGGATGATCACGATCCAGAGGATGATCCCCGGCACATTTACGGAAGAACCCGTCTCGGCCACTTCATAAGCGGTCCCCTTTATCTGCAGGGTGACGGCACGTCCGCTTACTTTGCGCGTGATCCCCCGCGCTTCCAGCGTCTTCATCACTTTTCCGTCCGGCTCCGCGATGGAACCTCCGAAGCCTTCAAAATCGATCACATATGTGATCGAATGATCCTCCGCCGCGTCCGCGAAGAAGCCGCTGTAATCCGCGGTCTCCGCATAGGAGAACTTCTTCCGGATGCTGAATGGCCCGCCTTCCGTCTTCCAGGATATTTCCGTCGTGCCTCCCAGGATCCTCCCGGACAGCTCCGTTATCACAAGAGCCTCGCCTTCCATGGAAATGATCACCGCGAAGCCGTCTTCGCTTTCTTCAGTACTGATCTCGCAGACGCCAACGCTTTCAGTCCCGTGATTCGCTCCGGCTTCTTTTCCAGCATCCGCTGCCCCCACATCAGCGTTTTCTTCCTTTGCCCCCGCATCAGCGTCGTCCGCCTCTCCCGCTTCCGCATCAGCACTCTCCTCCGCCGCCTTTGCATCCGCGCCGGCTTCCACTCCGTCATCCGCCGCTGCCGCAGCCCGCTCCCGCAGCCGCTCCGCGATCTGTTCCCGGCGCGCTCCCTCCGGCATATCCTGCAGAGTCAGCCTTATCTCTCTTTCAAAAACATTCCCTTCCTCTACTGTCGTCCGGATCTCCGTATGCTCAGCCCGGTAAGTCCTGACAAGTTCGAATTCCGCTTCCAGCCGGTCCGTCCGTTCCGCGCTGACCAGCCGGTAACCGTCGTAACCTGCGCTAACCTCAGCCGCCTGATCCGCCCCGCTTTCCGGCACTCCGGTTAACCCGATCCCATCTTCCGCCTTCACGTAGTAACCGGCATGAACGGTTTCGCCGTCCTCACAGCCGTATGCGCTCAGATCCAGTTCCTCTTTCCACTGATCTGTAAATACAAATACGCTCGTCCCCGGCGACTTCTCAGACACCGCAATACCGCCCTGCGCCGCGCCGGAAACAGCCGTCGCCGCTTTTGTGAACGCATCCAGTTCCGAAAGACTTAAATTCTCCTTCCGGATCGTCAGCGTCGCTCCATTTCCGTAAAGCCCCCACTCGGACACGGCGTCCGGCGGGACCATACCATCCAGATATGCCTTCAGCTCATCGCCGTTGGCCTCCATGGACGCCTGCGGCACATAGATCACCAGATCCCTGTCAAACTGCTCTCCGGCCTTTACAGCCGTCAGCACGTCGATCTTTTCCAGAGGCGCCTTCACCATCTCGTCGACCCGGATCGCGAAATCCGTCTTATAGCTGCGGTCCCCATACACAAGCTCCGTGGAACCGGCCCGGAAGATCCGGTCCGCCATGTCCGCGGACACCAGTTCTTCAGAAACCATCGCGTCCTTAAGCCACGCCAGCAGATCCGCGCTGGTAAAATCCTCCACGACCCGGATTCCCTTCTTCCAGACGGAATCCGACGCCTCCATCTCAAGCTGCACGCTTTTGCCGGTGATCACCTTCACCTTCATCATATAATCCAGCTGCGAGTCAAAAGCCAGCTCCACGTGATACTGATCCGTATTCCCGTTCTTTTCATAACTCCAGACAAGCTCCTGCGGACAGTTCTCCTCGATCAGCCGGTTCAGGATATCGATTGTCACCGGGGAATTTCCGGACACCATAGTAGCCGGTATCGTCACGTCCATAACGCGGACACCGGACAGATCTTCATTCACCTTCAGCTGCGTATCGACCGGCGCCCCGTACATGCTGCAGCCGGCCAGAATCCACATCGCCGCCGCAATAACCGCCAGGAAGCGGAGCCGAACTTTCCAGGCCCGTATCTTCATCTTCTTCGGCCTCCTTCGTACCATCTGCCATTCATCTGTCTTGCATCTCCCTGCCCGAAGACGAGGCCGTACCTGCATATCCACAGACCGCGCCGCGCAGAGTTATCATATATATCATAACTCTGCCGCGCCTATTTATCAAACAATTTCTTAAAAAAAGAGCGCCTTCGGCCGTAATCTGCCGAAAAGCGCCCAATTGTCGGAAATATCCGCTGTCAGATCGCCAGAATGATACCGCCGTCGCTGGCGTAAACCGTAGCCACGCCGGCCGTCTCCGTGATCAGTACCTCCTTAAAATTAACCAGCTTCAGAAGCTCCTTTCGCACGAACTCGGCGCGCTCGCGGTTATTGCAGTGGGCGATCACCGGGATCCGCTCCTCCGGCTTATCCGCCCGGCTGACCGCGGCGGCGCACATCTTCACCAGCGCCTTATTGATCCCGCGGGCCTGATCCAGCTTGATGATCACGCCCTTCTCGGCGCTCATGACCGGCTTGATATTAAGCGCCGTGGCAATAAACGCCGAAAGCCCCGTCAGCCTGCCGTTCTTCTTCAGCGCCTCCAGGCTCTCCAGCACGAAATACGTGCGCATCTTATCCGCCTTGAACGCCTCGATCTTCTCCACGATCTCCCCGAACGCCATGCCGGCCTCGCTGTACTCCTGGATCATCATTGCCAGCCGCATCTCTCCAGGCGACGCCGACCAGGAATCGATGACCGCGATATTCTTCGGGCCGAACTCCTCCTCGTACATCTTCCTGCCCACCAGCGCGCTGTTATAGGAGCCGCTCAAAGGGCTGGACAGCGTGACCACATAGACGTTCTCCTCCGGGCACATATAGGCCTGCTTGAACGTCTCCGGAGACGGGCACGCCGTCTTCGGGCAGTTGGGACTCTCCCGCACAAGTTTCAGAAACGCCTGCTGGTCGAACGTCTCGTCGTCAATCACATGCACATCGTCTACCTGCAGCGTCAGCGGAATGATCTGAAAATGCGGATCCTTCCTCATCTCCGCCGTTATATCCATGCAGCTGTCGCCAATAATTTTATAACTCATATCCCCCTCCGCATTCATAACTATCAGACATAGTATTTTTTACTACATCCAATTATAATGAATACCGCAGAAAATGTCAACGATTTCCACGTAGATAAATACAGAATTGCCCGGGAAGGGGATCCGGGGCATAAAACACGGGGTACCCTCCGGACCGTCAGATCCAAAGGATACCCCTGTATTTCATCTTACAGTTTCCAGACCGCCGCGTTCTGCGCGAAATCCTTACCGCACCCGGACCGCAGCAGCCTGCCCGAAATCTTTACCGCACCCAGACGCCGTCGCGGCCTACATAGTACTCGCCGATCGTCCTGTCGGTCACCATGGCCCCCTGCGGTCCGCCGGCCTGCTCATCGAAGTAGTACCAGCGTCCGTCGACCTGCTGCCATCCGGTCAGCATCCGGCCCTTGAAGCCATCGGATACCGGATTCAGGTAGTACCTGCGGCCATCGGCCGTGATCCAGCCGCTGGCCATGATCTGACGGTTGTCGAAATAGTACCAGTCTTTGACGCCGTTATACTCCAGATAACGCCAGCCGCTGTCCGTAAGCGAGCCTTCCGTGCCTTCGTCCGCGGTATTGAAATAATACCACTCGCCGTCGATGAAGCGCCAGCCTACAGCCATCGCGCCCTGCGTGCCGTCAGATACCGGATTCAGATAATATCTCCGCCCGTCCGTATCCGTG
Source organism: uncultured Lachnospiraceae bacterium (assembly GCA_947626395.1). GTDB lineage: Bacteria > Bacillota > Clostridia > Lachnospirales > Lachnospiraceae > UBA3402. The sequence goes on along the minus strand of CANQRU010000032.1, from coordinate 30,324 downwards.
AACCATCCGGTCATCATGTAACCGTCCGCGCCGAAATAGTACCAGCTGGTGACGCCGTTATAGGTCAGCTTCTGCCAGCTGCTGGTCGCCCAGGAACCGTCGTCAAGCTGATGACGCCAGCCGTGCTCATCCTGCGTCCATTTGCTGTCCGGAACCACTGTGGGTTCGGAGGAAGAATCGGAACTGCTGGAAGTACCGGCAGGTATCCTGAAGTTCTGCGCGGTACGTTTCATCTCCTTCACAGCCTCTGTCGCTCCGACATCGCCGATCCCGCTTCCGCTGCTGCTTCCGGTACCGCTTCCTGTGCCGCCTTCTGTTTCGCTTCCGGAACCGCCTCCGATACTGCCGCTGTTCACACGGAACTCAGCCGCGATGGTATTGGCCGTTCCGTCTCTCTTCGCCTTGTTCCGGAACGTCTGACTCTTGATCGTGATCCTCGTGCTGCCGCTCTCCGACGTATAATCAACATCCTCCACAAGCAGCTCGCCGTTCAGGAATACCTTGTGATCGAAATTGGGATACACGCCTTCGGACGTAAACAGCTGATCCGATATCTCTGACAGCACGAAGTCATATCCGCCTGCGTCCACACCGATCGCATCCTTCAGGGTATAGCCGCTGTCTGACGCCATATAGACGTTCGAGTTCGTGTTATCCGCCACAGTCAGCGTAAATTCTTTTTCGGACGGCAGGAAATAATCACTGCTGAATTCCGCCCTGACGGTAAATGTAAATTCTCCGCTCTCCTTCGGAACGCCGTAGATTTCACCGGATTTTGCTCCAAGCGTCACGCCTTCCGGCAGTTCACCGTCCACGATGCTGAAGGAGACCTTATTCCAGTCATACATATTGGTGGTCGTAATGACCTGGGAATAAGGAACGTATTTTACCGCGTTGCTCATGGACGCGGTCATGATCTTCGGATTCGCAGCGATACCGGTCAGCTTGATGACCACCGGATCGGAACCGTCCGCGGAGATCGTCAGCGTTCCCTTAATATCTCCCTCGCCGTCGGGAACCAGACGGATCTTCGCCAGATTCGGCAGTTCACCATAATCATCATTATAATCCGAATTATATGTTTTTGTAAATCCCTGCAGCGTACTGTTTCCGTCACCGCCCACTGTCCAGTAATCGTCCAGTTTCACATGTTCCGCGTCTTTCAGTTCTACCTTCAGACCAGTCAGAGGCTGATCGCCAATATTCGCGATCAGAATATCATGCCTGTTCTCGAAGTACTCCGTAAGGAACAGCTCCCTTGTGTTGCCTTCTACATCCGGTTCCTGATCCGGATGATTTACATAGAGTTGGGATTTCCCGGTAACTTTCTTGACAAAAGCAACCCGGTAGTTTCTCTGCTGCGTCACATCATTGACTATAATCGTATACTGAACCGGTCCATCCGAGAAATCGTCTTCAAACTCTCCTGACTGCAGGTTTACGTCTGTCGCCTGATCGGACCGGCGGACACGTACATTCTCCGAACTGGTCTCAAACGTCGGCTTAATATGCGCCAGATCGGCGTCCGGATCCAAAAGGAATACCGTCTGGTATCCATAACCGTAAAGAGTATCCAGCGTACGGTAGCGATCATTCTGCACCACATAAGCACTGCCATTCGTATTAGCAGCACCAGTCACCCGGAACCAACGGTCCACTTCATTGACCAGAGGCATCTCCGTAAAATCGCTGACCGAAGTCCCGCCGTCAAGGACCTCAAGCGTATACCAGAATACGGAACCATACGTCGTAAAGACCGTAAACTTCTGATTCTCCTCCAGGGAGAAGTTCGCCTTATAGCCAAAGGAAGACGCCGTCGGATCCGAGATCACGATCTGCGATGTGATATCCTTCGCCCCCTGCGCTTCCTCCAGACTGTTATACTGTCCCAGCACAACTTTAGAAATTCCCTGGCCGGCGTCGAATCCGAAATAATACTCCGAATCCGTATGGTGATCGACATTCAGGCGATGTTCCCGCTCTAGCTCAGCAGGTCTGCTGGTATTGCTGTAAACTCCATTTGCCTCTGACCGGAAATTCAGGCTCCATCCGCTGCTCATACCTGAATAGGATTCGCTCCGAAGCCGCGATGCCTTCGACATTTTGCCGTCGGTACTTTCATACAGATTGGCGACAGGAATATCATGGTTCCCGGCCATCATGAATAAATAGCCTATATATCCGATCACTTTTCCGCTCTCCGGATCCGTGTAAACAAAGCACAGCAAATTATCGGCGGCCGTAATATCCGTGCCGTTCGCAGGGATATCAAATGTCCCGGTGTAACCAACCGCGTCCGAAGGATACGTCTGATACAGAATATCCTTCGTCAGAGCTGCGTTCGGATCAAGCCCATCCACAACGCCGTCCTTATAGTGCTTCAGGAATTCCTTCATCGGGTAAACGTCCACATTTACCTTATGCCGGCTCTCCTCGGATGCAATCCGGGATCTCAATTTGATCCTGTAAGTGTCTCCCTGTTCATGATAAGAATCATAATAAGTGACAGCTTTGACCGGGATTCCCTGCGCTTCAAGAATATTGGAATTCAGCCTAAGAGCGCTGCCCGAGGAACAACTCCCGCTGTCTTTCGATACACTAACACCAATACTCTCCGAGAGCACATCCGACTGAATATATGCCCGATATTTAGCGGCTACGCCATTCGCATAGAATACCGTATAATCCATCCGGGTGTCCCCATTATTATATCCGTAAGGAACCTTCGTCTTGTCGGCCGCCAGTATCTGCGCCGTGATATCTTTCGCCCCCGCGGCGGCCGCTTCCTCCGGCGTGTCGTACCGTCCGCTCACGACCTTATCCACTTTCGCCCCTTCGTTCAGCGTAAGATAGCTGCCACCCTGCGGATATGTATCAGAATTCAGATAATAATAATCATACATATAGCCATATATGTTGTCATTATAATCTGTTTCCATGCGGATACCGTTGGAATCCGAGCCGCCCTCTATATACCATTCTATTCTGTACATGCCGCTGTATGAACAGTCATAGGTATCATATACCGCAGCTTCTTCCATTTTCCCGCCCGCAGGCTTCAGAACCTGCAGCTTCGCCATCTCATCCACAGACTGAACGACAACATAAAGACCCTGATAGGCAAGAACCTCGCCTGTCGCATTATCCGTATAGGCAATACAGAAAAGGTTATCGGAATCAAGCGCTGCTTCCGCGGTATCAGCCATGGCAAGCTTGCTCTTATAGCCGGCCGCGAAAATCTGATCGCTTATATTCGCTGTATCGGCTAATGATCCCACCTTACCATTCGAATAGTTTTTGAGAAAATCCTTCATCAGGTATACGTTGACGCTCATATCACGATACTGCTCTTCATAACGAGTAAGCTGATATTCCAAATCTGAATCTACCTGCAGATAGTATTCGCCGGCTTTCTGCTTCGTCTGCATGATCACCGCCGTAACAGGAATTCCCTGCGCCGCCAGAATGGTGGAGTTTGCGTATGCAACGCGCAAAAGTCCATTACTGTCATCAATCCCGTTCCCATCTGCATCCCATAAATAAAAATCAATTTCGTCTTTCAGCTCTTCCGAGATATACACAGTAACGATATATCGAATAGCCGTTTGATCCAGCTGCTTCCCGGTGCCGACGATCAGTTCCATCTCGAAAGAATCGTCGTACTCATACATATCCGCCGCTCTGGACATGTCTATGGTCGCTTTCTGATCCCGGACATGCAGCTCATCATGCAGACGGTTGCCGTCCTTATCCTTGAAATACGCCCACACGATCGTAGCATCGGTAAAGTCGATCGGTTCGCCATCTTCATTGCGCATCAGTTTCAAAACCGTCTCCAGCGGAACCGCCTTCAGCATCTCCGCCGAATAACCGTTCAGACCTAACGTCGCACTCACACGGCGCAGCGGCAGCAGCGACATCACCGACGGAATCTGCGACTGATAGAAATCATCCTCCGCGTTCGACCCGGTCGCTTCCGGCACATTGCCGATCTCGTCCTGCGCCTCATTCTTAACTTCCGGCTCGTAGGTTTCCGTGCCGCCGTCCGGCAGGCCGGTAAGGTCCACGATAGGCGGGCCGATGTTAAGACCGGGCAGTCCGCCCCCTTCCTCTGCCCGGGACGTCATTCCCGGGTTCAGGCAGGAAGCCATCACCATCGCCAGCGCTAACAGCAGCGACAGTTTTCTTCTTACACTCCTCATTTTTCTTTCCTCCTGATATGTTAATTGGGTTCAATAACTCACCCAGGGATTATTATACCTCTGTAAATTCTTATAGGCAAGTATTAATTCTATCAGAATTATTAAAAAGATATCCGCATATCCGCCTCTTTCCTCATGTTTCTCATTCTCACTGTTTCCTCTCATCTTTCTTTGCACGAGCCATCCCGATCAGCTCGCCGATATCATAAATGCGGGATTCCCGCACATGACCGGTCGGATAGTCAAAATACAGCGTTCCGTCATACACATCGCAGAGATACGGAAGCTCCGCCAGCACCTCGCACTGCCCGTTCAGCAATTGTCCGTAAAAATAGCCGTCCGCCGTCGTATACTGCGTCACGATGTAATCCCCGGTCTGCGTCACATACGTCAGATACGCGTCTTTCTCCAGTTCCCGCACCAGCCGTCCGCTCTCCCTGTCATAGGCCGCCGGAGTCCCGTGAAGCGGCGAGGTGATCCGCAGGTTATCCGTGCAGAATTCCTCATACAGATCCTCCGCCGGCGCTTCTCCGCTCTCCTCGCTGATCAGGGAGCCGTCCGCGGCGCTGTAATTTCTCACCGTGCCGTCATTATAGATCACTTCCAGCCGCGAACCGTCCGCATCCCGCCGGTACTGCTGGTCGTAGACCTGCTCCGCGTCCGGGATATCCACCTCCGCGATCAGCCCGCCGTCCAGCCGGCAGAGCCTGAACTGATCATAGGCGAACAGCATCACCGTCTTCCCATCCGCGCTCAGCCGCGCCTCGTCGTGCACATACGACGAATCATAGGAAAATACCTCCGCTTCCGGATAGTCGATGTATTTCATCACCCGCACCAGCGGGGAATCCATACTTCCGACCAGCGCGACGCCTTCCGCCAGCCGGACGAAATCACCGCCGTACTCCTTCGTGTGAGTGGACATCAGATTCGCGTAACTGTCATAGAACATAAACTTGTCCTCCGACGCGATCAGCGTATGCCCGCCTCCTCTGGCAAATCGAAGAATGTTATCTGGCGTCGTCACCAGCGGCTCCTGCCCGCCCGTCACCGGATCGATCTTTACCAGCAGATTTTGCGTCTGCACATAAATGCCGCTCCCATCCGTTTCCACCCCAAACGCCTGGTCCGACTCGAAACCGCCGGTCTGCACCATGTTCTCCGTATCGATAACGCCGAACATGGAATCCCCCGGCGTTGTCGCGGCGAACGCGAAATACTCCTGATAGAAGCCTCCTTCAAAATGACTGTAGCCGGAGTCCGGATCGAAAAGGATAATGTCATCATCCGGATTCTCAAGATCAAAAATCTGCAGGGATCCATCCGCAAAGCTGGCCCCCAGAAGAGTGCCGTCCTCATTCAGCGCCAGAAGATTGTCCCGCGGATTGGCGAAAATGTCATTCACTGTCACGCTCTGACTCCTCCCGCCGAAATCGACCGTTTTGAGCAGTCTGCCATCCTTCGTGTCATACAGCGCCGCCGACTGCTCATCACGATATACGGCCGCCGCCCGTTTCCCGTCTCCGGATACCGCGATGGCCGTAGCCATATTTCCCGTCCATATGATCCGATCGCCCGGGATGTCATAAGCTGTGATCCCGTCCGCTCCCGCCAGCAGGACCGTATCCTTATCCAGATAGTGAACCTCGCTGAGCGCGGATTCCGCCACCGGCAGCGTCTTCAGGATCTGCGCCGTCTCCGTATCGATCAGCGCCGCCTCATAAGCGTAAATGCACACCGCCGTCCTGCCATCCGGAGAGATCTCCATCGCGAGAGGCGGCGCCGGCAGATTCACCGCTCCCTGGGTCTTATAGCCGTCGTAAAGATCATAGACCGCCAGGGCGTCCGTCAGGGCGCTCTGGGCCTGGGCCGTATAAGGCGGCTCCAGAATGCTTCCCGTCCGTTCCGGCAGCGCCTGCAGAGCGTAATCGATCGCCAGCGCAGAATCGCCGGTTTCCAGGGCGTTGCGGGAGTACTCGGCCAGCTTCAGCCAGTTCTCGGTAGTCTGCATGCGCTTCAGGCCGACGAACGATGAGGCGAGTTCCGCCGACAGCAGCAGCAGGAACACCGCTCCTCCCACGATCGCCTGTCTCCTCATCTTCAATACCCTGGGATCCCGGTCGCGAAGATGCAGGAAATCATTCAGCATTTCCTCTGCCGTCTGATAACGCAGATCCGGATTCGGATTCATGGCTTTCGTAATAATTTTTACAACCTGCGGGCTGAATTCCTTATCCGAAAGAGGAACGACCGTTTTGGCGTCCCATTCCGGCCGTCTGCCGCTAAGCAGATGATAAAGCGTCGCCCCCGTGCTGTAGATATCAGACCGCACGTCAGGTATGACCGTCCGTTTTCCGGATGTACTTCCCATATTCCGGGGCATAAGAACCGTTTTCCGGTCCGGGCCAGGCATCGGAACCGTATTCCCGTGAAGTGTCTGTTCGGCTCCAAACGAATAATCCAAACCGTAATGTTCCGGAGACGCGTAGCCAATGCTGCAGCCGACCACATTCTTTTCACCAAGCGCGAGCGCGATATTAAAGTCGATCAGGCAGATATCGTTGTTCGGCCTGCGCATAAGGTTGGCCGGTTTTATGTCGCTGTGTACATATCCCTTCGGCGGCGTACCATGAACAGGGCTATGCAGATATTTCAGCGCCTCCAAAAGCTGTATCGCCCATTGAATCACCTGCGCCTGCGGATACTTCTCTCCCCGCTTAAGCGGCTTGTCCAGGCTTTCACCTTCAATGAAATCCATGACTGTATAAACGATACCGTTCTCAGCAAAAAAATCATAGACTACAGGAATATTCGGGTGATTCAGATTCTTAAGTACATCTACCTCTCTTCGGAGAAGTTCAGGACGCGTGGTCATTTCCCTTTTATCCGCCTTAAGCACCACCCGTTTGCCTAATCGAAGATGATTCGCGAGATATACATTGCCGCCTCCACCGGCTCCTATCTTCTCTATAATCTCATACGTCGAAGCAATAATCTGCCCCATCGCATATTTCCTCCCTTCTCAGGCCCTGACCTATCATTTCTTTCGTTTTCCGTATTCCTCATCCAGACGCACATCCAGATGTGTCTTCCGTATTTTCCATATACAGAAGTACAGAAGCGCTGCCACAGCCGTGATCGCCGCCGTCACCATTCCGCCGTAGAATAACAACTCATCTGTCAGCCATGCCATAACATTCCTCCTCTGAATTTACTCTTACTGCCGTACCCAAACAGAGTATCATCCCATCTCTGTCGTTTCTTCTATATAATAACGCGGACGCCTTTTTACCTCAGAGAATATCCTGCCGATATATTCCCCTACTATTCCCAGACACATCAGCTGGATTCCCCCAAGGAGCCAGATGGAACACACGATAGCCGTCCACCCCGGTACTGTATACCCGAAAAAGTAAGAAATAAGCGCATATGCCATTCCAAGAAGGCTGAGCAGAGAACATATAATGCCTGTCACAGATATCAAATGGAGCGGCCTTTCACTGAATGAGGTAAGTCCGTTTATGGCGAGGCTTATCATCTTCCGTACCGAATATTTCGTTTTTCCGGCTGTCCGCGCTTTCCGGTCATAATAGACCACTGCGCTTTTCATCCCGATTTGAGGGATCATTCCCCTGAGAAATAAATTCACCTCCGAATATTCCGCAAGTGCCTCCAGCGCCTTCCTGCTCATTAACCTGTAATCAGCGTGGTTATAGAAAACTTCAGCGCCCATCAGTTTCATGATCCGATAAAACAACTGCGCTGTCGCACGCTTTAATACCGTGTCCTCATTACGGTTTTTCCTGACTCCATAGACGATCTGGCAGCCTTCTGCATATTTTTCCAAAAAAGCCGGCAGCACATCTATATCATCCTGCATGTCTGCATCGATTGTGGCAACGCAGTCGCAGCGATCCTTTGCGTATATCATTCCTGCCAGCAGGGCGTTCTGCTGGCCCCTGTTATGGGACAGCCTGATTCCCAAAAACATCTTATCGCTGCCTGCTAACTCCCGTATCTTCTGCCAGGTTCCGTCGCTGCTGCCGTCATCTACAAAGACAATCCGCCCGTTACCGGACAGAATATCCAACCTGTTCAGTTTTTCCATCTTCTCTTTTAGGCATACCGCCGTTTTCTCAAGGATCATTTCCTCGTTATAGCAGGGAACAACGATCCATAAATTTGTATTCACAGCGCCTTCTCCTTCACTGTTCCAGAACTGAAAAATATACTGTATCTTTGTCCTCAAACACCAGTTCATATCTCTCGGGATGACTGCGTAAATAGGGTACGAGCGGCCGTCCGCGTCTCAGCAGAAGCCCGTCAAAACCATACCTGTCCATCAGCATCTCCACATCAGCGTAAGCAGCATCCTCTTCCGGATTCATTTGAACCAGCCCTGTCAAACTGATGCCATCCTCGAAAATATGCTCCTGAGCGTACAAATCGGCCCTGGAGTCAAAAAATACCGGCAGATCATGGAATATTAAAGCTTCCCCTGTATCGTAATCATTAAAAATCCTCTCGGGTGCTTGGGTTCGGACAGTTTCCAGCATTTGCTCAGAAAGCACTTCCTCTATCATTTCACCTTTCCTGTATGTCCTGATAATTCCGACCGCTCCGGCACCAAACAGCAATATGGCCGTCAGAACGGACAACTGCAATACGACTCTCTCCCATGGCTTTTTAATCTGTCTGACCTCGTACCGCGGCACATATGGAAAGGCACAGAAGACAGCCGCAATATACCACAGAAAGATGAAGCGCACACTTCGGAAAAACAACAATAGGAACATCCCCATTATCAGCAGATCCGTAAGACGCAAATTCCCCTTATCCGCACACATCCCCAGGCACATCAGCGCAATTGGCAGATAAAAGAGAATCATCTGGCCCAGTTCCTTTGCATCCGGAGACTGCCATTCGCTGATAACCGAAAGCATCTGCCTCTGGGCCAGGTTATCATACGGATAAAGAAATACTGCTTTTCCCACAGGGTTCACCAGAATTGCTGCGGCAGACAACGCAGCAACCAGAAGCAGCCGCAGCGGTACTTTCCAATCCTCCCTTACAGATGCAATCCGGCCAATCCTGACAGAAAACAGACTTCCCGCCGCAAAAACAAGGCACAGGATGTAGGAAAGACTTGCAGAACCGCCATGGAAATTGCTCCACAAAACTGCCAAAAAGGGAATGATAAAAACCCTGCGTCTGCCGTGTCCGTCCAGATATCCGTATAATAATCTCAGTTCAAAGTACAGTAAGAAAAAACTGAATATGTGCGGCCTTCCATAAAAAAACAATGGGGCAAGCACCGCATAGAGACCAAAGAACGCACTGCCGAACATGATGTTCCTGACAATATACTTCTTTGCCTGTTCCCACATCAGCCAGGTGAATATAAGCGCGGCCGCCACCACGAACAGATATATCCCTCTCTCTCCAAAGCGGCTGTAAATCATATAAAACACCACTTCGGATAACCATTCATGGGCAGTCCAACGGATTCCTTTTTCTATACCGTACCACGAAAAGATATCCTGCACAGGTACTGAACCATGTGTACAGATCCACTCTCCCGCCTTCACATGCCACCAGAAATCATTTCCCGGAATTCCCTGTCCCAGAAAGTACAAAAGTACCGAAAACACCAGGAATCCTATAGCAGCATATCCGTAATCAACTGCTGAAAACTTCTTATTCTTCCTGCTGATAAATGTCATATCTGCCAATCCTGCCTGCAAATGTATAATGATCCTTTACATACTGGATCAGTTCAAAATAATTCTGCCACTCGAGTTTATATTCGTCGTCCAGCACAAGAAAAATATTACCGTTTCCCTTCGGCAGGATGTCTTCTATCCCCGCGAGACCTATATTGCCCACAAGAAGCATATCCCAGAATTTATCATACCTGTCCAGCGGAATTGTATAAACGGCCGATGCACTGTCTGCGATATAAACGTACTTCCCCTCTGCCTCCCGCGCAAGAATATAATCATCCACGGCATGTATCTCTTCATTTTGAACGCTAATGACAGGTATCCCTTCATAATGTCTGAGGCTGCTGAATTCCTTTTCTGAAAGCGGAGACAACAGCCCCCAGATAAAAAGCGCCGCCACATATATTTCCGCCGTCACCGCCACTTTACTCAAAAACCTTTCCCTGGCCGACACACCTCGCTGTCCCATATACAAAAGCATAGTCAGCGACAACGGAACCACCGCGCAGAACAAATGGCTGAAATCACACAGTGGATAAGCCATCGAAAGAAACGTCACGGATATCGTCAGGTATGTAAGCTGAAGTCTGCTGCATCCGTTTCTATAGACGCCGCAGATGATATACGCCCCTATACCCAGCGGAACCGCTGAAAGGCAAAATGTCACCGGCGCCTGCGTCATAAAGTGAATGAATGTTATCCGGTGCGAAAAAGTTCCGATCCCAAGCACCGCGTATTCGAAGAAGCTCTCCCAATTCCCCCGGATCACCCAGACACATACAAACAGCAGCAGCGGAACCAGGCTCATGCCTGCTCTAAGCAGGGCTTGTTTCCATGGTTTTTTATAATACAGGATATCCGCAGCGCATAAAATGAAATTTCCGATCAGCAGGAATGCTCCTGTATTCTGTTTGATCAGAGGACATAACCCGATTAAAAAACCACTCAGACACGCTGTCAGCAGCGGCCTCGTATCCTGAAATACAAGTTCCAGATACAGCACCGCCAAAAGAATCGTCAGCGTCATATAATTATAATTGTATATCCAACACAAGAAATTCATCACAGTGAAAAACAGTGTATATGCAAAGGCGAACAGACTGTCCCTGGTGATTCTTTTGCATATAGAGTAAAATAGCTGGAAACTGACAAGCATCAGTATAAAGCCGGCGATTCGATAGATCAAAAGCCGTTCCCCAAAAAGGAGGAAAATCCCTGCAAGGATATACGCAGACAACGGTGTCTGTACCATGTTGAAATCCCGGTAAGGTACCATCCCTTCTGCGATATTTCTCCCAAAATTATAGTTCCACAGTTCATCACAGTTACCGAGGTATATAAAAAAAATACCAAAACAGACTACTGCGATCAACAGTCTGGATATCACTTCAGCCCATCCGGCTGTACGCCGTCTCTTTCCTTCCATGCGCTCCATCAAGCCAATCCTTTTCTCTTGCTTCTGTTCTTCTCCCATCCTGCATCCTTTTGCGTTCCATCTTCCCTGAGAGAAAACGCTGCTGAAACGAAAACAGCAGAGGAAAGCAAAAAGCAGCCCCATCCAAAACCGGTATACCGGTACTGTATCAGAGAAATACCGTCCATAACCTGGCTCATGGCCAGGACACGAATCAGGACGGTAGTATATATAAGCAGAATAAGCGACGCTGTGAATCTCACAATTCTGGCTGCCCACGATTCAGATATACAGGCAAAAATAACCAATATGATAACAGGCACCATCGCCCAGTTTGCCATCGGTATCTCAGAAACCTTTTTTTCAAATACCCCATATGGATCGAATACCGGGATTTCCTCTATGTGAATACACGGAGCGAAAGCCAGGATAAGCAGGACGGCCGATATGATCAGAGTGATCCTCCTCCATTGTCCGATCTGCTTCCATTTTATCTTGGACGTCATCTCTCCTCTCCTTCCGAACAGGTCACATCGATAGCGATTGCGGTGATATTGTCGCTTTCTCCCCTTCTTTTCACCAGTTCAGTAACTCTGTACAGATTATCCGAAAGCGCTGTCTCCCCGGAAATAACGGAAGGCGAGAACCATCGGCCCCATTCCTCCTGACTGACATGATGCCAGAATCCATCCGTACATAAGACAAACACGGCATCTTCTTCAAGCTTTCCTTCCAAAATGTCCGGTTCAGCCTGCGCTTTACCGCCAATGCATTTTAATATGATGTTCTGTCTTTTGTCCCGCATAGCCTGCGCCGGAGTCATCCTGCCCATAGCCACTTCATTCGCTACCCAGGAATGATCGCTGGTCAGCAGAACCGTTCGTTTATCAATACGATACAAGCGACTGTCTCCCAGATGACCAACCAGGAAACGATAATCCCACAGAATAAGCGCAGTAAGCGTCGTAGCGCTGGAGATTCCGCTGCGAACGTTATTCGAATATATCTCCCTGTTGATATCCATCAGCCTCTGACGGAACCGGTACCGCAATATATCCTCGGGCCGCGGCTGCCCCATGATTTGAACCACCTCAAATTCAAACCAGGAAGCCAAAAGCTCTGCAGCTCTGCGGCTGGTTCTCTCCCCTCTGCTTAACCCTCCGACTCCGTCGCAGACCGCCGCCATCAGCACGGTATGTCCGTTGGCACGGGCGGTCTTTACGAGCAGGGAATCCTGATTGCTCTCCCTTGAAACGCCTATGTCTGTCCGGCAGGAATAGAAAAATTTCATGGGCTTCCTTCTCAACTGATAATAAATTCAAAATCCTCATTCGCCAGACGGATGATGCTCCCGTTTCTGAGTGCAACCGGCACAGACGGCGGCGCCTGCACATCATCCACATATGTATGGTTCAGGGAGTTCCGGTCGATCACGTACCAGTCCCCATGATCTCTCCGTATATCCGCATGAATGGAACCGATCCACGCGTTATCTCCGATATAAAAATCCACATGTTTAGCGGCCGTACCTATACGGAAAACATCTTTGTTGATTTCCATACTTTGACCGCTGCGTTTCCGGATCACCCTGACGACAGCATCCGAAACATTTCCCTTTTTTTTCTTCTCCGTTTCGGAAATATCGTTCTGACCATAACCGTCTCCGCCCCCCATGATGACAGTTCTGCCGCTGTCATCACTGCTCCCCGTTTCGTAATAAACCGTTGCCGTTTCATGCTTCGCCGCATATTCCGGCCGGGAAACCTCATAAGGAGCGGGCTCGTCCTGCAGAGACTCCCCCTGGGAATCCGGCGCAACCGGAATTTCAGGATTTATCACACGGCTTTTTTTCCCAAACGGCAGTTTTAAGCCCTTTTTCTTTCCGGAAGACTGTACCGGAACATCCTGCTCCCGCTCCTCTTTTGCAACCGGCTCCGCTTTCGGATCGCCGGGGATCGGTACATCAGAAAACGGCGCCGGAACGTCTCCCGGTATTTCTATGCCGGGAATATCCATACTGCCCCCGCGTTCCTTTTTCTTACCGCCTTTTGCAGGCTTTTCCTTTTTATCCAGTATGCTGAACCAGTTTTTCTTCTCCGCTTTTTCAGGTTTCGGAACATCCTGCAGAGGCGCTTCCGGAATAACGCCGGATCTTCCATACTGCCCCATATCCTCTGCAGGTTCCTTTTCTGCGGCGGCATAGCTGGACGGTTCTGCGCGTCCGGCGTCCTTCCGTACAGGATTTAAAGCTTCCGGGATCGACGCGCCGCTGAAAAATCCGGCTATCATTTCCTTCAATTCCTTATATTCCCAGGAATTTTTCTGATTCAAAGAAGAAATCAGCCTTCCCACATAAGATACGTCTTCATCCGCCGGATACTGTATATGGGACAGGAAATGCAGCAAAAACTCCTTCACCGTAGTTCCCTGATGGAATTCATCAATGGGAAGATAGAGGAAAAAGGCCTCATTTTTACGTATATCCACAAAAATATACTCTGGATCAAGAACAATCTTGTCCGGGTCAAGCCCATATTCCGTCTCCAGTTCCGTACAAGCTCTGGCTATAGACGCACACAGCTTTAAAACAACTTCCCTGTCAAGCGTTCCCTCCGCATACTCCTGCAGCTGGATCTTCGACGTCACCGGATATTTTAAAAACTGATCCAGATCCTTCTGGACAAAAGAAGGCCTCAGTATCCCCTCAATCTCATTGCTTTGCAGCATTCCTTTGGCAAATGTGTCCAGGTGTTCTCCCCGCTCCAGCTGATAGATCAGCACAGACTCCTGCCCCTGACTATCGTAAGTAAATCTTTCCATTGCGCTCTCCCTCTCTAATTTTTAATATTCCGCTCGATGACTGTCCATGTGTCTTCTTCCTTTACCGGAGCTAAACCCTGGCAGAAACTCTTTGCTTCGGAAAACTTCGGTCCGATCACCATCTCATTATTCAGCGTAATATACCCCCAGCCATCATCCGTTTCTACCGGCGCGAGACCTTCGCTGAATGCTCCGGCATTTCTGTACTGCGGCTCGATCACCATCTCGCCGTCTGTATTGACAAATCCCCAGAGGCCATTCTTCTCCACCGCGGCCGGTTCTTTGGATACGAATGGAACTACATCCTCATATCCGCCCCCGCCTATGCTCTCGCCGCTCCCATTAATCATCCGGAAACCGTCTGCATCTCTCACAAAAGCCCTGCCGGAAACGGCAAAAAATCCGTTCTCATCCGTTTTAACATCATCATAGATATAATCTGTGACCGTTTCAAAAGAACTGTTGATAACCGCCCATTTCTCACCTTTTTTAACAGCGGCAAAACCATCCTGCATAGCTGTCGCGCCATCCCACTCAAATCCCGACTGCGGTTCGAAGCGGCTGTTGACATAACCGTACTTTCCATCAATTTTTGCAGGAGCCACTCCGCTGCCCAGGTTTCCCAGCTCTTCAACGTTCTGGCCGTCCATCGGCACCTCTTTCTTATTTCCGTTGGTATCCGCGAAATAGAATTTACCTTCCCGAAACACCGGAAGAAGTCCGTCGTCTGAGGGACTGCCTGTCCAGTCATTGACCGTACGAATCGCCAGGCTGCCATCCGCGTTCAGAAGCCCGTAGCGGCCCTCCTGTACACAGACAGCCTTTCCGGCACGGAACGTATAAATCTTCTCATAAGCAATATAGTGATTCTCATATGTATATCTGACCGACGCATACCTGTCAGCCAGCTCCGCGCTGTCACCGTGATGCTTCAGCGCGTCATTCAGCAGGCTGATCAGGCTTTCCGTTCGCTTGTTCTCTTCATAAAAATCAGCCAGCATCTCCACGGTCGACATCGGATATCCGTAAGCTTCATTTATCCTTCCGCAGGTATTCACAAATCCTGACTCGTCGCCTGCAGCAAGATAATCCCTGGCGATCTGCTCCTGCAGCTCCAGCGAGTCCCTGATCGCAATCGCCTGCTGATAATACTCAATAGCAGTCGTATAAATCTGATTCTTCTCATATCGCTGCGCTTCCGCCAGAAGGCGGTTATATTCAGCCGGTTTTTCCATATACGCCTGCCCCGTCACCAGCCACCCCAGCGCATAAAGTCCTATTATGGCAACAAAAATGATTCTTTTCATCTCGTCTCCTTTAGCATCCCAGCAGTATCGTCAATATCGTCCCCACCGCCGCAAATGGCGCAAACGGCAGTTCCGTGTGCAAAGAAACCCTACGGAAAGCAAGTGCGAATACGCCCGCCACAACCGTCAAAACCAGCGTCAGGATCAGATCGCTCATAAGAACCTGAAAACCCAGATAATACCCCATAACGGCAATCAGTTTCACATCCCCCATACCGATCCCGCCGCGCGACAGCATGGCAGCCAGGAAAAACATCAGGCCCCCGCCCGCCATGCCCGCGGCCGACGAAATTACAATTTCAAGCACCGCGGAAGGAAAACAGATACTATCCGCTATCATAAGTATCGTACGGATTCCCAGAAGGACCAGCAGTACCCTGTTCGGTACGATTCGTTTCTTCCAATCCAGTAACGCCAGCAGGATCAGGGCGTACATCAGGATCCAATACCGCACAATCTTCAGGATATGGTATCCATAAAGCCCCATGAGGTAAGTACCCGCAATAAAAACAATCGCTCCTCCCGCCGCCAGAATCAGCCGCGGCCCTCTTCCCCGGATCTCCCATTTTTTCAACCGGCGGCCGCCGGCAAACAGCGCCGCAGCCAGTCCAATAAGCGCCGCAGCTGTCAAGAACATACCCTGCATTCCTCTCGTTTCGCAATCATTTGCCTGCTCCCCAGGCCCTGGTGGACGCGGCCTGATTAAAATAAAATTCTTTATCCAGGATGCCGAACGGTAATTTCATGGCATACGTCGCGCTCACGCAAATCGTTTCCCCGTCGTTAAACAGCGTACTTCCAGCGAAGCTTATCCCATCCATACCGCCGACAACCCCAAGCCTTTCCAGAACATCTCTTCCCTGGGAATCCTGCCCGTAAAGACCGATCTGCCTTGCCACAAGCGCCTTGCTGATCGGAGCCGCGATCAGATATGTCTTTATATCGCTGAACGCTTCGTCCTTACCTACAGAGCAGATTCCTTTAAGAATTGCGGCCGGATTGCTGAAATACGCCTCTCCCGTACTCACTGCCGTCTTCGCACTCGTGGACACATTGGTATAGACATCGACGCTGTTCGCCTTTGCCTCCTCTATGGAACTGATCAGTTCATCAAGATCCGTACACTCCGGAATCGCCGTTACACTGCTGCTGATACTGTCAGCGCCTTCATCCAGCGCCTCATAAAGCTTCACTACCGTATCGATCACCTCGTCGGTATCATTTTTAAATGTTTCTGCCTCAGAATGCACTCTGGCGCTGTCATCCAGAAGCCCTGTCTTACTGACCAGATAACAGTATGCGGAAATTTCCTTCGCCGCCTGCCCCAGACTATACTGGATGATCATCTGCGCACGGATAAAATTCGTTATGCTTATGATCGCCGCATACGCAAACAGGAACATTCCCAGCACCAGCGCCGCCTCAATCGTGAGAGAACCTCTCTGCCGCTTCATGAACAGGCCATCCCCCTCTCTAATATCCCAGAACCCCATGATAACCAATCGTGTATTTGTCCTGTCCCAGAACAACATTTCCGCCGCCCTGTACCGGAACCGGAAGCGAGAAGAACGTGGTGCTGACGTCGGCGTCCGCCTTCACCTCCAGGAACGTATAGGCTTCCGAAAGCTTAAAATCCTTCGACGGCTTTGCCTCCGACTGAGTAAGATTCGCTTCGATCAGCGTTCCAATACGCTGAAGAATCGCGTCTTCATTTACCATACTCTGCACAGCGATGAACATCCACAGATATTCTTTGTAATTCATGGACAATGCGTCTGCGAACGACGACCTGGACACGCCGCCGTCCAATCCGCTTCCCTCCAGGATTCCTCCTTCTGACAGATCAACAGAGGATATCTCGCCGCCGACCCGCATTACAAACTTATCGATTTCCTCACTTGCTTTTTCCTGCAGCTTGTCGTTCGCCGAATCCAGCGCATTATTCACGCTGCCGCTGGCTGAATCGACCAGGGACTGCGCCGCGGATGTCAGCTGCTCCTCCAGTTTTGCCTTGCATTCATCCATCAGTGTATTTACTTTCTCCGTGATAGCTTCTGTCGTGAGTCCTTCCTGCTGCTGGATATCGGAAACGCAGGCTGTGACGTCGGTCAGGAGATAATTCTGGAAGTAATCGACAGCCTGCAGCTTAATCTCCTTCATAATACTGTCCTGCTCCGCCGCAATATCGTCCCTCAGACTGGAAATCGCCGCAGTAAACTGCGCCTCCACAGAGTTCCCGACATCCGAAGGGATATTGATCAGTGAAACCAGCCTCTCCTGTACCGGCGTGAGCACTGTCTGCGACGCCGTGCTCACGATATTCTTTACGGTCTTATCCGCATAATTCTGGAATGTGGATTTGAATGAATCTTTTGTTTCCTCCGTCAGTTCATCCAGTTTATCGAACATCAGCTCTTTCGCATTCTTCGCGGCGTCTTTAACCACCTGCGTGATCATATCGCTTGTTATCTCTCCAAGCATATTAGAGGGTTTTACCACCCATGTATTCGTCGACTTATAAATCGGTATGCTCTTACCATTCCTTAACTCCGCAATATCATATGCGGACTCCGCCAGGGCGAACGCGATGATAATCACACTCTGCACGAGCGGCACTCCGAACCCCGTCCATCCCGCGATGGCTGTGGCAATTCCCAGCGACACAGACCGTATCTCCGGATCCCCTGTAAACGCATACAGCATATTCAGAAGCAGCCGAATACCAAAAATCGTAGCAAGGGTATAACTCACATCGTTCGAACCGGACGCATCGCCCCACAGAATGTATTCCACCTCCGCCTTATACATGGCGTTATTGGCCGCATTCATCGGATAGTTGCTCAGAGTAACCTCATCTTCCGTCCGATCCTCCCCCTCTTTGGTCTTATCGATCGTATAATAGCTGAACATCTTTGTAGCGTATTCGGAAATGTACAGCTTATCCCGGCCCTTTTCCAGAAGGCTGCCTATCTGATCCAGAAAATTCGACGTCTTCTTTGTATTCTCTTTTGCGTTTTTGGAGATCTCCTCTTTTTCCGCATTCCCTCCCGTCGTTTTAATATCTGTATGTTCGCTGGCAGAACCTGACGAAGGAAGCGTCGGCAGTCCGTCTGCAGTCAGATCCGGGCTGCCCCCCTGTTCCAGAAGGCTTTTCTTTTTATCTTCCGCATCCTTCTTGCTTGTATCTTCTGCGTCTCTCTTGGGGCACGTCCGTTCCAGATACGCGTAGAACGGATCGTTTTTTCCGCTGATGGCCGTATCCATCTGATCTGAATAGTTTTTCAGATCCATCTTACGGAAATTCCCTTCATACACGCCGCCGTTCAGATTAACAAAATAGACGGTACAGGCCGAATCCGATAAACTCCCTGTCTGTACGGCGTTTTCAGTCCAGGTATCCACGTCGAAGGTTGAGAAACGATCGCCGATGGAAAAAGGATTCGTATCATTTTTATAGGATGTATGAAGAAAACTGTTCCACATGTAGGCGGCATAACTGCTCTTATCCTGGTCTTCTAATTTAAAACCCGCCGCCTTTGTATCAGCGGCAGCGCCAAGCAGCATTTCCGCATAGGCCATTCCATTGCCGACTTTATCCTGCAGATCTATCACCTGCTGCCGATTCAGCTCTTTCGCCTTATTGTCCAGATCGGCCTGCATCGAGGTCTGCATTGAAGTCTGCGTTCCGCCGGACGACAGATCATCGATAGCTCCCTGCCAGGCCGCCTTTTTGCCTTCCAGGGTATCCATAGACGTCAATATGTCGTTCAGGGCCTCTTTCCCCAGGCGGGCCGCCTCTTTCAGATTCTCCGCCTGCCCAGCGATCTGATTCAGTTTGTCGGCCGCTGTTTTCATGCGATTATCTATATCACTCTTCAGCAGCTCAAGCATTTCATCCGGTGCACTGATATATTTTTCAATCCTGCCTGCGTACAGATCATAGATCGCTTCATACTCGCTGTATTCTTCCGGATCCTGTTCCTCTTCCGGCAGACTGTCGTATTCATCCTTATATGTCTCCCAGGTATTATAAAACACCCGGTACATCCCGCACTCTTCCTCGTAGCCGAGAACCAGCTTCACGACGTCCATCGCCGCCCTCGGATGTCCGGCAAAACCTTCTCCCCTGCTCGTGGTATAATCCCTGTAAACCGACTCCATCGTTCCCACGGAAGAACCGTCCGGTCCGGTTACTTCCTCCATCGTATCCCCCGCCTCATTCATATCGGCAAAAGTAAGGTCGTCGTCCGGCTTCGTTTCCCATTCTTCCAATACCGGCGTGTTTTTCAAAACGCTGTAACACCAGACCGCGATGATCGCCTCATACATGTTCCGGTTAATAATAAGGCTGGCCTCTTCCACCGCAGACGGATTCAGCTCTTCATCCAGCAGTCTGTTATAAACAACAAGATTGTCATACGCTTCCTCGCACGCTTTCTGGATATCCGAAAGATTCTCTTCATAGTCAAGCTTTTTCTCCATTGCGTTCTGCTGCTTGCCTAAATCCTTAAAAGCAAAAAGCTTCTCCAGCATCCCGTATCCGAGGCTTGCCGGACCGCGGTATTTCATATATTCCAGGATCTGGTTCTTGATCGCATACGAATTAGACAGCGCCGACTCCGGCACGCCTTTGACTTCAAAGGTTCCGGGCTTCAGCGCCAGATTGATGATCTTCGTCGCGTCCTGTCCGTTCATATCCCCGGTAACGGCGGCCTTTATGCTGTCCAGAAGCTTCTGCGTATATTGCGTTCCGTCTCCCCCGTCGCCCCCGTTAATCCCGGACGCCTCTCCTATGGTTTCCTTAAAATACACCTCCAGGTTCTTCTTTAATTCCTCTTCCGTCTCACTGACCGCAAAAAGGCCGTAGATCTTCCTGAGAGAATCATCATAATAAGTAAGTCCCGCGTTCAGCGCCATATCTCCGGCCGTAGACATCATCATCTTGCCCGCAACAACCCTGCTGCCGTCGATCAGGAATCCCTCCAGCAATACCAAAAGCAGCATGATCATAGACAAAAACAATGCGATCGAACCTTTTATCTCTCTTCTGAACCTTCTCATAGCAGCCTGATCCCCATCTACAGTATCTTATTCTTTATATCCTCTACTTTTTTCAGGAAATCATCGACCCGGCCCTTTACTCCAAACCTCTCAAGAAGGAAATTGATCAAATCTCCCGCCAGATCGATATCCCTTACCAGCTCGGTCGGATTAGCCGCCGACTGCGTCACATAAGTAGTCATTTTCAAATTCAGCGGAACGCCGATGATCTCCAGAAACTTCGGGCTTTCCACTCCATAGGAAGCCGTCACAGAAATACTTTTTCCGATCACATAGTTTCCGATCTCCACGTTTGCTTCCGTGCTGATTCCGGTCAGAAACGACCTCTGGCTGAGCATATCCTCCAGCGTTCTCTTTAACTCCGCCTGCTCATTCCCGTAATCGAACCGCCATTCATTATACAGGTGATGCGAATGCGCCTCGTAGTACGCCTCCATGGACGAACCGAAACTGCTGTCCTCCTTAAAATCAACCGCGCCGGACGCAAGAGAACCGTCCGACAGGAATTCCTCATAGCCCGGATAGGCCACCTGGCGGCCTCCCATTACAGCCAGCTTCTGCACCTGAAACGTCAGCACGCTTTCCTGATATTTTACCATCCCCATATAAATGAGCGCGATAACGAGAAAAATCACGATCGGGAAATATATAGTCGCCTCTATCAGAATGACGCCCGATTCCGAACTGCGCTTATGATCCCGTTTTTTCATCGTTTTATTATCCCCTTGTTTCCTCTTTCGAGCTCCCCAAAGCCGGCAGATACCGCCCGGCATTGGGGAGCTTTCGCTTACTGATCCACAAAATTGGTCAATTTTCCAAACACCTGATTTACAAGTCCTATCAGCTGGGTACGGAAAATCGCGGCTACTGCGATCAGAATCACTACGATGAGCAGAATCGCGATCATATCGGAAGCTCCTTTTTCTTCATGCGCCAGCCGATCTGCAGTACGATCGCAAAAAGCCATCACTGTCAAAAACAGCATATCCAGTTTCTCCCACATGTTCTTATCCTCCTAGATTTATTTGATTTATTTTGAAAGCGAGGTATATTATCCCGCCTGCAAACAATGTTTCCTCAGCCAAACCCATTCCCAAAAATCGGGACAATGATCAAGATCATAATTCCCATAAAAATCATACCGATCGGAATCATAAGTTTCGTTCCGGCCGTCTCGCCTTTCTGGCGGACAATATTCTTCTTCTCTTCCCACATCTCCCGCGACATATCGTCCAAAAAATACGCCAGCTCCTGGTTCCCTTTCTGCAGGTTCTGAACCAGGGTGGACGTAACCTTGCGGATCGACTTGACCGAACAGCGATCCGCGAAATTCCGAAACGCTTCCAGATCCGACGCGCCGTTGGCCATCTCCTGGGATGTGATCTTCATTTCCTGATAAAGAGCCCTCTCTCCGGTCTGGGATACTTTCACCCAGGCTTCCCGCATAACCATCCCGGAGTTAATCAAAAGCGACAGTTTGCTGAGTACCTGCGGCAAATCCAGAAGCAACTCTTCCCGGCGTTCTTCCAGCTTGTCATTGATATCCTTTTCCAGATAACGGACCAGCAAAAGCACTACCGCCATCCCCAGAACAAGCATAAGAGGCTCATTCGACATAGCGCTCAGTATCACAGCGACAGGCGTCAGCGTAAGGATATAGGTAAAGGAAGCGCTCTTAATGATATAATAATAGTATTCAGCATATTTACGGCCCTTGATCTCCGATATTTCCTTGATCCTTGCCCTTCCCTTCCGGCTATGAAGATTATAGTGAGTCAGATGAATAAAGCCCATGCCAATGAAAAATAATTCCGGCAGGGTATAGTCATCCGCCGACAGGCTTTCTATGTACCGATTGAAGGAATTCTGGTATTTCATATACAGATATACCCATAACAGCACAAAAGGAGTCGCCGCTGCCATCAGCGCAATCTGGAACCAGTTGACCATCTTCACCTCTGCCCTCCTATATTTTAATATCCACAAGCCTAAGCCCGATCACATAGGCGCCCGCAAAAACAACCAGCGCTCCCAGCTTTACTGCAATGTTCAGCAGACTGTTTCCGGTCATTGTATCTCCCATGCTCCGCAGGGAGAACATAATAATAAACGGCATGATCATCATGATATTCAGCTCGTTTTTACTCGCCGCGACCATGGTCTGAATCTCCATCTCGATTTCAATCTTATCATTGATCACGCTCCGTGATTCACTGACGATCTGTTTCAGATTGCCGCCCTTCCGGTTACAGACCTCGAACACATTCGCAAAACTGTCCACGTCGTCAAGACCGCTTCTCTGGGCAAAATTCAAAAGCAGATCCTCGATATTGAA
The DNA here is from genome assembly GCA_947626395.1 of uncultured Lachnospiraceae bacterium. GTDB lineage: Bacteria > Bacillota > Clostridia > Lachnospirales > Lachnospiraceae > UBA3402. The sequence continues at coordinate 7,462 of CANQRU010000032.1, read as the reverse complement.
ATTATGCTGGAGCCCTGCGTTAATCATTTTCAATTCCGTTACAATATCCGCATTGTCTCCATACAGTTCCGTCATCTCATTAAGAGCGTCAGCAAATGCCTTCGTTGTAGTCAGTCCTGCAGAATAAGACGCGGAAAGCGTTTCCAGAAGATCTTTAAACTGCAGCAGAAGTTTCTTAAGCCTCGCCTTCTTCTGGTGCTCCTGATACGGTTTTTGAAGCGCCAAAGCACAAATAACAGATATGATTCCTGCAACCCACCAGTTGTTAAAGAATACATACCCAATGGCTACGCCCGCTGTCACGCCGAGTCCCGCTGCCGCTAGACGGTCGGGAACCGTCATATGATAAATATGATAGTCATCCCCGATGTTCATGATGCCGGCTATAGGGGTATAAACTTCTTTCTGTTTCTTCCGCTTTTTCTGTTCCTTCTGTTTTTCCTGTCTGGGGGCTTTCTGTTTACCGAACATGGCCTACCTCTATTCTTCAGATTTCGTCATAATATCCCATCATTTTCAGCTTCATATCATTCTGCAGCCTGTTCTTCGTCCTCTTCAGCTGCCCGGAAACCTTCGTCAGCGTACTGTTCTCGTCCTCTTCAAAGACATAAAGCGGATTAAGAATAATTTCCCCATTTTCATAACCGCAGACTTCTGTAATTTCCATCGTTTTCCTCGTTTTGTCACGCAGCCGGGAAAGATGAATGATAATATCAACTGCGGATGCGATCTGCTGCCGTATCGCTTCCAGAGGCAGTCCGGCCGCTCCCTGCAAAACCATGGTCTCCAAACGGCTCAGCATATCCTTTGTCGAATTGGCATGACCAGTGCTGAGGGAACCGTCATGGCCGGTATTCATGGCCTGGAGCATATCAAGGGCTTCTCCCCCGCGAACCTCGCCCACCACAATCCGCTCCGGTCTCATACGGAGCGAGGATTTGATCAGATCCCGGATCGTGATCTGTCCGCTTCCTGACGCGTTCGCATTCCTGGTTTCCAGACTCACCAGATTATCGATTCCCACAATCTGCAGCTCCGCGGAATCCTCAATTGTAATGACGCGCTCGTCGTGCGGTATGAAATTAGAAACCGCATTCAGGAACGTAGTCTTACCGGAACCTGTTCCGCCGCATATAAAAATATTGTATTTGGCCTTAACCAAAACTTCCAGTACCCCGGCCACCTCCGGAGTGATCGACCCGTACTTCAGAAGCTGTTCTACCGTCATGGGCGTCTTTGAAAACTTTCGTATGGTGACCGTCGCACCTTTCATGGAAACAGGCGGAAGAACCACATTTACACGGGACCCATCCGGCAGACGGGTATCTACGATCGGATTGGCCTGATTCACCTCTCTTCCGGCCAGACCGACAATCTTCTGAATCACGTCCTCTAACCGTCTCTCACTCTCAAATTCCTGATCCAGTCGTTCCAGCCTGCCGTTTTTCTCAATAAATATATCCTTGGGGCCATTGATCATAACTTCCGTGATCTTGTCGTCGCGCATGATCAGGTCAAGGATTCCGAATCCACGGATCGCGCTGAAAACCTGTTCGCATATGAGCACCCGCTCTTCCATGGAAACAAAACCGGCCTTTGAGCAGCGTTCATTCACGATCCGCTGTATCTCGGCATCCAGTTCCTCATCGGACATTGTACTCAGCGGAAGGTTCTCGGTCACATAATGGTGTATCTGGTCAACCATGCTCTGAAAATCCTGTTCGCGCATACGCACCTCCGTTATTCGAGCAGACTGCCGAAAATCACGTCCTGACCCACCATATAGTCGACAATCTTCCGGGTCACGGCGTGCTTAACAGGCGGAAGTTTCCCCAGAACCGGAATTGAAAAGCCCTGTATCTCGCTGCTGGATTCACTGCTGCTGAAATTGTTATAGAAAATGTACATCTTATTCATGACGCTGCATTTCGTCTGTCCCTCCAGGATTTTTACCGCATCCGCAGTTCTTGCAAATTTGGTGTTGGCCGTTGTCCCGCCGTTCTCCACAAGGACAATCTTATCCATGCAGTTCATGATTTCCATAAAATCTGTATCCAGCCGGAAATCCATATCGACAACGACATTCTCGTAATCGCCGCCAGTACTTAATATATTTAAGATCCTTAGAATGTCCTCCTGTCCCAGTTCCAGCATATACATAGCTGAACTGCAGGGTTCAAAATAGAAAACCCCGCTCTTGTCCTCCCGAACCGTGCTCTTCATCTTAAGACCCACGTCCACCCTCTGACTCTTTAAGGCGAAAATCAAATCTTCAAAACTGTAGCTCCCTGTTCCCGAAAAGAAATCTGCGCTGCTTCCCGTCGGTTCCAGATTCAGATACAGCGTCCTTTTATTATGAGCCGCCGATTTCTTCGCGCAGGCCGCCGCATATGTAGACGCGCCATTACCACCCGAAAAGCTTGTAATCAATATCAGATTGCAGGAACCTTTGTTTCCTGGACGGCTGGAGACACGACTGCCGCTCTCCGCATAAAGATCCAAAATATCATTATAGATCAGATCGGGTTTCTTATACTTTGCAATGGTGCGAACAGGGGTTTTCGTCTCTTCCGATTCAGAATCGCACAGACAGGCCACTTTTCCGTAAGCTGCCAATTCGGAAGCTTCAATTCCAAAACTTCTGTCAAGCAGGATCACATCGGCGTTTTCCCCTGCCAGAAAATTTCTCAACAGCTCCGGTCCTGAAAAAGAAAAAATCTCCAGGGTATCCAAGTGGTTCTTCTCTAGAAAACGCGTGATCATATCACGGTATCTGTCATCCCGTTCTGCAATAATCAGTTTAATCTGCATATAGTAGTACCTCCTCGTTTTTTCTTCCGGCACAACTGCATTCAGGTAACGCGTACCTTGATATGTTTTTAGAGAATCTGCTATCTGGATTCGATTATACAGCTATAAATTCTATTAGTCAATAAATAATTCTATTAGGATTATTTCTTCGATTCATATATTTTTATCTCTATGCATTTCCCATAAGTGCCAAAATAATTCTTATATATCTCCCGTACCTTTTCTTTCTTCAGTCCTCCGGTTCCGCTCCCCAGATACGGTAGCGCCACCGATTCAGCTCCCTTTTCCTCCGCCAGTTCCATGATCCGCGGCAGCAGAGTTTCTACCGTTTTCGCACTGGTCCGTCCCCCGGGAAACAACATGGTAACGGCGTGGATGATCCCGATCCGGCCAACCCCATAGCCACAGGTAAAGAATACTTCCCCCGCTTTGCTGATCTTCATCCGGCGCCGGACCTCCTTTTCCACCGCGCCTTTTGTTGCATAATTGATGCTCTGCGCGACTCCGCTCATCTTCCATTTCCGTGCGAGGATTCCACCCAGATATCCGACTCCATTTGCCGCATTGACTACGATATCCACATCCGCCTTCACAATATCACCTGTCACAAAACTTATATTGTTCTCCATACAGCCTCCTCCGACTTACATCTGCTTCATTCCCGACACTGTTTCCATTATATCAATAATAATTCTATTGGGCAATATATTATTCTTACGGAATTATTGCTGGGACTTTCAGCGTCGCCCGGCAGATCCTATTCTGGCATGATTTTCATTTACAATCCTATTAGATGCTAAATAATTCTAGCAGGACATTATTTGCCACAATTCACTTAGGGTACAATCAAATAATTACGAAAGGAATGGAAAATTATGGAATATCTCGACTACTACGAAATCGGCCAGAAAATTAGACATGTTCGTTTAGATCACGGCATGTCCCAGGAACAGGTTGCTGAACTCTGCGATATATCAGCTTCCTTCTACGGCAACATTGAACGCGGCACCAAGAAGATGTCCCTGGATACATTTGTGGTCATATGCGACAAACTGAACCTGTCTCCAGACTATCTGCTGCAGGATAATCTCCCCGACTCTGACCCGGTCGTATTCAATATCATCCGTGAAGTTAAGAAATCCGGCGATATACAATATAAACGGTATCTGACTATCATTAAAGCCCTGGCCAAAATTGCCGGGGAACTGTAAACTGCAGCCGAGCAGGATGCGGCGATCAGCCGTTTCCTGCTCGATTCCACTTCCATATATTACGAATGCAGTCTTATCAGTGATGGAACAGCCGGATCCCCGTAAACACCATCGCCATCCCATACTTATCGCAGGTGGCGATCACCTGGTCGTCCCTCACGGAACCGCCCGGCTCGGCGATATACTTCACGCCGCTCTTCTTCGCCCGCTCGATGTTGTCGCCAAACGGGAAGAACGCGTCGCTGCCCAGGGCCACATCCGTCATCCGGTCAAGCCAGGCCCGCTTCTCCTCCCGGGTAAACACCGGCGGCTTCACCTTAAACGTCTTCTCCCACACGCCGTCCGCCAGCACATCCATGTACTCCTCTCCGATATACACGTCGATCGCGTTGTCACGGTCCGCCCGCTTAATCCCGTCCACAAACTGCAGCGACAGCACCTGCGGCGCCTGACGCAGGAACCAGTTGTCCGCCTTCTGTCCGGCCAGTCTCGTACAATGCACCCGCGACTGCTGCCCCGCTCCGATACCGATCGCCTGTCCGCCCTTTACGTAGCAGACCGAATTCGACTGCGTATATTTCAATGTGATCAGTGAGATCGCCAGATCCATCTTCGCCTCATCCGGGATCTCCTTGTTGGCCGTCACCACATTGGACATCAGCTCATCGTCGATCTTAAGCTCATTGCGCCCCTGCTCAAACGTGATCCCGAACACCTGCTTCCTCTCAAGCGGCTCCGGCACATAACTCTCATCGATCCGGATCACGCAGTAATTCCCGTTCTTCTTGCTCTTAAGGATTTCCAGCGCCTCCGGCTCATACCCCGGCGCGATCACCCCGTCCGACACCTCTCTCTTAATGATCCGCGCCGTATCCACATCGCACACATCCGACAGAGAAATAAAATCCCCGAACGAAGACATCCGATCCGCTCCCCGCGCCCGCGCATAAGCACAAGCCAGCGGCGACAGCTCCCCCATGTCATCCACCCAGTAAATTTTCCTCAGCGTCTCATCAAGCGGCAGTCCCACCGCCGCGCCCGCCGGCGAGACATGCTTAAACGAAGCCGCCGCCGGCAGCCCCGTCGCCTTCTTAAGCTCCCTCACCAGCTGCCATCCGTTGAACGCGTCCAGGAAATTGATATACCCCGGCCTCCCCGCCAACACCTCAATCGGCAGTTCCTCCCCATTCTCCATAAATATCCTCGACGGCTTCTGATTCGGATTACAACCATACTTCAATTCCAGTTCCTTCATCGTTTATAATCTCCTTTCGTCCTCTCACGAATTCTTATTCACAATCCTGCTCTCATACTCCCCGGTCCGAATATCAATAAACCTCACGAACAGCGCCACCTTATTTTCCTCATTCAAACTCTCCCATACCATCTCCGTAAACTCGTCAATACTTCCCTCGATCCCGACGCGCTTCGGCTCTCCCTCAAAGCTGGGCAGCGGCTCCCCGTCATGCATATACGTATGAATAAAATGCCCCTCCCCTTTAAGCGGACTCTCATACGCGAACGTATACCTCTGACACGATTCCGGATCCCCATCCGCGCTCTTAAGGATCGACATGGCATAATTATACCCGCCCCGTTCGATATGCATGATCCCCGAGATCCGCGGCGTATAATTCGGCCCGTCCGGCTCAAACTCCCTGCTCCGCAGGCACTGCTCAAACGTAAGCTGCTTATCCATCCCCTCATAGATCGTATCCGTCTGATCCCCGTTGGTCACGATCGTCTTGTTCCCCAGCACCCGCACCGGCGCGTAAATGATCAGACTGGGATCCTTAAGCTTCGCCGGGTCATACGCCTGGGTGCGGATCCCTTCGCCGTCCTCCACGAACACTCGGTTTCGGCTGTTCTCGCTGCGTCCCATGATGAAATACGCCGCCACCGCCTTCGTCCCGTCCGCCGACTTCCCGATGACGATCCCGCGGCCCGGATACGCATTGTTCCTGAGTTCTTCTGCCAAATCCAGTTTCTGCATAGTTTTGTCCTCCTTATAACATGGTGTGATAATGTGTGCCTCTGCGGGTGATTCTCCGCGAACGCGCCGTTCCGGAAACGCGCCGCCTCAAAAAAGAAAACGCCGCCTGGGCACCACAAATATAATGCCCAGGCGGTCGGCTTTTCAAAAATGCGTGCTCCCCCGTGGTTGCCCACTGACTCCGCCAGTCGCACGCTTCTGCCGTTATCATAATGGATATCGGACCGTAATGCAAGCGCTATTTCATATTTTTTGCAAATTCATTGCCGCAGGCAAAGGACAGCGCCATCCGATCATTCCATCCGGCCGATCGCCGGCCCGTCAGTGCGTCTCCGTCTGCCCGCCCGCTGCGGTCTCCGCCAGGATCTGGTTCCCGTCCCCGTCTACCTCCACCGCCAGCAGCATCGTCCGGGCGTCGTCCACCTCATAGCTGCAGGTGATCAGCGTAAACAGCGACTTCACCGGGTACTCCACCTCCGCCGCGTAAGGACATTTCTCCAGACTCCGTTCCACAAATTTATCGAAAGCGCGCTGGGTTGGGAAATACATCCGCCGCAGCTGGTAGCTGTTGGGCGCGTAATAGCACGATATCACCTTCAGCCTGATCTCCCGGTCCGGCAGATAGATCGTATAGTAAGGATGCTCCTTAAAGAACTGCTCCTCCCGGAACCGGATCACATCCTTGAACATACTGCCGTCCTTCATCCGGTGCCCGTAGATCACGTTATGACGGCTTGTCATGTCCGTCTTATCCTCCAGATCCAGGAAAATAGAACCGGCCGCCGTCTCATTGCCGTCGATGTCATGATGCAGATAATAATCATTATCCCCGGAATACAGGATCGGATAGTCGATATGCGTCCCCTCGATCGTGATCCAGCCGATCACATCCGGATTCTTCTCCCAGAGCGCCTCAAAATCGATCGGCGAGACGTAGGGCTCCGTCTCCGGTTCTGTCTCCGCTTCCGTCGCAGTCTCCGGCTTCGCCGGGGCCGTCGCCGCCTGCGTAGTTTCCGGCGACGTCTGAGACTCTGTCCGCGGCTCCGTAGGTTCTAAAGGTTCCCTGTTCGACGCAAACTGTCCCACGACCGCCGCGGTACCCGCCGCAAGCAAGAGTATCACCGCGATCCCGATCAGCAGCTTTCCTGTCCGCTTCATGAATTCTCCCTCCCCCGCGCCGGCCTTCGCCGGCATCCTTATTTCCGCCGTTCATCCGGTTATGATAGAAAGTATATCACGAAATCACATTTTCTTCAATCCGTGAAGATTTCCCGCAGGGCGCTTTCAAAATTCTTCCGGAAAAATTCTTCCGGAAAATTTCAAAAAATCAGTTGCCATTCCCCCAAAAATGTGCTATACTGTCAAGGCTTGCGGGAATGCTGGAATTGGCAGACAGGCTAGACTAAGGATCTAGTGATTGTATGATCGTGTGGGTTCAAGTCCCATT
>CANQRU010000031.1 GCA_947626395.1 uncultured Lachnospiraceae bacterium | reverse complement strand
TTCCCATCACCGAAAATAAAAGCAATTGGCCCATCGTCCCCATTGGATGGCCCACAATGCGTGGCCAACTTTAATGCCCCACACTCACTGTCGGAAAAAACAATCTGTAGCATGGTAAAAGCTCCGTTTCAAATCCATATTTGTCGAACAGTCGCCCACTCGACAATAAACATTACTCTTGTTGCTTTTCACGTTGTGCCTCCTAAATGGCGCATTAAGTATCCAGTTCGCAGAGATATAATGTATTCGTATCGGTATCATATAGCCCTAAAGTAAAGTTGAATGAATACCTATGTAAAATATCTGCCGTTGCGTCATTTTGCCTATCGATCAGCAAATAATATCCGTTCTGGATTTCCGGGACAATCGGATGTCCCTCATTATCATTCAACATAGGCCCAACGTGCGTTGTCCCATCGGATAAACCATAAACCAATGCCTGAACTGTATCATCAAGGGGAAATGCACTCCACTCCGAAGAGCTTTTGATTTCTTCCAGAATGGTATCATCGTCAAAACGATACGCAATGCAGGTTGTTCCATCTCCATGTGAGCCGCCATGAGTATCGTAATTTGATATTTCTTCTCCCTTTGATACGTCAAGACCCAATACCTTTGCAACTTCGTCGCTCTTTGCGCCGCAGGCCGTCAGGACAGATAATAAAAGAATTAAAATCAATAAAGACGTTATGACTTTTTTCATAAGGTAATCTCCTTTTTTAACTTACGATTGTCGAACAGTCGCCCACTCGATATTTAACATTATACCACCCAAATGTGAAGAAATCTACTGCCTGTTAAGACGGTTAATCGAATTTTTCTCCTAAATCTCCGTCCATATCGAATAGAAAACGCTCCGGCGATTTATCATACAGCGATAACGTGAATCGTAGCATAGCAGTTAATTTCCAGTGCGATTACAGGAACAAATGATCCCACACAAGCCTGTCAAAATAAAGCACCCGTCTCCGATACGGCTGACACATTCCAGCCGCCGAAAACGGGCGTTTGGTCTTATATTTTGGATTTCTGATTACCGCCGCACCGCTGATGTTGTTGTCATGCTTTATGCGGTGTTGTCATTCGTATTTTTTAGAAAAGCATTAAGAAAAAAGTCCGACACACCGGTATCATTTCCGCTAAAATAAAATTAGAAAATCAGTTCCATAAAAACCGCCCGTCCATTCGTATCTTATACAAAAGGACATGAAAAGGAGGAACCATTTATGAAAAAATCACTTCGTACCATCACAGCCTTCGCCATGATCTTCCTGCTGGCCGCCGCGACCATCGCGGCCTGCGGAGGCGGCAAATCCGGCGGCAGCGCGGCAAACAGCTACATAGCCATGACTACCGCGGCCGCCATGGACAGCTACTCCTACGAATACAACGGAGCCATAGCCCCGGCCGCTGATTACGCCGCGGAAACCATCGCGGAAACTGCCGCCTGGATGCCGGAAGAGGCATGTGAAGCCGAGTCCGGAGAGATCTCTTATGACAGCGGTCTGTCGGCCGCAGCCGGCGAACCGGCGCCGGCGGGAGGTGACGCCAACGGGACTTCGGATCCGGACAACGCCGCAGCCGCCAAAGCTGCCCGCAAGCTGATCCGCACCGTAAACTTAAACGTAGAAACCACGGAATTCGACGATCTTCTCGCCAGCATCAGCCAGTTTGTGGACGCCAGCGGCGGCTACATCGAGCAGTCCGATCTGTCCGGCAGAAGCATTTCCGGCGGCAGCGGACGGCGCTACGCTTCCATCACCGCCCGGGTGCCGGCAAACCAGGTAGACGCGTTCCTCAGCCAGATGAGCGAGAAGAGCAATGTGACCTACCGCTCCGAGAACGTCCAGGACGTGACGCTTCAGTACACGGATATCGAGAGCCGCAAGAAATCCCTGACCATCGAGCAGGAGCGGCTGTGGGAACTGCTGGAAAAGGCCGATTCCCTGGACGCGGTCATCGCGCTGGAGGAGCGGCTAAGCGAGATCCGCTACGAGCTGGAACGGTTCGAGTCCCAGCTCCGCACCTATGACAACCAGGTGGACTACAGCACCGTCTACATCAGCATCGACGAGGTAGCCGTCTTCACGCCCACCGAACCGGATTCCGTCATGACCCGCATCCAGAAGGGCTTTGCCCGCAATCTGAAGAATGTGGGAAATGGGTTCGTGAACTTCTTCGTGTGGTTCGTGTCGTCCATTCCGACGCTTCTGGTCTGGGCAGTATTTATCGCGATCATCGTATTGATCGTGCGCGCCGTCATGAAGCGCCGCAGGAAGGATCCGCATACGACCGGCCAGATGAAGCTGCCGGGAAAGAAGAAAAAAGCTGGCGAAACTCCGGTACAAGTACAGACGCCGACAGAAGCACAGGCAGCCGTGCCGCCGCAGATACCGACAGAGGCAATGCAGCAGACAAAGCAGGACGCCCCGACAGTTCCAGCCGAAGCCGCACAATCTCAGAACGACTCGCCGTCTGACGCTCCTCCACAGTCATAATCGTGCAGCGAAAACCGCCGAAGTCCCTGTCAGTTTAACCGCCAGAACTTCGGCGGCATTTATCTGACTCTTATCCGCACGCAAAGTCGGGCAGGCGCCCACGCCTTCTGCTAGAATATACGCAGGACAGGCAAGGAGGAAAATACCCATGGCAGCAAACGACTGGATCACCGGACTGCAGCGCTCCATCGACTACATCGAAGACCATCTGTTGGAAGACATCGACTATGAGGCCGCAGCGGCGCAGAGCTTCTCGTCCAGCTTTCATTTTCAGCGGATCTTCAGTATTCTCTGCGGATACACGCTGGGCGAGTATATCCGTAACCGGAGGCTGTCCCTGGCCGGCACGGAACTGGCCTCCGGCGATATCAAGGTGATCGACGCGGCGCTGAAATACGGCTATGAAAGCCCCGACAGCTTCGCCCGGGCGTTCCAGCGCTTCCACGGCGTACTGCCGTCGCAGGTGAAATCCGGCGGCTGCCGCCTGCGGTCATTTTCCCGGCTTGTACTTAAATTCTCAATGGAAGGCGGGACAAACATGAATTACAGAATTGAAGAGAAACCGGAACTGATCCTGACCGGCTACCGGGCACATTTCACCGGCGCGCCATACGGCGAAGATCGCGAGCGTCAGGAGGAACAGCTTTTCGTCACGACCAGAGGGAAACAGTGGTTCCTGAAAGGCGCCGCAGAGACCGTACGCGGCGGTTTTACCAACGAATACTGCGTCGTCACGAACATCACCGACGACGGATACGACTTCTGCTACTGTCACGATCTTGACGAATGGACCCGCGCCCATCTGTATGATCACAGCGTGACCGGCGTGGATTTCGTGGAAAAGCTGGGGCTCGAGACAATTACCATCCCCGGGAACACCTACGTCATCTTTGAGACAGAGGATGTGAAACATCCGATCGCCGATTATCTCGGCCTGCTGAACCAGCGGATCCGGATCCTGACCGAATGGATGCCGGACATGGGCTTTGAACTGGCTGAGGGGCCGGAACTGGCCGTCTACCAGTGGATGCCCCGCGAGACGCGGAAGATCCAGATCTGGATGCCGATACGGAAGGTTGGGCGCTGAACGCACAAATGAACGCATAGCACGAGCAGGGCGTCGCTGGCGCCCTGCTTGCATGGAAATACAAACCGCCGAAGCCCCTGACAGTTTAACCATCAGAGCTTCGGCGGTACTCATCTGACTTTCTCTCCCCACTCTGCGCATCGGCCGCAGTGCCCGCCGAGCGTGAAATTGCCTAATTTACAAGATAATCGCAAAAAAACATCCAAAATAACCACTTAAGCGCAAAAAACAGTTGACAAATCCCCGCATTCAGGGGATAATATCTTTGCTCGGCTATCACTTTACTATGGTAGAGAGATAAAGCAATAAAGCGAGCTATAACTTTAATATCATCAGCGGCTGCGCCTGCGCTGTGGAACCGACCGTTCCCGGCCCGCCCGCAAACCATGAGGAGGATACGATTTATGAAGAGATCTGTGAAAATGAAAGCCATCGCGCTGGCCCTTGCCGCGGCCGTCACTGCGCTTACCGCCTGCGGCGGACAGAGCGCTTCCGGCGAGGCGGGAACTTCGGCCGCCGCGTCCAACCGTCTGGAGGAGATTCTCCAGCGTGGTTACATGGAAGTCGCCACGGAGCCGTATTTCGCGCCCCAGGAATTCATCGATTCATCCAAGGAGGGCGACGAGCAGTATGTAGGCTGCGACATTGAACTGGCCAAATACATAGCGGACAAGCTGGGCGTGGAACTGCGCATCGTTCCGCTGGAGTTCGCGGCGGTGTTAAGCAGCGTCACGGAGGGCAAATACGACATGGCCATCTCCGCGCTGGCCTACACCCCGGAGCGGGCGGAAGCCATGAACCTGTCCGACGGATATCATTTTGAAAGCGAAGTTTACGGGCTTCTGGTCCGCGAGGAAGACATTGACAAATACCCGGATCCCGAGTCCCTGGCGGACGCCGTGATCGTGGCCCAGAGCGGCTCTCTGCAGGAGAATCTGGTGAACGATCAAGTCCCCGCCTACAAGGAACTCAAGCGGGTCTCCGCCACCACCGACGGTTTTCTGATGGTTCAGGAGAATAAGGCCGACGCGGCCGCTACCGAGATCGCTACGGCAGAGCTTTACGCCGCGGCCAATCCGGGCCTGGCCATCGCCAATAATTTCCGTTTCGTGATCGATCCCAGCACCAGCGGCACCCGCATCGGCATGCCCAAGGGCGAGGACGAGCTGACGGCGAAGATCAATGAGATCATCGCCGAGGTCATCGAACAGGGACTGTACGAGGAATGGTATTCGGAATATACGGAGTACGCGTCCAGCCTGGGGATTGACTAAGATATAACAGAAAGGGATTAACCGCACCATGTTTCTGGAAAATATGATCAAAATCTGGCAGCGATACGACTACGTATTCATCAACGGCCTGTTCGGAACGCTCTGGCTGGCCCTGATCACCGTGGTCGTCGGCACCATTTTAGGCACCTTCGTGGCGCTGATGCGGCTGTCGCGCTCTAAGATCCTGTACGCCATTACCGGCGTCTATATCGAGGTGCTGCGCGGCACGCCGATCCTTCTGCAGCTGTATTTCTTCTGGCTCCTGCTGCCGAAGATCGTGCCCATCACCATGTCGGACACGGCCTGCATCATCGTGGCCCTGATCGTCAACAGCAGCGCCTACGTGGCCGAAGTGATCCGCGCCGGGATCCAGGCGGTAGACAAGGGGCAGACCGAAGCCGCCAAAAGCCTGGGCATGTCCGACCGGAACATGATGCAGCATATCATTCTCCCACAGGCCATCAAGAACATCCTTCCTGCCCTGGGCAATGAATTCATCGTCATGGTCAAGGAGACCTCCCTCGCCTCCGTCTTCTTCGTAGGCGAGCTGATGACGGCTTACAAGACGGTGCAGTCCACCACATTTCTGGCGCTGCCGTCCCTGACCATCGCCGGACTCATTTATCTCATCGTAACCTTTGTGCTGACCAAGCTCTTAAAGCTGCTGGAAAGGAGGCTTAAGGCCAGTGACTAAACAGGTTCAGGACCAGGTCATCATCCGTGTGGAAGGCCTGTCCAAAAGCTTCGGAAAACTCCATGTATTAAAGAACATCGACCAGCATGTGAATCTGGGCGAGGTCGTTTCCATCATCGGCCCCAGCGGCAGCGGCAAGAGCACGTTTCTGCGGTGCCTGAACCTGTTGGAGACGCCGGAAGAAGGCCACATCTGGTTCGACGGCGTGGACATCGCCGACCGGAAGGTCCGGAACGCGCGGCGTTTCCGTCCGTTTTCCCGCGGCGGCGTCATCGACATCGATAAACACCGCCAGAAGATCGGCATGGTCTTCCAGCATTTCAATGTATTTCCTAATCTGACGGTGCTGGAAAATATCACCATCGCCCCGACGCTTGAGAAGAAGATCCCGAAAGCCCAGGCTGTCGCCAGGGCGGAAGAACTCCTTGAGAAAGTAGGCCTTCTGGATAAGCGGGACGAATATCCCCGCAAGCTGTCCGGCGGCCAGAAGCAGCGTCTGGCCATCGTCCGGGCCCTGGCCATGGAGCCGGAGGTGATTCTGTTCGACGAGCCCACCAGCGCCCTGGACCCGGAGATGGTAAAGGACGTTCTGACCGTCATCAGAGATCTGGCGGAAAGCGGCATGACCATCGTCATCGTGACCCATGAAATGGGCTTTGCGCGGGAAGTCAGCGACCGGGTGCTGTTCATGGAGGACGGCCGGATCGCCGAGGAAGGCACGCCGGAGGAGATCTTCGGGAATCCGAAGAACCCGCGGACGGCGGAATTCCTAAGTAAGGTACTGTAATATGTTCCTGCAAAGATTCCTGTCCCACAGGATACATTTCCAGAAAATTAAGGTATAAGTAAACGTACGGCGTTCGCCGCTTCCAATGCCAGACAGCAGAGCGGCAGCGCCGTTTTCCGTTAGCTTCCAATGTCTGATAGCAAAGCGGATGCGCCGTTTTCCGTTATAAATCGATAGACAGGAAAATCATTAATGACGCCGTCTTCTGCATGATGTCTGAATCATGTTATGAATAATGACAAATAACTGCCGGCAGCAGTTCGGCAGTCAGAAAGGAGCAATCCGGTTATGACCGACTTAGAATTCATCGAACAGTCCGTCGCCCGCCGCGAGGCCACGATCCTCGACGCCAACGACAAGATCTGGAGCTATGCGGAGCTTCCCTACGAGGAGTACAAGTCCTCCGCCCTTCTCTGCGATATTCTGGAAAAAGAAGGCTTCGCCGTAGAAAAAGGCGTGGCCCATATTCCAACCGCCTTCACCGCCAGATACAGCCGCGGCACCGGCCATCCTGTCATGGGCATTCTGGGCGAATTCGACGCGCTGGCGGCCTTAAGCCAGCAAGCGGCTACGCCGTCCAAATCACCGATTATCTCCGGCGCCCCCGGCCACGGCTGCGGCCACAGCTGCCTGGGCACCGGCGCACTGGCGGCCGCGCTGACCGTCAGGGATTATCTGGACGCCTATGAGAAGGACGGAGCCATCATCTATTACGGCTGCGCCGCGGAAGAAGGCGCAGGCGCCAAACAGTTCATGGCCAGGGACGGTCTGTTCGACGGCGTGGATTTCGTCTACACCTGGCACCCGGCCTCCCGCAATGAAGCCCAGCAGCACTGCAGCGTGGCGATCATGGGCGCCAATTTCGAGTTTTTCGGCCGTTCCGCCCACGCCGGCGGCAGTCCCCATCTGGGGCGCAGCGCGCTGGACGCGGCGGAGCTGATGAGCGTAGGCGTCAATTATCTGCGGGAGCATATGATCGACCAGGCGCGCGTCCATTACGCTTACGTGGACGCGGGCGGAACCTCGCCTAATGTGGTCCAGGATCATTCCCTGATCAAATACGAGGTCCGTGCTCCCAAAGTCCATCAGATGAAAGAACTCTTCGAGCGCGTCGTCAAAGTGGCCCGCGGGGCAGCTATGATGACCGAGACCGAGATGAAATACGAGATCACCATGGCGTTTTCCGACTATGTGTCCAACGACGTGCTGGGCCGCTTCGCCACGCAGTGCATGATGGAGGTGGGCGCTCCCCGGTGGGATGACGACGACTACGCCCTGGCGAAAGCATTTCTGGAATCCTACGATCCGGTGACACTTGACGCCATCAAAGCGGAGATCGCCTCCAAATACGGCGCGGAGCGGCTGGATACACTCCTGGCGAAACCGCTGGACGCGGAGATCCATCCCTACAAGGACGGCCCGCACCCCTACGAATCCGGCTCCACCGACGTGGGCGACGTGGGATACGCGGTTCCGACCCTGAACCTGAACGTAGCCACCTGCTGCCTCGGAAATGTAGGCCACACCTGGCAGATGACCGCCCAATCCTGCAGTTCCCTTGGCCACAAGGGACTTCTGACCGCAGCGAAGATGCTGGCGCTCTGCACCGTCAGGACCATGCAGTCGCCGGAGACCATTGCCGCCGCGTGGGAGGAATTCCGCGCAAAGACCGGCGGCGTCTACCATTGCCCGCTGCCGGACGACGTGATGCCGCCGGTGGGGAGATATTAAAACGACAATACAAGCATGGCGTCACTGGCGCTCTGTTCACAATAAAATAACAGGCAGTAATCATTGCTGGGATATTTCTCCTTCAGTGATTACTGCCTGATTTCATTACATCTATCAATTCTGCCCCGGGGTTCCCTGCGGGATTCCGCCGTCATTCTGTGATGGTACTTCGGGAGCCGCTCCAACCGTTCCGCCCGCCGCGTTCGCCGCTCTCTTCGCCTGGATCCGGTGCAGGATATCCATAAACTCCTTGCCGGTGATCGTCTCTCTCTGGATCAGGAACTCCGCGATCTCGTCCATGGCGTCCCGGTTCTCGGAAAGAAGCCGCTTCGCCTCCGCGTAAGCCTCCTTCAGCATCCGCATGACTTCCTTGTCGATCTCCGCCGCCGTGGCTTCGCCGCAGTTCAGCACCATGCGGCCGCTTAAGTACTGATCCTCCTGGGTCGCCAGTCCGATCAGTCCGAACTTCTCCGACATGCCGAACTGGGTCACCATGGCCCGAGCGATCTTCGTCGCCTTCTCGATATCATTGGCCGCGCCCGTGGTCACCGTATCGAACACCAGCTCCTCGGAAGCGCGTCCGGCCAGGCTGACCACCAGCATGGCTCTTAACTCTTTCTCCGAATTCAGATACTTCTCTTCCTCCGGCACCTGCATCACATAGCCCAGCGCGCCCATCGTGCGGGGCACGATCGTGATCTTCTGCACCGGCTCCGCGTCCTTCTGGAGGGCGCTGACCAGCGCGTGGCCCACCTCGTGGTAGGAAACGATCCGCCGCTCTTCCTTGCTGAGGACGCGGTCCTTCTTCTCCTTGCCCACCAGAACCACTTCCACGGCCTCGAACAGATCCTTCTGGCTCACCGCCTGCCGGCCGTTCTTCACCGCCAGGATCGCGGCTTCATTGATCATATTCGCCAGATCGGAACCTACCGCGCCGGAAGTCGCCAGCGCGATCGCGTCCAGATCTACCGTCTCATCCAGCGCCACGTTCTTCGCGTGCACCTTCAGGATATCCACACGGCCCTTCAGGTCCGGCTTGTCCACGATGATCCGCCGGTCGAACCGTCCCGGACGCAGAAGCGCCGGATCCAGGATCTCCGGACGGTTGGTAGCCGCCAGCACCAGAAGTCCCTTGGAGGAATCGAAACCGTCCATCTCCGAAAGCAGCTGGTTCAGCGTCTGCTCCCGCTCGTCGTTGCCGCCGCCGAAGCGGGAATCACGGCTCTTGCCGATGGCGTCCACCTCGTCGATGAAAATAATGCAGGGAGCGTTATCCTGGGCCTGCTTGAACAGATCGCGGACACGCGACGCGCCCACGCCCACGAACATTTCCACAAAATCCGATCCGGACAGGGAATAGAACGGCACATGCGCCTCGCCGGCCACCGCCCTCGCTAAAAGCGTCTTGCCGGTACCCGGCGGGCCCACCAGAAGCGCGCCCTTGGGCAGCTTGGCGCCGATGTGGGTGTAACGCCCCGGATTGTGAAGGAAATCCACGATCTCCACCAGGGACTCCTTCGCCTCGTCCTGCCCCGCCACGTCGGAAAACGTGACGCCGGTCTCCTTCTGCATATACATCTTGGCCGTGCTCTTGCCCACGCCCATGACGCCGCCGCCCATGCGGCGCATCATCATATTCATCAGGAAGATCAGCGCGCCGAACATCAGCACTGTGCTTAAAATGCTCCACAGCGCCGTATTCTGCTCGATCTGCTCATAGGTCACCCCGGCTGCCTCCAGACGGAGCGTCAGCTGATCGCCGCTCTCCATACGGACCGTAGACAGCGTAAGCGTCATGCCCGGAATGGGCCGCTCGCTCTTCAGCGTGAAATAAATGTCGTTCCCTTCTACCGTGACAGACTCTACCTGATTCGCCTCCAGGTAATCCAGGAATTCATTGTAAGGAACCGTCGTCTGACGGTTCATGAAATTGCTCATCATCATGACGACGATCAGCGTGATCAGCCCCGCCGTCAGAATGATACCGAATATCTGGTTATAATTCGGATTCTTTCCGTTCTGGTTGTTCGGATTCCTGTCATTCATCGATTCCGTTCTCCTACTCTAAATGTATACCTGCCGTCCCGCCCCGCCCCGCCGTTCAGTCAGTCCTCCGGCTGTCCGGCCGCATATCCAGCCTATCATCCTGCCGCATATCCTGCCGCAAAACGAACGCCAGCCGGCGGTTCGTCCGCTCCGGTGCGGGCTTACTCTATATGTCCCTGCTGTGTCACCATTCTCCGCGTCTCATTTCTGCTAAAAACATATCATTTCTATTATACCGACAGTTTCTCCATAAATCAAGAAGCGACCCGATAAAAATCCGGGAAAAAACTAAAAAAAATGTAAAAAAGTACTGGATTTTCCTGCCCCACCTGTTGTATAATGTTTAAGTTGTTTGTTTTATTCAGCCCCTCTGCGGGCGCGTCAGATCCCATGCGGAAAAGCCGCGTATTCCGGCTTTCCCGCCGGTACAATTTCATACAAAAGAACAGGCTGCTTGCCCGAACGAAGGTGCTTCGCAGAGAGAGCATTCGCAAGGGAGGTCCATTCCATGCCAGTCAAATACGTATTCGTAACAGGAGGCGTCGTCTCCGGACTGGGAAAAGGCATTACCGCCGCATCCCTGGGCCGTCTTCTCAAGGCCCGCGGTTACCAGGTAACCATGCAGAAGTTAGACCCTTATATCAATATCGACCCCGGAACCATGAACCCCGTACAGCATGGTGAGGTTTTCGTCACCGACGACGGCGCCGAAACCGACCTGGACCTTGGCCACTACGAGCGGTTCATCGATGAGAGTCTCACTCAAAATTCCAACGTCACCACCGGTAAGATCTACTGGAGCGTACTGCACAAGGAACGCCGCGGCGACTACGGCGGCGGAACTGTCCAGGTTATCCCCCACATCACCAACGAAATAAAAAGCCGGTTTTATCGCGACAAGGACGCCGCGGCTGGCGAAGCGCTGTCTGATGGAGCGGATGACGACGCCATAGTGAGAAACACCAAGATCGTCATCATCGAAGTCGGCGGCACCGTCGGCGACATCGAAGGCCAGCCGTTCCTGGAGGCCATCCGTCAGTTTATGCGCGAAGTCGGCCCCGGCAACGCCACGCTGATCCACGTTACGCTGGTTCCGTACCTGAAGGCCTCCGGCGAACTGAAGACCAAGCCCACCCAGGCCAGCGTCAAGGACCTGCAGGGCATGGGCATCCAGCCCGACATCATCATGTGCCGGACCGAGCATCCCTTAGACGACGGCATCCGCGCCAAGATCGCCCTGTTCTGCAACGTGCCTCCGTCCCATGTACTCCAGAATCTGGACGTAGACGTGCTTTATGAGGTTCCTCTGGTCATGGAGGACGAGCATCTGGCGCAGGTGGCCTGCGAATGCCTCCATCTGCCCTGCCCTGAGCCGGATCTGACCGACTGGCGGGCGATGATCGACGCCTGGAAGCATCCGCAGCGGGAAGTCACGGTAGCACTGGTCGGTAAATACATCCAGCTTCACGACGCCTACATTTCCGTGGTCGAGGCGCTGAAGCACGGCGGTGTGGCGCACCATGCCGCAGTCCATATCAAATGGGTCGACTCCGAAAAGGTCACCCCTGAAAATGTAGACGAGATCCTTGGCGATGTCAGCGGCATCCTGGTGCCCGGCGGCTTCGGCGACCGCGGCATCGACGGCAAGATCTACGCGATCCGCTACGCCCGCGAGCACGGCGTCCCGTTCCTTGGCCTGTGCCTGGGCCTGCAGCTGGCCATCGTGGAATTCGCCCGCAACGTGCTGGGCCTTGCCGACGCCCACAGCGTCGAGCTGAATCCCAACACCACGAATCCGGTCATCCACCTGATGCCGGAACAGAACGGCGTCGAAGACATCGGCGGCACCCTGCGGCTGGGCTCCTACCCCTGCGTGCTGGACGAGCGTTCCAAGGCCTACGCCCTCTATGGAAAGAAGGAGATCGCCGAGCGTCACCGCCACCGCTACGAGGTGAACAACGACTACCGGGAGGCGCTGACTTCCCACGGCATGATGCTGTCCGGCTTATCCCCCAGCGGCCGTATCGTGGAAATGATCGAGCTGCCGGATCATCCATGGTTCGTCGCTACGCAGGCCCATCCGGAACTGAAGTCCCGGCCCAACAAGCCCCACCCGCTGTTCGCCGGATTCATCGGCGCGGCGCTTGAGAGATAATTAAATATAAGAAGGGGAAACGCGGCCGCGTTTCCCCTTCCTTTCTAAAACCTTGAATTTCTGCTGTCCACAGGATGCCTGACCGGCACCCGGCCATTTACACATCCTCTTCATCCTTCTTGAATCCAAGGATTCCGAACGCTCCCATCATACCCAGCGCAAACAGGCTGAACAGGGCGGCGGCTCCCACCGGAGTTTCATCGCCGGTCACCGGCGCCATGAACGCCAGCGGCACTTCGTCGTCCTCAATGTTCTCCAGGTTCCTGAAGCTGGAAAGCGGTGTCGGCTCGTCGGCGAAATTCTCGATAACCGGTGCTGGCGGAACTTCTTCTTCCTGTGGTATCGACGGGGTCTGCGGCTCCGTCGGAGTCACCGGTTCCGTGGGTTGTGTCGGTTCGGTCGGTTGTGTCGGTTCCGTCGGCTCCGTGGGCTCCGTCGGTTCCGTGGGTTCTGTCGGCTCCGTCGGCTCTGTCGGCTCCGTCGGCTCTGTCGGTTCCGTCGATTCCTCCGATCTGTCATTATTCACGACCACCTTCGCAGTCTCATCCGCAACGATCGTCCCTGTCTCATTCGTGTAAGTCGCCGTGTATTCCGGATAGCTGTCTTCCGCTACACGGTAAGCGGTTCCTGCAGGCAGCCCCTTCGCCACGGCAGTCTGGCCGCCTTTCAGTTCTACAACCGCCTGATTATCCGCAAATACCATATCGCCGAATGTTCCGCTGACCGCTCCGCCTTCTGCCGGAGTCAGCGTAACCGTGAACCGGAACACTTTATCCGTTTCCGCGGCGTTGCCGCTGAGCGTCTTGGTTACAGACAGATCTCCTGTCTTCGGAAGAATATACGTATTCGTAATCTTGAAGAATCCGAAATACTCATCGTAGGTCACATCGCTCTCCCAGCCGTCGTACGCCTCTTCCTCGACCGTATAGACAATCGTTCTGCCTTCTGCGTCTTCCGCCGGCAGGTCGGTGAACTCGCCTTTCCAGTTGGTTTCAGCGCTCAGCTCCAGGGAATCGTCTGCAGCCGTCCCGTCCGCCAGCAGCCGGACCGTGATGACCGCTCCTTCGGGAGCGTCCGCGGGTTCGCCGTTGATAAGCCATTCTTTCTGAACCTTTACGCTGGTGGTCCTTACAAATTCATTCTTGAAAACGATATCCGTCCTGCCATATGCTGTCCCGCCTTCGCAGATCCTGCCTTCTCCACCCGTCTGTGACTGCTGCGTATCGGTGCAGTCCGTATAGATTACTGTATAGGACGTTTTCCTGGCGCCTCCGTCCTCCGTCTCTTCTACCGAATAAAGCGTTCCTTCTTCCAGACCGGTAAGGAATAAGGATTCTCCTGATTTCAGAGTGACGCTGGCCTTGCCATCCGCAAATTTCGGAGAAGTCAGCTCATTTCCGTCGTCATCCACCACCTTAAGCGAACCGACGTATGGAGTTCCGTCCGGATTTGTCAAAGTGACGAGGAAATCGTACTCCGTATCCGCATCGCCGCCTACCGCATTCTTTGTAAGCCGCAGGCTGCAGGTCTTCGTATTGGTAAATACCCACGGTTCCGCCTCACTTCCAGTCTTTCCAGGCACAACCGTCACATCATACAGACCGTTGAAATCTTCCTCAACACTGTATTCATAATCATGACCGTCGGGCGCTTTCACAGGCAGTCCCTTGAAGAATTCCACCGCGTCTTTATACCAGCCGCTGCCCCCGCCCGATGCGCTTTTCATGTTCGCAGAAGCAATGCGCTCACCGTCGCGCAGCAGCCAGAACGTAATGGATTGCGGATATTTTTTTACAGAGCCTATATCCCAATCTTTCTTAATCCACAGGCTGGTAACAATATCTTCCGGTCCGGGTGTACCGACGCTCACGCCTCCGTTGGTGCCGATGCCACCGCCGCAGGAATGGGAGATATTGCCTGTAATAACGGTTTGAGCCATTCCTACCGCCGTCTGAACATTCGGATTATCTTCCGTCAGCGTATTATACGTCGCTATCGAAGAATGATTTTCATCCAGAGTGACTCGCAGCTCGCTGTCATCCATCAGCCGGCCGGTCTCATCCGTCCAGTCATAACGGCCGCCTCCCAGCATCGTCGGAGAAATGCTTACCATCGGGATGGAATCGGTATCGCGGACAACATAGATCTCCTGTTCGGCCTTCCTGCTGTCCCCGTCATTGTTTCCATAGATCACGCCGCCGTCCGTGATATACACGCCGACGCTGGAACTGGGACATCCGGCGATGCCGCCGCCCGCTATCGCCGCGTTATTATCGCTGATCTGAACGTTATAAATCTGAAGATGTCCAGTCTTGCTGGTATTGCCGTGTACATAGATTCCGCCGCCGCCGTAGTATGCCGGGCGGTGATTCACCGTATACGAAACCTCATCCAGCGTACACTCGTTATTGGTGATTTCTCCGGATTTAATCTCAGCGCCAAAAGCAGCTCCTGCGATGAAGATTCCGCCGCCGTTGCCGTCGGCCTTATTTCCATTCACCTTACCGCCATTCATCTTCAGATGGTATCCAATACCACCCGAATAGTTGGTGCTGCATTCTGTTCCTACGGAGATACCGCCGCCGACGCCAGCCGTATTATTGGAAATCTCTCCGCCGGTAAACTCCATCGTACTCATGTTCAGCAGCGCGACGCCGCCGCCCGCGCCCACATTGTAGCCATACTCATTATTATCCATATAGTAGGCAGCATTGCTGCTGATGGTACCGCCGCTCATCGTAAATGCGGCATCCGGTGTGCTATAGGAAACAAGCAGAATACCGCCGCCATTATTGGCCCTGCAGTTTCGGATCGTACCTCCGGTCATTTCAAGGGTTCCCTGACACAGAACGCCTCCGCCGTTATAGTCATACCCCATGGTGGGTATTCCTCCGACCCCTGCAGTTAACACTTCCTGGCAGTCATTATTCTGCAGCACAGCGCCGTCTCCTATGTGAAGCTTCGCCTCTTTACCGACTTTGATCAGCGACTGCGACGCCTTAAGCCCATCCTCAGAACCACCGTCAAAAACGATATTTCCAAGCGTCAGTTCAGCGCCTTCATTCACATCGAGCATATATTTCCCGAAGCCTTCGGAACGCTTGACCGTATACTGTTTACCTTCCTCAGAGGTCAGAATAACGTTCTGATCCTCCTCCAGAGTCACCGTCGAATCCAGTTCGATATCCTTCAGCAGGACGACCTCTGTGGGAGCTCCTGTATCCGGTACCGCGTTAAACGCATCGGCCAATGACTTATATGTTTTCGTACCGACTTTAACCGGATTCTTTGTGTAAGTGTTGGTAAAAGTGACTTCTGCGGTTTGACCATTCAAAACTTTCACTTTTGTACTGCCTGGAGTTTTCTTCAGGACGTAACCGTCCACTTCCGGACTTACTCCATTAACCTTTGATTTGATCTGCTCTGCGAGCGTGTACTCTCCAATCGGCAGATTTTCCAGCAGAACCTCATGGGTTGAACTCAAAGCATCGAATGCCATTGTCGCATAACCAGTCTTCGCTGCACTTTCAGCAGTTTTGGATTTCATATATAGGAAGCTGTACTCAGTGGGTATCTTATCTTTAGGAATGTCCCCTTCAACAACCAGCTTTATTCTTAAATTGCCTTTAGGTTCTTCTTTGTACGTATTCGTAATAATAACATTCTTAGCTATTCCACCAACTACGTCTACCGTCTGCACATCCGGGATGTCTAAAATATACCCTTCAATCGCCGCACTTTCTCCTCCCGTTACGTTTTCCGTAACTGTGTATGATCCGGGGAATAAATTATTCAATGTCACCTCGCCTTCGCCTTCAATAGTCACGGTTTCACTAAACCCATTATCTATTCCGGCAACCGCGAATGAATATGTTTTTGCATCTGTTATGTCCTTCGGGCAGTCACCCTCGATGACATTTTTAATGGTCAGGCTGCCTGGAAGCGCATAGGTATTCCTGAAGGCGACATTCTTCTCTTCCCCATCTTCAACCTTCACCGTCTGCGGTTCCGGCGCAATCCACATATACCCATCGACGGATGCGTCCCGCTCCGTAACCGTGTACGTTCCGGTCAGCAGATAAACCGGTTCGCTTGTCGCTGCTCCGGTGACCTCCACCGTACTTTTGTATCCGTTGTCGCCTTCGATATCAAAGACAAACACCTTTTCGGAGATACTTTCCGGTCCTCCCTCGATGTCATTGGTGACAGTCAGAGGTGCCTTCTTAATCTCCGTTTTTTTAGCGGCGAGATTAAGGCCGCCGCTGCTGCCTTTATCTTTAGACGTAACGCCGTTTTCAAAAGTCTCCTTTATCGTCCAGGCTTTGCTGACGGACGTCCACAGATAGATATCTGATCCAATTTCAGGTCCGCTCATCTCAGAGGCAGGCAGCAGTTTTTCTATCCAGCCCATCGCCATGATATCGCTCAGATCCGCAGGATCGTTTCCTTTATAATTACCCACAATCTCTCCGGACTGGATCCACAGATAGTCATATCTGCTCTTAATTCCGCCTGTCGAATGATCGTCGCCGCACATAGCCTTATTGCCTGTGATGACCGTATCCTCCACTGTAAGCTTTCCGAAATTATAAATCGCGCCGTTCGCTCCGGATGTATTTCCGGTTATCTGCGTACCGTTCCCGATCGTCATAACCGCATAGTTCGCGATCGCGCCGGCATCTTTCGCATCTTTCCCAGCCTTAACCTCATTCGTAGCTTCATTACCCGTAAATGTACAGCCATCAACCGTAACTTCCGCCGCGCTGTAATTACTGCCCTCCTGGCCTATTTTCAGCGCGCCGACACTCCCGGCAGAATTGTCCAGAAAGCGGCAATCTTTAATAAGCGCGTCTGTTCCGTTCTTTCCCGCGATCTCCAGCGCGCCAATATTTCCGGCTTTATTCTCAGAGAATGTGCAGTTTGTAATATCGATATCTTCCATATTGATATATACCATACTGCTGCCGTATTCATTATTTCTGACCATACAGCCGGAGATTTCTATCTTTCCCAAAGTCGGATAAGACCCGTTCGTATATTCTCCGGTCGACGAACTGTTGATCACCATTCCCTGATTGTTCGTAATCGTGCATTCCGAAACAGTGACATCCATTATATTATTCAAATGCACAACATCCGGACTTCCTCCTCCTGTTACAGCAAAGCCGGAGATTGTTAATTTCTTCAGCATGACGGAACCACCCCGGTAAACTTTAACAGTTCCGCTCTTGTCGCCTGTTTTTTCTATGACGCCGCTGACGCATATCGCATGGTTCGTAACCTGACCGCCTTCAATAGAACCGTTTTGGATACATACAACGTCTTCTCCTCCGATCTCAAAGTTAAGAGGATCAGTTTCACCGGGCTTTACCGCCAATGTATGGCCATTCAGATCCAGCGTGACCGAGCCTTTATTCTTCGCATCCACAGTCACATCCGTCAGATCCTGATTGATCGTGATAACAGTCCCCGTTCCGCTGCCATCAGAAACAATTGCTTCAATCGCCTCCTGAATGGTATCAAACCCCTTGCTCATACCGCCGACAGTAAGCGTCACCGCCGACAGGCCGGTGTAGCCGAATTCAGTTCCGGATATTCTAACCTCAACAGTGTTCGTGTCAGGTTCCCCATCCAGGTTCAAAATCTGATTGTCCAGGCCAGTACTGAGTGTCCTGATCTCACCAGTTGACATGGTTCCATCAGTCAGTTCAGTTTCCACAGTCGTTCCGGTTGTTCCGGTCTCATCAGTCTCCTCGGTTGTTCCCGTCTCACTGGTCGTTCCGGTCTCCTCGATCGTCCCCGTCTCACCGGTCATCCCCGTCTCTTCGGTCGTTCCGCTCTCCTCGATCGTCCCCGTCTCACCAGTCGTCACGGTCTCATTAGCCGGCGACGTCTCATTGATCGGCTCGGCCGGGTCTTCCGCGGTATTCCCATCGGCAGGCGACGCTACATTCACGTCCGCCGGTTCCTCTTCCCCGGTCGTCCCTGTTTCACCGGTTATCACAGTCTCGTCAGCTGTTACAGGCGCTCCGGTTTCATCGACCGCTGCAGCCGTTACAGGCTCTCCGGTCTCACCAGCCGCCACAGTCGTTACAGGCTCCCCGGTCTCACCGGTCGTCCCAATCGTTACAGGCGTTCCGATTCTCTCCACTGGCGCATTTGTATTACAGGGCGACGCAACGCCCGGATCCGTTTCTCCCGTATGGCTGTCTCCGCCCTTATCTTCCCCGCTGACCATGGGAACTCCTTCAACTACTACAGAATCCCTCACAACCTCGTCGCCAACCTGAACTTTGAACGTCAGGGTTTTTTCGCTCGTGTTTGTCACACGTACGACGACCTCATTCACGGCGGCATCGTAGAGCAGTTTCACATCCACTCCCGCAACTGACGGCTCTATATTCGCAGAAGCAGCCAGTTCGTAAAGCTTCCCCTCCCCGGAATTCGTCTCTTTTTCCGGATCAGCGGCCGCCGGGTCCTGTCCCTGCATTACTTCCTCGATCGCGGCCTTCACTGCCTCTGCATCCAGCCTGCAGACGACTTCGACCGATCCCGCGCCCGGACCTTCCTCGGCGTACGCCGTACCGGCGCCCGCCAGGATATTCACCGCTACCATGACCACAGCCAGCATAAATGCCATACCTCTGCGGTACATTTTCACACGTTTCAATCCCTTCATTTTCTCCTCTCCCTCCTGCTTTATTTAATATATGACAAAGCTTCCCCCAAAGCTCCCCCACATCTATGCCCTCTTCCCTTTGCGCAGCGGCCGAACGCAGCAGAATCAGCCAGCCGCCAGCTGATCCTGCCGCAGGCCTGAGGCAGTTTCAGATAAATTCCGGGCAGCAGAAGAACGAACAGACACTTTCGCCGCCGTGCGGTCCAGCGCGGAGCGGACCAGGGATATCAGCTCCAAACCGCTGCGGAAGCAGCAGCGCTGGCCGTTCCAGCGCACTTCTCCCTGCCAGCTGGTATTCTGCCGGCAGACCACATGTACCAAAAATGATTCTGTCCGTCTTACTGCAATTTCCTGATATTGCCGGGAACCGGCGCCGTCCGCGTCAGAGATACCCGCGTCGCTGCCTTTATCCCGGTAGGAGATTCTCTCTCCGGTAAAGGTTCTGAAATCCAGTTTCCCGGAGGATACATTTTCAAGATTCATCCACTCATTGATCATGAGGACCGCCTGATCGATCCCCGTAAAATGCATCGCTTTTTCATAATATAACGTACGCAGCATACCGAAAACGCTTCCGTCTCTTCTTATGCTAACCTGCAGAAGAAACATCTGCGCCGCCGTCGGTACGGTCCCCCCAGACCCCTTCAGCCGCTCAGTCATGTGCTCTCCCTTCCTGATCACGTTTTATTTTAATAAATTGTATGCATTTTTTTCCTGTCGGTGCGGTCAGGCACTTTCACGGCAGCTGCCGCTGTCAGCTCCTTCTTCCGCCTTTAGTGCTGCAAGGCCACGGCAGATCAGATCACGGATCATGTCGTTCTGGGTTCCCTTGTAGTATTTCTCCTTCTTGGCCATGTCCAGATCCGCCTCCATGCTTTGCGTAATGGAAATTGTAAACCGTTTCAACTCTGTTGCCATAGTATCACCTCCTTGAAGACACAGTTGCTGGTTCACTGAACCTCCTATTTCGCATTATAGTGGTTCACTGGTTCACTGTCAATAGTTTTAACAAAAGTTTAATAAAAGGAAGACCGATGATTGACTCTTTACATCTCTGGTTCACTGATGTATAATTTCAGTGATAAGGGGTGATAAACAATGGCTACTGACAGGCCGCGCTACACGGTATCCGTGGACAACCAACTGTTTCAGGAAATTGAAGACTTTCGGTTTTCTCACCGATATCAGACTCGCTCAGAAGCAACTGTAGAATTGATCCGTCTTGGCCTCGAACAGCTCAAGAAGGAGCAGGCAATGCCGAAAGAACAGACACCTAAGGAAGACCAGATCGGATGATCCGCCGAGGGCGGTTTCTCCAACATACGGATATATACAAATGCCGGACATCACAGACCGCGATATCCGGCATTCCGTATTTTCATGCGGGCAGGGCGTCATTGACGCGCTGCTTTTATTTTGTGAATTTCTGCCGGCGGTTTTCCGACTTTCCGCCGTCATCCGGGCCTGAAGGTCAGCCCGCCTCTTCACTGAGGAAATCAAACTGGGACATATACAGGTCGTAGTACGCCCCGCGCTTCGCCAGAAGTTCGTCGTGGGTCCCGCTCTCCACGATGCCGCCGTCGTCCACATACATGATGCAGTCCGCGTTCTTGATCGTGGACAGCCGGTGGGCGATGATGAAGGAGGTACGGCCTTTCAGAAGCTCCGCCAGACCCTTCTGCAGCAAAAGCTCGGTCTCCGTATCGATGCTGGAGGTCGCCTCGTCCAGGATCAGGATCTTCGGATCGGCCAGCAGGGCCCGCGCGAAGGAGATCAGCTGCCGCTGACCGGCGGAAAGCCTGCTGCCCCGCTCATTGACGGCGGTATCGTATCCATTTTCCATCTGCATGATGAAATCATGGGCGCACACCGTCTTCGCCGCCGCCACGACCTGCTCGTCGGTGGCCGTCTGGTTGCCGTAGCGGATATTATCCATGATCGTTCCGGAGAAAATGAAGCTGTCCTGCATCATGACGCCCATCTGCGTCCGCAGGGACCGGATCGTCACTTTCGAGATATCGACGCCGTCGATCAGGATCTGACCCGAATCCACATTGTAGAATCGGCTTAGGAGGTTTACAATCGTGGACTTCCCCGCGCCGGTAGGACCGACGATGGCGTATGTCTCGCCCTGATTCACCCTGAAATTGATCTTATGCAGGATCTCATGGCCCGTGTCGTAGCTGAAACTCACATTCTTAAACTCCACGTCGCCGTGGATCGGAGGCATCTCCGCGGCTCCCGGCTCGTCCTTTACAAGCACCGGCTCGTCGATGGTCTCAAAGATCCTCTCCAGATAGGAGATCGCCGTCAGCAGGTTATTGTAGAAAGCGGCCAGCGTGTTGATGGGCGCCCAGAACCGTCCGATGTAGGAGGTGAACAGGATCAGCGTACCGGTAGTCAGCGAATGCTCCGGTCCGATGATCCACTGGATTCCCAGCATATAGATGAACGCCGTGGTGAACGCGGAAATGATATCCACGCTGGGGCCCATCGCGAAATTGAACATGACGGCCCGCATCCACGCCTTGCGGTAGCTGCCGCTTAAGCGGTTGAAGATGCCGGTGTTCTCTTTCTCGCGCACGAAGGACTGGGTCACCCGGATGCCGTTGATGCTCTCGGCGATATAAGCATTCAGGTTCGACTGCTTATTGGACTGGATCTGCCACGCCCGCCGCTGCCTGCGCTTGATGAAAATGATCACGCCGGCCAGAACGGGCAGACCGCACATGCAGATGCCGGTAAGCCGGATATCGTTGATCAGCATGAAGGCCACGATGAAGACCAGGTTGCACAGGTCGGTGATCGTATTGACGATACCGTTGCTTAACAGGTCGCTTAGGCTGTTCACATAGTTGACCACGCGGACCTGGATCTTGCCGTGGGGCCTGTCGTCGTAGTAGGAGAACGGCAGCTCCTGCAGGTGGCAGAAGATGTCGGAGCGGATCGTATGAATGATGCTCTGTCCGATGACGCTCATGGTACGCACTTTAAGCCGGGTGCAGGTGGAGGAATAAACGGCGATCACCAGCGTCAGGACGCTCACCAGGATCACGCCGTTCATATCCTTGTTCGGAATATACACGTCCATGATCTGCTTCAAGAACATGGGGATCACCATGGTCAGGGCGCTGGCGCTCAGCATCATGAAGATGACCGCGGTCATTTTGCTTCTGTAAGGCTTTATGTACTGGAGAAGGCGCTTCAGCTGCTTCGTATTAAATCCGGTCTCCAGGACCTCGTCGACGTCGTATTTATTGCGTGCCAATTACGCCGCCCCCTTTCTTTTCTTCCGGCCGTTCTTCCGTCCGGCCCGTTCATTTAACAGATCGTAGGGAATCTCGCCGTACTGGTTGCGGAACGCGTCGGCGTAGTAGCCGTCCTGCTTCAGCAGCTCGTCGTGGGTGCCCCGCTCGATGATGCGGCCCTGATCCATGACCAGGATCATATCCGCGTCCTTGATGGACGAGATCCGGTACGCGATGACGAATACCGTGCATCCCTTGGACTCCTGAATGTTCTTAAGCTGCTTCTGGATGTAGCTCTCGGTCTCCATATCGACCGCGGAGGTGGTGTCGTCCAGGATCAGGATCGCCGGATCCTTAAGGAGCGCCCTGGCTAAGGAGATGCGCTGCTTCTGTCCGCCGGACAGGCCCACGCCGCGCTCACCTACGATGGTATCGTAACCGTCGGGCAGTTCCTTGATGAAATGGTTGGCGTCCGCCATGACCGCCGCCTGATGAACCGCCTCGAAATCGCAGTCCGGACGGCCGTAGGCGATATTTCCCTCGATCGTATCGGAGAACAGGAACACATCCTGCATGGCCATGCCGATGTTGTCGCGCAGGTTGTAAAGGTCGTGCTGACGCACGTCCATGCCGTCGATCAGCACCTGGCCGGAGGTCGTGTCGTAGAACCGGCACAGCAGGTTCATAAGCGTCGACTTGCCGGAACCGGTGGTCCCGATGATGCCGACGGTCTGGCCCGGCTCTACCTTGAAATTGATATCCGACACCAGTTCGGCGCCGTCGTCCGCCTGATAGGCCACATCTTTGAATTCCACGCTGCCCTTCAGCTTCTCATGGATGCCGCCGACGCGGGGCGAGAGAACCTTCGGTTCCTCGCTGTAGGTGGCGTAGATCTTCTCCACGGAGGTGGTGAAGTTCTGCACGTCGTTGACCCACCATCCGGCCATCCTTAAGGGGTTATTGAGCATCCAGAGGTAGCCGTTGACCTTTACCATGTCGCCCAGCGTGATCTCTTCCTGAATGACCATGTAGCCGCCCACCAGCATCAGGATCACGTTCAGGGCGTAGGAAAGGATTTCGAAGTTGGGAACGTATTTGCTCCAGATCTTTGACGCGCGGACCTGGCAGTCGCGGAATTTATCATTTTCCACATTAAACTTGCCGATCTCGTAATCTTCCTTGGCGAACGCTTTCACCACACGGTTGCCGCTGATATTTTCCTGAACGAACGCGTTTAACGAGGAGAAACACTCACGGTTCTTCCGGAAAGCCGGGCGTACTCTGGTAGCCTGCATGTACGTATTGACCGCAGTAAACGGAAGAACCGTGAGCATCATCAGCGCAAGCTTTACATTCACCGTAAATACCATCAGCAGCGCGAAGATAAACAGAAGCACGTTCTGATAGACCGTGTAAATGATCATGGCCACGAAATGGCGGATCGCCTCCATATCGCCGGTCTGACGGCTCATCAGGTCGCCGGTCCGCTTGCGGTTATAAAAGGAGAAATCTTCCAGCAGGAGCTTACGGTAGACCGCGTCGCGCATGTCGTAGAGAACGCCCTGGGACGCCGTCTCGAACGCAACCTGATAAAGGAAGCGCAGAACGCCGGTCAGAAACGTCACCAGCACAAGCGTCCCTACCAGCACCGGCAGCCGCCCGTAATTCCCGGCGCCGATCACATCGTCGATGATAATGCCGGATATGTAGGGATTGACGATGGAAAGCGCTGCGATGACGGTCGTAAGGACCAGGCCGATAAAGATAAGATTTCGGTACTTTTTCAGGAATGTCAGGAACCATTTTATCGGTGTCATAAGGCTTCAACCTCCGTAGAAATAGCAGTAAGAAAGCCCAATTGGGCTTTCACTGTAAAATAATCGAAATCGGAGCAAAAAGAAATGGAATATCTTGTTCAAAAGATGGCTTTTCTTGCAGTGTAGTTTTTTCTTTACATTTCCCTTTTTTCCAGTTACAATAGATGAGGTTTCAGGAGTTTTCGGACAGCACAGACGGAGGTGGCTGGCTGATGTGTGAGAAGAAAAACATGTTTCCAAAGGAATTTAATCCGACCTTCCTTTTCGCCTGGAAAGGCCGCAGACCCGGAGAGCGGGAGGAACCCCACGTTCATGATTATATGAAGCTGGTGTTCGTTATGTCCGGCCACAGCCGCTACCGGATCGAAGGGAAAGTCTGTGACCTGACGGAAGGCGACGTGCTGATCATCAATCCCGGCACGAAGCACCACGCTATTCCGGAGGAGGAAGGCGCGGCGCCCTGCGTGGAATTCTATCTGGGCGCCAATGATTTCCAGATCCGCGATCTGCCCGCCAACTGCCTGCCGCTGCCGGCGGACGGCTTTATCCTCCATACGGAGGGCGAGTTGCGGCAGCGTCTGGAACGTATCTGCGCGGCCCTGGAAGCGGAGAACGCGGTATACCGGCGGGGCCGGTACTATATGATGCGGTCCTATCTGATACAGGCCATGGTGCTGATCGTCCGCGAGCAGTGCGAGGCGGAAGAGATGCGCAAGGGCTTCGCGTTTGAATCGGCCAGCCGCAAGTATGTGGTCGAGCAGATCATGAATTATTTCGAGGAACATTACGGCGAGAAGATCTCCCTGGATCAGATCGCGGAGAATATGTACCTGAGTCCCTACTACATCTCGAAGGTTTTCAAAAGCGAGACCGGCGAGACGCCGATCCGGCACCTGATCGATATCCGGCTGTCGCGGGCGAAGGAGCTCTTAGAGAACGGCTGGGGCGGCAGCATCAAGGAAGTGGCCGCCGCCGTCGGCTACGACGACGCGTATCATTTCAGCAAACTGTTTAAGAAAAAATACGGCATATCGCCGCTGCAGATGAAGAAAGCGTGAAAGACGCCGCCCATACCGCTTTAGCCGCGGCAGGGGCAGCGTCTTTTATTTTCATGCAAGCAGCACATCGGCGACGCCTTGCTTGTGTTTCCATGCGAACTGCGCACCAATGACGCCCTGCTTGTATTTCGATGAGAGCAGAACACCAGTGACGCTCTGCCTGCATCATTCTACAGTCTTCAAGCTCTCGACCATATCTACCTTCTTCAGCTTAAAGTGAGCCGCTATATTCACGATCACGGAGAAGAATACCGTCAATACCGCCGCCAGCACATAAGCGTAGGGCGGCGCCGTGCGGCCGAACATGACCAGATTGACCTCCACGGTGAGAACCAGCCAGGAATGCAGGAAACGTCCCATGACCAGTCCCAGCAGGATTCCGAAGGCCGTCAGGAAAATATTCTCGCGGTAGACATAAGCCGTGGTCTCCCGGTCATAGAAGCCAAGCACCTTCAAAGTCGCCAGTTCGCGGGTGCGCTCGGTGATATTGATATTCGTCAGGTTATACAGGACCACGAACGCCAGGGCCGCCGCCGCCACAATGATGATGACGACCGCGTAGTCAATGGCGTTCATGCTGTCCGTAAAGCTGTCGCGGATCGTCGCTATGTAGGAATACGACGTAACCGCGTCCATCTCCATCAGATCCACCGACACCCTCTCCGACTGGGCCAGCCCGGCGGCGTCATTATAACGGATCATGGCTACATTCTTCTCCGGCGCTTCACCGAACAGACTCTCGTAGACAGCCTCAGACATATAAACGTAATGCTGGACATAATTCTCCACGATATCCGCCACCACAGCCGTAACGCGCTCGTCGTCCTTCTCCAGCGTGATAGTGTCTCCGGTATGGACTTCCAGAAGCTCCGACAGCTTCTCACTGATCAGAACGCCCTCGTCCGGCAGCGTCACCTCTCCGTCGTCCAGACGGTGGCGCAGATCGATAAACTGCGTAAATTCGTCCATATCTTCGATCGCGAACACATTCACGTCGTAGGCCAGGCCGGTCGTGGACGCCTCGGCCATGGACTGACTGGAGATCAGATAGCTCTCGATATGTTCATTGTCAGCCAGATACGCCTCGGCCTGGGCCAGCTCCTCCGGATCCGCGTCGGCGTCCAGGCCGACCGTCGCGTCATAGAGGGAGATCTCGTCAAACTGCTTGTTCAGGATCGCGAAAATGGAATCGTGCAGGCCGAAGCCGGTCACGATCAGGGCCGTGCAGCCGCCGATCCCGATGACGGTCATCCAGAAACGCCGCTTGTAGCGGAACAGATTGCGCATGGTCACCTTCCATGTAAAGGAAAGCCTGCTCCACAGCGGGCGGACGTACTCCAGGAAGACCCGCTTGCCCGGCTTGGGCGCGCGCGGGCGCATCAGATTGGCCGGCGTGTCCACCAGTGTGGACAGACACGCCCAGAGACCCGCGCCGGTGGTGCAGACCACGGCCGCCAG
Source organism: uncultured Lachnospiraceae bacterium (assembly GCA_947626395.1). GTDB lineage: Bacteria > Bacillota > Clostridia > Lachnospirales > Lachnospiraceae > UBA3402. Next base: position 17,389 of record CANQRU010000031.1, on the reverse strand, counting down.
CACCGATATGACATAGGTCGCCATCTGGTTCTTGAACCGCAGGGCGGGGATATTGTACATGATATTAAACGCGTTGGCAATGACGCCGGGGATCAGGGTGCAGCCCAGCGCCAGGCCGAGTGCGCCGCCGATCAGGCTGGCCGAAAGGGCGTAGCCGATGTATTTTTTGGAAATAGCCAGGCGGGTGAAGCCCAGGGCCTTCAGCGCGCCGATCTGGGTGCGCTGCTCTTCCACCATTCTGGTCATTGTGGTCAGGCAGGCCAGGGCCGCCACCAGGAAGAAGATCACCGGGAAAATGTTCGCCAGATTGCCGATGCGCTCCGAATCCTGGCCGTAGCCTTCGAAACCGGCGTTGGTATTGCGCCCGAGAACATACCATTCGCATTCCTTCACATCGGCAAGCTCCGCCCTGGCGTCGTCCAGTTCGGACTGGGCGTCGTCCAGCTTCTTCTGGGCGTCGGCGATCTTCTCGTCGGCTTCCTTCCTGCCGTCCTCGTATTCCACCAGACCGTCGGCGTACTCCTGCTCGCCGTCGTTCAGTTCCGCCAGCGCGTCGTCCAGTTCCTTCTGTCCGTCCGCGCGGGCGTCCTCCAGCTCTGTCACGCCGTCGTTGTACTCATCCCAGCCGTCAGCCAGCTCGCGCTCGCCGTCTTCGATCTCTATGCGGGCGTCCTCCAGCTCCGTCCAGGCGTCGTCCAGCTCCGTCCTGCCGTCAGCGAGCTCCTTTTCCGCGTCGTCCAGCTCGATCCTGCCGTCCTCCAGTTCCTTCTTTGCATCGTCCAGTTCCTTCTTCGCGTCGTTTAACTGGGAACGGGCGGAATCGAGTTCAGACTGGGCAGAACTGAGCTGAGACTGGGCGGAACGCAGTTCATTTTCCGCGGCCTGCAGTTCAGCCTGGGCCGCGGGGAGAAGGGAATATCCGGCTTTCAGCGCAGTCTCGGTATCGTCAAGAACTTTCTTCGCCTCGGCGGCAGAAGCCAGACCTGCATCCAGCGCGGCCTGCTGCTGCTCCAGCTGCGCTTTGCCCTGCTCCAGCTGAGTACGCTGCGCGTTCAGCGCCGTAGAGGCTGTAGCCAGTTCGACGGCTTTCGCATCCAGCTCCGCTTTCAGTGCACGGTAAGCTTCACTGTCCTTGTCCATCTGGCTTAGCACAGCAAGTCCGGCATTATACTGATCCATCGCCTCGTCCAGCTGCTTCTGGACTCCCTCAAGCTGCTGGCTGAGTCCATTCAGCTTCTCCTGCTCCGCGTCAAGCTGCTTCTGCGCCCCGTCCATCTGCGCCAGTCCAGCCTCATAATCCGCTTTTCCGGCCTCCCACTGCGCCTGCCCGGCGTCCAGCGCCGCCACATTTTCATTATACGCCGCCAGCCCCTGCTCATACTGGCTTCTTCCGGCCTCATAATCTCTCCGCCCGGACGCATAAGCCGACTCCCCGTCGGCCAGCGCTGTTTTGCCGTCCTCATACTTTCTCTGACCGTCCTCGTATTCCGCAAGGCCGTCTTCATACTCCGCCTTGCCGTCCTCGTACTCTTTTACGCCGTCCTCATATTCAGCGAGACCGTCCTGGTACTCGGCAAGACCGTCGGCGTATTCCTGCTTCCCGTCGGCCAGCTCCTGCTCCGCATCCAGCAGCTCCTGACGGGCGTCCGCCAGTTCCTGCTCCGCGTCGGCGATCTCTTTATTGTATGTGTCGATCCCCTCGTAATAATCCTTCCAGCCGTCGTCCAGTTCCTGCCGGGCGTCCGCCAGCTCCGCATCCGCGTCTGACAGCTCCTTATCCGCATCCGCGCGGGCGTCCGCCAGTTCCTGGCGCGCATCGTCCAGTTCCGCCTGGGCGTCGTCGATCTCCTCCTGGGCGTCCCCGACCACAGAGGCATAGCGAAGCTGGGCCCGCTCGTCCGCCAGCCCGTCAAGGCTGTCCAGGAGCGCGTCCAACCGGTTGTCGTATTCATCCCCATAGCTGTCCAGCGCCCTTAGACCATCGCCGGTAAAATACGCCATGGTATAATAATCATAATGGAAATTCTCTTCCGGAACATATAAGAACCCATCGACAGAACCGCCGCCCAGGGAAGAAGTCCCCCGGTCGGTTCCCACATAAAGAGGACTGTCCACGATACCCACGATCGTGTAGGACAGATTCTTAAGATCGCCTTCATTGTCCTCATCCAGGACCAGGTTCATCTGATCGCCCACCTCAAGGCCCAGCTCGATCAGCAGAAGCCGCTCCGTGACGCATTCGTCCGCAGCCTCCGGCAGCCGCCCCTCCCGGACTTCCAGCAGATTCAGCTCCCGGGGCATGGAGCGGACGCTGACAATGGCATCCTGGGCGATGGCGTCCACCGACCAGATGCCTTCCACCTGATCAACGCCGTCCGTAGCCGCCAGCACCTCCAGATCCTCGTCTGTCAGGCCCAGCGTCGAGATCACATAGGCGTCCATCAGGTTCGTCCGGTCATAATACATATCGGCGGTATACTGCATATCCGGCGCCGTAGTCCGAAGACCCGCCAGGAACGCGACCGCCAGCGCGGACAGTATCAAAATAGACAGATAGCGGCTGAATGTATTCTTCACCTCGCGGAGGGCATCTGTCGTAAGGCGGTTCCTGCGCAGGAACTTTCGCCCCGGACGCTGCCCTTTTCCGCCTACCATTCGATCTCCTCCACCGGCGTCGGATGGTCGTTCTGCTCAATGGCCGCCACTTTCCCGTTCTTCACATGGATCACCCGGTCCGCCATGGGCGTGATCGCCGTATTATGGGTAATGACCACCACGGTCATGCCGCCCTGGCGGCAGGTATCCTGCAGAAGCTTTAGTATCGCTTTGCCGGTCACATAATCCAGCGCCCCCGTCGGCTCGTCGCACAGCAGAAGCTTGGGGTTCTTCGCCAGCGCCCTGGCGATAGCCACCCTCTGCTGCTCGCCGCCGGACAGCTGCGCCGGGAAATTCCCCAGCCGGTCGCCCAGCCCCACATGCTCCAGCACGGTCTTCGCATCCAGCGGGTCGTCGCAGATCTGGGCCGCCAGCTCCACATTCTCCAGGGCCGTCAGGTTCTGGACCAGGTTATAGAACTGGAACACGAAGCCGATATCTTGCCGCCGGTAGCCGGTCAGCTGCCTGGAATTATAGTCGCTGACCTTCGCGCCGTCCACGATGATCGTACCGCCGGAGCAGGCGTCCATGCCGCCCAGCATGTTCAGCACCGTCGTCTTGCCGGCGCCGGAAGGCCCCACGATCACGGCGAACTCGCCCTTTTCAATGGCGAAATCCACGCCGTCGACCGCGTTGATGGTCACTTCGCCCATCTGGTATATTTTCTTCACATTCTCAAAGGATATGTAGCTCAAAATGTCACCGCCCGCGTATTTTTCCCGCCAGTTCCCGTGTTTCAGTCACTTGCCGCAAGTATTATTATTGTAGCCTTATTTGTGTTTTATTGTCAAGAATCGCGGGGCAGATTTCACAGTTTCTTCACGAATCCGAAAACGGGGCCGCCGGCATCTTCTCTGCATGAAAATACAAGAAGAGCGTCACCGGCGCCCTTCCCGCATGGAAATCCGGATAATCTTTAAAGCGAAACAAAGTTCTCCCGCGGAAGCAGCAGAACTTCCGCGGGAGGGAAAGATTTACAGAAGATCAGATGTTTAAGAGCGTTCCGCCCGGTACTTCCACGATCTCTCCGTCCACCTTGATCCACACGCTCTGGAAGCTGGGATTGTACACCTTATCGGTGTTGATGGTGAACTGAAGAGCCTTCGCGGCCTTCATGTAATCCACGATCTGAATGTTGGTGGCGTACCAGGTATCCTCCTGGCCGCCGGCCATCAGGCAGAATTCCTCCATCAGATCCCAGTTGTTCTGCGCGGGGAATTCATAGCTGTGGCCCCAGACATACATCATATAGAGATACTGGGTCTTATGCAGCTCCACGAAACGTCTTCCGTCCTCCAGAAGGTTGTGGTTATGATGGCAGGTAGCCTTCCACAGCAGGTAATTCTCCGGGAGGCTGAAATCATGGGTATCGCCTACCACGCGGCTGTACTCAATGCCCAGCTTCGGCAGAAGTTCCACGATCTCCTTCGAGTAGGAACCGTTGGGATAGGACAGTCCCCGGACCGGATAGCCCACCGCTTCTTCAAGCACCCGGCGATCCTCCAGGACCTGCAGCGCCACCTGCTCGATGGGACTGCGGGCGATGGTCGGATGGAATACCGTATGGCAGGATACCTCATGCCCCGCATATACCTCCGCGATATCCTTCAGAGGAATCCGTCCCTCTCCGCCGGGATGGGGCGAACCGGCAAGCCCGGAATTCAGATGAAACGTCCCTTTGATGCCGTTGCGGTTGAAAATATCCACCAGCTTCCGGTCATACTCCCGCCCATCGTCATAGCTCATGGTCAGGACCTTATGCTTCCCGCCGGGGAAGCAGATATAAATGCTTCTCAGTTTCATAATACAGTCACCTCCTCTGCGTACCAGTATACCTCAGATCCGTCCGTTCCGTCAACCGCTTCCCCTGCGGCGGCATTTTCTATCCGTTTTATCAAATTTTCCCAAAAAGGATTTTTCTCCAGCTCCTGCCAGCCTCAGAGACATCTGCATATTTATTACCGCCTCGCCGCATACTAAATGCAGCTATTCGCCGCTGCCGCGGCGGCACGGCGGTCGCAAGTATACTCAAAAAAGGAGATGTATCATATGAAGCTTCGTTTTTCATCCGGAAATCATCCTGCTGCTGATGATGAAATATGGGAGGACGCCGATCCCTATAACTGTTTCATGGACGACGAAACCATTGCAAGAAAGGCCAGTTCGTCCATGGACTGCACCGGGCTGATCCCCGCGCTTCCGGACTCGGAAGAGGAACTGGAAGCCTACGCGCAGATGTACCGTTATCCGGGAGACATTCTGGAAGACTGAAACCGCCCCGCGCTCCGGCACACTGCAGGAGCGCGGGTGTCGCCCTGTTCGTATTTCCACCCGTATTCCTCCCGTCAGTCGCCGGAGGATGCGGTATAAGCTTTTATAAGCCCGACCAGATCCGTAATAAATCTCTCATCCTTCCGGATATGCACCTGACCATCCGGATTTCCCTGACCCTCATCCGAGCCGTCCTGCATAACTGCCGTCTCCTCATCCTGCAGACTTACATATCGATCCGGGAACAGATATCCGCCGTCTTCCTTTATCTCGATCTGCGGTTCATCCGGGAATACCGGTTCCAGCGCGCCGTCCCGCACCGTAAGCGGAACAATATAGACCCCGCCCTCCTTCATCATGAAAGAGTCCTGCTGCAGATCTTCCGTACCGTCGGCAGCGGCTTCTATGATAATGCTGTCTCCTTTCTCCACTGCCTCCGTATCCGTATCCTCTGACATATAGAAAATATCATCTACACGCGCCTCATACCGGATATGCGGCCGGCCATCCGCTTTCTCACTGTCGCTCGCCTTTTCTATCGTCACCTGACAGAGAAGCCTGGTATCCTTCAGGTCCGTCTCGATATACTGTCCCGCAGACAAGCTCGCGCTGCCCGCGTTCTGACCTTCATTTGATTCCGGCAGATCGCCGGACCGGTACTGCTGCGTCGCAGCCTCCCCGTATTCATCCTCTGCCATCTCCGCGGCTATGGCTCCGCCCGCGGCCGCAGCTCCATCCATGCCGCCTTCCGCCGCCATCTCCGCGGCGGCCGCCGTCGTCTCCGGAACCGTCGCCCCCATATCGTACGCAGCCCCGCCCGCAGCAAACCGGGCAGTACTGCTGCTGCCGGTCTTATTCATCTCCAGAAATCCCGGCGCCGCCACGAGGATCACCAGAACCGCTGCCACAGCCGCAGCCGCTCCATACATGCGGCGCCGCGGCAGATGCAGGATACGGCCCGTTTCCTTCCGATCGGTTTCTGCATGGCTGCTTTCTGCCCCGCCGGTTTCTGCATGGTCTTCAAGCCCGCTCTCGATCCGCTCCCAGAGATCCGGCGCGGCCTGGGTCATCATTTCCCGGTATTCCCGTTCAATCCCATTCTTTCTCTTCATAACCGCACCTCTCTCAGCTTCCGGATCGCCGTCCGATAGCACCAGGCCACCGTTCCCTGCGGCTTTCCCAGCATCCGGGCGATCTCGCGAAATGTCAGCTCGCCCATGATCTTCAGATTCACGATCTCCCTCTCGTCTTCCTTCAGCGTCTGCAGCGCCTGCGCCAGACTCACCGCGTTCACCACGCCCTCGTCGAACGCCTTCTGTCCCTGCGGATCCTCAGGAAGCTCTTCGACCGGTTCTTCCCGCCGCCGTTTCCGCAGATGATCCAGCGCCATGTTCCGGGCGATCGTAAGCATCCACGCGCGGTGCCCTCTCCCCGACCTGTAAGTATCCGCCGCATTCCACAGACGGATGAAAAATTCGCTGGTCAGATCCTCCGCGTCCTCCCGATTGCGCACGATCTCCCAGACCGCAGAATAGATCATGGGATTATAGTCCTCATAGATCCTTCGCAGCCCCTCTTTTTCATTCTTACAGATCTGGCTGATACTCTCGGTAAAAAGCTGTTCTGTCATGACGGGATCCTCTTTTGCTCCAGCCTTCCATATGCGATACGATGCAGGCCGCCCTATTTATGGCCGATCCTGTCATCTTTCAGAAATAATTTATCATTTTTCGGCTTCTATTGCAAGATATCCCACGGGATACCGCAAAACCGGCATTGCAAAAACATTCTGCTGTGTGTACAATGTTAGTGATAGTTCACTTGATAAAGATGGAGACCTCTCATGAATCCGAAACGACAGCCGGAAATCCCCGCGATCCTTTCCGAAGAACAATACAGATCCTGCCGTCTCTGCCCCCGCCAGTGCGGGGCCGACCGCACAGTCCCTCAGGGCCGCGGCAGCGCGCAGCCCGGAAATTCCGCACAGGATTCCGCCGCGCCTGACACTCACACCGCTATTGACCACCGGCCCGGCTTCTGCCGGTGTACCGACCATATCATGGCGGCGCGGGCGGCTCTGCACCAATGGGAAGAACCGTGCATCAGCGGATGCCGGGATATTCCCCCCGCGTCTTCCGCGTCCGGTTCGGATCCGCGCGGTTCCACCGGCGGTCAGCCCGCTACTCCCGGCCCCATTCAGCCGCAGACGCCGGCCGGCAGCCCGCGCGGCAGCGGCGCCGTCTTCTTCAGCGGCTGCAGTCTGGGCTGCTGCTTCTGCCAGAACTATTCCATCAGCCACGGGCGCTTCGGCAGGGAGATCACCGTCCGGCAGCTGGCCGATATTTTCCTGCGCCTGCAGGATGAGGGCGCGTACAATATCAATCTTGTCACCGCCACTCAATACCTGCCTTCCGTCGTAAAGGCGCTGGACCTGATCCGCGGCCGTTTAACGATCCCCGTCGTCTATAACTGCGGCGGCTACGAGCGCCCGGAGATCGTCCGCGCCCTGGCCGGTTACGTGGATATCTGGCTTCCGGATCTCAAATATTTCGATCCGTCGCTGGCCGCCCGCTACTCCCAGGCAGGGGATTATTTTTCATACGCATCCCGCGCCATCCTTCAAATGATCGGCCAGACCGGCGCGCCGGTCATGGATGAAAACGGTCTCCTGCGCTCCGGCGTCATCGTCCGCCATATGGTGCTTCCCGGCGCCCGCGCGGATTCCATCCGTCTCCTCCACTGGATGAAGGACAACCTTCCGGAGGGAAAATGGCTCCTCAGCCTGATGAGCCAGTACACCCCCGCGGGGGAAGCGGCCGCGCCGTCCGTCTGCCGCTTCCCGGAACTGACCCGCCGCATCACGACCTTCGAATACGAATCGGTCTTAAATACGGCCATCGATCTGGGCCTGACCGCCGGATATATGCAGCAGAAAAGCAGCGCGAAGGAAGAATACACGCCGCCGTTTGACCTGACCGGAATCTGAGCTGCAGCGCGCTGTACCTCTCTTACAGCTTCTTTTCCATCAGCACATATTCGTATTGGTCTGTCGTCAGTTCCTCATAGAACCTGGCCGTGATCTTGCCCTCATGGATCAGCGCGCCGACAGACGGCGCCTTTCTGCGGACCAGTTCCTCTTTTACCAGCTCCGCAAGCGCCGCTCCCAGGCCCGGATACGCCGGGTCGATCCCAAGATACAGAAGCACATACCGCTTTCGCCGCGCGTACCGGATCCGTAGGATCCGCAGAAGATCTGCCGGCGTTATCCTGTGGTGCGTCAGATTTCCGTAATCCGGAACGCAGACGAAGAAACCGGCCAGATCCTTTCCATGGTACACCAGCTTCACCATATCGAGATCCAGCACATGCTTAAGGCTTCCGAACAGCGCGCAGAATTCATCCTCCCCGATCCCTTTAAACATCGGGAAGCGCGCATATACCCGGACGAGAAGCCGGAATATCTCCCGCAGTTTCTCATCAAACTCCGCCCGGTCCGGCGACTTAATGCGATAGCCCTTCCCGCGGATCATCTCCAGCCGCTGTCTGCATTTCAGGCTGCTGTCTTCCGGCGCCGGCACGCGCAGGGCGTTAGAGACATATCGGTCCGTCACAGTAAATCCGACGTCGGCCCACTGACGGAAATAATACTCTTTATTATACGGCTCCGCAGTGTAGACTTCCGAAAAATGGTTCCGTTTCATTCTGTATCCGATCCAGAAGGAAGCGTTCAAAGGCCCCGCAAGCCGCGTCCGGCCGTTCTTTTCCGCCAGTCTTCCGGCCTCCGTCAAAAGCGCCCGCGACGCGTCAGGATCCTCCGAGCACTCAAAAAATCCCACATACCCCGCCGCATCGCCCTCGTAAAGAGTCAGCGCGCACCGGCCCGCCGTCCTCCGGTTCTCATCCAGCGCGATGATCGGAAGAAATGTAAAATAATGGCTCAGCACATGGGTTCCGGCCAGCAGCTTCCGCTCCTGACCGATGTCCTGCACATAAGTCTTCCTGTCATAGAGTTCCCGCGGGAACCGCAGAAAGCGTTCCGACACCTCCCGGCTGTTCCCGTACCTGCAGGTATATCTCATGCGTTCCCTCCCCGATCATCATCCGCGCCGCTCCTCTTCAGCACCCGCACGGTACCGTGATCCGCGTCCAGCTCCACCACATCTCCCGTGCGGATCATCTTTACCGCATCCTTCACGCCGACGACCGCCGGCTTCTTCAGTTCACGGCTGATAATTGCCGTATGGCTCAGAAGCGATCCCCGCTCCGCGATGATTCCGGCGCACCGTTCCAGAAGAAACGCCCAGCCGGGATCGGTGGAAACGGTCACCAGGATCCTGCCCTCCGCGGCCTGCAGCTCCTGCTTTCCGCAAAGATCCGGCAGGGTCTCTCCCGCGATCACCAGCGCTTCCCCGACGACGCGCCCCGGCGACGTACCGGTTCCCGAAAGCCGTGTCACTCCCCCGTACTGTCCCTCATAGCCGATCCGCTGTTCTTCTGTGATTTCACCGTCAAATACCAGCCGTCCCGGATGCAGCAGACGCGCGCAGCTTCCATACTGCTCCTTTCTCTCCGCCACAACCTGCCGGTAAACAGAAACCGGATCGATCTCATCCAGATGCAGCCAGAATACATCCCGCGGATCATTCAGCTGACCGTTCGCGGCCAGCAGTCCGCCGATCTTCAAAAGGATCTCCCGTGCGAGGCCGAACAGACGGCTGCGGTTCAGACGCGACCTTTCCCGGTTCGCGATGCCGCGCTTCGCGGCCCCCAGAAACGGATGCGGCAGGAACCGGAACACCCCGGTCTCCGAAAGCACCGTATCATCCGCGGCGGGAGATGCCTGCTCCGGCCCATTTCGCATACCCTTTCCCGCGTCCCGGAGTTCTCTTAAGATCTCCTCCCGCAAAAGCTCCGGATCTGTCCGGTAGGTCCGCGTCTCCAGCTTAAGCTCCCCGGGCACCCGGTCGCCGAACTCCTCAATGTAGGCGCGCTCGGCCCGCAGATACACGCCGCTGTCCGTTCCGGACTCCGCCGCAAGCTCCCTCAGGCGCGCCCTGGCGTTTACCGGCTTCATACTCTCCATATTCCGTATATCCGCCAGCCTCCGGTTTTTCTTTCCCCCGGCCAGCGCCGTAAAAAGAAACGTATACATATCATTGATCAGTGTAATGTCCCACACTCCGGTGATCGAGCGTTCCAGCCGTTCAAACAGCCGCGCCAGCTCCTCCACCGATCCTGTCTCTCTGATCTTCCGCCGAAACAGCGGATAGATTTTGTCAAAATACCGGTTAAGCCGCTCCATGTACCGCGGCGTCATGACCAGGTAATGGACAAAAGACAGCGTGATCCGCGTCTTTTGCAGGATGCGCGGAAGATGCGCCCCGGCCGCGCGTTTCCAGCCGGATTCTGCGCCGCTGCCCTCCGCTTCCGCGCGTTTCCTGCCGGCTTTCTCACCGCCGCCTCCTGTCCCGCGGTTTCTCACCCCCAGCATATCCTGCCAGACGCGGATGATCCGTTCTGAGCACGGCAAGAGCCGCAGGATCTCATACCAGCTTGTGATCTGATAATAGACAGCCCCGTTATAGAAGGCTACCATGTGGACGAATGTATCCTCCATTTCCGCCGTCAGCTTTTCGTCTCCGGTAAACCGTCTGACGCAGCTTCGGAAGATGTCCCGGTACACCGCGTGAACAAAATCCTGCGTCGCCGGCAGCGACACGCCCGGATAGCTCTCCACAATATTGCTGTTGTCGAGGATGATCACCTTCTCCCCCCGCAGCGTCGTGACCGGCCGCGCCTGAAGAAAATAGACCGTTCCTTCCTTCACGGCAAATTCGATATCCATTTCCCGTCCGAACAGCTCCCGGATCTTTTCAGCCTCCGCCGCCAGCTCCCGCAGAAGCCCGCTGCCGGCGGGGACCGCCGGCTCCTCTTTCAGGTAGAATGTCTTCTCGTCCTGATTATAGAAATACGTAGCGGTTTCCGTCCTGTCCTCCACGACGCCGCTTCCCGGACCATAACCGATGGTGATCACGGTCTCATTCAGGATTCCCAACGGATTCGCGGTAAACATGACTCCGGACAGCTCCGCATCCACCATCTCCTGGACGATCACGGGAGACGCGCCCGGCCTGCGGCCGCCGCTGCGTCCGTCCACACCCGGCCTGCATCCATCCACACCCGGCCTGCGGCCATCCACACTTTGCCCGCGGCCGCCGCTGCATCCGTCCACGCTTTGTACGCTTCCGCCGCTGCTTTCCTCGTCCGCGTTCCGGTTCTCCCTCTCCGCTTCTTTGTAGCTCTCCCGCACCTTTCGTACCGCGTTCTCCACATCCCCCCGCGCCACGTTCAGTAACGTCAGGAATCTCCCCGCCATCGCTGTCCGCTCGTCGTCCTCTGAGACAAACGACGACCTCACCGCGAAAAAGGGCGCGCCGCTGAAGGACAGATCCGCCCTGCCGCCTTCATATACCGTAATAAATTCCGGGACCCGGAACCCCCGCTCCTTAAGGAGCCGCAGATTCTCCGCCTTCACCGTCTCACCTCCTCATCCCGCGGCGCCGCAAGTTCTGCGGCATTATATTCTCTCCGTCCGCGGCGCCGCGCATTTCGTCTTCTCTATGCGGCGCCGCACTGATTTCAGATCTTTCCGAAGATCAGGAACGCCACGACCGTCAGGATCATCAGCGACTCCTGGATATATGTATACCGCTCGACCTTATCCACGATCCTAAACCGCGTCGGATCCTTTTTGAATTCAATGAATTTCCAGCTCATCCAAAGGACGTTGACCAGCAGCGCCGCCACCGACAGCTTATTCAGATTCCATACCAGAATGAAATTCGTCATAATGTCAAGCCAGGTCACGAACAGCACAAAATCCGTCGCCTTCCGGTATCCGAACAGCTTCGAATACGTCACATATTCCGTCTCATCCCGCGGCGCCCGGATCTTCCGCGACACCTCCCAGATCAGCGCCGGAAAATACAGCGTGAACGCCGCCATCACATTGGTCAGATCCACCGCCGGGATCTGATATTTGATGACCGTGAAGGAAATGATATAGATATTCAGGATCATCTGCACCGGATTATGGGTCACCAGCGCCTTCGGAAGCGACGACTGGATCTTGTGCTTCTGGAAGAACCACACCGCCATGAGCGACCCGTAGGTATACAGAAACAGGCAGAACAGAAAATTATTCATGAAAATGAAATTAAGGATCAGCGTAACAACGATCAGAATGCTGACGAACACCGCCAGATCCTTTTTCTTCACCCGGCCCGACGGCAGCGGCCGATCCGCGAACAGCCGGCAGTCCAGCTCATAATCCTTGAAATCGTCCGCGATCCGCAGCCAGCACAGGAAGCTGAACACGGTAAACGCGCAGACCACTTCCTGGACGCCCAGCCGGAACTGCGTCACGCCGTGATTTAAAAGTACGATAAAATGGATCTCCAGAAAAATCAGCGCCCCCAGAAATAATCTCGGCACGATCGGATACATTTCCTTAAAATAGATATTCAGCCTTTTAATCGCCGCCAGCACGCCACTCACCGATCCTTTCCCCAGCCTCCACCTTCACCTCCGTCTGCATTCCGCCACAGCGCAGGATATCCGCGTCAATAACCGCGTTATCCCGCAGAAGCACGATGATCGTGGATCCGCCGAATTCAAAATACCCCTTTTCCTCCATCCGTGAAAATGTCTTCACATTATGATTGCGGATACCGCCCGTCAGAAGGGCGCCTACCTCCACCTGGATCACCCTTCCCAGATGCTCTGTCTGCAGGACGGAGACTTCCCGCTGATTACGGCTGTAGACCCGGTACTCCGCCGCGATCGGCCGGACCGTATGCAGAAGGCCCCGGATCCGGTACCGCAGCCGGTACGCGCCGTCGTCAATGAAATGGTAGCGGTGGCAGTCCGACACCGATAAGCGGAACACCAGGCAGTAACCGCCGCGAAACGTCTCAAGCCTCAGCTTTTCTCTCCGTTCCGCCGGCGCCTCCGCACGCCTCAGCTTTCCTCCCCGCTTTGCGGACCGTCCGCCCGGACAGCCCCACCCTGCTTCAGGCGCAAGAAGTTCCTCCAGCGTATACTCGCTGTGCTTCACGCTGATCCGAAGATCGTCGCTGATCCGGTACACCGTCAGCTTCGAATCCGCAACTGCCGGGATCACATAGCGGCCGTCTGCGCGCGTGCCGCCGGTTCCGCCTGCTGCGGCCCCGGCCGCCTTCTTCCGGATAAAGAAATCATTGAAGCAGGCATACTCTCCTTCATATCCGCTCATGTCCACATGATATTTCTCGATAAACGGCCCGATGTCCTTTCTGCTTGCCGGGCTCTTCTGGTACAGCGCCCGCAGCCGGCTGAAATACGGCCGCGCCGCGACAAGTTTCAGCAGAACCCTTCCCGGTACCGTTGTATAAAGGAAGCGGAGCATTCCCTCTCCGTATTCCTCCTCCGTCTCCATCCGGCCGGTCTTTCTGTTATATACCTCCATAACCCGTTTTCCTCCCGCTGTCCCGCACCAGCCAGCGCTGTAAACCGCCCGCGCCGAGCCGTATCATTTTCTTTCCGGCGGCACCCGGCCGTCCCCTCAGAACAGGATCAGGATCACAAGCACCGCCGCGATCACCGCGAACACCGGATACAGCGCCGCCTTCGGCTTCGGGATCCGGATATTCAGGCTGAACAATATTCCCAGCGCCGCGTACAGCACCGGCAGCGCCATACGCATAACGGCATAATTTCCGCTGAAAAACACATAAAAAACCGGAATGATCAGCGCCGCGTAAGTTACCGGCAGCCCACGGAACACATTTTCAAATGTCTCCGCATGGATATTGAACCAGGCCAGCCGGTTGATCCCGCTGAGTACATAAAACGCCGCAACCGGGTACGCAATACCCGCGCGGTTCCGGCAGACCGCGCACAGAAGCGCCGCCGGGAAAATCAGAAATGACACCACGTCCGCCAGAGAATCGATCTGAACGCCGAATTTCTTCTGCGTCTCATTCCTCCTGCACCGTCTCGCGATCACACCGTCAAACAGATCACAGATTCCCGCCGCGATCAGACAGATCACCGCTGCATCCACCCGATTGACCGACTCCGTATCCGAGATCAGAAGCAGCTGCCAGATCCCTCCAAGCGCCCAGGCCACGCCCACATAAGTCAGGAGCACCGAACGATTCAAGCACCCGATCAGTTTGCCTTTCATTTACACATTCCTCCGTATTCTGAGCTTATACAGAACCAGGTTAACGGCGATATGGGTAAGTCCCCCCAGCGCCACATACCCCAGATATCTTCCGAATGAAATATCCGCAAACACATAGATCACCGCCATAACGCCGATCAGCGAATCGATCTGGTCAATGACGAAAAAACACGCTCCCAGCATGGACCGCTTCGTCTTCCCCGGCTCGATATCCAGCCGGCGCTTGATAAAACTGTTAGGGAGCTCGAAAATCATATAGACAGCGCCTGACAGAAACCCGATCACAGCATTATAGGCGGCGCTGTTCGGATAAACAGAATATAGTTCATTGTGCGGATCCGCATGAACCATCTTCAGAAACATCCCCCACAACACCTGTACCGCCGTGCACAGGACCGTCATGGAAAGAAAACCGGCCCATGTCTTATTGTCCCCGAAGACCCGCCTGCCGTCCGAAAGGCATCTTCCCCCATCGATCGGCGTCCTGTGTCTCCGGTAAAAGCCGGTCTTCGTAAATACCATATTCAGGATTCCCGACAGGATCACCGGCATCGCCGTTATGTACATATCCGCGATCCGAAGCCCCGATAGTTCCATTTCTCCCTCCTGCCCGCGTTTCCCTACAGCAGCGCCTTCACGATATAGAATCCTTCTGCCGCAAAAAACGCGATCCCCCAGCAAAGCACCGCTCCCGCGGCAATGTCCTTCACCAGACGGATCTCCTCATCCTCCCGCGTCGTCGTCCGGTCGCACAGATGCTCCATCGCCGTATTCACACATTCCGCAGAAAAGACTCCCATGGCTGTTACCGCCTGGAAGACATAGCAGACCGCATCCACACCAACAGCTACGTTTACCGCCGCAAAAATCAGCGCGATCACCAGATAATACCTGTAATTCTTCTCCGTGCGCAGCGCGTAGACCAATCCTCTCACCGCGCACATGACACTCTGGAGAAATGTTCTGTTCTTCATCTTTCCGTCTGCTCCCCCCGTCTTCCGCCCGGCAGTTCTTTTTTCATTATACTATCCATCCGGATTTTATACAAGCAGGAAAGCATCCATCAGAAAACATAAAAAAACGCCTCTGCGGCGCTTCCCCATTCGCTTACCCCCGTCTATCCCAGCCCGGTCGTTCCTTCGGACCGCGTATCACGCGTTTAGAAACCATGCCGGAAACATGAATTGAGGGTATCAGCTTCTTTTCTCTCGCCGATACCCTCGTTAAACTATTGCATCCATTGGACCGTACCTCTCTTTTTTAATTTTATCTATATAAATTTCTCCTCTCTGCTGACTGCCGCCCCTCTTTTCATCTTCTATTCTTATCTCTCTAATCCCTGCGATCGGTATCTCTCTGATCCATCATACTTTCTCGTCATATCATGAACCGGTGATCCTGCAGCCATCTTAGATATTCTCCTTGAGGTCTTCGTCACAGATCGGAAATCCTGTGTTCCATCTATCCCACAGATGGAACGAAACTTACGTGTTCTTTGGACCGTACCTCCTTTGCTTAGATTTTATGTCTCTCTTTTGCGTCTTTGTTTTTGATGGTTTTACTATACCAGATATCCATATATTTGTCAACACTTTTTTCGAAAATTTTTTGAGATTTTTGTATCTTCTTTTATTTTGAATAAATTGTCTGCAATTATTTGAATAATTGTCCTATATTTCGCCCATTTTTTCAGAACCTTTCACCTGTCGTCGGACTTGCTACTTCTTTTGAAGCAACTGATGCTATTTCCAGCGCCTGCCTCTCGGCATTTTTGTCCTGAACTGCGCCGTTATGTAACGCACCATCCTGTAACCTTATGGACGTTAATTTATATTTATTTGACAAATGACTATATAGAGAGTTATTATATAATAAGTCGTGTATAAAGCGGCCAAATCCAATATAAGGAGTGTGTAACAATGAAAAAGAATCTTTTATTTGCAGCAGCCTTCCTGTTAACAAGCGTCGCTGTCAGCGTTCCTGCTTATGCGGCAGGCTGGCAGAAGAACGACACCGGCTGGTGGTACGCCACCAACGACGCGGGTACTACCTGGTATGCCAGCGAATGGCAATGGATCGACGGCAACGGAGACGGAACAGCAGAATGCTATGACTTTGACGCAAACGGTTATTTGTATGTAAATACCACTACGCCGGACGGCTATACAGTGAACGCGGACGGCGCGTGGGTCGTAAATGGGGTAGTACAGACCCAGGCCGTGCAGCCCCAGACAACGCAGCCCCAGACACAGACGGAGACCGCACCTGAAAACACATCTTCCGATCAGGCCATACCGGATGTAACAGGAACCTACAAGGGAAACTATAATGGTTATCCGGCAACGGCCCTCATTGAATTATATAACGGTTTCTATTACGGAGAAGTGGACTTCTTCCTGAAGGGCGATCTTCCTCCCTATGTCGGAAACGGCGTATTTGAAGATCAATGGTCCCGTTTTGTGTTTAATGGGAACTCACTCATATTCACAGATCTTACCACCGGACAAATGGTAGCATTCGTAAAAGTGTCCGACTGATACCAGGCCGTATGAACCGGAAATGCAGGATGTTTTCCAAAGAAGGAGCGCGGGGGAGCAAGTTCCCGCGCCCCTTCTGTTAAATCAGGGAGAAACGTACTCTGTCCTCAGCTTTTCCCTAAAATACTGACGTAATCAAAGCCCGGAAATCACAGGAAAACCTGCAAATCCGGGCAAAAATAAAGAGCGCGAGACGGGATTCGAACCCGCGGCCCCCACCTTGGCAAGGTGGTGCTCCACCCCTGAGCCACTCGCGCTTAAAAAGGGTACGCACCCTCAAAACCGCATACTGAAAACTCTCTCCGGGATCCGCCTTACGGCTTCCCCCTCCATCCAACAGCTTCCCTTTCCGCTTCCGCCTGCCTCCCTGGACAAGCCCTCGGCCGATTAGTAGCGGCCGGCTCCGCGCATTGCTGCGCTTCCACCCCCGCCCTATCTACCTCGTATTCTTCAAGGGGCCTTACTCCTTTCGGATGGGATATCTCATCTTGCGGGGGGCTTCGCGCTTAGATGCCTTCAGCGCTTATCCCTGCCGGGCTTGGCTGCCCTGCCATGGCATTGATTGCCAGCAGGTGCACCAGCGGCCCGTCCGTCCCGGTCCTCTCGTACTGAGGACGGCTCCGCTCAGATATCCTGCGCCCGCGCCGGATAGGGACCGAACTGTCTCACGACGTTCTGAACCCAGCTCGCGTACCGCTTT
>CANQRU010000030.1 GCA_947626395.1 uncultured Lachnospiraceae bacterium | reverse complement strand
TCGAAATCATTATACCTCAAGGAACCAATACTCTTTTCATTTATTTTTTATCAACTGACTATTTCTTTACTCCAACTATTCACAAAAATAGCCAGATTCGCTTCTTCACCGCCTTTCCGCAAAATATTTTCAATTCGTCGAAAATTTTGCTTGCAAATTCTCCTGCAATCTGGTAAGATACAATATGTTGTGGAGCCATAAGCAGGCTTTAATCGGTTATAAGGAGGTGCGATCATGGCAAAATGTGCAATCTGTGAAAGAGCCGTACACTTTGGAAACGCGGTAAGCCATTCACATAGAAGATCCAATAAGATGTGGAGAGCCAATGTGAAGTCCGTTCGAGTGAAGGTCAACGGAGGAACCAAGAAGATGTACGTATGTACTTCCTGCCTGCGTTCCGGATTAGTCGAGAGAGCCTAATCGAATAAGGATCCTAAAACTCCGGGAGAGATTCCGGAGTTTTTTGTTTCCGGCCGCAGCCCCCTGCCGCTTACAGCGGCCAGTAAATCATGGAGGAAAATATGGTCATTCAATCCGTTCTTGCTTCAAGCCTGGAGAAAATTTTCCCGGAACAGGCCCCTGCCGCCTGCACAACGCCTTTCACAATGCTGAAAAACGATACGTTTTCTTTTCAGGCGGCTCTGCGGCCGGACGCTTCCGTTCCTGTACAGATATCAGCAGCGTCCCCTGTCGCCGCGCAAATCACTCTGCGGCGCGTGGATCTGATGCCCTCAACGCTCCCGGTAAACGATGCGCGGGACGGGAATATCCTGTCCGACAAGCCGGGTCTGTACCCGGATCTTCTGACTCCGCTTGAAGATGGAAAATGCTCTCTTCCCTGCAATGTATGGACGGCCTTCTGGATCGGGATCGAGACGACCGAGAATACGCCTGCGGGCACATTTCCGGTCACGATAACCATCAATATCGACAAAGATAAGGCAGCATATCCTAAGGATATTTCAGATCAGAATTCAGCAGATACAGGACTTTTGAATATTCACGACTCTTCCTTTGAATTGTCAGAAGAAGCAGAATACACGACATCCATGGAAAAGATGTGCTGCCAGTCCACTTCTTTGTATACCAACATAATTGACGCAAATAATGAAACTATTATTTTGAAAACGCAGATAGAAGTTATCGACGCGGTGCTGCCCAAACAGCAATTGATCGTCACCGAATGGTTCCACGGAGACTGCATCGCGGATTATTATAAGATCCCGGTCTTCTCCGAGACCCACTGGGAATACATGCGCCGCCAGATCTGTCTGGGCGTGCGGCGGGGCCTCAATATGATCCTCACGCCCATTTTCACGCCTCCGCTGGATACGGATGTCGGCGGCGAGCGGACCACGATCCAGTTAGTCGGTATTGAATTCAAAGACGGCGTATATTCGTTCGATTTCTCCAAACTGGAACGCTGGGTTGCCATGTGCCTTGACTGCGGCATTAAATATTTTGAAATGGCGCATCTCTACACCCAGTGGGGCGCCGCCCACTGCCCGAAGATCATGGTCACGGAAGACGGCGTTCTGAAGAAACGTTTCGGCTGGGACAATGACGCTCTCGGCGAAGATTACCGGCAGTTTCTGAGCGCCTTCCTGCCCGCCCTGACCGATGAGCTTAAGCGGCTTGGGATCCGGGACTGCACGGTCTTTCATATCTCCGACGAGCCGGATGAATCATGCCTTTCTCAGTATCAGGCGGCCAAAGCGCAGGCAGCCGCTCTTCTTGCCGGTTTCCCGATCATGGACGCCATGAGCCACTACCGCTGTTTTACCGACGGCATCTGCGAGACGCCCATCATCGCCACCAGCGCGCTGAAACCGTTCCTCACAGGACGGCGTCCCGCCGATCTGTGGGTCTACTACTGCTGCGTCCAGAATTACCAGGTCTCCAACCGCTTCTTCGGCATGCCTTCCGCCAGGAACCGGATCATCGGCCTGCAGCTTTATAAATATCAGGCGGCCGGATTCCTGCAGTGGGGCTTTAATTTCTACAACTCCCGGCTCTCCAGACGGCATATCGACCCATTTGCCGTCACGGACGCGGACAATGCGTTCCCGTCCGGCGATTCCTTCCTGGTCTATCCCGCGCCGGACGGCGAACCGCTGGAATCCCTTCATATGGCGGTCTTTTATGAGGCCCTTTGCGACCTGCGGGCGCTCAGTCTCTTAGAGCGGCTGACCAGCCGGGAGCATGTGATCTCCCTCATGGAAGACGGACTGGACGAACCGCTCACATTTACCCGGTATCCACACGACGCCGGGTATCTTCTGCGCCTTCGGGAGCGGGTGAACCGGGAGATCGCGGAATCGAATCTAAAAGGAAATGGCTGTTTTTCCGAAGGAAACTGCAAAACATCGGTAGAGGAAAACATACTAACGTAAAGCAGAAGGAGCACCGCGAAATCGATGCGCAATCACCTTTTCCACAGTGCTCCTGCACGGATGGAGCATCGGCCCGCTCTCTGAGCCGGATGGAAGCAGTTTCATCTCCCCAGCCGAATCACATTCCAGGAACATTTTTTCAAAACCGTTTCCAGGATTCCGTCATTCATGCAATACTGCTCTTTTTTATATGGCCTGACCCGTTCTTCCTTTGCAGAATTAACCCGTTTCATATCTTCGCTTTCCATAGCCAGATATTCTTTTACCCGATATCCCGCAAAGCTTCTTACATCGGCCTCAAACGGAATATTCTCCATCGTATTTCGGTTAACTGCAAAGATCGTTACTTCGTCCCTTTCCTCATTATACACCGCAGCAGCTTCTATATCGGTTACCCCCGCATGTTCTCTGGTATCATGAACCCCTGTCGACAGCAGAGATTTTAAAGCGGTTCCGCGACCGTATTTAGATACATGAAAAAACGGGTAGAATATCGTCTGGCGCCATGCGGGTCCTTCCGTTTCCGTCATAATCGGCGCTATAACATTCACTAACTGTGCCAGACACGCGATTTTGATTCTGTCGGAATGCTTTAAAAACGTGATCAGGATCAGTCCGTTTAAAACAGCGTCCTCAAAATTATAAATGTCTTCCAGCAGATGCGGCGCCATCTGCCAGGGCCTTTCGTTCATTTCCGTATCATCCTGATCCTTCGAATGATACCACACGTTCCATTCATCAAAACTCAGATTAATATTCTTTTTGCTTCTTTTCTTCGCTTTGACAAAGTCGCAGGCAGCTATAACGCTGTGCAGGAAATTCTCCAGTTCCTGTGTCTTCGCCAGATAATCTGCCGTATCATTTGAACGGTTCCCATAATACTGATGCAGGGAGATATAGTCCACATACTCATAGGACTCTTCCAGGACAGAAGCTTCCCACTGCGGAAAAGTATCCATATCCGCGTTGGAACTCCCACAGACTACTAATTCGATCGAATCATCCATCTTTTTCATAGCCTTGGCGGTCTCAGCCGCCAGCCGTCCGTATTCCACTGCATTCTTATGTCCCATCTGCCATTGACCATCCATTTCATTTCCCAGACACCAGACTTTTATCCCATAGGGCTTTATGACGCCATGTTTTCTTCTCAGTTCCGCGTAGCGGCTGTCTGTATCCAGATTGCAGTATTCCAACAGATTCAATGCGTCGGCAGTACCCCTTGTACCCAGATTTACCGCCATCATAATCTCCGAATTTACTTTTCTGCACCAGGCAGAGAATTCCTGCAGTCCAAACTCATTACTCTCCAGCGATCTCCAGGCGAGATCCAGTCTTTTCCTTCGCTGCTCCTTCGGCCCTACGCTGTCCTCCCAAAAGAAATTGGATACATAATTGCCTCCCGGATAGCGAATGATCGGAACATCCAGTTCCTTAACCAGCTCGATCACATCGTTTCGAAATCCATCCGCATCCGCAGACGGGTGCCCCGGCTGATAAATCCCCGTATAAACCGCGCGTCCGAGATGCTCTATAAAGGATCCGTACATCCGGTTGTCGATCTCTGCGATCCGAACATTTTTATCTATGATCATTTTTGCTTTTTCTGCCATTTTGACTGTCCGCCTCCTGACTGTTCTCTATCTGATGCCTGGGTCACGCGCTTCATAATTCTGATACCAATACCCCTTCGGATGGATCTTCGTCCTGTATCTCCGCCGCGGCGCGGGAAGCGGGTCGCTGGCTTTCAGCATCTCCGCTGTCAGCTCCTTCAGCATTTCATAGCATACCGCGGAATATTCATCCCTGTCCCATAGATTATTGCATTCGTATGGATCCTTTGACAGATCATAAAGATATCCACTTCCCATCATATCGAATTGAATATGATAATTTCCTTTCCACAAAGCGCGTACCTGTCCGCACTGCGTCCAGGTATTCAGACAGTCAAATGTCACCCGGGGGTTGAGCGCTCCTTCCGTTTCCGGATCCAGGGCATCATTCTCCTTCCAATACAGACCTGAGAATCCGCTTTCAGAATACGTCTTTTCAAATTCCTTTTTCAGTTCAGCGGGTACGTCCCCTTCCAGCAGCGGACGAATGCTCTTTCCCTGCACTCCGAACGGAATTTCCACTCCCAGCATATCGCATAACGTAGGAAAGATATCTGTCAGATTTACAAAACTGCCGGTGAGCTTTCCCTGGGCAGCCACGCCAGGACCGCGCCATATGAACGGTATCCTGCATAACAGATCCGGAAGATCCGGTCCTTTCCGGATCAGGCCATACTCTCCGGCGAAATCTCCGTGGTCCGATACGAAGATAACGATTGTCTTATCCTCCAGTTCCCGTTCCCTAAGTCCTTCAATTAAACGCTTAAACTGATCGTCAATCAGTCTCAGCATCCCATGATAATTTGATCTTGCGCGTCCGATCTTCTTATCAATATCATCCCCCAGAACGTTTTCCCATTGTTTTCGAAGCCAGACAAAACGCTGTCCTTTCTGCTGCAGAATACTTTGATCCGCATGAAGCGCAGGCAGCGTTTCCGGAGGAAACATGTCAAAATACGGTTCCGGAACCTGATAGGGATTATGAGGTTCCGCAAAGGAAACCCACGCGAAAAACGGCCTTTCTTCCGCTATTGAATCGATAAACTTAAACGCGGAAGATACATTTCGATATGGATGCTGAACCTCAATACCGAAAGGCGACGGACTATACGTCTCTCTGTGCGAGGTTGCGCACAGAAAATCAGCAAACTGCCTCTCCTGCTCTGTCAGATTCGTTTCTCCCTCATAGCCCATATGGCCGGTCTGTTCCGCAAAATCAAAATCCTCCGGCTTGTAATGAGTATGATTCTTTCCACACAGGGCAGTCGTATAGCCGTTTTCTTTCAGAATTTCCAATAAGCCCTTCCGATAACAGGCGTCCTCTTCATTATGATTTGTTCTTACGCGATGACTTTCTATATATCTTCCCGTAAACATGCTCACCCGGGCCGGCATACATGTGGGATTCGGCGTATAAGCGCTGCAGAAGTCGGCCCCGCCCTGCGCCCACTGATCCAGAAATGGCATCGTATCCAGCTCATAGCCCCGCGACCGTCTCAGATCAGCCCTCTGCTGATCCGTCATTACGATAATAATATTCGGTTTCATAGTACATTTTCTCCTTTCATCCCTTTACCGCCCCGATCATTACTCCCTTTACAAAATGTTTCTGTACAAAGGGATAAATCACCAGCATCGGTATGCTTGAAACAATAATCGCGGAATACTTTATCGCTTCTGCCATTTTCACCTTCTCCGCCATTCCTACATCATTGGTTCCCATCTGTTCTGTCTGCCCCAGCAAAAGTATATTGCGCAGTACAATCTGAAGCGGGTGAAGATCGGAATTGCGCAGATAGATCAGCGCGTCAAAGTATGCATTCCAGATTGCCACCGCATAGTAAAGGGTCAAAACGGCCAATATGGCTTTCGACAGGGGCAGTACGATCTTCAGAAGGATCTGCAGGCTTGTACCGCCGTCCAGTTTCGCGGATTCATATAGTTCGCTTGGAATACTGTTTTCAAAAAATGTCTTAGCCACAATCAGATTGTATGTCGAAACAGCTGCCGGCAAAAGCAGCGCCCAGACCGTATTGTATATCCCAAGATCCTGTATCAGTAGAAACGTCGGAATCATTCCGCCGCTGAAATACATCGTAAAAATAATAAGCAGCATGATGTACCGTCTTCCCACAAGATGCGGACGGGACAGCGGATAGGCCGCCATAATTGTCAGAACCAGACTGATTGCCGTTCCGGCTGCTGTATAAAAGCACGAATTAACGAATCCTCTCCAGATATCTTCATTCTCAAACACCATAGTATACGCTTTCAGCGTAAGGCCTTTGGGTATCAGAAGAACTTTTCCGCGCAGAACCAGATCCGGATCTGAAAAGGACGCTGCAAGCACAAACAAAAGCGGGATGGCTATGATCAAAAGGACCACGGCCGCCAGCAGATATACCGCTATGTCAAATGTGAAATCACTGCGAAAGACTCGTTTCATCTTATTGTTCATCCTGACATCCCCCATTTACCACAGACTTGTCTTCGCTGTCTTTTTGCTCACAAAATTTGCACCGGCCAGCAAAACAAAATTAATTACTGAGTTAAACATCCCGACTGCAGTACTGTAGCTGAATTGTCCTTTCTGAATACCATTTTTGTAGATGAATGTGGAGATCACTTCACTTGCGGAAATCGTCACATTGTTTTGCATCAGATATACCTTTTCAAATCCGACTGTCATAATACTTCCGATTCTCATAATGAACAGGATCAGAATCGTGTCCATTATACTGGGAATCGAGATATGCAGGATCTTCTGCATCCGCGACGCTCCGTCAATTGACGCCGCTTCATACAGTTCCGCGTCTACCCCTGCTAACGCGGCAATGTAAATAATCGCGTTAAATCCCATATACTGCCAGACATTGGAGAAGACGTACAGCGGCTGGAAATACCCCGGTTTCGACATAAAATCTACCGCCTCCCGGCCAAATACGGAAGTGATTCTGTTAAAAAGGCCATAGTCGCGGTTTGAAAACAAAGAAAGCATACTTACGATGACGACAACCGATAAAAAATTGGGCATGTAAGTGATATTTTGAACCGCTTTCTTAAATCGCGTATTTTTTATCTCATTGATCAGCAGAGCCAGCAAAATCGGTGCAGGGAATCCGATCAGCATTGTAAAAACGCTCAAAGATACCGTATTCCACAATATATCAGCAAAATAATACGAATTGAAAAACTGCTTAAAATAAGTTGTTCCGGCCCAGGGGCTTCCTATGATTCCTAATGTCGGGTTGAATTTTTTGAACGCGATCTGCAGGCCATACATCGGGACATATTTGAAAATCAGATACCAGGCGACCGGAACTGCCAGAATAATATACAATCCGGCATCCCGCCTGATCTGCCTTACCGTTTTTCTTAGCCTGTTTCCCATACCAACCTCCGTTTCCGAAAAGCGGAGAACCGGTTCCCAGGCGTCCCGGTTCTCTGCTTCTCAGCTATAAGTACTTACTGCTGCGCGTCGATCGCCTTCTGATAGATTTCCTCTAACTCCCGAATGCCGATCTGCTCAAGAGTCGCGCAATAATCATCCCACATATCAAAACCCCATTCGCCAACTATAAACTTGGTCACTGCCTCGTCCCTGTAGGTAACAAGATCCTGTTCTATCGCAACAACACGGTCCATATCATCAGGAGAAACCGGCGGCTTCGCGTAGATCACTTCAGGAAGATACGGCTCTAACACCTTCGCAGCCTCCTTTGTAATACTGCTCGCCAGCACGCTGTCCGTTTTATCCGTAAGAACAGACGGGAATCCAAGTCCCGGAACCATGGCGATCTTTCCGAGCGCAGTCATAAAACCTTCCTCGGCATTCAGTATCTCATCGTTCAGCTTCGGCATACCGTCAACAATCGTATAATTCTCCCCTTCGATTCCGAACATGAAGAACAGTGCGCCTTCATCCCCATAGAAATAGTCTACCCAGCGAATTGCCGCCTCAGGGTTGGAACATGTGCTGCTCAGCGCATAGGCTCCGACTGTCGCTCCGGTTTTCACATCCGGCCAGTACTTTACGCCGGCCGGACCTATCAGCGGTTCATAACCGGCATAGTCCTGTTCGCAGTTCAGGAATACGTCGGAATAAGGCATATACATCGCTCCAAATAATTCCGCGGCCAGATTGCTTCTCCAGGCCGGACGATCATTTTTGTAATAGTCCTGCCACAGAAGCTTCTCACTGTACAGTTCATTCAGATAAACAAGATAATCCTTAAACTTATCGTCGCATAACCAGTTATGAACAATACCGTCGTCAATATCATAAGTATCTCTCATCTGATATCCCAGGCCAAAGGCGCCGCCAAGCTGGTATACGGAACTCGGCTCTCTTATGCCCAGCGGAATCTCATCGTGCTCGCCATTTCCATTTGGGTCACCGTCACGGAAAGCGGTCAGCACATCTTTAAACTCTTCAATCGTCGTCGGTACGCTCAGGCCTAAATGATCCAGCCATTTGGTGTTGATCCACTGTTTAAAATCCATCCGGCCGGTAGCGCTGATATCGATTGTCGGGATCGTATAAATATGTCCGTCTGACGCGACGCAGGTCTGCCTGATGCTCGGATATTCATTAAAATACCTGCTGATATTCGGCGCGTATTGTTCCAGAAGGTCATCCAATACCATAAGCTGCCCGCTGCCGACCCCATAGGTAGAGATCTCGTTGGCGGTGAGTCCGGCTCTGAGAAATACATCAGGCAGTTCATTCGATGCGAATACCAGCTGCTTGTTTTCGGCAAAACCATCCGCGGGAACCTCCTGAAAATCCATATGGATATTGCTCATTTCCTCGTATTTCTGAAATACCGTCATCTCGTCCCAGGGCGCGTGGTTCTGATCCTTTGAGCCGTACGCAGTCAGCGTAATCTTCTCTTCTACGATCGGAAAGCCCTCTGCGTTAAACGTACTGTCCGCGCTTTCCGGAGCCGCGGTTTCGCCTGCAGTACTGCCGGGGACATCCGTTTGAGCCTGACCGCCAGAATTCGCCGTACCGCTGCCGCAGCCTGTTACCGCGCTTACTGTCAGCATCGCCGCTGACAGCAGTGCCACATGTCTTTTTTTCATACATTTCTCCTTCCCAATCCGGGTGTTTTTTGATAAATACAGTATAACATTTTATATTTTCCCAAAATGATCTATTATAAATATAATTTTTACTCGTTTATCCATTCTTTTTACTATAGCCTCTCGGTGTCATTCCGGCGTAATCCTTAAATATCTTCAGAAAATAAGAGTAATTTTTAAAGCCGCACCTTTTCGCAATTTCTTTCGTCGGGATTCCCTCCTTCAGCATTCCCTTCGCTTCTTCCACACGTGTGCTGTTCAGAAAATCTGTGATCGTACTGCCTGTCTCTTTATGAAATAGTCTGCTTAAATAAGAACTGTTTACTCCAATAGAATCCGCGATCTGGCTTAAACCAATCTGCCGGTAGAAATTCTCACGAATATAAATCACCGCATTCCCCACGATTTCCGAATACTTCTGCCTGACATCCCGTTCTCTGATTTCCCGCAGCACATTTCTGTATACTCCGGAAATATTTTCAACGATCCGTTCCCGGCTTTTTCCATTCATATAACGGAAAACAGAGTTCCCGGCAGGCAGGAAATCAAGTTCGATCTGATATTCGATCGCCGTTCGTTTGATCATATCCAGGAGTTCTTTGGTTATCACTATGAAGGAGCTCACATTCTCTTTCGAAACCCTCCCATATATTTCTCCGATGACCTCGTCCGCCTCCTCTCCGCTGCGGCGTTCGATTGCCATAATCATCCTTTTCTGCTGATCTATGGTGAGCGACATTCCAGTGTCCGTCATATCGTTTCTCTCTTCCCGTTCGATCATCTTATGCAGAATAAACGTACGCATTGCGTTGTCGCTGAAAAAAACGGGACACAGATCGATTATAAGGCTGACCCCGTATATGGCCCGGATCCGTTCTGCATTAACCGACAGCGTATCTGATGTTCTGCGAAGGATCTCTTTTTCAGACACCATTTTATAAAAACGATATAACACGACAAAACAATCCTGCCCCTGAGACAGCGCCAGAATATCCAGTTCCTGATCCGATTCCGATTCCAGAATCCTTCCGATCCCGGCTATGATTGCTTCATATTCAGGAAAATGAACGAACGGATTTCCGTTGAGCCTGATGATCGCCGCCAGCTTCCTGGAATTATCGGAAGTAAATGGATAAAAGCCGTCTCCAAACAGCCAGTCAGAAACCTGCGACCGCCACTTTTTCTTTCCATCCCATGCGGACGTATTCTGAATATCCACTTTGATATTCTCCAGCACCTTTTCCAGCAGACTCTCCGTCAGTCTTCCCTTCAAAATATAGTCATACGCTCCGCTTTTCAGGATTTCCCGTACATAGTCGTAAGAATCGAAACTGCTGATCCCGATCATCGCTGTCGTTGGATACTTTTCCGCGATCTTCGCACAAAGGGCAACGCCGTTCAGATCGGGCATGGAAACATCCAGGATCACCACGTCGTACTTTTGGTTTTTCATCATCTCCAGCGCTTCTTTGCCGCCTCCGGCCTCTCCCATAATGACGAACTCACTTTTTCCCCATAATTTCATGGATCTGATATAATCGCGAAACACCTTCTCGTCATCGACGATCAATACGGAATATTTCATCTTCTCCTCCGTCTTTTGGCAGCCGCAGCTCTACACATGTAAACATATTAACACAGCTGGTAATCGTTCCCGAATACTGTTCTCCGTAGATCAGCCTGATCCGGCTGAACACATTGGAAATGCCCACTCTACGAAACCCGAACTTTTCCTTCTGATCCCCCGCAGCCATCAGCTTTTGTATCTGTTCCTCATCCATTCCTTTCCCATTATCAAGAATCTGTATGATTACAAATTCCCGCTCTTCGTACGCCTTTATCTGAATCATACCATCTTCGCCCATATCTGAGATTCCATGGATCAAAGCATTTTCTACGATCGGCTGCAGCAGCAGCTTAGGAATTCGATATGTCCAAAGCTCTTCGTCGACTTCCCAGCGCAGGTGAAAGTTCTCCCGGTATTTAAACCGTTCAATTTTCAAATAATTCTCCACATATTCTCTTTCTTCCCACAGAGAAATGAAGATATTCTGATTGCCCAGAACGCTTCTGTAAAGCTCGGACAGTGCCATGGCTACTTCCTCTATTTCTTTCTCCCCCTTCATATGGGCCACATAATATATGCTGTCTATCGTATTATAAAGAAAGTGCGGCTCGATCTGCGCCGCAAGCACGCTCTGCTGCGCTTCGTGTTTAAGCCGCTCTTTGACAGCAATTTCATCCATTAAGAAACGAATCTGATCCATCATGGAATTAAAGGTCACGGAAAGCTTTCCGATTTCATCCGTTCCGGCAACATCGGCCCTGACGTAAAGATCACCGGCGCTGATCCGATCGATGCAAACCGTCAATTTTCGCAGGCTGCTGCACAGACGCCTGGAAAAGCAGATCGTCGCGAATGAGGCAAGAAATACCGCGAATACGCCAATCAGCAGGAAACGTTTTCTCATTCTCACCGCATCCGCTGAAAGGACATCATCAGGAATCACCGCAATCGTTTTAAGAGCGCTTACCTCTGACTCAAAGCAGACAAAATAGACCCGTTTATCGCAGAAGCTGATATATCCGGCATTCCTGCCGCTTCCTTCCACTTCCTCCAGCAGCTCCTTCTCCCGCCCGTTAAGACCCCCATCCGCATAGAACAGGTTCTTTTCAGCATCGACTACATAAATGTTCATGGAATCAAGCGGAGACACCTGATAGATTTCTACCAGCGACTCATAGTTCATCTTGACGATGCATGTAATTTTACGTTCCCGATCAATCTGAATCGGCGTACACAAAAGAGTTTCTTTTTCACCGTCATATATAATTTCCGTTCTCTTCAGTTCCAGCGCCCTTTCCATGATCGGTGTTTCCAGATCCTGCTTTATAATAAGATTATCTCTGGCCTGATAAACAATCCTGTCCCATGACACCAGAATAATATCCTCGATATAGGGTCTTTGATTAATAAGGTTCCCAAGAAATCGCTTGATCTGTTTTCTGTTCCGGTAATTCTCATAAGAAGCCGTCGAACCTCTTATTTTGAGCTGTGAGGACAATACCTGCTTTTCAGCAGCTATTGTCAGCGATACCTGTTTTGCTTCGTTAAGCATGGTCTGAAAAGAATCATCTGCAAAATAAAGATA
This sequence comes from uncultured Lachnospiraceae bacterium, assembly GCA_947626395.1. Lineage (GTDB taxonomy): Bacteria > Bacillota > Clostridia > Lachnospirales > Lachnospiraceae > UBA3402. Next base: position 34,189 of record CANQRU010000030.1, on the reverse strand, counting down.
CTGGGTCAGGTAGCTTTCCGTTGTCCGCTTAATCGTATCCATTTCTGCATAATAGGAAATCAACAGGGATACAAATGTGATACCAAGCGCGATAACCAGGCTGATGGCAAAAAACTTCGTCTGAATAGAACTGAATATATTCCTGCTTCCTGTATTCTTTTTCATATATCTCTCCATAACAGAAAAAATCGACATCAGTTTATGTCCTCCGGACATGCCCCTCCGGGGGATGCGCTCGGTTCGGTTCGGTGTTTTGTCCTCTCTTCGTTCGGACACCGAACCGGCGCGGATATAATCTCTATCGAGATTATATCATATAAAAATAACGCAGCCATTTTATAAAAAAGATAGTATTCTGTCTTAAATGTATAATATTTTGACTTTATTCTATATTGTTGGCAAATTTGCAGATCCGCACCCAAAATCTGCAAAAAAACTGCAGAATGCTTTTGCACTCTGCAGCAGAAACTACAAATATAATCTACAATGAGTTTTTTCGCGCTCCATCTCATGCGAGCGCTTCATTCAGAAGTTCCGTCCCCGGCACGACGAACCGCCCGCCGGCGATGACCGGCAGCTTCTCTCCCTCCGCCGTCACGCCGTAGATCTCGCCAATCTCCGGGTAAGGGATCGTAATATCCGTGTGGCAGTTAAAATACGCCTTCTCCGGCTCCGTACGGCGCAGGGCCGAACACTCATTCTCCCTGGCGATCACCTCTTTGCCGTTTGGATTATACATGGGCGAATCCTCCGCGCGGCTATAGCAGGTGTCGCCCACCGCAAAATGCGGTCCCATTTTCTCCACAATCAGGATCGGCAGACGGTCGATGATGCCGAAACGCCTGGCCATGGCGTAAGCGACCGTGTTAGTGCCGATAGCGAACTCCCCGATGGGCAGCGTGTCATGGTTCTGCAGAATCATCTGCTTTAAGAGCTTCTTATTCTCCGCCGGGTCGTCAAAATTGGCACAGCTGTAATCCGTGATCTTCCCGTCTTTAAATTCCATATGCAGGTTCTTAAACTGAAACTCCCCGATATAGACGCTGCTGACCTCCAGCACGCCCTCGGTTCCGGTAAGCACCGGGGAAGTAAATACCTCTCCCAGCGGGATATTCACATCCGCCACGCAGTTCTCGAAATTCGTCTGCGCCGACGGGTCGGAAAGCTTATGCAGCATCACCTTCATATGGGTGTGATTGTCCCCGGCGCCGGTGACGATCACGTACTCCGCCTGATCCAGACGGTCGACAATATTCTGCTGGATTTTCTTATATAGTTCATAATCCAGCGTATTGATGCGGATGGTCTCCGCGAATATTTCTTCGAAATCCGGGCCGATAGACGGCTTCGGGAACGCGATGATCGTAAAGCTGGTCTCATCGCTGGGGATATATCTCTCCCGCAGCAGGGCCGCCGCGCCCGCCGCCGCAACTTTCAGCTTCTCCTGCTTCTCCGTGAGCGCCCACGCCTCCGGCTTGTTCACCGGCTCAAAACCGGCTTCGCCGAAGGTCTCGATGACCGCCGGTCCCGCGTAATCCGCGCACTGCTTTTTATACGTCTCATAGACCGTGCCAAGCACAGCCTGCTTTCGGTCCGTATACGCCTTCTGGTAATAGACCGCGCTGTCGAAACGGTGGTCGTAATCATACTGACGGTTGGGAGATGTCCCGTGATAGCCGGCCCTGCGGCCGCCCTGCCGGTCCATGGACCAGACGCCGCCGCGATAGACGATCACATCCAGACCCATGGCGGTAAAATTCTCGATCGCCTTCTTCACCATCCGCTCATAGCCCAGCTCATAGACCACCGCTACGCTTTTCTTCTTCGACAGGTCTACGTTCATGACGGTAAAGCCTATCCGGTAGCCTTCCGTATAGGTGTCCGCCATGCAGTCGACGGTCTCCTGCGGCAGCGAATTCATGAACCGCGCGATCTTCAGCTCTTCTTCCGACACATATTCCCCATAGAAATAGAGGTACCGCAGATCCGACAGATCCGCCCCCGTCACGATATCCTTCGCAAACGGCAGCTCCGGATCCACCTGCTCCCGCAGCCGGTACTCCGCCGTCAGATCCGTATAGTCGCTGATAAACCAGTAGATCGTCTCCCGGATCCGCTCCGGCGCGGGAAGCTCCTCTTCCTCGAACATATTATAGATCTCGATGAGCAGTTCATTTAGAATGGTCAGTTCCGTAAGCCGGCACTCATGGGCAAATACGGTCTGCCCGCGGATCTCGGACAAAAGATAGGAAAGCAGCTTTCCGTAGTCCTCTCCCAGCTGCGCCGCCGCATAGGAGGGATTCGCATAGCTGGTCTCATACGCTCCGGGCAGGATATCATGGTACAGCGCTTCATTCACCTGTTTCAGCCTGTCGAACGGCATCTGGCGGTACGCCCCGGTGTCGTTCATCTCATACACCAGTGCCGCATCCATCATAAATTCCGCCGCCGTCTTAAAATACGCCCGGAAAGGCTCCGGTACCGTCTCCTCCGTCCGGATCAGGCTGAGCCGCTCGACGGAAAGCTCATACCGTTCCCGCACAGATTCATTTTCTTCCTGCCAGAATTCACGATAATCCATCCCTGATACCTCTTTTCTGCTGAAATTCACGATAATCTGTCACCTCTTATATTTTCCCATTGGAATTTTTGATTGTCCGCAAGTCTGTACATTTTCCGCGGAAATTCACGATTGCTTGCAGGCCTGCGCGTTCTCCCACAAAAATTCTGCGACAACGAATTCCTTATAAGCCCCGCGTTCCGATTACTAAGATCGCGACCCACGCAAGAAGCAGCGCCGCCGCAAGAACAATTCCGATTTTGGACAGGATCCCGTTGGTATCTCTCTCCCGCAGAGCGCAGATATGATAAATAAACGCCGCCAGGCCGCAGAGCATGCTGCAGAGCGCCGGACCTCCGGCCGAAAACGGCACCTGCCCGTAGGTGTCATAGCCAAGATAGAGGCAGTAGCCGCCAAGAGCAAGCGCGATCACCGTCAGGACCATCCCGATGACGCTCCGCCCGGAAAGAGGTTTGCGCACGTAGGACACCCGGCTGGCGGCCGCTTCCTTCTGCTCCCTGATATTCCGTTCCTTTCGCTCCTGTCTGGCCTTAAGCGCCTCCCTCTCCTCTTCGGACATGGGCCGCCGCCTAGCTCCGAACCTGCTGTTTTTATGTCCCGGCACCTGATTTCCTCCTCATCCATTCCCGCTGGGCAACCCAGTGCAGCAGGTAGCCGATCAGCCCGCCCGCCGTATTCAGTATCAGATCATCCACATCAAAGCTTCCCACCTTCGTGACAAGCTGCGTACACTCGATGCACAGGCTTAAAATGAAGGTGAGAAACACCGTCTGAAATAGTCCTCCTGCCCTCTCGCTGACCACAGGAAGAAAGAAAGCAAAGGGAATAAACGCAAGGATATTCCCCGCAAGATTTACGAACACCGCCCGAAATCCTAACTTCTCAATACTTCCGTAAAACCGCCGTATCTCCTTAAACGGCTCCAGATTATAGGCATAACCGTCTCCGAGGCTTCCGCCCCTCCGGTAAGTCTCGGAAAACAGCACCAGATAGATCAGCACGGACAGGTACAGGAAAAACACCACAAGGACGCGCCTCTGGTTCTTCGTATATTTTGAAAACATAATTGTGCTCCAGTCTAATCCGTCACAGCGGACGCAGTAAAGTACGCCGCCGGCGTCCTTTCCCGCATCCTGAACTATGCTCAGAACGTCAGCTCTGATTTTCTCTTAAGCAGAACCGCCCCGCTCACGATCGCCACGATCCCGGCGCTGAGTCCAGCCACGATCATGATGATGCCGACCGCAATATTGGCCGCTCCGGTATTTCTCATTGTTCTATAGACTTTCTCCATCATTCTTCTCCCTTCTGCACGCTTCCAGGCATCCGTGGTTTCATTTTACACCGTACTGCTCATAATATGCGTCGATCGCCGCTTTCAATGTATCGTCGATCACGATCCGCCCCTGGCATTCCCGGTTATACAGATGCTCCACCACATCCGCCATGGTCACGATCGCGTTGGCCTCGATGCCGTAAAGCTCTTTGATCTCCTCCAGGGCGCTCTTCTCTCCCTTGCCACGCTCCAGGCGGTTCAGGGACACCATCAGGCCCACGATCGTCACGTCGCCCTGAGCCTTCAGGATCGGAAATGTCTCCTCGATGGACTTGCCGGAGGTGGTCACATCCTCGATAATAACGACCTTATCGCCGTCCTGCAGCCTGCTGCCCAGCAGGATCCCGGTATCGCCGTGATCCTTCACTTCCTTGCGGTTGGAGCAGTAACGGATCTCCTTACCGTACATCTCATGGAACGCGATCACTGTCGCCACGCTCAGCGGAATGCCCTTGTAGGCCGGACCGAAGAGCACGTCGAAATCGTCGCCGTAATGCTCGTGGATCGCCTCCGCGTAGTAGCGGCCCAGACGCATCAGCTGGGAACCGGTCACATAGGCGCCCGCATTCATGAAAAAAGGGGACTTTCTCCCACTTTTAAGTGTAAAATCGCCGAATTTCAGCACGTTGCTCTCCACCATGAACTCTATAAATTCCTGTTTATACTTTTCCATTACCACAAGTCTCCTTTTCCATTTTACACTGCAGCACTGTTTTTATCATTTCTGCCGTTGATCGTTTCCGTCGTTCCGTCTGTTTTTGCGCGTCACCTGACCGCGCCGATCAGTTCTTTCACATCGGCGATCCCATATTTTTTCATATAGTTCTCAATCCCCTCCACGATCTCTACCGTCGCGTAAGGATTGAAGAAATTCGCTGTTCCCACGGAAACCGCCGTTGCTCCCGCCAGCAAAAACTCGATGGCGTCCTCCGCCGCCGCGATCCCGCCCATACCGATAATGGGCAGCTTCACCGCGTTGGCCGCCTGGTAGACCATGCGCACCGCAATCGGCTTAATGGCCGGTCCGGACATACCTCCGGTCTTATTGGCCAGCGCGAACGTCCTCTTATGGATGTCGATCTTCATACCGGTCAGCGTATTGATCAGTGAAATCGCGTCAGCGCCGCCGGCTTCCGCCGCCTTCGCCATGACCGTGATATCAGTCACATTAGGACTCAGCTTCATGATGATCGGCTGCTTCGCGTGGTCTTTCACCTGCCGGGTGATCGTCTCCACTGCCTTCGGATCCTGGCCGAAAGCGATGCCGCCTTCCTTCACATTGGGACAGGAAATATTGATCTCCAGCAGATCCACCGGCTCGTCGCCCAGCCGCTCCACCACGTCGATATAGTCTTCCGCGGTACGCCCGCAGACATTGACCACGATCTTCGTATCGTATTTTTTCAGAAATGGAATATCCCGCCGCGCAAACACATCGACGCCCGGATTCTGCAGTCCGATGGCGTTCAGCATCCCGCCGTAGACCTCGGCGACGCGGGGCGTGGGATTCCCCGGCCAGGGAACATTGGCGACGCCTTTGGTCACCACGGCGCCCAGGCGGCTTAAGTCCACAAACTCCGAATATTCTTTCCCGGAACCGAAGGTCCCGGACGCCGTCATGACCGGATTTTTCAGTTCCACGCCGGCGATGGTCACTCTCGTATCGATCACAGCTCCACCTCCCCGGCCTCAAATACCGGCCCGTCCTTGCAGATCCGCTTATTGTGTACATTCGAATGGGCGTCCACCTGGCTGGTCTGACAGACGCAGGCCAGGCATGCGCCGACGCCGCAGGCCATTCGCTCTTCCAGGGACAGCCAGCATTCGATCCGGTGCTCCGCCGCGAAGGCCTTCAGCGCACGAAGCATAGGCGTGGGGCCGCAGGCAAGAATGACGGGGGCCGCAGACTTCTGCTTCACGGCTTCTCCGGCCGGTAATTTCAGATGCTGAGTCATATCTGCAATCAGACCCTGCTCCCGGATCGCATCCAGCACATTTCCCTTCGTGCCCACGCTGCCATCCTCCGTGGCGACGACTACTTTCGCATAAGATTCGAATTCCTCTTTTAGGAAAAGCTGCGCATCCCGGTAGCCGAGAACCGCTGTCTTCTCACAGTTCAGTTCCTTCGCAAGTTCCAGCATCGGCGGGATTCCGATGCCGCCGCCGATCAGAAACGCCTGCCGATCCGCCGAGATCTCCGGAAATCCGTTTCCCAGCGGGCCCAACACCGTGACCGTGTCCCCGGCCCTGTATCCGGCGAACTCCTTCGTACCGCCGCCGGCGATCCGGTAGACCAGGCGCAAGGCACCCGCTTCCCGGTCGATCTCACAGATACTGATAGGCCGCGGAAGAAGTTTCGACGCGTCCTTCGTATAGACCGAGACAAACTGCCCCGCGCGGGCCTGTTTTGCAATTTCCCCGGCCTGAATCCACAGACTGTAGATGTCGGGGCCGATCATCTCCTGACTGGCGACTTTCGCAGTCATTTTTATCTTAGACATAACTACTCCTATCTGTCGCCGCTCATTCGCAATTCTTCGCTTCTGCCAATTGCGGCTTATGTCAAGTTGCTCTTACTACAGTCGTATTTTACAGTACGCTCCCGATATCCGCAACCATATCGATCACAGCCTGCCGGGACGCCTCGCCGAAATGTTCCGCGCCAAACTTATCATACGGCGCCTTCTTATAAGCCGCGATGATGCCGCGGGAAGAATTCACGATGGCTCCCAGACCGTCCTCATTGAAGCAGTATTTCAGATCCTGGGCCGTACCGCCCTGAGCACCGTAGCCCGGCACCAGGAAATAAGTCTTCGGCATCTGTTTGCGCAGGATCTTACTCATCTCCGGATAAGTGGCCCCGACCACCGCGCCGACGTTACTGTAGGTTCCGTCCATGGAAGCGCCGCCCCATTCCACCACTTTATCCGCCACCAGTTCGTACAGCGGCCGGCCGTCGATCAGCCTGTCCTGGAACTCGCCGCTGGACGGATTGGATGTCTTCACCAGCACGAAGATTCCCTTGTCCTCGGCCGCGCACACATCCACGAACGGTTTTACGCCGTCTGTGCCCAGGTACGGATTCACCGTCACGAAATCCGTATCAAACCCGGCCAGAACAGCCGAACCCACCTTCACATGACCCAGATGGGCCGTCGCGTAGGCCGCGGATGTAGAACCGATATCACCGCGCTTAGCGTCGCCAATGACGATCAATCCTTTGCCGCGGCAGTAATCCACGGTTTTCTTATATACCACGAGCCCCGGGATCCCGAACTGCTCGTACATGGCGATCTGCGGCTTCACCGCCGGGATCAGATCCCAGACATTGTCCACGATTTCTTTATTAAACTGCCAGATGGCCTCGGCCGCGCCCTCCAGGGTCTCGCCGAGTTCGGCATAGGCTTTCTTTGTAATGTGTTCCGGAATGTAGCTGAGCATGGGATCCAGTCCCACACAGATCGGTGCTTTGGTCTTCTGAATCTTCTCGATCAGTTTCTGAATCATCTCGTCCTCCTGGGCATCATGATGTAGATGCACCGCCTAAGCGGCGCATGGAAGTTTGTCATATCAGTTTACCATCATAGCATAAAAACGTAAGGGACGCAAGCCGTCAAATCCCGGCCGGTCCCTTTTTCAGCCATAATCTTAAAAGTTCATACTTCGCCTGATAGAAAAACAAGCGGGCGGAACAGGGGATTGCTTTCCGCTCCTCTCAGAACAGTTCGTCCAGAAGCAGATACCACTTAAGTTTCTCCGGGTCCGGTGCGACGCCCAGCGCGTCAAAAAGCCGGTCCGCGTCCACCTTGCGTTTTACCGACGCGTATTTCCCTTCCATATTACTCCGCAGGCTCCGGCGGCACAGCGCGATATCGCGCCAGCGGTCTCCCACGCCGGCGTCGCCCAGATCGATAAAGCCGCCGATCCCGGTCTCCGTCAGGAATACGTTTGGCAGGCAGAGATCGCCATGGGACAGAACCGGTTCATAGGACGGCCGGTTGTTCTCAAGCCAGTAAAGCAGCGCTTCCGGATCCTTAAATCCGCCCGGCCCGAAGGTGGTCGGCTCCACATTGTCCGTGTCCACCAGACCATGCTCCACACGGAACCTCGCCTCCGCAAGCTCGGCCTCCTGATCCCGCATGACAGGACAGGACGAAACATCCACTGCCCACAGCATATGCATCGCCTCCGCCAGCCGCGGGATCAGCATCTCCGGCCGGGCAAGGAATTCTTCGTCGCACGCCATCTTTCCCTTCACCCGCGTCATCAGCAAATAGAGCTTCCCCTCCCGCTCCTCACAGGCGATCACCTCCGGCGCGGGAACTTTGCCCGCAAGCCACTGAAGCATCGTCACCTCGCGCTCCGTCCATGGGGCGACAGGCTGGATCTTCAGCACCATATCCTCATACATAAGAACGCCCGCCCCGGACATACCAGTGGTATTCTCCGTATAGGGCAGGCCGTTCACTTTCTTTTCAATCTCAGGCGGAAGCCATGAATTCTTCATCGTTCTGTTTCCTTCACACATTATTGTCATAAACCAGTTACTACATCAAAGGCAGCTTCGAATCAGATCTTTTCCTCCAATCTATCTTCTCGCAGAAAAAAATCATAAATGCTCATCACCAGAATTCCCTGTTCTGTGTACCACGGTGCAGGAGCATTTAAGAGACAGATATCCAGTATCTCTGCACCGTCTCCCCGTCCACAACGACTTCATTTTCCAGCATGCCGCCGTTTTTGATAATACTTCTGGCGGAAGCAATGTTATCCTTATCGCACACCATAAGCACCCGGCGGATCCCGAGCTTCCTGCATTCCTCAAGCGCCAGACCGATCATGGCCGTGGCGACTCCCCTGCCGCGCTCCGAGGGCCGGACGCCGTCGCCGATATGCCCGCCGTCCAGCAGAAGCCGGTCGTTTAAGCGGTGCCGGATATTAACCGCTCCCACCATGACGTTCCGGTCCGTGTCCAGGCAGAAAAAGGTGGAATCGGGAACCTTTCCGTCTTTTTCTTCCTTCAGCTCCAGACCGGCCAGAAAGCGGTCATAGTCGTGACAGTCCGTTTTCGTGATCGCCCACGGAACGATGTGCTCGCCGGAAGCGTACCACTCCTCCATCATGTCGCAGACCAAAGCCTTATTGTCATACGACGCCTTTACCAGCCGCAAATTCATCCATTTGCCCTCCCTGGACTTCCAGCTTTCCGACTGCCCGTACATTCCGATCATCCGTTTACCGGTCGCCCGCTCCGCTCAATGCAGTACCGGCAATTCCAAAATCTATTCGATCATCCCAAGGATCGACTCCCCGATGCACCCCTCCGGCATCTCCACGCCGAAGTTGTCCGCCACTGTGGCTCCGATCACCGCGAACGTATCCTGATCCGGCAGGACTCCTCCGCCTGTCATGGACGGCGAGTATGCCAGGAAAGGCACCGTTTCCTTCGTATGATCCGTCCCCGTATGGGTCGGATCGTTGCCGTGGTCGGCGGTGATGATCAGAAGATCGTCTTCCCTAAGCTTCGGCAGCAGCTCGCCCAGCTTCACGTCGAACCGCTCCATCTCCTGACCATAGCCGATGGGGTCCCTTCGGTGTCCCCACAGCGCGTCGAAATCCACCAGATTTACAAAGCAAAGTCCATGGAAATCCTTATCCGCAATCTCGATGGTCTGCTCCATGCCGTGAACGCTGCTTTTGGATTTATAAGCCTCCGTGATGCCTTCGCCGTCGAAGATATCCCGGATCTTGCCCACGCTGATCACATCGAAACCAGCCGCCTTCAGCGCGTCCAGCGCCGTCTTTCCGTAGGGCTTGAGCGCATAGTCGTGCCGATTGGAGGTGCGCTTGAATTCGCCTTTCTTTTTGCCCACATAGGGTCTCGCAATGACGCGGCCCACCTTCCACTCGTCCTTCATCGTCAGTTCTCTGGCAATCTCGCAGCACCGGTACAGCTCCTGCAGCCCGAAGGTCTCCTCATTGCCGCAGATCTGCAGCACCGAATCCGCAGAGGTGTAGACGATCATGTCGCCGGTGGCGATTTCATGCTCGCCCAGTTCGTCCAATATCTCCGTGCCGCTGGCCGCCTTATTTCCCACGATCTTATGTCCCGTGCGGCGGGTCAGCTCATCCAGAAGCTCCTGCGGGAACCCGGTGTCCGTAAAGGTCTTGAACGGCTTCGTGATATGAAGCCCCATCATCTCCCAATGGCCGGTCATCGTGTCCTTGCCTACGCTGGCTTCAAAAAGCCTGGCGTAACGGCCCAACGGCTTCTCCGCTGCCGCCACATGGGTCAGCGGATGAAGATTGGCCATTCCCAGCTTTGCAAGGTTCGGGATCGTGAAGGATTCCATCCTCTCGTCAATATGCCCCAGCGTATCCGTTCCGGCGTCGCCGTACTCCGCGGCATTTGGCATGGCGCCGATGCCTAAAGAATCGATGACAACTACAAAAATGCGATGATATTTTCCCATTTCTTCTCCCTTCTTTGCAGACGGCGGTCTTCCTTCCACAGAAGACCGCCTTTTTGAATCGCGTCAGCACGCCGGCGGTGCGCTGTCTGCATCATATCAGCCCACAGAAACAGATCCCGGCGGCGCGCTTCCTGAATTGCATTACTCCTTCTTACTAAGCCACTCTCTGCACTCCAGCGGGTAATTGGTGATCACCCCGGCGTACCCTCTTTCATAAGCCTTCGCCAGATCCTCCATATCGTTGACCGTCCACGCGTTGATGCGGACGCCGTACCGGCGGCAGCTCTCCAGGATCTCATCCGTCACGCCCGTATGTTCCGGATGATAGCACTCAAACCCGTACCGATTGCAGTAATATCCCGCGTTACCCATGCCGAAATGGCTGATCAGCGCGCCGCACTCGCATTCCGGCAGCAGCTCCTTCATCCGCAGAAGACCCACATGATTGAACGAAGAGAACATCATCCGCGGCTGCAGACCGTACCGCTTCACGATCTCCGCCGTCTTCTCCTCGATCTTCTCATAGTAATAAAATCCGGTCTTCAGCTCCACGTTCGTGGAAATACTCTGCTCCGCCGCCCATTCGCAGTATTCCTCAAACAGCGGGATCCTCTCAAATTCCGTCAGCTGCGGAAACAGCCTGGCGGCATTCATCCGCCGAAGTTCTTCATAGGTATGATCTTTCACCGCACCCGCGCCGTCCACCGTCCGGCCCAGCACCTCATCGTGGCAGACCACCACCTGCCCGTCCTTCGTCACATGGACGTCCAGCTCGATCTCGTCACATCCGGCCTCTGCTGCCTTCTCAAACGCCAGCATCGTGTTCTCCGGATACTTTCCGCTGTAACCTCTGTGTGCAATCACTTTCATTGCCGCAATCTCCTTTGGTTAAATAATCTGGTAAATTTTTTTGAAATTTCGGTATCATATTGCGTGGATTCCACAATACTTTCATAGCTGCGTTGTCTTTGTATGCATAATTTATCATACATTTTTCCGTTTCGTCAACATATTTTGCGAACTTATTATTCATTTCACTTGATATTATGTTGAAAAAATGTTACAATCAGTAATGAGTAGAAGCTTTGTCAACCGCCAACCTTAACAGCGGGGGGAAATGTATGAAAAAAGTTACAATCAAACAAGTTGCCGACAAGGCGGGCGTATCGACCGCCTGTGTTTCTATGATCCTGAACGGCCGGAACCTTTCCCGTTTCTCAGCGGAAACGGTCCAGAATGTCAACAGCGCCAGTCAGGAACTGGGTTATGTGCTGAAACGCCGTTCTCCGCACAGAACCCAGCGTCAGCTGATCCTGATCATCTGTCCTTCCATGATGAATCCCTACTACGCCACTCTGGTCCAGAGCATGGAGCAGGAAGCGCGCCTGCGCGGATTTTCCAGCCTGATCTATACCACCTACTGGGACAAGGACGCGGAACGGGAAGCGCTGGAGCTGGCGAAGGAAAAGATGGTCGCCGGCGTGATCTTCGCGATGATCCCGCAGCAGCAGCCGCTCGCCGAGGAGGCCAGCCTTCAGGTACCGATGGTCACGGTCGGGGACCGTTCCATCGACATCAAGATCGATACTGTGGATGTCAATAATTATGAGGCCGGCCGCATGATGGCTTCCCATCTGATCGGCATGGGCCACAAACACATCGCCTACCTGTCCACGACGCTGAATGAGGAGCATTCCTCACGGATGAAGCGCTGCATGGGGCTTCAGGATGAATACCACCAGTCCTGCCCTTCCGGAAGCGTGACCGTGTTCAGCGAGGACGTGTCCTCCGAGCAGGAACTGCATGTGATCGACGTGGAGCATGAAGTAGGCTATTCCCTGGCCAAGCGCTGTCTGGATGAAAGCCCGGAGGTGACCGCCATGGTGGCCATTAACGACATGGTCGCTTACGGCGTCCGCGAGGCACTGATCGACGAGGGCCGCAGGATCCCGGAAGATATCAGCCTCTGCGGTTTTGACAATATCTATCCGTCACGTTTCCACGGCATGGAACTGACGACCGTGGAACACGCCATTGTCGAACGCGGCCGAAGCAGCATTCAGCTTCTTGCGGAAAAGATGGAGAAGCAGCCCTTTGAGGCGCAGTCCGGCACGATCCACCGGCTGGAATACCAGAGCCGCCTGGTCGTAGGCGGAAGCTCCGGCGCGGCCAGGGCCGTATAAGCGGTTCCATACCGGCTTCCGCTTCAGGCGTGGCTTTCCGGTATCTCACCGCACAAAAGTCTCTTCATTTCTCCCAGGGAACCGTACACTTCATGCGGTTTTACCTGGGAGTTTTTGATGTCTTCCAGCTTCGTCTCACCGGACAGCACCAGAAATCCTTTCGCGCCGTGGCTGACGCCGACGGCGACATCCGTATAGAGCCGGTCGCCCACGAATGCGACTCTCTCCCTGCTGACGCCGGTCTTCAGAAGCACCATATCCACGGTCTCCTTAAACGGCTTTCCCAGATACTTAGGTTCTGCGCCCGTAGACAGCGTAACTGCCGCGCAGATGGCGCCGCAGTCCGGCATAAAGCCGTATTCGGTCGGGCAGTTGATATCCAGATGGGTCGCCAGAAAAACAGCGCCTTCCCGGATGTAGGTGCAGGCCCGTTCCAGCTTTTCATAGGTCAGCGTAGTATCAAAGCCTACGACCACAAGATCCGGACGCGCCGCGGCCGTCCGGTCCGCCTGCCCGGCGTTTTCCGGATCCCACAGGCTGATCCCTTCCTGCCGGAAGCTTTCCTCCAGAGCCGGCGTACCGACCAGATAAACGGTTTTTCCCGGATAAGTTTCCTTCAGATACGCGATCGTCACATCGCCGGACGTCATGATCTGGTCACGGCTGATGGGACAGCCCATCCCCGCCAGCCGCTCCATATAGACCTTCGGGGAACGGGAAGAATTGTTTGTAAAAAACAATATCTTCTTTCCGCTTTCCCAGATGTAATTCACAAAGTCCAGCGCGCCGTCGATCAGACGGTCGCCCAGATAGAAGGTTCCATCCAGGTCCAGGACGAAAAGATCGATCTCTTTCAGCTTTTCCGCCCGGATCCTGTCGTCCGTCATTTCCGGCGTGTCCGCTCTCTGAGATTCTGTCTCCCGCCCATCCGTTTTTTCCGGACATACGTGCTTAAACGTGCTCATCGGATATCATCTCCCCGCTGCATTTTTCAAAGCAAAACACCGTGCCTTATTTATATCGATGTACCTTGTCTATACTGATAAGATTTTATATTTCCCCAACCGCACACTGCCCGTATAAAAAACAAGCTCACGCGCGTGCGACGCTCTTCGTCGCGATCACTTCCACGCCGGTTCCGGCGCAGTCCGCGATCACCACATCTCCCATCGCTACCGGCGCGTCCACACGCGCCGCGCGGATCTCCTTCATCACATCGAAGATCTTTCCCTTGGGGATATCGGTTTTCGTTTTTACCGACACTCTGGCGATGGTCCCGCCGTTTACCCGGACGCTGGATGTGACGATCCTAGTGGGGCTTAAAACTTCCTTTTTCGCATAGTCCTCGCCCCGCGGGCAGGTGTTGCCGGTCACGGTCAGGCTGTCCCCGTCCATAGTCACTGTCAGCGGACATCCCATGGGACAGCTGATACAGATCAGTTCTCTTACTTCCATCACTCCACCTCCGTCCGGATCGTAATCCGCTCCGTCCGCGGATACTCCGCCAGGCTCTTCTTCGACAGGACCACCTGCTCCATCTCGCCGGGAGCCAGTACCTTTTTCTTCTTCCGCGAGATCAGCTGATCATCATAGTATACGGAAATGTACCGGTCCCTGTAAACGTCTGCCACGCGGAACCGGACCGTAACAGAATCGCGCATGCCGTCCATCTCCAGGAACTGGGGCACGGTGTAACGGACGCCGTCAGCGGCAACCAGCGGGATCACATTCTCTCCGTCCGACGCCGCGTTTTTCACATACTCCGCCGCGTTCTCCCCTGCCAGCGCCGCCTCCTGGGAGACGAAATCCACCAGATCATGGACATGGAGCACATTGCCGCAGGCGTAGATCCCCTCCGCTTCCGTCTCCAGCCGGTCGTTCACATTCGGCCCGGACGTGACACGGTTTAAGGAAATGCCCGCGCTCTTCGACAGTTCATTTTCGGGGATCAAACCCACGCTCAGAAGAAGCGTATCGCAGGAATAATACTCTTCTGTTCCCGGGATTGGGTTCTTATTCTCATCCACTTCGGCGATGGTCACGCCGGTCAGCCGTTCCTTGCCGTGGATATCCACGACCGTATGGCTCAGCTTCAGCGGGATCCCGTAATCATCCAGACACTGAACAATATTCCGCTTCAGACCGCCGGAGTAAGGCATGATCTCAGCTACCACCTTCACCTTCGCGCCTTCCAGCGTCATCCGACGCGCCATGATCAGACCGATATCGCCGGAGCCGAGGATCACGGCTTCCTTTCCGACCAGATAACCTTCGATATTCATAAGTCTCTGGGCCGTTCCCGCCGAATAGATGCCTGCCGGACGGTAACCCGGCGTATTTAATGCGCCTCGGGGCCGCTCCCTGCAGCCCATGGCCAGGATCACCGCGCCGGCCCGGATCGTGACCAGACCTTCTTCGCGGTTAATATAAGTGACTTCCCGGCTCCGGGTAATATCCACTACGATCGTATTCAGGCGGTAGGGGATCTTCTCTTCTTCCACCTGAGCGATATATCTGGCCGCGTACTCCGGCCCTGTCAGTTCTTCCTTAAATGTATGAAGGCCGAAGCCGTTGTGGATGCACTGGTTTAGAATGCCTCCCAGCACATTGTCCCGCTCCAGAATCAATATATCCGAAATCCCGGCTTTCCGTGCCGCCACAGCCGCCGCCAGCCCTGCGGGGCCGCCTCCGACGATCACAATATCATGATGTCTCATATCTATAATCCTCTACTTTCCGCCGCACGCGTCTGTATTCTCCGCTTCCTGTCAAACCGCTCAAACAGCTTTTCTTTTCACGATGATTCTTCTCATATCTCCCCTGTGATCATCTCTGATCCGGGCTGGTTCTTGCAGATCTTCTCCATGGGGATCCCGGTTTCCCGTGACAGGATCTCCATGGTTCTCGGCGTACAGAAACCCGCCTGGCAGCGCCCCATGCCCTGCCGCACTCTCCGCTTGATGCCATCCAGCGACCTGGCGCCCAGCGGACGCCGGATGCTGTCTACGATCTCGCCTTCACTCACGTTCTCACAGCGGCAGACGATGGTTCCGTAATCCGGCCTTTCGGCGATCAGCGCGGCCCGGCTCTCCCGGTCCATAGCCGCCACATGAGGGATGCCTTTCCGCGTCGAGACAAAATGCTCCTTCACAGGCGCTCCCGCCTTCTGCGCGATCATTTCCGCCAGATAAACGCCGATGGCCGGCGCGCTGGAAAGTCCCGGCGACTCGATCCCAGCCGCGTCGAAGAAGCCCGGCGCGTCCTCCGGCTCCCCCAGAATGAATTCGTGTCCCGCCTCGTGGGCACGCAGGCCCGCAAAGGATGTGATCACCTGGCGGTACGGGATATCCTTCACGCCGCGGGCAGACTTGGCGGTCACTTCCGCCAGCTCTTCCGCCGTCGTGTATGTCCCTTCCTTGTCGCCGATATCCGCAGCCGTCGGTCCGATCAGAAGATTCCCGTGGATCGTCGGCGTCACCAGAACGCCCTTGCCGTATTTGCCGGGAAGCTGGAAAATGGTCTTATCAACATGATGTCCGGCCTCCTGATCCAACAGGCAGTACGTCCCCCTCCGGGGCGTGATCGAGATCCTGCGGCGGCTGACCATATTGTGGAAACGGTCGGCGTAGACGCCGGCGGCGTTGACTACGAAGCGGGCCGTGATGGTCTTAACAGCGCCATTTTCCGGCATTTCCGCTTCCTGAAGGTCCGCGGCAGTCTTACCAGCCGCACCGGTTCCGTCTTCACATTCTGCCTTGTAAGCGTCGCCGGCCGGTCCATCCGTCCTCTCTCCTGTCTCACGAACGGACAGTTCATACCCCTCTCCACACTTACGGATCTCCGTCACTTCCGTCAGGAAATGGAATTCCACCCCATTCTCGCAGGCGTTCTCCGCCAGCGCGATCGTCATATTGAACGGACACACGATCCCTCCGGTCGGCGCGTACAACGCCGCCACGACCTCATCGGTCAGATTCGGCTCCATCCGCCGCGCCTCGTCTCCGGAAATGATGCGCAGTCCCGGCACGCCGTTGGTCACGCCGCGCACATAGAGCTCCTGAAGTCCCGGCATATCCTCCTCGGAAAAACATAACACCAGAGAACCATTGCGCCGGAACGGAATATCCAGATCCGCCGCCAGCTGGTCCATCAGCCGGTTCCCCTCCACATTCATTTTCGCCATCACAGAACCGGCAGCCGCGTCATACCCGGCGTGGATAATGGCGCTGTTAGCCTTGGACGTACCGGAACAGACGTCCTCGGTCCGCTCCAGAAGGCATACCTTTAAGTCATACCGGGACAATTCCCGCGCGACCGCGCAGCCGGTCACGCCGCCGCCGATCACCACCACATCCGCATCATATCGCTGATTGTTCATATCGCTCTCCTTATATTGCGATAAAAAAGAGCAAGGAAATCAATGGGCTCCCCCACAAACTGCCTTGCTCTTTCCTTGTTCGCTCTTTCCTCAAGCCGGATTCATCATAGCATATACCCGGGCCCTACGTCAAGAAATTTCTACGTACCCGCGATGATCCCGCAACGGTCTCTGTCGGAATGATCCCGCGAGGGTCCGCCGGAATAATCAAGCTTCCGCTTTCTCCCCGGACAGATACTCGTGAATTCCTCTTGCCCCCGCGCGTCCGGCTTCCATCGCCAGGATCACGGTAGCTGCTCCCGTCACCGCGTCGCCGCCGGCGTAGACGCCGTCTTTGCTGGTCTTACCAGTGGCTTCCTCCGCCACGATACATTTGCGGCGGTTGGTCTCCAGGCCCTTCGTGGTGCTGGAAATCAGCGGATTCGGGGATGTACCCAGCGACATGATCACCGTATCCAGCTCCATCTCGAACTCGCTTCCGGGAATCGGAACCGGTCTTCTCCGTCCGGACGCGTCCGGCTCACCCAGTTCCATGCGGATGCAGCGCATCCCGCGGACCCAGCCCTTTTCGTCGGTCAGGATCTCCGTCGGATTGGTCAGCAGATCGAACTGAATGCCCTCTTCCTTCGCGTGATGGACTTCCTCCGCACGGGCCGGAAGCTCCGCCTCGCTGCGGCGGTAGACGATATGGACGTCCGCGCCCAGCCGCAGAGCCGTTCTGGCCGCGTCCATAGCCACATTGCCGCCGCCTACGACCGCCACCTTTTTCCCGGCCGCGATCGGCGTATCGTAATCGTCGCGGAACGCTTTCATCAGATTGCTTCTTGTCAGATACTCATTGGCGGAGAATACGCCGTTGGCCTCCTCACCCGGAATGCCCATAAACATCGGAAGTCCGGCGCCGGAGCCGATGAAGACCGCCTCAAAGCCCTCGTCTTCCAGAAGCTCGTCGATGGTCACCGACTTGCCGATGACCACATCGGTCTCGATCTTCACGCCCAGCTTCTTCACATTCTCGATCTCCGTCCTAACAACCGTGTCCTTCGGCAGACGGAACTCCGGAATGCCGTAGATCAGCACGCCGCCGGGCTGGTGCAACGCCTCAAAGATCGTCACTTCATAGCCCAGCTTCGCCAGATCGCCCGCGCAGGTCAGTCCGGACGGGCCGGAGCCGATGACCGCCACCTTGTGTCCGTTGGTCTTCTCAGGCGCTTCCGGCACGAAGCCGTTCTCCCGGGACCAGTCAGCCACGAACCGCTCCAGCTTGCCGATGGAAATGGGTTCGCCCTTGACGCCGCGGACGCAGACGCCCTCGCACTGGGTCTCCTGGGGGCAGACGCGGCCGCAGACCGCCGGCAGTGCCGACGACTGGGCGATGATCTTCGCCGCCGCTTCGAAATCGCCGTTCTCCACCTCTTTAATGAATCCGGGGATATTGATGGACACCGGGCAGCCGCCCATGCAGCGGGCGTTCCTGCACTTTAAGCAGCGGGACGCCTCCGCCATGGCTTCTTCTTTATTATATCCGAGGCACACCTCGTCGAAATTCGTCGCTCTCACCTTCGGGTCCTGCTCGCGGACCGGAACCTTCTTAAGCACATCCATTACCTGGCACCTCCGTCTTCACAATTTCCACAGCCGCCGTGATGGCTTTCGCCCTCCTGCAGGCGCAATAACGCGCGGCCCTCCTGGGTCTTATACATCTGCTGGCGCTTCATCGCGCCGTCGAAATCCACCAGATGACCGTCGAATTCAGGGCCGTCCACGCAGGCGAACTTCACCTGGCCGCCCACCATCAGGCGGCAGCCGCCGCACATACCGGTTCCGTCGATCATGATCGGGTTCATGCTGACGACCGTCGGGATATTAAGCTCCTTCGTCAGCAGGCAGACGAATTTCATCATGATCATCGGACCGATGGCGATGCACAGATCATAATGCTTTCCTTCCTTCTCCACCAGTTCCCGCAGCACGTCGGTGCCCATGCCTTTACGGACATAGGAACCGTCGTCGGTGGTGATATAGAGATTGCCCGCCACAGCGCGCATCTCGTCCTCCAGGATGATCATTTCCTTATTCCGCGCGCCCACGATCACGTCCGCGTCCACGCCGTGCTCATGGAGCCATTTGACCTGCGGATAGACCGGGGCGGTTCCCAGGCCCCCGGCCACGAATACGATATGCTTTTTCTTAAGCTCCTCCGGATCCTCCTTCACAAGCTCTGACGGATTGCCCAGAGGCCCCACAAAATCCTGGAACGCGTCGCCGGCCCCAAGCTCGCACATCCTCTGGGTGGACGCGCCCACCACCTGGATCACGATGGTAACGGTTCCGGCCTCTCTGTCATAGTCGCAGATCGTTAAGGGGATCCGCTCCCCCACCTCGTCGATCTTGACAATAACGAATTCGCCGGGCAGACAGGACTTGGCCACTCTGGGAGCTACGACGTCCATCAGGTAGATCTTGTCCGCCAGCTTTTCTGCTTTTACGATCGGAAACATAAGACTCCTCCTCATGTTATGTATTCTTTCTGCATTGCGTATTTCCGCGCGCAGAAAACGCCGGTGACGCTTCCTGCATATTTTGTCGTTCTTACTATATTAGCACTACGGAAATGATATGGCAATCGAAAATTTGAGGAAAATACGAATCCCCGCGTAACTGCATTTGCCGCATAAAACAGTCTTCTCTCAAATTTTTTTATAATTATTCATAAATAGGTAGCGCGCAAAGGCCGCCCGGTGGTATACTTAATATAATAATGCAGGCGCCCACATATGCCAATGAACCGGAGAACCGCGCCTGAAGATCAGGAGGAATTCATATGGAACAGACCGCTCTCATCAATGAACTTCGTGAAAATATCAATAAAGTCATCGTAGGCCGGCAGGACACCATCGACCTTTTGCTGACCGCCCTGCTTGCCAGAGGCCACGTTCTCCTTGAAGACGTGCCCGGCACCGGCAAGACGATGCTGGCCAAGGCGCTGGCCAGAAGCATGGATCTTCATTTCGCCCGGATTCAGTTCACGCCGGACCTGCTGCCGTCGGATGTGACGGGACTGAATTATTTCGACCAGCAGGAAAGCCGGTTCGTGCTGCGTAAGGGCCCGGTCTTTACCAATATTCTTCTGGCCGACGAGATCAACCGCGCCACGCCAAGGACCCAGTCAAGCCTCCTGGAATCCATGGAGGAACGCCAGGTGACCATCGACGGCGACACGATGCCGCTTACGGAACCGTTTCTCGTGATCGCCACGCAGAATCCGATCGAGACCGCCGGCACCTACCCGCTTCCGGAGGCACAGATGGACCGCTTCCTGATGCAGCTTCCCATGGGATATCCGGATAAGGAGGAAGAACTGGCGATCCTGAACCGCTTCGGGAAGACCAGCCCGCTGGACAGCCTGACGCCGGTCTGCGGCGCCGCACAGTTATCCGAACTGCGGGATCTGGCCGCGGACGTCTATGTCCATCCGATCCTTATGGACTATATGATCGAACTGATCCAGGCCACCCGTAATGACAGCCAGATCTTAAGCGGAGTCAGTCCCCGCGGAAGCCTGGCGTTCTACCGCGCCGTCCGCGCCCACGCGCTGGTACTGGGAAGGGACTACGCAGTTCCGGAGGACATCAAGGCTCTGGCCGTGCCGGTGCTGGCACACCGTCTGGTGACCGCGCGCACATTCGGCACCCAGACCTCCGCCGCGGAAATGATCACACGTATCCTGCAGACCGTACCGCTTCCAACCGAAGACTGGGGAAAACGTCTATGAAGATCGCCGTCGCAATCATCGCCGCATGGCTGTTCATGATGCTTCAGGGACGGCTTTTCCAGAAGTTCTGGGACAGGGGGCTGACCGCCCGGCTCTCCTTTGTACAGAGGGCCGCCGTGGAAGGCGATACCGGACAGTTAAAGGAGATCATCACCAACCGCAAATTTCTCCCGCTGCCGGTGCTTCATGTAAAATTCCAGATGGGCCGGTATCTGGTCTTCTCCGCGTCCAACAACTTCAAGATCACCGACCAGAACTACCGGAGCGACATTTTCTCCTGCATGCCGTGGCAGGAGATCCGCCGGACACTGGACTTCACCTGCAAAAAGCGGGGATATTATCATATCGGCAGTATTGACCTGGTCAGCTACGACCTGTTCTTCTTCGGCCACTGCGTCGCCACGGTTCCTGAGGATACCTTCATGTATGTGTATCCCGGTCCGGCCGATCCGATCCGGCTGGAACTGCCGCTTAAGAACCTGATGGGCCAGATTCTGGCCAGGCAGGCTCTTCTCAAGGATCCCTTCGAGACTCAGTCCGTCCGGCCGTACCAGTCCTACGATCCCTATAAGACCGTCAACTGGAAAGCCACGGCCCATACCGGGGAGCTGAAGGTCAACGTCTACACGCCCGCTTCCTCCTGGAATGTGACGATCCTGCTGGATATGGAAGCGGAACGCCTCTGGACCGACGAGGATCTGACCGAGGAATCCATCCGTCTTGCAGGTTCCATGGCCAAATGGATGATCGACCGCGGGATTCCCGTAGCCATCTGGTCCAACGGCTGCGACTGCCTTACCGGTCTTCCCTCCCGCCTGGACGCGGGCGCCGGGAAGGAGCATCTGCGCAGCATCATGGAACTTCTGGCGCGGGTCCAGCTGTCCACCGGAATGGCCGGCGCCCACGGCATGCGAAACGCCGATCCGACAACCTCTGCTTTGGACGCGTTGTACGCCAATAAGCAGGCTGCTTCCGGCTTAAGCCTCAACACCGGCGCAAAGATTGCCGGCGAAAACCGCCATGTCACCATGGAAGAGCTGCTCTTCTACATGATCGACAAGAGAAGCAGCAGCTTCAGTACGGACTCGACGCTGTATGTCATGATCTCTCCCGGACAGCGGAAATCTCTGGCAGAGCATTTCGACGCCCTCTGCCGTCAGAGCATCGGTTCCCAGTGGATCCTGCCCCGGCGGCCCGACAATGAACTTCGTATCGCTCCGCTCCGCTTCGCCGAGCTTTATGACTGGGAGGTGCCCTATGGCCATTCGTACACGTAAATGGTTTAACTACTGGATATCCAGGGACCGCACGAATTTCTACGGGGCCGTGGCTGGTTTTCTTGTCCTTTTCTACCTTCTGGGAGCCTTTATGGTCCGATACGGCGCGCCGGAATCGGGAGCGAGATTTAAGCTGGCCAGCTTTGTGGGATTCCTGACACTGGTAGTGGTCTATATCGTCCACAAGAACTTAAACTCCTATTACCGGTTCCTGGATCTGTTCAAGGACACGGATCATATGCCCTTAAAACAGATCTCCTATGTAAATTCATTCTGCATGACGGTTTTTCTGATTGCCGCGCTTATCGGCATCGTTGTGACGGCTTATGCGATGGAACCTTTGTGGCGCGCCATCGCGGAATGGTTCGCCAACCGTCCCTTAACGGAAGTTCCTGAAATGCCGCTCGAATATACCCCGACGCCTCCGCCCACGCCGAATCCGGATATGCAGGCGCTTCTGGGCGAAGCGCAGAATTCCGGACCGCCCCCGGCCTGGGTCGCGGTCCTGACCGCGATCGTCGAATACGGCGCGATGCTCCTGGTCCTTGTCCTCTGCTTTTACGGGATCCGCAAAGGCGCCGGGAAAGTGTGGGAATTCGTCACGCGGCCGCGTCATTTTGACGAGGACGAGAAGGTCTACTTAAAGCCGACTCTGGATATTCTGGCGCACCTGAACGCTCCCGAACCGGAAGCGGCGCCGCAGAAAAAGGGCCTCAGGTACTTTCTGTCCTATGAAGCCCGTATCCGCAGATATTATAAGAAACAGATCATGACCGGACGGAAGCAGCAGAAATGCAGCGGCCTGCCCGGCGAATGGGCTTCGCCCCGCGAGCTGGAACAGGGCGCCGGTCTTGACGACGCCGTGCTGCACCGCCTGTACGAGAAAGCCCGTTACAGCCATATGGAATGCACAGAGGATGACTGGAAGGTGCTGGAGAGGCGAGGGGATGCTTCTGCATCGTCATAGGGAACGCCCGGCAGAAACTTGCGGTTGTTTCTGCATAATTTCTTCCGCATAGTTCACCGATGCCATCGCGTCCTTGCAGTACCGGTCCGCGCCGATGGTTTTCGCGTAATCCTCTGTGAGGACTGCGCCGCCTACCATAATCTTGACCCACGGAGTTTCCTTCCTAAGAAGCGTGATCGTTTCCTCCATAGCCGGCACCGTGGTCGTCATCAGCGCGCTCAAGCCCACCAGCGGCACATGATATTCCGCAGCGGCCACGGCTACCGTCTCCGGCGGCACATCCTTGCCCAGATCGATCACTTCGTAATCATAATTCTCCAGAAGCACCTTCACGATGTTCTTGCCGATATCATGGATATCGCCTTTCACCGTCGCCAGGACGATCTTTCCTTTCTTCTGCCTGGATTCGCCTTTGCTGCTCATATGTTCCTTGATGACCTCAAAGGCCGCCTTGGCGGCTTCCGCGCTCATCAGAAGCTGCGGCAGGAATACAGTGCCTTTCTCAAAGCCTTTGCCCACCTGGTCCAGAGCCGGGATCATCTCCCCGTTGATGATCGCCAGAGAATCGCGCTGCGTAAGAAGTTCCCGCACTGCTGCCTGCGCCTGTTCCTTCAGTCCGCGGAGGATGCAGCGGGCCAGAGACAATTCGCCGGCCGCGGCTGAAGACTGACTGCCCGCAGTACTTTTGCCTCCTGCCGCTATCCCGGCTGACGCTCCTGCTGCCTTGCCTGTTCCCGATGAGGTTCCCGCCGCTCCGCTGAAAGAACCATCGTTCACGCCTTCGGCTCCGGCTACCCCCGCATTGGACGTACCTGCAGAAGCACCGCCCACCACCGCCGACTGTCCCAGCGTCGCCGTCTGGCCGCTGTACACGGAAATATATTCCCCGCACTGGGGATCCAGATCCGCCAGTGCCTTAAAACTGTAATACGCGCGCATCATCGCCTCCGAATTCGGGTTGATGATGGCCGCGTTCAGCCCGTTCTGCATCGCCATCGTGAAGAACGAAGCGTTGATGATCTCCCGCTGGGGCAGGCCGAAAGAAATATTGGACACGCCAAGCACGGTCTTCCCGTGAAGCTCGTCCCGCACGCGCCGAAGCGTCTCCAGCGTCGTAAGCGCCCCTTTGCTGTCGGAACTGATCGTCAGGCACAGGGCGTCGATCAGGATATCCTTCTTCGCAATCCCGTACTCCGCCGCCGTCCGGTAGATCTTCTTCGCGATCTCGATCCGGCCGTCCGCCGTCTCCGGGATGCCGGACTCGTCCAGCGTCAGGGCCACCACCACGCCGCCGTATTTCTTCACAAGCGGAAAGACGGCCCGCATGGATTCTTCCTTGCCGTTGACCGAATTGATCAGCGCCTTGCCGTTATAGATCCGCAGCGCCCGCTCCATGGCTTCGATATTCGATGTATCGATCTGCAGCGGCAGGTCGATGACGCTCTGCAGCTCGCGCACCACTTCCTCCATCATGGACGGCTCGTCGATCTCCGGCAGGCCCACATTGACATCCAGAACATGGGCGCCGTGATCCTGCTGGGTCACGCCTTCCCGCAGGATGTATTCAATATTGTGCTCCCGCAGGGCCTGCTTGAACTTCGACTTGCCTGTCGGATTGATCCGCTCACCGATCAGCACCGGCGAACGGCCGATCTCCACCGCCTGGGCGTAGGAAGAAATGACCGTCCGGTTCTTCTCTTCCGGCAGTATCTGCTTCTTATTCCGGCACAGTGCCGTCATCTTCGCGATATGCTCCGGCGTGGTCCCGCAGCAGCCGCCCAGCGCGTTGGCTCCCATATCGGCGATCTCTTCCATCACGCCGGCAAATTCATCCGCGTCGATATCGTAGACTGTCTTTCCGTTTTCCGTTCTCGGCAGTCCGGCGTTGGGATTGACAATCACCGGCACGGACGCCGCTTTAAGGATCTCCTTCAGAATCTCCTTCATCTGCACCGGCCCCAGGCCGCAGTTGACGCCCAGCATGGATACGCCAAGCCCTTCCAGCAGGGCCACCGTGGAAGTCACATCGCCGCCGGTCAGAAGCTTGCCTTTCTTGTCAAAGATCATCGTCGCGCATACGGGCAGATCGCAGTTCTCCTTCGCCGCCAGAATCGCCGCCTTGGCCTCGTAGCCGTCGCTCATGGTCTCTACCAGCACGAAATCGGCGCCTGCTTCCGCACCGTAAATAACAACTTCTTTGTATAACTTATAGGCATCCTCAAAAGCCAGATCGCCGAGCGGCTTTAAGAGTTTGCCGGTGGGGCCCAAATCAAGACCGATGTACGCGCAGGGTTCCGTTTCTGCCGCGCCGCATGTCACATCCGCAGATGCTCCATCTTCCAACACTCTCCGCTCTTCCGCGAACCGCTCTCTGGCAATCCTCGCGTTCTCCACCGCGGCCGTCACAAGGCGCTTTAACGAAAACTCCCCATCGCTTCCGAACTTCAGCCCGTTAGCCCCAAATGTATTCGTCGTGATCTCATCGCTTCCGGCCCGCAGATACTGCAGGTGGATCTCCTGCAGCACCTCCGGATGCGTCACATTCCAGGTCTCCGGCAGTTCTCCCGGCTGCAGTCCTTTCGCCACAAGAAGGCTCCCCATGCCGCCGTCAAAAAACAGTTTCCGCTTTCTGACTGTCTCCAAGATACCCATAGATCATATTCCTCCGCATATCCATATCCGGCCATTCTTATATTTCTCCATTACATGACCGTCCATGCAACTTCTGCTTCTATATTCAACATCCGCATTTCTTTGCTGCTTGAATTTCAAACGTTCATTCTAAACCCTAAAAGACCGTCATCTCCGGAACTCACAGTCCGTCTTCCCGCAGGCCTCGCAGCCCTTCACTTCACAAGCAAGCGGTGTCCGCCCGACTCCGATCACCGCCGTCACCGACTTGGACGGCGCCATCAGAAGGCTGTCCGTCAGCGTGACCCCCACGCGTTTGCCGGCTTCCAGTGCAGCCACGATCGCCGTCTGACATTCCAGCGGGAAATCGCCATAGCCCGGACTGAACCTGGGCCGCAAATACCACCCGTCCGCCTCATACCGCTGCCGGATCTCTTCATTGACACTGTCGCAATACTTCTCCAGATACGCAGCGGCGGCGGCCTGCATTACCACCGCCTTGCTCATCTGCAGCTTCTCATATCGCTGGATCAGCAGATCCACTCCAGCCCCCAGCGAAGCCGCGAATACCAGGATCCTCTCGCATCCGCGAAGATTTCTGCCAAGCGCCCGGCTCCTGGTCTGAAATACGCCGGCGTCGATCTCGTCGCCAGCCGCCGTCAGCGGATACTCCCGCCAGAAGGACCGCGGCGACGCCGTGCAGTCAAGTTCTTCCCAGCACTGACTGACCAGCGCCAGAACCGCATCGTCCGCCGCCTGGTTCTTATATCCGAGATATCGAACCGTCTCCCTGTAATCGATATCCATAATCAATTCCTCACTGCCTCAATTATCTGCAACACAAAAGTTCTTACCGCACTCCTCACAATATCTCCGACAGATTCTCCCTGATCTTCGCCGCCACATCCGAATGATTCATCGAATACACATGGATATGGTTCACCCCGTTGGCGATCAGATCGATGATCTGATCCGTCGCATAAGCGATCCCTGCCTGCTTCATGGCCGCCGGCCGGTCGCCGAAACGGTCCACCAGCGCCTTGAACCGGGCCGGCAGGTACGTCCCCGACATCCGGCAGATATTTGCCACCTGCTTCGCATGAGTCACCGGCATGATCCCCGCCACCACCGGGATCGTGATCCCCCGCTCCCGGATCCGGTACAGGAAGTTGTACATGATATTATTGTCAAAAAACATCTGCGTCGTCACGAAATCGCAGCCTGCCTCCACCTTCTCCTTCAGGAATCCGATATCCGCCGTCTTATTCACCGACTCCACATGCCCCTCTGGATAGCAGGCCGCGCCGATGCAGAAATCGCCGCTGACCTTAATCTCCCGGATCAGTTCCGACGCATACTTAAAGTCCTTCTCCACATGTCCGTCCTGAGGAATATCCCCGCGCAGCGCCAGGATATTTTCGATCCCGCGCTCCTTCAGCTCGTCCATGATCTCGTGGACGCGCTCCCGCGTGGAAGAAACGCAGGTCAAATGGGCCAGCGTCGGCACATGGTATTCATTGTTCAGCGTATCTGCGATATCGATCGTATACCGCCGTGTTCCGCCGCCCGCCCCATAGGTCACGCTCATAAAATCCGGCTTCAGAAGAGCGATCTCCTTCGCCGCCGCTTCTACATTCTCATACTTATCCGCCGTCTTGGGCGGGAACACCTCAAAGGAGAGCGTCGGCCGCTCCTGAGCCAGAATATCCCTGATCTTCATACTGTAATTCCTCCTGCCTGCCGGTTCGCATCTCGCCGGCCGCATCATCGCAGTTCTTCTCTGCGCCGTTTATCATATCATAATCCGGCCAAAAGCACAATCGCCGGAACCGTATTTTCTCTTCATCATCTTTCCGGCTTAGCATCTTTTTCATTTTCCACTTCCGTCATAAGCCCGATTTTCCACATACCGCATCATCTGGTTATACAGATACACATAGAAAATGACCGCAAGAAGCCCGCCAATCGTACCGATTAGATACGCGTCCACTCCCTGTAGTTTAAGCGAAACGATCAGCACGATCCATGAGGCCGCACAGAGAACGATTCTGAAAATGTGGTCCCGCAGCCATTTTCGTTTATAATAGCGGACTCTTTCCTTCAGAGTAAACGCATTGGTTTTAAGCGCATCCGCAATATTCATCTCCGCCTGCTGGCGGAACTGCTCCTCATTCAGCCGCTGCCCGCTTATGATCTCATTGATCGTAAGCCCGTACAGGTCGCTCAGCTCCTTTAGCATCTCCACCGGCGGCAGATACGTCCCGCATTCCCAGCGGGAAATGGTCTTATTCGTCACGCCCAGCTTCTCTCCAAGCTGCTCCTGGGTCATGTGGTTCTGCACGCGCAGTTCTTTTAGGAACGCCCCAATTCTTACCATATCCATTCTGAATCCCTCCTCCGTTCGCAGACCTGATTCCTGCCAAGAGATTCCTCCTGCGGGAAAAGCTACTCCGCAAGGAACTTTTCTCCGCCCGCTGACCCGCACACGAGGAATTTTCCCAGCACGGCAAACTCATTTTCTGTTACCGACACACTTCAGAATAGACGTTTTTTTAGAAAATGTCTTTACCATAAACAGCGAATCCGCTTCATCACATCGTTTTCGCCGCGTCCGAAGTAATCATGAAGGATAGAATACTCCCGGTAAAGCCTGCGGTATACGGCTGCATTCTCCGGAACCGGCTTGTAGGAATGATCCTCCACATGCCCTAAAGCTTTCGCCGCCTCTGTCACCGACGGATAGACTCCCGTCGCCACTGCGCCAAACATGGCCGCGCCGAGGGCCGAACTCTGATCCGATGAACCAACCCGGATCTCCCGGTCCAGCACATCCGCGTAAATCTGCATCATCAGCGGATTCTTCTTCGCGATTCCGCCGCAGGCATACACCCTCTCGACCTTTACGCCGCCCGCCTCAAACGCTTCCATGATGGTCCGCATCCCGTAAGCGCAGGATTCGATCAGCGCCCGGTAAATATGCTCCGGCTTCGTCGCCAGATCCAACCCCAGGATCATTCCCTTCAGGTTCGCGTCCGCCAGACAGGAGCGGTTTCCGTTCCACCAGTCCAGGGCGATCAGTCCTCTCTCGCCGGCGCGCAGCCCACTGGCCTTTTCCGTCAGGTAGTGGTGAATATCCATCCCGGCTTCTTCTGCTGCCCTGACATAATTTTCCGGCACACAGTTTCTGACAAACCAGTCAAATGTATCCCCCACGCTGCTCTGTCCCGCCTCATAGCCGTAATACCCCGGCAGAATACCGTCCTTTACCATCCCGAAAATGCCGGGCACAACAGCCGCCCGCTCCGAGCAGAGCATGGCACAGCAGGATGTACCTAACACCATCAGAAGTTCTCCCGGGCGGCTGATCCCTACCCCGGGAACTGACGCATGGGCGTCGATCGCGGCCGCTGCCACCGGCGTTCCAGGCAGAAGCCCCAGCCGCTCAGCCATAGCGGCCGTCAGACAGCCGGCCGCCTCTCCCGGTTCCACCTGACGCCCGCCAAGCTTTTCCGCCACGACATCCGCCAGAAGAGGCGATAAACCATTGAGATACCCGCGGTCAGGATATCCGGCCGCCGACCCCGAGGGCTCCCACGCCTTCCGGTACTGTAGCTTATACCCCGCGATGCACATACTGCGTGTCCGCTCACCGGTCAGCTGCATCACCAGCCAGTCCCCAGCCTCCATGAAACAGTCCGCTTCCCGGCAGATCTCCGGATCTTCCTCCGCAATCTGGAGAAGCTTCGGGAGCGTCCACTCCGCGTTGACCGTCCCGCCGTACCATTTCAGAAAATCCTCATTTCTTTCGCGGGCCAGCGCAGTCATCCGGTTCGCCTGAGACTGAGCGGCGTGATGCTTCCACAGCTTCATCCACGCGTGGGGTCGCGCCGCGTATTCCGCCGTCTCACACAGCGGAATACCGTCCCTGTCAACCGGCAGAAATGTACTGGCCGTCACATCCAGGCCGATCCCCACGATATCCTCTGCTTTAACGCCGGACTGGACAAGAAGCTTCGGGATCGTCTCCGTCAGCACCTCCAGATAATCCTGTGGTACAGCCAGCGCCCAGGCGGCGGGAAGCGGCGTTCCGTCCGGGAGCGCCTTTTCCAGCACCCCGTGCGTATAGTTTTTCACGCTCTGGGCCACGGTTCTGCCATTCTCCGCGTTTACCAGAATTGCCCGGCCCGACAGCGTGCCGTAGTCCAGACCGATCACATATTTCGCATCCACACGCTTTCCCCCAATCATTCTCCCTCGACGTTCTTCGCGTAATTCGGTTCCTTACTTACCACCATTTGAGTGCTTCTGCCTTTCATCTTCTCTCTATCTTATCACGCAATCATGCCAGGCCGACCCGCAGCCATTCCCTCAGTATTCCAGCATCTTCCTCATCCGGTTAAAGCTCAGCCGGTTCCTTACATACGGTGACAGCCGCATAGTCAGCGGAATGATCTCCTCCGTAAGTCCGATCTGCTTCACATCATAGACGCAGTTTCCCCGCCGCAGCAGATCCACGATTTCCTGTTCCGACGGAAGCGCTTCGATGATTTCTGCAATCCGCGGCAGCTTCTCCACGAACCTCTCCGGCTCCACCTGAAGCATCGGATCCGGCGTATTCTCCTCCATCGTAGCGTCATACAGTCCCTTTGCGCCGAAGGTCTGCCGAATCAGTTCCAGTTCCAGTCCTTCATAGGGTTTCACATGACATTTCCCGGCCCGGATCGCCGCCGCGATCTTCTTATACAGCCCGATGTTCAGAACCGTCCCAATGGACACCTTCTCTCCGTGAAGCGCGTCCACATGATTATTGATCACTTCCATTTCCCACAGATGAGACACATGGTGTTCCGCACAGGAAGCCGGACGGGAATTGCCGATCATCTGCATGGCCAGACCGGACAGAAGAAGCGCGTACATCAGCTTCTCATAGGCGTCCGCCTCCCCGGCTTTAAGGCCGTCCATACACTGGCAGACTGCCTCCATGGCGTCCTCCTCCATCCGGCAGATCCGCTCGCAGATGTATTCGCCGGTCACCTCATGGACGATCCGCCAGTCGGCCAGCGCCACATATTTCCCCAGAAGATCCGACACGCCGGAAGCGGTCAGCCTCCAGGGCGCTTTAGAAAATATTTCCGTGTCCGCGTACACATACGCGGGCGCCACCGCCGGCAGGGTCTTCTTCATCCCGTACCAGGTCATGGCGGCCACCGTCGATACAAAGCCGTCCACGCTGGCTGCCGTAGGCACCGACACGAAAGGAATGCCTTTTTCATGAGCAATATACCTGGTCAGGTCATGAACTGTCCCGGATCCGACAGCCAGCAGAAGGTCCGGTGCGCCGCCGGAAGTCTCAGCCCCAGCTCCCATTTCCTCAAACGCCTGGTGCACCCGGTCCACGCCGTGGTTATCCGCGTGCAGATTCACCGGCGACAGCACCAGTTCGGCACAAAGCTGCCAGACCCTTGAAAGCTTCCCGGACGCCGCGGCCTTCGTGTTCTCATCGCAGATGATCATCGGCCGCCGGTATCCGGAAAGCGCTCCGTTTTTCATCGACTCATAAAGCGCTTCCGCCGCGCGGCTGCTGATCATAATATCTTTTACTTCGATCCTGTGTTCCCGCCCGCAGCTGCATGGGCTGTTAAACTGATTTACCGATATATTCATAACTATACTCTCCTGTATTTTAATACCAGAATTATACAACCGAAATCGCTGCCTGTCATCCATTTTCCTGTAATTTCACAACTTCAGTCATCAGCCATCCAGCAGACCGGGAACCATGTCTGCTATGAAATACAAGCAGGACATCACCGGAGCTCCGCTCGCATGGAAATACAAAAAGGAAGCGTCGGATATTCTTCCTTCCGGCGCTCCCCATTCCATCAGTATGCCAAATAACCTTTCACAACCTTTGTATCACAACACTTTCAGCAAATTTATAATCGCCATTACTGCATAAATATGCTCGCGATCGGCGAATCCGCCGGCAGGATCAGCGTATTGTTGCTGCCGGTCAGCGACGCCCGCGCCGCGTCCAGCGATCTCGTGAACGCGTAGAATTCCGCCCGGTCCTCCGTGCTGTACGCCGCCTCCAGGATCCGCATGTACTCCGCTTCGCCTTCCGCGGTAACCGCCGCAGCCTGCGCCTCCGCGTTGGAAATATTGATAGCGATCTCACGATCCGTGGTATTGCGGATCACCTGGGCCTCGGACTTGCCCTCCGCGGTATAGGTAGCCGCGATCTTGTCGCGCTCGGAGATCATTCTCTCGTAAACAGCCTCCTTATTGTCCTCCGGCAGATCCAGCTTCTTGGTTTCCACGGCCAGCAGCTGAATGCCGTACTGATCCACGCTGGTTCCGATATTGTTCATGATCGCCTCGGACAGTTCCCCGTCGCGGCCGCTGATCACGTCGTTCTGACTTAAGCTGCTGATCACATTTTTGATCGAGTTATAGACCACGGCGTCGATCCTGCGCTCCGCATTCGTTACGGAGGAATTCAATGTCTGGGCAAATTTGAGCGGGTCCGTGATCCTCCACAGCACATAGCTGTCTGTCAGCATGGTCTTCTTATCCATCGTGATGACGTCCGACGGCGCCAGATCGTAGAGCAGGATCTCCCGCGGCAGCGTGTCCGCCGTCTGCACAAACGGTACCTTAAAGGAAATACCCGCCCTGTCGATGATCCGTTCCACGCGTCCGAACTGACGGATCAGCTTGTATTCGTTCTCCCTCGTGATGACGACCGAACCGCCAAGCCCGATAACCGCCGCCAATACGATGATCAATGCCAATATCTTTGCAATCGTCTTCTTCATAACTGTTTTCCTTTCCTCTGATATTTTTTCAGCCTCATTTTCTTCGGTATTTCTTCTCGATGACCAATGTATAAACGCACATCACCGCGATCGTCGCCGCCATTACGCCCGGCATGCTTACCAGCACGATCAGCGGGGAATTCTGCCCTGCCAGAAACGGCAGTCCCAGCAGGATGAACACGACGCCGTAGAAGATCCACAGCTTCCCCACCGCCCGGTTATAGCCTTTCACATCATCCACCGCAAATGTCTCCGCGTTCGCCCAGAATCCTATCGGCTTCTTCGCAAAGAACGCGAAGATGCCGATCCCAAGAAACAGCGCTCCGCAAAGCGTCCATATGAGAAATCCTAGAATCCTTCCGTCCATAGCGTTTCCCCCACTCCACGGTTTCGGCTACTCTGCCGCATCGGCGGCTCCGACCGCGTTATTTCCGGCGGCGGTTCCATTTCCGCTGCCTGCACTGCCTGCTCCCGCGTTACCGCCGCCTGCGCCCTCCGCCGTCGCCGTGAAGCTGTCGAGCGGCAGGATCGTCTCCGTACTGTCCGTTCCGTCGATAATGACCTTCATCCTGGGCAGCACATCCTCCATGGTCTCGTAGAACATCCTTCGGCGGGTCACCTCCGGGTTCTTCGCGTATTCCTCGTACATGGCGTTGAATTTGGCGACTTCCGCATTCGCCTCATTGATCCGCTCCGTCTTCTGGGCCTCAGCTTCCTGCATGATCTTGTCGATCTGCGCCTCGGCCTCCGGCAGCTTCTCGTTGCGGTACTTGTTGGCGTCGTTGATGGCCGTCTCCTTGCCCTGGCGCGCCGTCTCCACCGCCTTGAACGCTTCCATGACTTCCGTGGTTGGCGGTTCCGAATCCTGGATCGTCACATTGATCACCTGCAGGCCGATATCATGCTGCTCCAGCTTCTGCGTGATCTGTTCGCGCACCTTGCTCTGGATCTCATTCTTCCCGGTGGTCAGCACCGAATCCACTTCATAACTGCCGATAACGCCGCGGATGCAGCTCCGGCTGATATTTTGCAGGATCAGCAAAGGATCCTGGGACGCGTAGAGCGCCTTCACCGGGTCTGACACCTTGTATTCCACGAAGAAATCCACATTGACAAAATTGAAATCGCTTGTGATCATCAGGGAATCCTCTTCCTGGCTCTCTTCGCTGTTCAGATCGTAGCCAACCGCGAAACCCTGGATCGTCGTGTTCACCTTCTGCACCCGCTGGATCACCGGTATCTTGAAATGAAGTCCCGGCTCCGTGACGCTCTTGGCCACGCCGAACGTGGTCAGCACCGCCTGCTCCTGCTCCCCGATATTGTAGAAGGAGCCTGTACTCAGCACCGCAAAAACCACAACCACGATAAAGATACCTGCCATGCGCTTCGCTGTCTTTAATAGTTTCTTCTGCTTTTCCATAAAATCGGGATCGTAAGTCTCCATACCTTTTCACCTTTCTTCTGGCTCTTGCGCAGGATGCCTTCCGGCCCTGCGCGTTTGTTAACAGTTTCCGTTCTTCTCGGGTCTTTTCCGCGCCATGGTCCGCAGAAATGCTCCCATGTCCTTCGAAGGACATGGCCCCCATCCGTAAGAGTTAACGGTTTTCGTCCGGACACCGAACCGGCGCGGGTATAATCTCTGTCGAGATTATACCACAGATCCGGCGCATTTCCTACAGCAAATGCACTGCTGGATGAAGTAAACGAATTGTCAGTTGACATGAAAAAGACAATCCCTAAAGGACGATGACCTCAGATTCATTTCCCCAA
>CANQRU010000029.1 GCA_947626395.1 uncultured Lachnospiraceae bacterium | reverse complement strand
AATAAAAAAAGAACATCACTTAAGAATGTTCCTTTTTTATTAGCCGTCACATAATCACTTACTTTGCGTAAGATCCACTACCAATAGTGACGGCTGCCCGTTAAGGGTTTAGCTAGTTATTTCTTGGGGGTAGGCCGTGTGTCTCTGGCTTTCCCTTTTCATATCAAATATAACATATCTCAGAATACAGTTCAAGAGTTTTTTGTCATTTTTCGAATAACAGTATTTATTTGCCTTATTCTCAGCAGATCTTATGAATCCATCCCTCCGGCGCGTCCACGGTGCCGAGCTGGATGCCGGTCAGTGTGTCGTAGAGTTTCTGGATTACCGGCCCCATGTGGTCCATACCGCTGGGGAAACAGATCTCACGTCCGTGGTCTACGACTTTTCCTACCGGGGAAATGACGGCCGCGGTGCCGCAGAGGCCGCACTCCGCGAAGTCGCCGATCTCGTCTAAGCGGACCTGGCGCTGGGTCACTTTCATGCCCAGATAGTGTTCGGCTACATGAAGCATGGAACGTCTCGTGATGGAGGGCAGGATCGAGTCGGACTTGGGCGTCACGATCTCATTGTCCTTCGTGACGAAGAGGAAGTTGGCGCCGCCGGTCTCCTCTACGTAGGTTCTGGTGCCCGGATCCAGGAACATATTCTCGTCGAAACCTCTCTTGTGGGCCTCTACATGGGCGTGCAGGCTCATGGCGTAGTTCAGACCCGCTTTGATATGGCCGGTGCCGTGAGGTGCCGCGCGGTCGAAATCGCTGACGCACAAGGTCAAGGGCTTGGCGCCGCCTTTGAAATACGGTCCGACCGGGGTGCAGAAGGTGCGGAACTGATATTCCTCAGCCGGCTTCACGCCGATGACAGGAGAGGATGCGAACATGTAGGGACGGATATAAAGGGAAGCGCCGCTGCCGTAGGGCGGCACCCAGTCCGCGTTGGCCTTCACGACCTGCTCGACGGCGTCCAGGAAACGCTCCTTCGGGAAGGGCGGCATCTCCATCCGCTTGGCGGAATCCATCATGCGCTCCGCATTCAGGTCGGGGCGGAAAGTGACGATATCGCCGTTAACCGTAGTGTATGCCTTCAGGCCCTCGAAGACCTCCTGGCAGTACTGCAGGATTCCGGCGCACTCATTGAGCACAATGTTGGCGTCGGCGGTCAGCCCGCCTTCGTCCCAGGCACCGTTTTTATAGTTGGAAACATAACGCATATTTGTTACATGATAGGCAAATCCGATCTCACTCCAGTTTAAGTCTTTCTTTTCCATGATTTCGCACTCCTTAGCATAGATTGTCCGCAGGCGCAGCCGGCACCCGCAACTTAACCTATTTTATGATATTCATCCGGATATTTCAAGTATGCAGAGGTGAAAATGGTAAATTTCTTCGGGTCCCGATTATGGGAGATATGAACTGTATTTATAGTAAAAGAAAGGATTGCGTGGGAAAGGGCATTGATTTATACTTATAAACAAATGTATGAATCGATTGTGTGGTTCCGGGTGTGAGTGAAAACGAGCATCACTGTGTGATCGGTCGAGTACCGAAAGAAAGATGCAAAGAAAACGATTCATCTGGGTTTCACATGAATGATTTGAGAAGATTCATAATGAAAGGGATAAAGGATTATGAGCAGATTATGGTACCGACAGCCGGCGGAAGTGTGGGAGGAAGCGCTGCCGCTGGGAAACGGCAGGATCGGCGCCATGGTATTCGGCAGCGTTTGTCAGGAGCGGATCCAGGTGAACGAGGAGAGCGTCTGGTACGGGGGAGAGGTGAACCGGATCAACCCGGACGCGCGCCGTTATCTTGGCGAGGTCCGGGAAGCTATTTTCCGGCAGGAGATCGGAAGGGCGCAGGAACTTCTGAACCTGGCTTTCGCGGGATGCCCGGACGGCATGCATCCTTACCAAACGATGGGCGATATCCGGATCCGGCAGGAAAATGCGGATCAATATGAGGATTACATGCGGGAGCTGGATCTTGAGGACGCTGTATGCAGGGTTGCGTTTGTCAGCGGAGGCGTATCCTATAAGCGGGAGTATTTCGCGTCGCATCCGGCGGATTGCCTGATCGTAAGGTTTACCGCGGACAGGCCCGGGAGCATTTCCCTGCGGATCCGGATCGAACGGGGAAAGACCATCGACGGGATCGGACGGCTTTCGGACAACGGAATCTTCCTGTACGGGAACCTGGGAGAGGGCGGCAGCCGTTATGTCTCCGGCATCAGCGCATGGGCGTCGAAGGGGAGGGTCAGCGTCGTCGGTCAGACCTTATGTGTCGACGCCGCGGATGAGGCGCTTCTCATTTACTGCGCCGATACGTCGTATCAGCACAAAGGAGAAATACAAGCAAGGCGTCACTGGAGCCCTGCTTGCATGGAAATGGATGACGTTTCCTATGAGAAAGCGGTAGAGATGCTGCGGGAGCAGCTCTGTTCTGTGATGGACAGGGCGACGCGGGAGCCTTATGAGCAGCTGTATCAGCGCCACCGGGAGGATTACCGGAGCCTGTACGGCAGGGTGAAGTTTGAACTTGCCGGGACCGGAACCAGTGATCTCGCGCCGACGGACGAGCGGATTAAGAATGCTGCGGAGGGCAGCGCGGATCCGGGGCTTTACGGTCTGCTGTTTGATTACGGGCGGTACCTGTTGATCGCGTGCAGCCGGGAAGGCGGCCTTCCCGCCACGCTGCAGGGGCTCTGGAACGAGAGTATGCAGCCGCCGTGGGACTCCAAGTATACGATCAATATCAATATGGAGATGAATTACTGGCCGGCGGAATGCTGCAATCTTTCCGAGTGCCACATGCCGCTTTTCGGGCTGATCAGGAATATGCGTAAGAGCGGGCGCAGGACGGCGCGGGAAATGTACGGCTGCCGCGGATTTGCGGCGCACCATAATACGGACATCCACGGAGACTGCGCGCCCCAGGACACATGGATCCCCAGCACCTACTGGGTGATGGGGGCGGCGTGGCTCTGCACGCATATCTGGAATCATTACGAATACACGAAGGATCTGGATTTCCTGGAGGAGTATTATCCGGTGATGTGCGAGGCGGCGCTGTTCTTTCTGGATTTCCTGGTGGAGAAGGACGGCTGGCTGGTGACGTGTCCTTCTTCTTCACCGGAGAACAGATACCGGCTTCCGAACGGAGAGAGCGGGGCGGTGACTTATGGGGCCACGATGGATAACCAGATTCTGAGGGATCTGTTCAGTGAGTGTCTGATGGCGGCACGGGAGGTGCGGGGAGACCGGAATATGCCGCCTGACGGTCATAAAGCGGAGAACAGTCAGAATGTGCAGCGGATTCAGAATATACGGGTGGAGGATACAACAAAGTCATCGGCTGATCCGGAAG
The DNA here is from genome assembly GCA_947626395.1 of uncultured Lachnospiraceae bacterium. Classification (GTDB taxonomy): domain Bacteria; phylum Bacillota; class Clostridia; order Lachnospirales; family Lachnospiraceae; genus UBA3402. Next base: position 43,535 of record CANQRU010000029.1, on the reverse strand, counting down.
AACGTGGTTATGAAGAGAATCGTGTATACCAGCGGAAACTCCGTCTGGCCGAGACCGGAATTCCGGACGAAGACGCATTTCTTGCGCAGGTCAGAGAGACCTTAGGCAGGCTGGTTCCCACCAGGATCGGCCGGTCAGGAAGGATCCTGGAATGGATCGAAGATTACGAGGAATGCGAACCGGGACACCGGCACATTTCCCACCTGTATGGTCTGCATCCGTCCCAGCAGATCACAGTTGACGGCACGCCGGAGCTCGCGGCGGCCGCCCGCGCCACGCTGAAGCACCGTCTCGCCAACGGCGGCGGCCATACCGGCTGGAGCCGGGCCTGGATCATCAATCATTACGCGAAGCTGTGGGATGGGGATGAGGCGCTTCATAACCTGAAGCAGCTGCTGGCCTCTTCCGTCTACCCGAACCTGTTCGACCGCCATCCGCCGTTCCAGATCGACGGCAATTTCGGCGCGGCGGCAGCCATTGCCCAGATGCTTGTTCAAAGCTCCGCCGAGCGGATCGTTCTGCTGCCGGCCCTGCCTTCCGAATGGACGGGCGGAAGCGTCCGGGGGCTGCGTGTTCGCGGCAACTGTGAGGTGGATATTATGTGGGAAGACCACGAGCTTAAACGATTCCGGCTCACCGCGTATTCCGGGATCCATACCAAGATTCTGTATGAGGGGAAATATCGCGAGATCCATCTTCCTGCGGGAGAGACACTGGAAATAGACGGCAGTTTCTGTGAGTAGTTTCTTGCAGAAGACGCATTGAAAGTGGACGCAGCTTCTGGGAGTTTTTTTCCCAGGAAAAGCATTGGAAATAGACGACAGTATCCAAGAACAATAAGTGGCGGAAGTATCCTGTGCAAAGGAAAGGGAAAACATGCAAAATAATGCTTTCCAAACAGGCGTTATTCTGTTAGAATGCATTTAATACAATTTTTACATAAAGGAGAGACGGGCAGCATGAAAGCACTGGAAGAGAGAATCCGCAGGGACGGTATCCTGGCGGAGGGCGATGTACTGAAGGTAGACTGTTTTCTGAATCATCTGATGGATGTGGACCTGTTTCACGAGATGGGCATGGAGTTTAAGCGGCTTTTTGCCGATAAGCCCATCAACAAGATCCTGACCATTGAGGCCAGCGGGATCGGCATCGCCTGCGTGGTGGCGGAATGCTTCCATGTGCCGGTGCTGTTCGCGAAGAAGGCCCAGAGCCTGAACCTGTCGGGAGACGTCTATACGACGAAGGTGCAGAGCTACACTCACGGGAGAGTGTACGACGTGATGGTTTCCAAGCGCTTCATCGGGCCGGAGGATCATGTGCTGATCATCGACGATTTCCTGGCCAACGGCTGCGCGCTGAAGGGGCTGATCGAACTGGTGCAGAGCGCAGGCGCGACCGTGGAAGGCATCGGCATCTGCATCGAAAAGGGGTTCCAGCCGGGTGGAAAGATGATCCGGGATATGGGTATCCACCTGGAGTCCCTGGCCATTGTCGAGAGCATGGATCCGGCGACGGGGGAGATCGTGTTCAGGGAGCAGCAGAACGCCTGATATTTTGTATTGGGAGGTGCTGTAAATGGAGAAAAGGGAAATTGTATTATTCGAGTATAATGACATCAGGCTTGAAGTGCCCGTAACGCCGGAACAGGAAATGGTGTGGCTTAACCGTGCGCAAATGTCGGAATTATTTGGGCGTGATATTAAAACGATAGGAAAGCACATCGCGAATGCGTTGCGCGATGAATTAGCAGGGCAGGAGGTGGTCGCAAAATTTGCGACTACCACTCGGCATGGTGCCATGGAAGGGAAAATGCAGACGCATATGACGGAGTACTACAACCTCGATGTCATTATTTCTGTCGGATATCGGGTAAAATCCCAGCGAGGCGTTGTATTTCGCAAGTGGGCGAATTCCATCCTGAAAGAATACATAATGAAAGGATATGCGCTGAACAATAATCGTATCAATCAGCTTGGCGAGGTGATACGGGTCATGAAGCGTACAGGAAACGCCCTGGACAGCGGGCAGGTGCTTTCAGTAATCGAAAAGTATAATGAGGCGCTAAGCCTGCTGGATTCCTATGATCATCAGAATATGGAGCGCCCGAAGGGCAGGGAGGCCGCGTATGTTCTCACTTATGAAGAGTGCCGGCGAGTGATCGACAGTATGCGTTTCGGCGATGAATCAGAGCTTTTCGGAAAGGAAAAGGATGATTCATTTCGGGGAAGTATCGGCAATATCTATCAATCTTTCGGCGGGAGGGAAGTGTATGCCACGCTGGAGGAAAAGGCGGCGCACCTGCTTTATTTTGTGACGAAGAATCACAGCTTTTATGACGGCAACAAACGGATTGCCGCGACCATGTTTCTGTATTTTCTTGATAAGAATCATGCATTGTTTGCGGATGGAGAGAAAATGATCGACGACCATACTCTCGTGGCACTGACGATTATGATCGCCGAATCCAGACCGGAAGAGATGGAAATGATGATAACGGTTATTATGAATTGTATGAAGAACTGACGAGTGAATATATGACAGACGCAATCTGTTAATGAAAGCAGATTGCGTCAATATTTATGCTTCTAAAATTCGAGTAATTTCTTCTGTCAGTTCCGCCACACTGTGTGCGCGGCTGCGGCTGCACACATGGGCCGGCCGGCCGCACAGAAGGCAGCGGCGCGGGGCGAAGCCCAGTTCCTCGCGGGATACCTTTGTGCCGTCCGTGCGCAGCACGTCGATGTCGAAGAGCCGTCCGAGACGGTCCTGATCCTCTAAGGCGATCATCAGCTTCTTGGCCGTTTCCGGCGAAGCGTCCACGCAGTAGAAAGCTTCATATCCGGTCTTCTCCCGTACCGCCTCTGAGCGGAGCGTGGGGATCTGATTCTTACTGAGAACCGATTCGATCCTTCCGCGTCCGGTCTCAAAGGCTTCCGGTATGCCGGGCAGTATCTTCACCGGACCCGGGATATTTAAGGTCAGGCAGATCAGAGGCTTTTGATGGGCGTTTAGAAGTCTCTGCTGGAGCCGGCAACGCGCCTCCCTCGCATTTAGCATATCCATTAAACTGACGTCTTCCATGAATGTGTCCTCCGTTTGTCGCCCGCTTTCGACGGGAAATCCACTGTTTTCCTGGCAGAAATTGGAGTGAAACGATCGCTTGCAAAGCCGTTCCCGACGGTACGGGACGCAGAGTGATCCGAATGCAGGTTAACGCTTGTCAGTTTATCATTATAACTGAGAATCAATAGGTTGGCAAATACATAATGGTCTATGGCACGCATAAATGCAGGGTTATCCATGTAATATCGCAGTAGTTATATAGGTTTTGGCTATGGCAGCTATGAAGAAAACCTATTTGACGGAGAGAAAAAAGGGCGGTATGATAGGACAATACGGGGTTCTGCCGGAATGCGCGGAAAGAAGTGTTCAGAAAGCGCGATCCCGGTGAGCGCGGTATGGAACGATTAAGGAGAAAGGATGACGGGAAGATGGAAAAGACCAAACGGCTGCCGGCCATTTTCTTCATTATGGCGAAGATCGGCCTGTTTACTTTCGGCGGCGGGTGGAGCATCATCGCCCAGATCCAGAATGAATTTGTGGACAAAAAGGGCTGGATGACAGAGGAACAGATCGTGGACTATATGTCCCTGGCCAAATCATTTCCGGGGATCATGATCATCAATATGTCGGTCTTCTGCGGTTATACCATGGCCGGCGCGGCGGGAGCTGTGGCCGCGGCCTTCGGGCTGTCGTTGCCGGCGCTTGTGGCCATCGCGGTGGTGACATATTTCTATGAGTCCCTGCGGGACAATATCTATGTGGCGAAGATCTTAAACGGCGTCCGCAGCGTGGTTATTCCGATCATCATCAGCGCCTGTGTGCGGATGCGGGGGACCGCGATCCGCGGGAAATCGGCCTGGGTGATCCTTGCCGTCAGCTTTGTGGTGTGCGCGCTGACCGGCTTCAGTAAGCTTCTGCTGATCCTGATCGCGCTGGCGTTGGGACTTCTGATCTGGAGAGGGAGGATAAGCGATGATCTATCTTAAATTATTTATCTCCTTTATGAAGATCGGATTCTGCAGCTTCGGCGGTATGACCATGATCCCGGTCATCAACGACGAGGTGCTGCGCTACGGATGGATGACGGCGGCGGAAGTCATGGACATCGTGGCCGTGGCTGAAATGACGCCGGGGTCGCTGGGAATCAACTGCGCGACCTTCGTGGGCCTCAGAACGGCGGGTATTCCGGGGGCGCTTTTCGCCAGCCTCGGCGTCATGATGCCGTCGCTGACGCTGTCGATGCTGGCGGCCCATTTCATCCTGCATATGAAGGGTAATAAATATCTGGAGAGCGCCATGCGCGGCGTGCGTCCGGCGAGCCTGGGGATGCTGGCGGCCGCGGCGGTGACGCTGAGCGTGTCCACCTTCGTGGCGGGCGGCGTGATCGATTTGAGCGGATTCTCGCTTTCGGCGTTCCTTAGCGGGATCTCCTGGAACCTGGTGCTGATCGCGGTCATCACCGGTGTGATCCTTCTGAAGTTCAAGCTGTCGATTCCGAAGACGATTTTGATCGCGGCGGTGCTGGGACTTTTGATCGGGTGAGCAGACGCCTATTCCACAATAAACGGATGCTCCTTCTCCGTCAGGATCCGGATGAAATCCCGGATGTATTTGGGAAGATACCGGTCCTTGCGGTGGCAGATGTAGAAGCTTCTGCGGCTGTCGATGTCAAGGAGCGGGTACATGACGCAGTCCGGCAGCAGCTCGGGCGTCATCTCGATATAATTCTGCGGGCAGATCATGACCGCGTTGCAGGCGACGGCGGTGCGCTTGGCCACCTCGATGCTGATAGTCTCCAGAAGGATCTTCGGGCGCATATTTTTACGGATGAAGAGCATGTCCTGAGTCGTGCGGACGCTGTGGCCGGATTTGATGTTGACGAACATCTCGTCCCTGGCCTCAGTGATATCGATAGGCGTTCCTGCCGGGATGCGCTTTGCGATGGCGGAGCCGGTGCCGGTCAACAGAACCAGTTCTTCAGTCTCGACCAGAATATATTCCAGTTCTTCATGGCGCGGAAATGTGGTCAGGCACGCGAAATCCACATGGCCTTCCAGCACCATGGACTCTAAGGTGGCGGAGCCGAATTCGTGGGTATTGATCTCCACATGGGGATACATCTGTGTGAATCTGGGCATCACATAGGGCATTACCTGCATGGCCCGCTGGACCGGAATGCCCAGCTCAATGGTGCCATGGTCTTCCTGGTTGATCTCCCGGATCTCTTTGGCCAGGTTCTGATTGATGGTCAGGATCTGGCGGGCGGCTTCCATATATTTCTGGCCGGCGTAGGTCAGGGTGATGGGATCGGTGCTGCGGTCGAAGATGGGCATTCCCAGATTATTCTCTACAAGCTTCACCATCTGGCTCAGAGAGGGCTGGGAGACATAGAGCTTACGGGCGGCGGCGGTAATGCTGCCTTCCTGAAGGATCGTAAGCATGTACTGGGCGTGTTTGACATTCATTTTACTGGCTGGCTCCTTAGTAAGGCAGTGTGGTCCGGCGGCGCGGGGAGGCGGCCGGATGTTTCACACCGCAGATGGTCTGCGTGGCTGGCGGAACGGAAAACGCAGAAAACGATGCGTCCGGACGCGTCAGACCGCGCGTATCCTGTTTCAGACGATTATAGAAAGTATACCATAGGAAACGGTTTCAATCAATAGCGACTTCCTTCATGCAGCGCAGAAACAATTGATCCGCTTTGGAGAGAAAGCTGTCCTGGGTCGTGGCGATACACAGGTCCCACCACGCCCTGTAACGATCCTCGATGGACAGAAGGACCGGCGGGCGGCGGTGCTCGATGGTAAGCCTGGAATACTGGAGCGGCACCATGGTAATGCCCACGCCCTCGGACGCCAGAAGCTGGGCTGTGATATGGTTCCTAAGCGTCATGACGGTCCGGATGTCGCGGATACCGGCGCGCCTTAAGACCGTGTCGGTCACCTGACGGATGCGCTGCTCGGGATTTAAACGGATCATGGGTTCGCCGGCCAGAAGACGGATATCCAGAACCGGATAGGGCGAGCCTTCGCGCGGGACCGCCTTTTCCACCAGCGCATGATCCGGCGACAGGACCACGACAAAGGGATCCCGCTGAAGGATCTCGTACTGGATGCGGGTCTCCTGGGTCTGGGCGGGGGCGTGCATTACGAGAAAATCCAGTTCGCCGGACAGCAGGCGTTTCTCCAGGATCGCGGTGGTGTCTTCGGCCACCTGCACCTCGACGAACGGACAGATCTCCTGGAACCGCTTCATGGTCTGGGGCAGGAGAAGCATTCCCAGATGGTTGGTGATGCCGAAATGGATGCGGCCGGTCTTTAAGTTGTTGATGTCGCTGACCTCGATCTCAAAATTCTCGTACATCTTGAGGATCTGGCAGGCCATATAGTAGTAACGCTCGCCCGCGTAGGTGAGCGTGAGCCCGCCGGTGGTGCGCTTGAATAGCGGCGTGCCGATCTGTTCCTCCAGCTTCTGGAGAGCCTGGCTTAAAGACGGCTGGGCCATATAGAGCTTCCGGGCCGCGCCGGTGATGCTTTTCTCGTCGGCTATGGTCTTGACGTAAAGAAGTTCTCTGCTTGTCATGAAATCACCTTTCTTCTGAAAATATTTATGAATCCTCTGTTTTATTGTTCTGGTTCACAGCTATAGCAGAAGCGCAGTATCTGCATGATAAATTCCGAATCCTCGGTTTTTAGCTGATTCTTTTTCAGCTGCTGTGAACTTTTCTTTGCTTTGCAAAGTCGGTGACAGCGCTGCGTGTGTCGGCAATTCATAATATAGGAAAAAACTATGAAATATATTATAATAATAGTATTTTACAATATTATAGCATTGTGTTATGATAAATGCAACAAAGAGATAACGCAAAGTTACTCGAAAAAACAAAGCAGGAGGTATTTTCATGGTTAAGTTGTACGACGGCGGCGTCTATCTGGTGAACGGGACAGAGGTAGTCCCGGAGAGCGAGGCCGCGAAGGTGACCGCGCTGACCGGCAAAAGCGTGAGCAAAGAGGAAGCGAAGAAGGGCACCATCGCCTACGGGATCCTGAAGGATCACAATCAGAGCGGAGATATGGAGAATCTCCAGATCAAGTTCGACGCCCTGACATCCCACGACATTACATATGTAGGCATCATCCAGACGGCAAGAGCGTCCGGCATGGATAAATTCCCGATGCCCTACGTGCTGACCTGCTGCCACAACTCCTTAAACGCGGTAGGCGGAACCATCAACGAGGATGACCACATGTTCGGTCTGACTTCCGCGAAGAAGTATGGCGGTATTTTCGTTCCCCCGCATGTGGCGGTCATCCATCAGTTCATGCGTGAAATGTACGCGGGCTGCGGCAGGATGATCCTGGGTTCCGATTCCCACACCCGCTACGGCGCCCTGGGCACCATGGCGGTCGGCGAAGGCGGCGGCGAGCTGGATAAGCAGATCCTGGGCGACACCTGGGACAGCAGCTATCCGGGCGTGATCGCAATCTATCTGACCGGAAAGCCCAATCCTTGGGTCGGCCCCCACGACATCGCCCTGGCCATCTGCGGCGCTGTCTACAAGAACGGCTATGTGAAGAATAAAGTAATGGAGTTCGTCGGCCCCGGCGTTTCCTCCATGACCACCGATTACCGCAACGGCGTGGACGTCATGACCACCGAGACCACCTGCCTGTCCTCCATCTGGAGAACCGACGAGGACACGAAGGCGTTTTTGACCGAGCACGGCAGAAGCGAAGCTTACAGGGAACTGAATCCGGCGGATGTGGCTTACTATGACGGCTGCGTCTGCATCGACCTGTCCACCGTAAAGCCCATGATCGCCCTTCCGTTCCATCCGTCCAACGCCTACGAGATCGACGCCCTTTATGAGAACCTGGAAGACATTCTCCGCGAGACGGAGAAGGCGGCCGAGAAAGTGGCCCAGGGCCGTGCTCCTTACACCCTGCTTGATAAGGTGAAGGACGGAAAGCTCCATGTGCAGCAGGGAATCATCGCCGGCTGCGCGGGCGGCAACTACACTAACGTGGTGGAAGCCAATAATCTGCTGAAGGGCAGAATGATCGGCGCAGGCGAGTTCACACTTTCGGTCTATCCGTCCTCCATGCCGGTCTATGTGGATCTGGCGAACAAGGGGATCATCGGCGACCTGATGAACGCCGGTGCGGTCGTGAAGACCGCGTTCTGCGGACCGTGCTTCGGCGCAGGCGACACGCCCAACCACAACGGCCTGTCCATCCGCCACACGACCCGCAACTTCCCGAACCGCGAGGGCTCCAAGCCCGGCAACGGCCAGATGGCCGCAGTCGCCTTAATGGACGCCCGTTCCATCGCCGCGACGGCGGCAAACGGCGGCGTTCTGACCTCCGCGGAGCAGTACGCCGAGGCCTTCGGCAATGTGCCTGAGTACCATTTCAGCCGCGAGTCCTACGACGCGAGAGTCTACCAGGGCTTTGGCAAGGCGAATCCGGATGAGCCGCTGTTCTACGGTCCGAATATCAAGGACTGGCCGGAGAGAGCGCCTCTGGGCGAGAATATCCTGCTGAAGGTCTGCTCCAAGATCCTGGACGAGGTGACCACCACCGACGAGCTGATCCCGTCCGGCGAGACCTCCTCTTACCGCTCCAATCCGCTGGGACTGGCCGAGTTCACCCTGTCCCGCCGCGATCCGGCCTATGTGGGTAAGACGAAGGCCGTGGACGCCCTGGAGGTCGCAAGGGAGAAAGGAGAGAATATCGCCGCCATGGCGCCGGAGCTTACGGAAGTCTTCCGCGTGATCAACACGATCCCCGGTCAGGAGAACGTGAAAATGGAAGAGACGGAGATCGGTTCCACGATCTACGCCAACAAGCCCGGCGACGGTTCCGCCCGCGAGCAGGCCGCTTCCTGCCAGAGAGTCATCGGCGCCCTGGCCAATATCACCCAGGACTACGCCACCAAGCGGTACCGCTCCAACGTGATGAACTGGGGCATGCTTCCTTTCCATCTGAAGGGCGAGCCCACAATGTTCGAGGTGGACGACTACATCTACGTACCGGGCATCCGCCAGGCACTGACCGACGACCGTCTCGACGACATCACGGCCTACGTGATCAAGGGCGGCAAGGCCGTTCCGATCAGCCTGTACTGCAAGGAAATGACTGAGAACGAGCGGGACATCGTCAAGGCCGGCTGCCTGATCAATTTCAACAGGAACCGGAAGAATAAGTGATCAATCCATGAACTGCCTCTAAATATAGTAAGCGGAAGGGCTGCCGGAAGGCGGCCCTTTCCGCGTATTTGGGCGCGCCAATAATCTTTAAATTATGCTTCGTGAAAAATGCTATAATATCTGCCTTATAGATGTTATAAGTATTTATGTATTTGAATAATCATTAAGAAAATGATAGATTTAATGTATTAAAAATGATAATTTTTAATTATTTCTGGTGCGTATTTTGTAGCGATATGCCCAGAAAAGAAGAAGGAGGACGCAGTATGGAAGTTAAGAAGGCCGCCATGGCCGGTACCTTGGAGTCCAGCGACGCCCAGGTTACCGTGGAGCCAGGCAACGGTAAGATCGAGCTTTCCATCGAGAGCAGTGTGATCCATCAGTTCGGAAAGCAGATCAAAGCCACCATCCTTGAGACCCTGAACCGTCTGGACGTGACAGACGCCAAGGTGACAGTGGTGGACAAAGGCGCGCTTGACTGCACGCTGAAGGCGCGCGTAGAGTGCGCGGTGTACCGCTCCAACGACATTACGGAGAATCTTCCGTGGGGAGGTGTGATCAAATGAGCCATCCTTATAAGAAAAGACTCAGACGTTCCATGATGTTTCTGAACTGCCAGAAGCCCGGCCTCATCAAGGATCCCTATATTTACAAACCGGATTCCATCATGCTTGATCTGGAAGACGCCGTGGCGGAGAACCAGAAGGACGCGGCGCGTTATTCCCTGTATCATGCGCTGCAGGAGATCGATTACCGCGGCGTAGAGCGCGTCGTCCGTATCAATGGCCTTGACACGCCTCACTGGAAAGAAGATATCCGCGTCTGCGTGGCCGGCGGCGCCGATACGATCCGTATCGCCAAGACCGAGAGCGCCCAGGACGTTCATGTGGTGGAAGAGCATGTGCTGGCAGCCGAGAGAGAATTCGGCCGTCCGGAAGGCTCTACGCTTTTGATGTCCGCGCTTGAGTCCTGCAAAGGCGTTCTGAACGCCCTTGAGATCTGTAAGTCCTCCGACCGTCTGATCGGTATCGCCCTTTCCGGCGGCGACTACACGAAGGATCTTCAGACCACGATCACCGGCACCGGCGTGGAGCTTCAGGGAGCGAGACAGCAGATGATCATCGCGGCCCGCGCAGCCGGCGTGCAGTGCTGGGATACCGTTTTCACAAACCTGGACGCTATGGACGTGTTTGAGGAAGAAGTGAAGATGATCAAGATGATGGGCTTCGACGGCAAGTCCCTGGTCAACCCCAGACAGATTGCCATTGTTCATAAGATCTTTACCCCGACCCAGAAGGAGATCATTTTCGCCGAGAAGGTCGTGAAGGAGATCGATGAGAAGAAAGCTCTCGGCATCGGCGTATTCACCGTGGACGGCAAGATGATCGACATCGCGTTCTACGACGGAGCCAAGAGAACCATAGACCTGGCGAAAGCATCAGGCGTATATGAGGGGGATCTGTAATATGATTAATGCAGTTGGCAGAGAGATACCGGAAGAAGTCTTAAAGGCTACCGGCAAGAAGGTATTTGAAGGCGCTTACGCCTATGATAATTATGAGTATACCAAGGCCGCTCCCACCGTACACGCGGTATGCGATCCGAAGAGGAGCAAGATGGTGGAGAACATCCACGAGGCTCTGGTAAAGTGCGGAATCAAGGACGGCATGACCATTTCCTTCCATCATCATTTCCGCGAGGGCGACTACATCGTCAATATGGTCATGGAAGAGATCCACAACATGGGTATCAAGGGGATCACCATCTGCGCGTCCTCCCTGGGCAAGGCCCATGATCCCATCGTTCCCATGATCGAGGACGGAACCATCGTAGGCATTCAGTCCTCCGGCGTCCGCGGCAAGATCGGCGAGGCCATTTCCACCGGAAAGCTCCGTGATCTGGCGATCATGCGCTCCCACGGCGGCCGCGTCCGCGCGATCGAGTCCGGCGAGGTCCATATCGACATCGCCTTCATCGGCGCGCCTACCTGCGACGAGTACGGCAACATGAAGGCCAACGGCGGCAAGAGCGACTGCGGCGTTCTGTCCTACGCGGTCGTGGACGCGGAGTACGCGGATAAGGTAGTCGCCATCACCGACTGCCTGGTGCCGTTCCCGAACGTGCCGGCCAGCATTTCCATGGTCCATGTGGATTACGTGTGCGTGGTCGACGCCATCGGCAACCCGGCGAAGATCGCTACCGGCGCCGCGAAACCGACCACCGACGTCCGTAAGATCATGATGGCGGATTACTGCACCCAGTTCGTGATCAATACCCCGTATTTCAAGGAAGGCTTCTCCTACCAGACAGGCGTCGGCGGCGCATCCATCGCGTCCACGATCTCCCTGGGAAAGATCATGGAGGAGAGAGGCATCCATATGGGTCTGGGCCTTGGCGGCATCACGACCCCGATGTGCAACCTGCTGGAGAAGGGCCTGGTAAAGACCCTGGTGGATACCCAGGATTTCGACATGGGCGCGATCGAGTCCATCAAGAAGAACCCGAATCATATCGAGATCACCGCTTCCGAGTACGCCAACCCGTTCAACAAGGGCGCGTATGTCAATAAGCTGGATTTCGTCATCCTGGCTTCCCTGGAAGTGGATGTGAACTTCAACTGCAACGTGGTCGTCGGCTCCGACGGCATGATCACCGGCGCGCAGGGCGGACATCCGGACACGGCGGCGGGAGCAAAGTGCACGATCGTGATCGCGCCGCTTCTGCAGGGACGTATCCCGGCGATCTGCACCAATGTGACCACCGTGACCACCCCCGGCGAGACCGTTGACGTGGTCATCACCGACTACGGCATCGCGATCAACCCGAAGCGTCAGGATCTGATCGAGTGCATGAAGGACGTGAAGCTGCCGTTCAAGACCATCGAGGAGCTGCGCGACATGGCCTACGCCATGGTCGGCGAGCCGGATCCGGTACAGTTCGGCGACCGGGTCGTCGGCATCATCGAGGCCCGCGACGGCACCATCATCGACGTGGTAAGAGAGATCAAGGATTACGAGTTCAAGGACTGAGTTTCTGATTCGACTTGCCCGGCTGTCCGGCGGACGTACGTCGGCACAGGCGGAAAGACCGGCCGCATGAGCACAGCCGGCGGTTATCAAAGTATCTGACCGGGGCGGGGGATGCTGCCCGTCCCGGTGGATATAAATATTCATCATTATATACTATGGAGGTATAGGTATGGCAGAAAGCAAAGAAACAAAAGGGCTTAGTGAACTTAAGCTCGGCGGACTTCCCGTGCATCTGGCAATCGCGGCGATCCTGATCTGCGGCGTGACCATGTTCCTGGGCGTGCAGTCCAGCAGCATGACGGGTACACTGGCGTCCTGCTTCGCACTCGCGGTAGTGCTGAATGAGATCGGCGAGAGGATCCCGATCTGGAACACCTACATCGGCGGCGGACTTCTGCTGGTATTCTTCGGTGTAGCGCTTCTGAAGTATTTTAACGTGCTTCCGGCTGATACGGTAGCCAGCGTCAACAGCTTCATCAATGACGACGCCAACTTCCTGGAGTTCTTCATCGTTTGCCTGATCGTAGGCTCCGTGCTGGCTCTGGACCGCGACATCCTGCTTCGCTCCTTCGCGGGATATCTTCCGGCTATCCTGGGCGGCCTTGTGTGCGCGGCGATCCTGGGCATCGTAACCGGTCTGATCTTCGGAGTTGCTCCGGCTGACTCCCTGATCAAGTATGTACTCCCGATCATGGGCGGCGGCAACGGCGCAGGCGCGGTTCCGCTGAGCAATATCTATGAGAACGTAACGGGCGACGCGGCGGCCAACTACTATGGCTTCGCGATCATCATCCTGACCATCGCCAACATCTTCGCCATCATCGGTTCCGCACTGCTGAACACCGCAGGCACCATCTGGCCGAAGCTGACCGGCGATAAGAAGACCCTGCTCCGCAAGGGCTCCAACATCGCGAGAGACGACAAGAAGGTCAAGGTCTCCACGGATGATATCTTCGGCGCGATGTTCATCGGTCTTGCCTGCTTCTGCGTAGGCCGTCTGATGAACAAGGTGATCCTGCCGAAGATCGCGGGCGCTGAGATCCATCCTTACGCTTACATGATCCTGTTCGTAGTTCTTCTGGCCGCCCTTGGCGTGATCCCGGATAATCTGCGTGCAGGCGCGAAGAAGATCCAGTCCTTCATGTCCGGCTACATGGGCATCATCATCATGGTCGGCATGGGCTGCGACTTCGATATCGCTGAGCTGTTCACCGCTCTGACTCCCGGAAACGTCCTGATGGCCCTGATGATCGTTATCGGCGCTATCCTCGGCGCCGGCGCTGTCGGCTATCTGGTAGGCTTCTATCCGGTTGACGCTGCTCTGACCGCCGGCCTCTGCATGGCGAACCGTGGCGGCAACGGCGACCTGGCCTGCCTGGGCGCTGCAGACCGTATGGATCTGATCGCTTACGCGCAGCTGTCCTCCCGTCTGGGCGGCGGCATCGTGCTGGTCATCGCTTCCTTCGTATTCTCGTTCATGCTGTAAATGGCGTGAGAGAAGGAGAGTATGCTGCGGTGATGCAATAGCGTAATGAAATGCTGCTGTAGCCAATGAGGGTATGGCGGCGGGGAGAATGGTAAATGTTTGAATAGTTGGGCACAGTTTCGGACTTATGGAACTGTGCCCATATTATTTACGTACGAGCGGAACGCCAGCGACGCTCTTTCCTGCATTTCTGTTAATAAGATTTTCGGTGACAGAAGATATAAACTGTGGTAAGATGGTTCTTAGAGGAATGGGCAGTGTCAAATATAGACCGGAGTCTTTTGAATTCCGGAACAGGCGCTGCAGAATAGCCGGAGAATACACGAAACACAAGGAAAGGAGCTTCCATATGGTTGCTTATTTTAAGCTTCAGAACAATCTGTTTATGGCAGGCGGAGGAGTACTTGGCTTTCTGCTTGCTCTGCTGAATTACGAGGACCTCAGTGCGCGCGGAACCTATGCGACCGTATTTTTTATCGCAATGTATGTGTTTGTCGGCGTGATCGTCGGACGCGTGGCGTCTTCATTTTTCGCTAACCGCCGCGTGAAGTCCATGACGGCGCTTCTGTACCAGCAGGGGAAGCCCGCGGAATTCCTTGAGAAATTCGAACCGCTGTCCGACAAGGTCCCGGATAACGTGGTGGAATATGTGGACGCGAAGAACAAAGTCGCCTACGCCTATGAGGCGCTTGGCGAATTTGAGAAAGGCCTGGCGGTGGTGGACGCGCTGAAGCCGGAAGAACTGAAGCTCCATTCCCTGGCGGGCACGTCCCTGACCGAGAATCAGCGGATGCGCTTCTATCTGCTTTCCGAAGATATCGGTAAGGCGGAGACGCAGCTTGCGAGGCTGAAAGAGCTGAAGGAAGAAGCCGAGGGCCGCGCCAACACGTTGGCGAATAACCTGAAGGAATGCGTCAGGCTGGCTGAAAACTGGCTGAATTTCCTAAAGAATGAAACTTACGATACCGCGTATATCGAGGAAGAGATCCAGTACGCGGGCAATCGGATCCACAAAAGCGAGATGCAGCTTCTGCTGGCCCGGATGCGCCATGCCCAGGGACAGGAAGACGCGGCCCGGCAGCTACTGAAGGAAGCCGAAGCAAGCGGCGACGGTCTGTACGCGGGCGCGGAGGCGAAGCGGCTGGCTGCGGCGTGGGCGCAGTGAGATGAGGAAACAGGCGCTTGAAAAAGTGTAACTATCCGATTGCTTTTTTTGAAAACGAAACTTATACGTTGGGGGTGAGCCTCGTATATTGCAAACGAATCGTATCTATGCGGTCGTGTGACGTGAGAAGCGTTATAAGTCGGTAGAAAGGGTGAAGGGGAGAGAAAATGGTTCGTCAGATTATTCATATTGATGAGAAGAAATGCAACGGCTGCGGCGCCTGCGCAGCGGCCTGTCATGAAGGTGCGATCGCGATCGTCGACGGCAAGGCAAAGCTGATCCGGGATGATTACTGTGACGGTATGGGCGACTGCCTGCCGGAATGTCCTATGGGAGCGATCACTTTCGAGGAGAGGGAAGCGGCCGCCTATGATGAGAAAGCGGTGGCAGAGAAGAAGGCGCAGACCGTGGAAGAGGAGAAGGTGCAAGCCATGTCAGCGGAGAGTAAACAGGTTGCAGCCAGTACGAATGCTGCGGAACCGGGCATTGGCCATGATCACGTTCATGGCGGAGGATGTCCCGGGGCACGCGTGAGAGACCTGAAACCCGCGGGCCAGGATGGACCGACAGCCTGGGCGCCTCTGATGCCGGGAAAGCAGAGACATCAGGCGGATGGATCGGGGCAGCATCCCGTGCATCCGGTTCCGCCTGTGCCGCCAACTTCGGAACTTCGCAACTGGCCGCCGCAGATCAGGCTGGCACCGCTCAAGGCGCCGTATTTTGACGGCGCGAAACTGCTGATCGCGGCCGACTGCACCGCCTATTCCTATGCCGCCTTCCATCAGGAGTTCATGCGCGGCAAAGTGACGCTGATCGGATGTCCGAAGCTGGATGCCGTGGACTACAGTGAGAAACTGACGGAGATCATCAGGCAGAACGATATCAGGAGCGTGACGATCCTCCGCATGGAGGTGCCCTGCTGCGGCGGGCTAGAGATGGCCGCGAAGAGGGCGCTTCAGGCCAGCGGGAAGTTTATTCCATGGCAGATCGTGACCGTATCGATCGACGGCCGGATATTGGATTAAGCAAATACCGGCGTCGTTCGCGGCAGTATATTAAAGTTTTCCGAGGTGAGTAAAGAAAGGGGTGCATTTTCATGGAACTGTATTTTCCGAAGCTGTACCGTTATGACAGGCCGCGGGAGCATTGCTGTGTCGCGGTGCCTTTTGCCGCCGGAAAGCTGCGAAGCGCGGACAGCGTGAAGGTTTTCCAGGGTGAAAAGCAGATGCCGGTTCAGACAAAGGTCACGGCCCGCTATCAGGACGGGAGCATCCGTTATCTGTTCATCCGTTTTCTTGCGGATCTGCCGGGAAATCAGAAGACGGTGCTGAGACTGGAGACAGGAGCGGAGGAAGACATGGATCCTGCTGAGCGGACGGCAGAGCGCATTTCTTATGAGGGACTGAGGATAGAGCGGAAGGAGCATGGATTTGCGGTAAATGGCGGCCTGCGCTTCGGCGTATCCGACGGAGCCGCTTCGTTGTTCGACTGGCTGGAGGACGGCAATGCAAGATATGAAGCGGATCAGTTTGCCGGGCCGTTCCTGGAGGACGGGGAAGGCGGCCGCTACACGCTGCGCCTCGGCAAATGGCGCGCCACGGAGGAAGGGCCGCTGGTGGCGATGCTGCGCTGTATGGGCGAGTGCGTCGGCCCAAGGCATGTGACTTTTGAAGTGAAACTGACGGCTTACGCGGAGAAGCCCTGGGTGGAGATCGCTTACCGGATCATCAATTCCACGGATCAGCCGCTAGCGCTTTCCGAACTGAAATTCTCGGTGCTGGCGCATAGCGGCGGCGGGTGCGGATGTGATTTGCCGGATGAGAAAACCGCTGTAAAAGGGGATTCACGTGGCTCGGATGGACAGGCTGCTTCTGAATTTGCGAAAGGCGATGCCGATACGGCCGGCGAGACCTTCCGCACAAGGGGAACGCTGGAACTCTCCGAAATCGAAAGCCACATAAAAGGCGTGCGGACCTGCGCCGCCAATTCCAACTATAAGACAGATTTTCTGATCGGCAGCAACGCGGCGCCGGTGGAAAAGATCGTCGACGCAGAGTATTTACTGAAAGAAAATAACGAGCATATGGCGGAGGTATTATACGGCACCTTCTTCGCGGATCGTACCGGGGAAAACGGCGGCGTGTGCGCCACGATTTTCCAGGCTCAGCAGAATTATCCCAAGGCGGTCCGGGCCGATGGGGCGGGCGTCCACATTTTCCTGGTGCCAAAAGGCGGCATGCAGGTGATCATGCAGTCCGGCATGTCCCGGGAACAGCGGTTTTTATTGCATTTCCATAGGCCGGAATGCGGGCTTAGGGAACTGGACGACCGGAGCCTGATCTACCAGATGCCGGACAGGCCGTCCATTCCGCCGGAAGTATTCCGGGACGCGGGCGTCATGCCGGATATTTTCGTAGACAGGGAGAAGCGGAAGGATGATGTGGAGATCGCGCTGATCGGCAGATGCGACAGCCACGCCCGCTGCTACGGTATGCTCAACTGGGGCGACGCGCCGGATCCGGGCTATACCGCCCAGGGACGAGGCGGCGGAAAGCTGGTGTGGACCAATAATGAATACGATTATCCGCACGCCTGTGCGCTTTTCTACGCCCGCACGGGGGAGCGACGTTTCCTGGATTATATGCTTACGGCGGCGTCCCACTGGATGGATGTGGATGTATGTCATTACAGCGAAGATCCGCTTCTGATTGGCGGTCAGTGGGAGCACTGCCGCAGCCATGTGCTGGACAGCGCTATCGTCTGTTCCCATGAGTGGGTGGAGGGGCTGCTGGATCATTATCATTTCTCCGGGGACGAACGCGCGCTGGAAACGGCGGTCGGTATCGGGGAGAATGTGCTCCGTCTGCTGGATACGCCGATGTATCAGAGAAATGGTGAGGTCGGCGCCAGGGAAACCGGCTGGGCGCTGCGGACGCTGACGGCCCTCTATATGGAGACGGGAGAGGATCGGTGGCTTCCCAAATGCGACCGGATCGTGGAGCAGTTCCGCCAGTGGAAGGAGACCTACGGCGGATGGCTGGCGGCCTACACGGACAATACGATGATCCGCACGGGATTCATGATCGCGGTGGCGATCGGAAGTCTCATGCGCTACTACCGTGTGTCCCCAAGGGAGGAGATCCGTACCATGATTCTGGATGCGGTGGATGATCTGGTGGAGAACTGCCTGATGGACAACGGTCTGTTCTACTACAAAGAACTTCCCAGCTTAAACCGGCTGGGCAATAACACGCTGATCTTGGAGGCGCTTACTTACGCCTGGGAGCTGACGGGAGACAGCCGGTATCTGCGTTACGGGCTGCCTACCTTCCGGAGCGCCATAGAGGGGAGGAAGCGCAGCGCAGGCGGATCGAAATCTGTGGTAGACGATGCGCTGATCAACGCGGGTGACGGCACTAAGACATTTGCGCAGAGTTTTTTGCCGCTTTCTCTGTTTTATAAGGCGGCGGTGGACTGCGGGGTGCTGTAAGTGATGGTGTGCGAGTGTCTGTCGTTTTGCGAAAGAGTTGTTTGATTTGAGAGGTTTTGCGCACATGGTTGCGGGAGGTACGCGGGACAGGCGGGGCCGTGGCACATCCTGTACGCTCATGACTCCGAAGGGAAGTCTTTCTAAATTCAAAAACGCCAGTTTGAGGGCAACGGCAAATTCGCGAGAATTTCTGAAGAAATTCTCGCTCAGGTTGCCGCTCCGCCCATGACTTGAGGTCATGGGCGTCGGCCCTCAAACTGACGTTTTTTCATTAAGAAAGACTAACCCTTCTCCGTAAATCGCGTCCAGGATGTGCCACGGCCCCGCCTGTCCCGCTGTGTTGACGCATATGTGAGGCAGAGAGAAGTTTCTGCACTTTATGCAGCGCGATAGACAGTTATGCAGCGCTATACAGTATGTGCTGGCGTTCCCTTGCTCCCGGAAGAACCAGCGCAGGAAGCCTGCTCCTCCTGAGGTGAATTTTGTGAGCGGCTGAAAAGGCTTAGTGAACAGAGATTTGCGTTGGTACGAAAAATGGGAGGACCAGGGAACTCATCTTACGGATGCACACACGCTGGTCCCATTTTTCGTGCCGCCTTTAGCAAATCGCTGTGAACTTAGACTTTTCCCGCGAGCAAACCTGAACCTCAGGAGGAGCAGGCTTCCTGCGCGTATCTTATGCGACTATGTGCAATTCGTCTTTTGAACTCCTTTCCTGCAACACCCAGAAGCCAAACGACATCCCCTTTAATAATGTATCACATCCCCCGCCGCGCGTATCCTCTCAATCACCGGCTCCGCTTCCGGACTTCGAAAGTACCGAAGCGTCGTCTCCGGAACCAACGTGGCCATCAGTTCCCAGTCCCCGTCCTTCACCGCCTGGCGTACGGTAGAAGCGCTGATGGCCCGCCCGCCGCTTTCCCTGCGGGGAACGACGACGCATTCAATGCTGTTTTCCGGAAGCTTTTCGATCATGATCCGGTTATAGATGCCTGTGACCTGACTGTTCGGCTCTTCGCCCACATAGCGGCGGCTGATGCCAAGCGCCTGCGCGATCCGCGTAAAGACGGTCAGATCCAGCATGGCGTGGCTCTCGTTGACAGCCGCCTCGTCTTTCTGGAAATAGCTTGGGAAGGTAGCGCTGCTGATGATGTAAGGGCCGCTTTCATGGTAAATGATATTGTGCAGATGCGCGGTTCCTTCCATGACCAGCCGTTTGCGAACGGCGAAGGGAACCAGACTGGCGTCCTCGCTGACGATAAAAAGGTGCAGGATATCGTTTTCCGCAGCGGCGCGCTCCACAAGATACTGGTGGCCCAGCGTAAACGGATTGGCGTTCATGACCAGGGCGGCGGTGCGGGGAGAAGAAATTGAACCGCAGGGCTTAGAAAGGTCATTGTCAGAATATGTCTCCGTACCGTGACGGCCGCCGGCGGGGATAGGATCCTTTTCCAGATTCTTCAGATAATCCGCAAATCCGCTCCGCCGGTTCTCCATGAATACGATCTGATCCGGGATCCGCGCGATCTCGTAGAATCCCAGATCGCCGAAGAATTTGGCGGAACTGCATTTGGTATACAGGAACAGATGCATATTGCCGCGGGCGTACTGGACTTCCATCAGATGGCTGACGATCTCGTTCATCAGGCCCTCGCCCTGGTGGGAACTGCTGACGGCCATACAGCGCAGCGTGTTGCCGAAACAGCTGCCGGTGGCGATCAGATTGTAATCGTCGTCAAACATGCCGCAGGTGTAATCCAGGTTGCCGTCTTTGCGGATACCTTCCGCTGTGAGAAGTTCAGCGAGCTGACGCTGACCGCGCCGGTCGGCGGGCGAAATGCGGGATATGACGTAATCAGACATAACGTTCTCCTTATAAAAATGAAAACTCTGTTAAGATCAGACTCGTTCTCTGAATATGCGCTCCGGAGAATGCGCACGGTTAGTTCGGGGTTCCGTCCCTGCTTTGTTAAGGCGCGGAACCGGCACAGGTATCAATAACTCTGTTGTGATTATACCATTTCCCAAATGATCCGGCAATAAGAAACGGATATGATAGAAAATCGTAAGCGAATCATAATAGTATGGATAGAGATTTCATTTCACAAATATGATAAGATAAGGCAGAAGGAAATGACTGGAAATGAAATCGTGCGGGCTGCCGCATCGAAAGGGAGGACCGTTATGTTGAGCAGGAAAATCATATGCGTTATGCTGGCCGGCTGCCTTGCGGTATTATCCTGGCCGTGTACGGTATTTGCAGGGGAAGCGTGCAAAGACGTTTTTGCCGGAGCGGAGATCCGAAATATTGCCGCGCAGAATATGACGTTGAACCGCGCTGCAGCGGAGATCGATCCGGCCACTCCCGGGGAAGCCGGTCGGGAGACAGGAGATTTTACCGTCACGGGAGGAACGATCGGTACGGATTACCGGTATGCAGATCATGTGCTGCATATTCTGACCGGTACGCCGCTTACGATATCCGGTACGACAACGGTCGACCGTATTTTGGTGGAGAAAGGTGTGAACGCGGATATTACGCTTAAAGGAGTCAGTATTCAGATTCCGGACGGCAGCCATGTGCCCGCGTTTGAGGTCGCGGCGGGCAGCGCCGGGAATGTAACGGTTACGCTGGCGGACGGAAGCGCGAATGTGTTAAAAAGCGGAATGTGGCGCGCCGGTCTGCAGAAAGACGGAAGCGGAACCGTGGGAACTCTTACGCTCCGCTGTCAGAAAGCCGGAACCGCGGGACATGTCTGCGCGGCCGGCTGCGGTTCGCTTACCGCGACAGGATACTGGGGCGCGGGGATCGGAAGCAGCGCCTCGGAGGACTCGAAGGCGCATGAGACGAAGAATATTACGATCAGCGGAGGGAATATCCGCGCATCCAGTATAACCCACGGAGCAGGTATCGGCGCGGGAAGTATGGGAAGCGCAGAGAATATCGTGATACGCGGCGGGATCGTGGAAGCGTCCGGAGGGGTAATGGGCGTCGGAATCGGCGATTCTGCCTGCTCGCATATTATTACCGTCAGCGGCGGGAGGGTGACAGCCGCAGGAGGCAGTATGTCAGCCGCGGGGAGCGGTCAGAATTCCGCTTACGGTATCGGAGGGCGGCTTTCGACGGCGGATGCTTCCGGAAAACCCGGGAACGCATACATTGCGGCCGGTTCTCTGGCGGATACGGCCGGCCAGTCGTCCTGGTCGGGCGTGATCCTGCTCGGGAAGGAAGGCCGCGTCTGGGGCAGCGCGGTCAAGCTGCCGTATAGTGCAGAAATTCCGCAGGGCACGGTGCTGACAGTCCCGGAAAGTTCCGTTCTTACAGTGGAAGCGGGCGCGGTTCTTTCTGTCAAAGGAAAGCTGCGCGTGGACGGTACGCTCGCCGGTACAGGGCAGATATCAGGAACGGATATCCGCTACCGGCTTACCGTGAAGAATGGGGAAGCGTCCGGGGAGATTGACGACGGATATGTCCGAGAAGGCGCGCAGATCAGGCTTGTATCTGAAAAGCCTGCATCCTCCGGTCAGGTTTTTGCCGGATGGAAATGTACTCCTGCGAATCTGAAGATTTCAGGCAATCAGTTTCGAATGCCGGCTTCTCCCGTGCGTGTGGAAGCGCAGTATGAACGCAGACAGACATCTTACTCGGGGCATGCGCACAGCTATGGCGACTGGAAGTATGACCGCTCCGGTCACTGGAGAGAATGCTATGACTGCGGCACAAAAGGGTGGTATGGTTCTCACGCTTATGTCAGCTGGATCTCTGCCGACGGCTGGCGGTATGAGCAGTGTGAAACGTGCGGCTATCAGGTTATATCCGCTGCTTATGGAAGTGTGACTTCCGGTGGAGCCGGGGCGGCAGGATCGGGCGGAGGTAGTGCCGCGGGATCCGCTCCCGGAGGCGGCGCGGTGACTCAGCCGGGCGCGAATACGGGCGCAGCAGCCACGCCTGCCGTCGTGCCGGGAGAGCAGCCCGGAGGCAGCGCGCAGACAGGATCCGCAGAAAGAATGACCGCGGCGCAAAACAGCGGAAACGCCGGGGCCGGCGCAGGTACGGGAGTTCCTGCCGGCACGCAGCCACAGAAGGGCACCGGTTCCGGAAGTACATCCGGAAGCCAGTTCTGGGGCGGCGCCGGGAGCGGAACCGCAGCCGCGTCGAAGCCGCAGTCCGGCAGCAGCACAGGGGCTGGTTCGGAAGAAGAGCAAACGCCCTCCGGGACGGACGATCAGCAGGAGACTTCGGATGTCCCGGTCATTGTGACATTTCCGGCAGAGGAAGAATCCTCTGAGGAATACGCTTCCGGGAAACTGCCGGAAGAGACCGTGAGCGGATCGGCGGGAGCGGAAGACGGAGAGACGGCCGGTCCGGCCGGACAGCTCTTTTTCGAAAGAATTCCGTGGTGGTTCTGGCTGTTCGTATTCGTGGGGATCGCGGCGGCCATAATCACGTTTGCGGTCATATCGGAGAGGTCCGACGACGGAGCGTCCTTTGAAGATGGAGAGGATGACGATATAAAATAATAGCGGCGGAATCGATGCGTACTATAACCCTGGTTTATAGTATTTATGACTTATATCTAGTTGACAAACCGCGCCGTGATTGATAAGATAAAGGATAATCGTGACCGGGTTAATTACATTCGCAGAAAGTAGGAGTTATATGGATAGAATCGTATTATCGCTGCTGGTTGACAACACTTCCGGCGTGCTGAGCCGTGTGGCCGGGCTTTTCAGCCGCCGCGGATATAATATTGAAAGCCTGACGGTCGGCGAGACTGCCGACCCGCGTTATTCCCGCATGACCGTGGTCTCCACCGGCGACCAGGAGATCCTGGAGCAGATCGAGAAGCAGCTCCGCAAGCTGGAGGATGTGCGCGACATTAAGGAACTGAAGCCGGGACATTCGGTGTACCGGGAACTGATCATGGTGAAAGTCCGTGCCAACGCGTCGGAGCGTCAGGCAATCAGCGCCATCTCGGATATCTTCCGCGCCACCATCGTGGACGTAGGGAAGGAATCCCTGACGGTCATGCTGACCGGCGACCAGTCGAAGCTGGACGCGCTGATCAACCTGCTGGGCGACTATGAGATCCTGGAGCTGGCCAGAACCGGGCTTACGGGACTTTCCCGCGGTGCGGAGGATGTGCGCTATCTGCCGTAGGAGAGAGAATATTCCCCGGAGTTTATCCGCGGCGATTCCTGCTGCGCCCGCGGCGGAGGCATTTGAAGTGAACGCTAAGGTTTTTGCCACAGCCTTCCTTTTCCGCAAAGGTGTGGGGCCTGACAGAAGCTTTAACAATAAAATCAATGAGAATCCATAGATTTTCAAGGAGGAGTAAGGAAATGGCAAAGATTTATTATCAGGAAGACTGCAACTTATCCATGCTGGACGGCCAGACGATCGCCGTTATCGGCTATGGCAGCCAGGGACATGCGCACGCGCTGAACGCCCGTGAGTCCGGCTGCAACGTGATCATCGGTCTGTATGAAGGCAGCAAGTCCTGGGCCAAGGCTGAGGCGCAGGGATTCAAGGTGTACACGGCTGCCGAGGCGGCGAAGAAGGCCGACATCATCATGATCCTGATCAACGATGAGCTGCAGGCTGATATGTATAAGAAGGACATCGAGCCCAACCTGGAGCCCGGCAACATGCTGATGTTCGCTCACGGCTTCAATATCCATTTCGGCTGCATCAAGCCGCCGAAGGATGTGGATGTGACCATGATCGCTCCCAAAGGCCCGGGCCACACGGTACGTTCCGAGTATCAGGCCGGCAAGGGCGTTCCCTGTCTGGTAGCTGTTGAGCAGGATGCCACCGGCAAGGCGCTTGACCGCGCTCTGGCTTACGCGCTGGCCATCGGCGGCGCGAGAGCGGGCGTTCTGGAGACCACCTTCCGCACCGAGACTGAGACCGATCTGTTCGGCGAGCAGGTCGTTCTGTGCGGCGGCGTGTGCGCCCTGATGCAGGCTGGTTTCGAGACTCTGGTTGAGGCCGGTTATGATCCAAGGAACGCGTATTTCGAGTGCATCCATGAGATGAAGCTGATCGTGGACCTGATCTATCAGTCCGGTTTCGCGGGCATGCGCTATTCGATCTCCAATACGGCTGAGTACGGAGACTATGTATCCGGACCGAAGCTGATCACCGAGGAGACGAAGAAGACCATGAAGAAGATCCTGTCCGATATCCAGGACGGCACCTTCGCCAAGGAATTCCTGCTTGACATGTCCCCGGCCGGCCGCCAGGTACATTTCCAGGCGATGCGCAAGAAAGCGGCGGAGCATCCGTCCGAGAAGATCGGTGAGGAGATCCGCAAGCTGTACAGCTGGAACAACGAGAACGAGAAGCTGATCAACAACTAACGTATATATTGATTACGCAGGAAAAGGCGCCGACGGCGCCTTTTCCGCATGGAGATAGGTATACAGCAGTAAGAAAAGTTATCGGTCATTGATACGCGGTCTTAGTAGAACAGACCGCCCAGGCTGAACACACCCAGCGCGGACATCAGTACGTTGACGCCGACGTTCGCGACGGAGAGCAGGAACAGATTCTTGAACAGCTTGTTCATTTCCTCGTTGGTGGTCTCCTTGGAGGCCGAGTAGGAGGACATGATGATCGCGCCGCCGGTGGACAGGGGGCTGATCGCCGCCGCGAAGGAGGTCGCGGTGATCGCTGAGATGAGCTCCATATAGTTGACGCCGGTAAACTGCTGCGCCACCTGGTCCGCGATCGGATACAGGGCAGGCATGACGACGCCGGTAGTGGAGCTGACCCAGGAAAGGATGCCGGAGGTTGCCGCCATGATCGGCACCGAGGTCTTCTCGCTTAAGAAGCTGTTGAGGAAGTCGGACACCAGGGTGATGCCGCCCAGCTTGTCGATGACGCTGACCAGGGCGCCGACGCCGCAGATAAATACCAGCGTGCCCCACGGAATACCCTTGATGGCCGCCTTTTCATCCGCCGCGCCCAGAAGGATCAGGACCGCGGCCATGATGAAGGCGAAGAGTCCGGTATCCAGCTTAAAGCCGATGCAGCAGATCACCATGATGACGATGGCTGCCATGGTCAGTTTCTGGTTGCGGTTGAACTTGGGGATCTCGGACCATTTCAGGGGGTTATCCGCCTTCACCTTATAGCTCTTGGAGCCGATGTAGACGATCAGCGTGAAGACGAAGCCCGACAGCAGCGTGGAGAGGAACAGGTGAGCTGCGTTGGCTCCTGTGAACTGCATGGAAATAGGCTCCTTGGTGGTCAATTCTTTAGCCAGGATGCCGGTCAGGGACAGCGGCGAAGCGCAGCCCGCGTTGGCGCCCAGCTTGGCAAAGAGCGCGGTGACCCAGGGATTGATCTTCATTTCAAACGCCAGATACATGGCGAATGTGGTCATCAGGATGCCGGCCGCGATGTGGCCGGGGCCGATGGCGGAGATGAACGCCGAGAGGACGAACATCAGGATCGGGATCAGCACGGTGTTCTTGCCGACCAGAGCGACCACCTTCTTGGAGAACAGATCCAGCGTGCCGTTCTGGGACGCCATACCGAACAGGAACGTGACGCCGACCAGAGTGACGAACATGGAGCTGGAGAAGCCGCCGGTGACGGCGGATGCCTTCAGGCCGCCCAGCATCGCCAGGATAAACGCGACGCCCAGAGATAAAAATCCTAAGTTTACTTTCTTGATAAAGCCGATCGCCACAACGACCGCCAGAACGATCAGGGAGATGACCGGCATGTAGGGAGCTAAAAATGCTGTCATAAGAGAAAACCTCCAACTAAAAAGTACATGGTATGTGTTTCATTCAAACTTCTGAAATCTGTTAATCCTGCAAATCGATACGAAATACATGTGCAGATCCATACGCAGACCGGGATTACAGCCGGATCCGCGCCGTTCCTTCCATCAGGAAGTTCGCCGTGCGGAAACCAAAGGTGTCGTCGATTTCCGGGACTGCGCCGTTCTCACGGTAGTCCACGCCGCATTCCAGAATGCCGCCCGGATGGCCGATACGGATGAACTGTGTGTCGACAGAAGGAGAGAGGACCTGGTTCACGACGCTTCCCGGAACCACAGCGGCCGCTGCCGTACACATGGCGCCGGTCATCGCGTAGCTGGGATGGGTCTTCTGCATGGACATCATGCGGGAGAGCAGATCGATGTCCTCTTTCTTAATTTCTTTGCCGTCAGCCGTCACATAATCGGCGGCTTCCGCGACGAAGGTCATTTTCGGAATTCCGGGCGTATCCCAGGCGGAGCGGGTATAGTCGGTGATCAGACCAAGCTTTACGGCCGCCAGGCCGCGGACCTTTTCCAGAAGATCCAGTTTCTCCGCGTCCGCGTTCAGCTCGTCGGGAAGTTCCCTGCCTGTCAGACCCAGATCCGCCGCTTTCACGAAGACCAGCGGATTGGCTGCGTCCACGATGGAGACCTGAACCGGTCCGAAGCCCGGAACATCCAGCGTGTCGACGGCGTTCCCTGTGGGCAGAAGGCCGTTTCCGAGGGTACCGGACGGCTCAACGAACTTCAGTTTGATCGGGGAAGCCGTTCCGGGGACGCCGGCGATGGCGAAATCTCCTTCATATTCTACCGTACCGTCCGCGGTATGTACATCGGCGATGATGATCTTGTTGGTGTTCGTGTTGTAGATCCGGACCGGCGTTACGCCATCCTTTGCTTCCACGAGACCCTTTTCAATAGCGAACGGGCCTACGCCGGAAGAAATGTTGCCGCAGTTGCCTTTGTAGCTGACCAGCGGCTTGTCGACGGAGACCTGAGCGAAGGTATAGTCCACGTCCGCGTCAGGACGGTCAGACTTCTTCACGATGGCTACCTTGCTGGTGACGGACTGGGATCCGCCGAGACCGTCGATCTGCTTCTTGTCAGGGCTTCCCATAAGACGCAGAAGAAGGGGCTCCCATGCGCTATGGTCAGCGGGCAGTTCCGATTCCAGGATATACACGCCTTTGCTGGTGCCGCCGCGCATGATCGTGACCGGGAGACGAATGCTTTGGTTTGTCTGCATAATGAAAACCTCCTGTATTTGTTTTCCTGAGCCGTCCGTACATGGGGCCGGCCGCGCCGCCATGTCCGGTATTTTTTCGTGGTTTCATGGTAACATGGGATCCGGAAAAAGTGAAATTCATGCGCCCGATGAAAACCATGCGAAGAAGGAATGGTCATGTGAAAATCGCACAAAACCAAGATCGAATCGTAGGACAGATTTGACAATTATTCTTGTTTTGAATAAAATGTATTCCTTTTTTGAATATCACGGAGCATGAAAATATGTTATGATAGATTCAGAATAACGAGATAAATGCCGGCGGCAGGGCGGGACAGCGTGGAAATGAGAACATACAGAAGATACGGCAGGTAAGCATATGCGGGGATACCCCGGACAGGAGGGAACCATGGATTTTCGGGAACTGAATTACGTTCTGGCAATCGCTAAGTATCAGAATATTACTAAAGCGGCTGAATCGCTCTATGTAGGACAGCCTACGCTCAGTAAGTTTCTGATCATGCTGGAGGACGAACTGGGGCTGAAACTGTTCCGCAAAACCGGTCACAGATATGTGCCGACCTACGCAGGGGAGCGCTATGTGGAGCGCGCCAACCAGATCCTGCAGATCAAGAGCGATCTGGACGCGGAACTGGCGGATATCATTAAGCGGGATGTCGGAGTCCTGAATGTGGCTTTCGCCAATATGCGCGGAACCTATATGCTTCCCTGTACGCTGCCCAAGTTTCAGGAACAGCATCCGAACGTGAAGGTGAATATTTACGAGGGCTCCTCCGATGAGAACGACCGCCGGCTGATCGACGGTCAGGTCGACGCGGCGTTCTACAGCAAGCCCAGCACGCTGAATCCTCAGATCGAGTATGAGACGCTGATGAAGGACGAGGAGCTTCTGATCTGTACCTGTCGGAATCATCCGGTCGGCCGTTTCGCGGTTCCGAATCCGTTCAGCCGGTATCCGAAGCTGGACGTAGAGATGCTGAAGAATGAGCGGATCCTGATGATGAAGCCGGAACACCGGACGCGTCAGATCATGGACGGATATCTGAAGGAGCATGGGATCCAGCTGGATAATGTCCTGTATACAGGAAGTCTTCCGGCCATTATGGAACTGGTTTCCTCCGGTTATGGAATTGCCTTTATCTTCGAGACGCATTTGCGGCACCGGGTCAAGAATCAGCCGATCGACTGCTACAGTTTTGGCGAGCCGAGGGTCACGTCGGATTTCGTGGCCGCGTTCCGCAAAGGGAGTTATGTCTCCCGTTATACCCGGGATTTTGTTGAGATCGTCAGGAATGCGGTTTTTAACCCGGATCCGGGCGACGCGATCTCGGCGACGCGTTGCAAAATGCCGGGAGATATGGTATGATGATGACCATGGACGACGGCTGAAGGCAGCAGCGTGCGGCATAGAAAGGCATGGTTGGAATGATAAAGGCAGTTTTATTCGATCTGGACGGAACATTGCTTCCGATGGATCAGGAGGTTTTCGTAAAGGACTATATGGGGCGACTGGCGTCGTATCTGGCGCCTTACGGCTATGATCCGCGGAAGCTGACGGACGCCGTATGGAAAGGCGTTGGCGCCATGGTCATGAACGATGGCTCCTGCAGGAATGAAGCCAGGTTCTGGCAGACATTTGCGGCGGTCTTCGGTGAGAAATGCCTGAAGGACCGGCCTGTGATCGAAGAATTCTATCGGACGGAATTTCAGAAGGTGCAGAAAAGCTGCGGCTATGATCCGAAAGCTGCGGAACTGATCCGCACGCTGAAGGCTCGGGGATATCGTCTGATCCTGGCGACGAATCCGATCTTTCCGGCGGCCGCCACAGAGAGCCGTATCCGCTGGGCCGGACTTGAACCGGATGACTTCGAGTTCCGGACGACGTATGAGAATGTCAGCTACAGCAAACCGAATCTGGATTATTACCGTGAGATCCTTAAGCTTCGCGGTCTGACGGCGGAAGAGTGCCTGATGGCGGGAAATGACGCGGGAGAGGATATGGTCGCGGAAAAACTCGGTATGAAGGTTTTTCTCCTAACAGCCGGGCTGATCGACCGGGGAATGGATATTTCCCGGTACCCTCAGGGGAGTTTTGATGATCTTCTTTCGTATCTGGAAGAGTGCGGATGAATACAAGCAAGGCGTCACTGGCGCCTTGCTTGCATGGAAATGAAAGGGGGCTGCGAAACCGCAGCCCCTGATTTTGTACTGATTATTTGTCCTCCTGCTTCAGATACAGATGTCTCGGAAGACCGTTTACCATCACGCACGGATAATCGCCCTGGATCAACGGACTTACATAGTCGATGAAGTCCTCGGTCACATAGGTTCCTTCCTTGTTGATCCACTCACGCGGCACCAGCTTCTCGTCGTTGGCGATCCTGTGGACGTCGTACACGCCGGCAGCGGTCTGGTACGGGTCGTTGGACACGCGGTCGATAACGACCATCATGCCGGAATCGCCCTCGTCGGCTGCCTTTACAGCGGCGCCGCCGACCATGAACGCCTCGTTGATGTCGGTACGGGACGCCAGATGGGAAGCGCTTCTCTGCAGGGTCGAGAACTCTACGGCACGGGTCTTGCAGCCGATGGTGTGGGCCACAAGGTTGGCCAGATAGGTGGCGGAGCCGGTCAGCTGCTTATGGCCGAAAGCGTCCACATAATCGGAACCGCCGCCGGCTTCGCTGACATAGGTGCCGTCCTTCAGCTTAATACCTTCGGAAATGGCGACGAATACGGTCGACTTCTTCGCCAGGAGGGATTTCACCTTCTCCAGGAACTTATCGATATCGAACGGAACCTCCGGCAGGTAGATCAGGTCTACGCCCTCGCAGTCCTCGCCTTTGGCCAGGGCGGCCGCGCCGGTAAGCCAGCCCGCGTTGCGTCCCATGATCTCGATGATGGTGACCTGCTCCTTCTTGTAGGAGAAGCCGTTGCCGTCGCGGATGATCTCCTTGGTGGAGGTAGCGATGTATTTGGCGGCGCTGCCGTAGCCGGGAGTGTGGTCGGTCAGGGCCAGGTCGTTGTCAATGGTCTTCGGAACGCCGACGAATTTCTGGCTTGCGCCGGTCAGCATCGCGTAATCGGACAGCTTCTTGATCGTGTCCATGGAATCGTTGCCGCCGATGTAAATGAAACACTCGATTTTCAGCTTGTCCAGGATCTCGAAGATCCTCTTGTAGATTTCCTGATCCTCATGGATCGCCGGCAGCTTGTAGCGGCAGGTGCCCAGGAAAGCGGACGGGGTGCGCTTTAAGATCTCGATGTCCAGCTCGTTCTTGATGTAGTTGGACAGATCCACATACTTCTCGTCCAGAAGTCCCTGGATACCGTTGCGCATGCCGTAAACTTTCTTGGCGCCGCGGTCGATGGCGGTGCGGAATACGCCTGCGAGGCTGGAGTTGATGACGGCCGTGGGGCCGCCGGACTGGCCTACGATGACATTACCATGCATAATCTTGTTAACCTCCGTAAAAATTATTTTTTTCGTATTGCTAATTGATACAATCGTTGCAGATTATACCACAATCAATAACGAAAAACCAGTACATAATTTAAAAATGTGAAAAGAAATAATGGCCGCGCGGCACTTTTTCTGTAATACTGCCATAAATGTCTAGGATGATTTCGCGCTATCACGGCCGCCGCCGAAATATTTATCGAGAAAATAATTAATCTCCGCCCCGATAAAGAGGATACAGATGCAGATATAAAGCCACAGCATCAGCACGACCACGGCCGTCAGACTTCCGTACATATAGGAATAGTTGCTGAAATTGTTGAAGTAAATGGAAAACAAAGCGGAGAACACGATCCATCCGAGCGTCGCGAACAGCGCCCCCGGCATCTGGCTTTTCAGCGTATGATGCTTCTGGGGCAGCCATTTATACAGGCCGCTGAAGACGATGATCAGAATGAACAGGACGGCGAAGGAGCGCAGGGAGTAGATCAGTTCCGCGAAATCTGCCAGCATCGGGAACCATTTAATGACAAAGGAGTAAATGGAACTGCCAAGAACCAGCAGGAACAGACTTCCGATACAGGCTGCGATAAACAGCAGCGTATAGCCGGAACTGATCAGGCGGCGGACAAGATAACCCCTCTTCATGGGGCTTTCGTAGACCCGGTTTAAGCCGCGCTCGATGCCAAGCGTCCCGCGGGAGGCGGACCAGAGGGCCGCGATAGCGGAAAGGGAAATGATCGTGGCAGGGGACTTGGTATAGAGATCGTCGATGATGCCTACGACCAGCGCGTCCAGCATGTCCGGCATGATCGTGACCATGAGTTCCATCACATCCGACTTCTGGATCGCAGGGATCAGCTGGATCAGAGTCAGCAAGAGCATGATGAACGGGAAGAACGCGATGATAATGAAAAAGGACGACTGGGCGGCGTATACGGTCACTTCGTCTTTTTTGTATTTGTCGAAGATCTCTTTGGCGTGGACGATCAGTGCGATCATTCTTCTTCCTCCCGGTTTTCGCTTGTCGGACAGACACGGCAGCCGCCGCGCCGCAGGTTTTCGGCTCTATTATAACTGGAATTCAGAGATTTGAAAAGACTTTTTCATTTGTGCGACATTTTGAAGATTTTACTGTTCTTTTCAGTAATAATATGTTAAGATAATAATTGTAGCTATCGGATACAGTGCATATTATTTTATGCCAATTTGCGATGAGGGGTTACTATGGGTAAGATGAAATTTTCGAAACTGGAAAAGTACTGGATCCTTTATGATGTAGGCAATTCCGCCTTCACGCTTCTGGTGGCCACGATCCTGCCGATCTATTTTAACTATCTGGCGGGGCAGGGAGGCGTGTCAGAGGTGGACGCCATGGCTTACTGGGGTTACGCCATGTCGGTGTCGACGCTTCTGGTGGCGGTGATCGGCCCGGTATTCGGAACGATCGCAGATACGGACGGGTATAAGAAGCCGATCTTCACGATCTGCATGATGGTCGGCGTCATCGGCTGCGCGGCCATGTCGCTGCCGGTACCGTGGATCGTGTTCCTGGCGATCTTTGTCATCGCCAGGGTGGGCTATGCGGCGAGCCTCGTGTTTTATGATTCCATGCTTTCGGACGTGACGGAGCCGGACCGGATGGATCAGGTGTCGTCGTCCGGATACGCGTGGGGCTATATCGGAAGCTGTATTCCATTTATCATAAGCCTTCTGTTCGTACTGGGAAATGAAACCCTGGGCATCAGTATGGGAACAGCCATGGCGATCGCGTTCTTTATCAACGCATTCTGGTGGCTGGGGGTGACGGTTCCGCTCCTTCGGAATTTCAAGCAGAGGCACGGCGTGAAGAAACAGTCCCATCCGGTGCGGGAGAGTTTTGCCCGGCTGGGAAGAGTCTTTAAGGATCTGAAAGGACATAAGCCGATCTGGCTGTTCCTTCTGGCGTTCTTCTTCTATATCGACGGCGTCTATACGATCATCGACATGGCGACGGCTTATGGCAGCGCCATCGGGCTGGATACGACGGGGCTTCTGCTGGCATTGTTGGTGACGCAGATCGTGGCGTTCCCGTTCGCGATCCTGTTCGGCTGGGCGGCGAAGAGATATAAGAATACGAATCTGATCAAGCTTTGTATCTTCTGCTATTTCCTGATCGCGCTGTTTGCGATCCAGCTGGACAGGCAGTGGGAGTTCTGGTTCCTGGCAGTGTGCGTCGGAATGTTCCAGGGCGGCATCCAGGCGCTGTCGCGGTCCTATTTCGCGAAGATCATCCCGCCGGAGA
Organism: uncultured Lachnospiraceae bacterium; assembly: GCA_947626395.1. Lineage (GTDB taxonomy): Bacteria > Bacillota > Clostridia > Lachnospirales > Lachnospiraceae > UBA3402. The sequence goes on along the minus strand of CANQRU010000029.1, from coordinate 10,326 downwards.
AGTCGGGGGAGTTCTTCGGGATCTTTGATATCTGCGGCAAGGGCGCGGCGTTTATCGGCACGGCGCTGGTGGGCGCTATGACCCAGTTGACGCAGAATCCGTCCAGCGGCGTGGGGATGCTGGCGATACTGTTCGCGGTGGGATTTGTGATCTTTGGGATGGCGGCGAAGGCGGCGGAGAAAGCCTGAATATGCGACTCGTGAAGCATGGATCGCCGGACAGAACAGATTATGACGGACAGGGAGAGCTTTCAAATGGACGCGCGTACATTTATCGACATCATGCGGACGACAGGCCGCTTAAAGGATATGACCAGGCATTCCTGGACCGCCGGCGGGCGGCATGAGAGCGTGGCCGAGCATACCTATCATCTGCTGATGATGGCGTATTTCTGCCGGGACGAGTTCCCGGAGGCGGATATGGTGCGGGTCATGGAAATGTGCCTGTTCCACGATATGGGTGAGGCGTTTACCGGCGATATCCCGGCGTTTGAGAAGACGAACGCGGACGAGAGCGAAGAGGCGCGTCAGGTGGATGCGTGGATCCGGTCGCTGCCGGAAGGCTACCGGGAACAGGTAGGGGCGCTTTTTGCGGAAATGAACGCCATGGAGAGCATGGAGGCAAAGATCTATAAGGCGCTTGACAAGCTGGAGGCGGTGATCCAGCACAATGAGGCTGACATTTCCACATGGATCCCGTTAGAATATCAGCTGAACCTGGATTACGGGCAGAAAGAGACTCAGTTTTCAGAGTTCTTCCGGAAGGTGCGCCAGCTTGCGAAGGAAGACTCGGAGGAGAAGATCGAGAGGGAGAGGCGGAGAAACCCATGATGTTAATTAGGGGCTGAATTTCCCGCTATCTAAGTGTTTTTGGTCGGGTTCTACCGACAGTCGGTTGCGTCTCCGGCCCGGAATTGCTACATTGAGGCCATAAAATTAAAGGAGGTGGCCAATATGTATCAGAATGAAAATGAACGGTTCGGCGCGTTTATCACGCAGCTGCGGAAAGAGAAGGACATGACTCAGAAGGAGTTGGCGGACCGGCTGTACGTGTCGGACAAGGCGGTGAGCAAATGGGAGCGGGGCTTGAGCATGCCCAACGTGTCGCTCTTACTCCCGCTGGCGGAGACGCTGGGAGTGACGGTCACAGAACTCTTAAAGGGCGAGCGGCTGGCGGCGGACCGGCAGATGGGCATTCATGAGGTGGAAGAACTGGTGACCTATTCCGTCGGTATGAGCGCGGAACAGCAGAAAGCGTGGGAGAATAAGAAGGGCGTCTGGAAACACCGTTACTGGTGCTGCTTCGGAGCGGTGCTTGGAGAGATCGCGGTACTAATTGGAATCGGCGTGCCGATTACGGAGATGTCCAGCAGCGTGTTCCTCGTCTGCGGGCTGATGCTGCTTTTCGGAGCCTGGGCCTGTTTCCGGATGGAGCCGCGGCTTCCGGCTTATTACGATGAGAACAAGATTAGTTTTGTCCAGCAGGGCGCGTTTAAGATATCCGTACCGGGTATCTATTTCAATAACCGGAATTGGCCCCATATCGTGGACGCGCTGCGGGCGGAGATCCTGAGCGTGGCGGTCGGCTATCCGCCGGTGTTCTGGCTGATCTACCGATTCGCGGGACCGTGGATGAGCGAAGGGGCGTCGCCGGTGGCTATCGCAGTACAGATGATCGTGGTGCTGGCGGCATGTCTATTTATCTTTGTGCCGATCGTGTGGATGGCGAAGAAATATGAGTAGAACAAAGGGGGAATGACCGGGCAGAAGGAAAAAACCGGCAGGGGAATGGCCGGGAAAATGCAGCAAAGCAACTTGGTACGGGTATATTTAGGAGAGGGTGCAAATGAAACTGAATTACAAAAGAACATTTTTTATCGGACTGGCGTTTCTGTCGATCTCGGCTTTCTGGCAGATGTACGACAATATCGTTCCGCTGATCCTGCAGGGGACGTTTCATCTGAACGAGACGATCACCGGCATGATCATGGCCGCCGACAACGTGCTGGCCGTGTTCCTGCTGCCGCTTCTCGGTTCGCTTTCGGATAAGGCGGACACGCGGTTCGGCAGGCGGACGCCGTTTATCGTGGTCGGCACGGCGCTGGCCGTGGCGTTTATGATGCTTCTGCCTCTGGCGGATAATCTGGGGAATCTTGGACTTTTTGTCGGAAGTCTTCTGTTCCTGCTGATCGCCATGGGACTCTATCGGTCGCCGGCGGTGGCGCTGATGCCGGACCTGACGCCGAAGCCGCTGCGAAGCCAGGCCAACGCCATCATTAATCTGATGGGAGCCATCGGCGGCGTCTATACGCTGATCCTGATCAGCGTGCTGCTGAAGGACGATGGAAAATCGGATTATACGCCGGTATTCCTGGGCGTGGCGTTTATCATGGTGCTGGCGGTAGTCGTGCTGGTCTGTACGATCCGGGAGAAGAAACTGGCGGCGGAAGTTCTGATCGAGGACGGGGATGCGGAGCCGGAGGATGTAATTTCTCCGGCAGAGGCCCGTACATCAGACGCTGCCGCGGGCCGCACCCGCCTCGCTCCGGATGTGCGCCGCAGTCTGGTGATGATCCTTCTGTCGATCTTTCTATGGTTTATGGCGTACAACGCGGTCACGACTGCATTTTCCCGCTACGCCCGTGTGGTGTGGGGAATGGCGGGCGGAGGCTTCGCCAACTGCCTGATGGTGGCGACGGTTTCCGCGATCATCGGCTACATCCCGATCGGGATCATTTCCGCGAAATTCGGCAGGAAGGTGTGTATCCTGGGCGGGCTTGCGCTGATGTTCATCAGCTTCTTCGCGGCGATCTTCTTTCAGGAGTTCCATCCGGCGATCAATGTCGGTTTCGTGCTGATCGGCATGGGCTGGGCGGCGGTCAGCGTCAACTCGCTGCCGATGGTTGTGGAGATGTGCAAGGCGGGCGATGTGGGCAAATACACCGGCCTTTACTATACATTTTCCATGTCGGCCCAGATCTTCACGCCGATTTTGTCGGGGGCGTTTCTGCAGTACGTTTCGTACCGGACGCTGTTCCCCTATGCCTGCGTCTTCACGGTGATGGCGATGGTGACCATGTCCATGGTTCGCCACGGCGACAACCGGCCGGAGAGGAAGAAGACGCTGCTGGAGAATTTTGATGTAGAAGATTAAGCGAAGGCTATAGGATGTGCTGACGTTTCGAAAGTGAATTTGAAAGAACTAAGAATGAAATAACGCGAAACCTGACGTGAAAAGGCAGTTTTGCCTTGTAATATCCGGAATATTTGGTATAATCTCCGCAGAGGAATTTGTGAAAATACCCCTGCGGAGGTTTTTATGTGGAAACTGCTGAAGTACCTGAAAAAGTATAAACTGGAGAGTATCCTGGCTCCGCTTCTGAAAATGACGGAGGCCATGTTCGACTTGCTGGTGCCTCTTGTCATGGCGCAGATCATCGATGTGGGCATCCATAACCGGGATACCGGCCAGATCCTGAAAATGGGAGGCGTGCTGGTCCTGCTGGGACTGATCGGCCTGGCCTTCTCGCTGACAGCCCAGTATTTCTCCGCAAAGGCGGCGGCGGGCTTCGGGACGGCGGTGCGCAACGAACTGTTTAAGCATATCAACAGCCTGTCCTATCGGGAGATCGATACCATCGGAACTTCGACGCTGATCACCCGGATCACCAGCGATATCAATCAGGTGCAGTCCGGCGTGAATCTGGTCCTGCGGCTTTTCCTGCGTTCGCCGTTTATCGTGTTCGGCGCCATGGTCATGGCGTTCACGGTCAATGTGCGGGCGGCGATGATCTTCGTCGTGGCGATTCCGCTTCTGTCGGTGGTAGTCTTCGGCGTGCTGCTCGTGAGTATGCCGCTCTATAAGAAGGTGCAGCGGCAGCTGGACCGGGTGCTTTTGACGACCCGAGAAAACCTTCTGGGCGCGCGAGTCGTGCGCGCCTTTAACCGGCAGCCGGACGAGATTAAGAAATTTGACGAGGAAAATGATCTGCTGGTCCGTTCCCAGGTCTTTGTGGGAAAGGTATCGGCGCTTATGAATCCGGCGACTTATATTATTGTGAACGCTGCGACCATCGTGCTGGTCTGGACCGGCGCGTGGGAGGTGGACGAGGGAATCATCACCCAGGGCGAGGTGGTGGCTCTTGTCAATTATATGTCGCAGATCCTGGTGGAACTGGTCAAACTGGCGAACCTGATCATTACGATCTCCAAGTCTCTGGCCTGCGCCAACCGCATCAGCGCGGTGTTTGACGTGGAGGGGAGTATTAAGGAGCAGAACCATGGAAAGATCGTGACGGAAGCGGAGAAGGCCCGCGTAAGTGCGGATATTTCCGCTGCAGATGCTGAAGGACGAGATAGGACTTCGGCAGAGTCCGGGAAGGCCGCTGGAGTACCGGCCGCGGTTCCGAAAGTAGAATTTACCAACATGGATTTCTGCTACGCAGGCGCGCAGGAGGCGTCCCTGTCCGATATCAGCTTCACCGCCATGAGCGGCCAGACCATCGGCGTTATCGGCGGTACCGGTTCCGGCAAATCGACGCTGGTGAACCTGATCCCGCGTTTCTATGATGTGACAAATGGATCTGTCCGGATCGACGGCACGGATGTGCGCGATTATCCGGTCGGGCAGCTGCGGGACAGGATCGGCGTGGTGCCGCAGAAGGCCGTGCTTTTCAAAGGGACGCTCCGTGAAAATATGCTCTGGGGCAAGGCGGACGCCACGGACGAGGAGATCTACCGGGCGCTTGACATTGCTCAGGCCAGGGAGTTCGTGGATTCCAAAGAACAGGGACTGGATCTGCCTGTAGAACAGGGCGGCCGGAATCTGTCCGGCGGCCAGCGCCAGCGCCTGACCATTGCCCGCGCCCTGGTGCGCCGGCCGGAGATCCTGATCCTGGACGACAGCGCGTCGGCTCTGGATTTCGCGACAGACGCGGCGCTTCGGAAGGCGATCCGGGAGAATACGAAGAATATGACTGTGTTCCTGGTATCGCAGCGGGCGACCACGATCCGGAACGCGGATAAGATATTGGTATTGGACGACGGGCAGTTAGTAGGGCAGGGAACCCACGAGGAACTCTTCGATACCTGCGAGGTCTACCGGGAGATCTGCCTGTCCCAGCTGTCGGAGAAGGAGGTGAGGGCGCATGGCTGAGAAGAACGACCAATTACAGAAGCCGACTGTGAAAGAAACAGATGCGGTCAAGACGCAAAAGTTGTCTAAGAAAGAAACAGACGCGGAAAAGGCGCAGAAGCCAGCCAAAAGCAGGGCGTCCGCGCAGCTGCTTCAGCATCGTTCCACGATCAAACGCGTTCTTGCCTATATCGGCAATTATAAATGGTGGGTGCTGGTGTCGCTTCTGTTGGCGGGCGTCACCGTGGCCGCCACGCTCTACGCGCCGATCCTGGTGGGCGACGCCGTGGACCTGATCATCGCGCCGGGCAATGTGGATTTCGCCGGTATCAGGACTATCCTGTACCGGATGGCGGTGGTAGTAGCCGTAACCGGCGCCGCCCAGTGGCTGATGAACCATATCAATAACCGGATCACCTATCAGGTGGTCAAGGATATCCGCACGAGGGCATTCGGCCATCTGGAGGTGCTGCCTCTGCGCTATATCGATTCCCATCCGTCGGGAGATGTGATCAGCCGCATCATCGCGGACATCGACCAGTTCTCCGAAGGACTTCTGATGGGCTTTACGCAGCTGTTCACCGGCGTGATCACGATCCTGGGGACGCTGGGGTTCATGTTCGTCATCAATTACCGCATCGCGATCGTCGTTGTCTTCGTGACGCCGGTTTCCCTTGTGGTGGCCAGTTACATCGCGAAGAGGACTTACGTCATGTTCCGGAAACAGTCGGAGACCAGAGGAGAGCTGACGTCGCTGGTGGACGAGATGCTGGGCAATCAGAAGATCGTCCAGGCCTTCGGCCATGAGGACGAGGCCCAGGAGCAGTTCGAGGAGATCAATGAGAGGCTTCGGGGCTACAGCCTTCGCGCCACCTTTTTCTCTTCGATCACCAATCCGTGCACCCGGTTCGTCAACAGCGTGGTCTACGCCAGCGTCGGCGTCGTGGGCGCGCTGGCGGCGGTGCGGGGCCTTTTGTCCGTGGGACAGCTGTCCATTTTCTTAAGCTACGCCAATCAGTACACGAAGCCGTTCAATGAGATCTCCGGCGTGGTGACGGAGCTGCAGAACGCGCTTGCTTCCGCCGCGCGGGTCTTTGAACTGATCGACGAGGAGCCGCTTTCGCCGGAGCCCGCGGACGCAGTGGAGCTTCAGCAGGCGGACGGAAGCGTGGCAATGGATCATGTGTATTTCTCCTATCGGAGCGATGTGAAGCTGATCGAGAATTTCAACCTGGACGTGAAGCCGGGCCAGCGGATCGCCATCGTCGGTCCCACCGGCTGCGGCAAGAGCACGGTCATCAACCTGCTGATGCGTTTCTACGATGCAGACTCCGGCGCGGTACGGGTGGACGGACACGATATTCGCAGGATGACCAGAAGAAGTCTGCGGGCCAATTACGGCATGGTTCTGCAGGAGACCTGGCTCAAATCCGGCACGATCCGGGAGAATATCGCTTACGGCAAGCCGGACGCCACGGAGGAAGAGGTGATCCGGGCGGCGAAAGAAGCCCACGCCCATTCCTTTATCCGGCGTATGCCGCAGGGCTATGACACGGTGATCTCCGAGGACGGCGGCAATCTGTCCCAGGGGCAGAAGCAGCTGCTGTGTATCGCTCGCGTGATGCTGTGCCTGCCGCCGATGCTGATCCTGGACGAGGCCACGTCCTCCATCGATACGCGGACCGAGATCCGGATCCAGAAAGCATTTGCCAAGATGATGGAGGGGCGTACCAGCTTCATCGTCGCCCACCGACTGTCCACGATCCGCGAGGCGGATGTGATCCTGGTCATGCGGGACGGCCGCATCGTCGAGCAGGGGAAGCACGAGGAACTGCTGGCGCGCGGCGGGTTCTACGCCCGGCTTTATAACAGCCAGTTCGCGGCGACTTAAGCCGCCGGGTGCTTTTCGTACGGCAAAGGGTACAGACATAAACGCACCGCAGGCAAATTTCCGCGCTTATCGGCACTGATATTACGGTTCCCGATAAGCGCGGTTTTTTGACAGAAGGTTTTGATAAAATTTAAGGAAAAAGAAAAAAATTTCTGCCGGTAATATGCTATGATAGTTCCAGAGAGTAGCGGTCTGTCTGGCGTTGGCGGAGAATGTCCGGGCAGAATTGGAGATGCTTGGACGGAATGGAGAAAATTATGAGAAAAATATTGTCGGTTATCGCGGGAACTTTGCTTCTGGGAAGTCTTGCCGGATGCGGAAATACTTATGAACGGATCGAGGTATCTTCCGAACTGACAGGAGCGGAGACGCAGGCGCAGACTGAAGCAGCCGAAAAGCAGTCTGCGGAGGAGGAGGACGGCGTTCAGACACCTGCCGGTGATATTCCGGCCGACAGTACTGTGCCGCAGGAAGGCGGACAGTCTGATAGTCAGCCGTCTGCCGGGGATGCGGCGGGACAGCCGGCGGCTGACGGCGATGCCGCTGATGTAACGGACGGAAAGATGACCGCGGAGGATGCAGGCTCATTCCCGTTCGCGGACGTGGCGGGATGGGAGTTCTATTTCAGCAGCGGCGCGGGAGCCTGGTACACGGCGATGGATATCCACGCGGACGGAACCTTTGACGGTCATTATCAGGACGCGGATATGGGAGATACGGGGGAGGGTTATTCCAATGGAACCCTGTATTACTGCGATTTTTCCGGGAAATTTACGGAGCCGGAGATGGTGAATGAGACCACGTATGTATTTCAGATCGAGTCGATCGAGTACCCTTACGGAATCGGAGAGGAGATCAACACCGAGGAACAGATCCACTACATCTATACGGAGGCTTATGGCCTGGACGGCGCAAAGGATCTTTATCTGTATCTGCCGGAATCGCGGGTGGCCGATCTGCCCGAAGATTACGTAAACTGGGTTCACTGGGATATACAGGGCGATACCCTGGGGTTCTACGGCCTTTATAATGAGGCTGAGGGCGATGGATTCTCCAGCTATCTGTATCAGGAGTATGCGTCGGTATATGACCGGATCGCCGCGGAGATCGCCGCGACCGAGGAGCAGGCGGCTGATCTGGAAGCAGAACTTCAGAAAGCGGCGTCGCAGGCGGATATGAACGAGATATCCGGGCAGATCTATCAGGTCTGGGATGATACACTGAATGTGATCTGGGGGATCATGAAAGCGAATCTGAATCCGGAGCTTATGGATCAGCTGACAGTGGAAGAACGGGCCTGGATCACCGGGAAGGAAGCGGCGATTAAGGAAGCCGGCGCCGAATACGAAGGCGGTTCCATGCAGAGCCTGGTGATGAACAGCAAGGCGGCGGAGCTGACCCGCGAACGGGCGTATGAGCTGGCGGAATATGCGAAGTTTGATTGAAAGAACTGAAAGGAGATGCCGTGAGAAAGATCATCGCCGTCATAATTTGTTTCGCACTTTCAATGTCATTGGCAGGCTGTAAGAAAGCGCCTGTATCTGAGAGCGCTGAACCCTCAGATTCTGACGGTGTAATCAAGTGGTTTGACTGTCTTCACGGAGATGAAACTGTTACGGACGACGTCAGAGAGTATCATCTGGACGCATTTCCTGGAGTTACCTTCCGTTGTCATTACGAATATCTGGAAGCTGTGACTGAGGAAGAAACAGCTATACTTTATACCGGAATGCCAATATGGAGCATTTATTTCTATGACTTGACCGGCGACGGAAATCCGGAGATATGTTCAACGATAAGCTTTGGTTCAGGAATAATCGATAACCGGATCCTTATTTACGATTATGCCGACGGCGCGAGTTACGAACTTTCGGATCGTGGTAATTTTGATTATGTTTTCAATATGCAAGAAGACTCCCTTGTTGTCGAAAAGCGGGTTTCTATGCAGGATGAGATGGTTGAATCAGGGAAACTGGTATTTCTGGATGATACGATTCAGATTAAAACGGAAGGATAGAAGATCGGCCGATGGAAAGTATTTTTACGCAGATTTTATTTTACAAACCTCCTAAAGAAGAAAACGGCATTTATTATTTCGGAAATGAGAACGACGGAGACTGCTTTGACAAAAGTGATTTTGATAAATGGAGAAGCGGCGAATTTGCCCGTTCATGGAAAAGCAAAAGGCTCTTGGAAAACAGCGCTTCCCGGCATATGCTTGATGATATGCTAAGCAGCAGGGAATATGTGATCGATCTGGCCTGCGGTCCCGGAATGGGATTTATTCCGTCGATCAGGCAGCTCAGCCCGGCATTTCCCTGCCTTGCGACCGACGCGAATCCCTTTGTTTTAAGCGAGTGGAAGAAGTATCTTGACGCGGGCGAAGAATGCGATAAGCTGAACTTCGCGCAGTTTTCGATATTTGATATTCCATTTAAGACGGACAGCGTTAAGGCATACAGCAGCTTCATCGGCATTTCAAGCTCGCGCAGCGGCGAAAGCGGTTATGCTTCGGCGCTCGCAGAAATACGGAGAACGCTTGCTGCGGACGGCGTATTTTACACTGTGGAAAACGAGTGGGCAGATATCGGAGCGATTTTGGATCTGTTTGAAAAATGGGGCCGTAAGCCGTGGAGTATTTTTCTCGAAAATCAGACGCCCTGGAAGGACAGATTCCTCAATAACGGCTTTGAGATCGTTTACGAAAAGGTTTTTGAATATCGCAGCTTACAGGCTGACGACAACGAATTGGGAGAAGCCGCTTCCAGATATGGAGTCGACGTCGGGTTGAAATATACGGCGTTTATTGTCAGGAAAAAGATGGAAAGGGAGGGTAGATGATCAATGGATATGATATCGTTTCGTATTCTTGAAAAAAATGAAGCAGACAATGTTCTACCGATCCTTTTTCAGATACTGCATTCCAATATGAGCTTGATTGCGCCAACCGGAAATGATTATCAATATGATCTTCACTGTTGGCTTAACGCAGTTACGCCGTCGATTCAAGATGAAACATACAGAATTGTGTTAATCTATCATGCTGCCGAAATCGTCGGGTATTTTGAGTATTCTTTGTATTCATCAACCTTTATGATGTGTGAGATCCAATTTCAAAAAAGCTATCAGGGCAAAGGTCTGTTCCGTCAGTTGTATTCTTATTTATTTGAGATCATTCCGCCGGATACGCTTTGGGTTGAAGCATACTCAGATAAACAGAATCGCAAGGCGCATGGCATATTAGAGCATCTTGGCCTGAAAATCATTGGTGAAAATAAAAACGGGCTCAGTTATCATTTTCG